>DAMCTP010000001.1:0-84345 GCA_032113595.1 Pseudogracilibacillus sp.
TTTAATTTTTACCCATCATTTTTTTTACTCCCAAATAAAAAGGACCTACCGAAAAATCACCATTAATGACTCTCAAATAAGTCCCATGTTTACCTTAATTAAGAATAACCATGATTTGATATGTTATTTTTAGTAATATGATTGGCTATAATTAGTCCACTTTCTATCTGGATTTTTACCAGTTTTTGAATTGGTATGACAGAATAATCAAAGGAATCCTCTATCTCCTTACAAAGCTCTATTAATGCCTCATTAGCTTTTTTATAAGTATTCCTTATCGTCTGAATAACTGACTTATCTCTGCTGTTTTCGCCTTTGAGTTTCTCAAACTCAAATTCACAAGTACGAACAGTTAAACCTAAATATAAGCTAGAATGAAATAGAGGTAATAGATTATTATCAAAAATCTGAGAAACAGTTGCTAATTCTTCAAATTCCTTATTTTCTAAAATCCAATCCCGTTTTGCATCTATATTCTCGTCTTTTGTTTTAATTAATTGGCTTACTAATTTAACAAACGGGTTTTCTCTACTTATATAAGGGCTTATTTCATCTAATAAGGTAGCAATCATATTATGGTAAACGTTCGATTCTTCAATGTTTTTTAAAAGTATTTCCTTACGTGTCAAATCACCTTGACTCATATCTCCAATACGATGATCGAAGAAATATGGCAACTCCGTCATTAATGTCACACAATTTGCCCTAGTTAAAGCGTAGTCTGCACTAGTTGTCCCCGCTTCATAATTAGGTGTTTTCCCGGTATACTTTTCCATGAAATCATAAATTTGTTCGGCTTTAAGCATGTTAAACACTGCAGGGGCAAATTCTTTAATAAATGGTGCTTCCGCCTCTCCTAGTGCTAGAGGAACCCCCTGTTTTCTAGCCGATTCATATAGACCCTCGTATAATTCTGGTATGTCGTGTGTTATATACCAATAAGCCCCATTAAATTCCGTGTTGTGCAGTGAATACATGAACACAGGCTTAATATCATCAATGATATCCATTAAAATTTGTGTTTCAGGTAGCGGGTTATCAAAGTCAAGTTGTTTGTATTTAATCGGAAATGTCCACTCTACCTGTTCATAATCTGCCGGCCGATAATAGTTTTTAGCAAAATGATAGATATCATTCGGTCCCTGATATCCTTTTTCACCCAGACGAGTTCCATCTGGATCAATACATTTAATTATATACCACGTCAGGTCTAGCCCATCACGCAATGCCTTATTTTCAGCTAATTCTCTCGATAAAAACTCCATAGACATAGCACCAATAGGTTCACTGGGATGGGGACAAGCGAATGATAATGCATTTTTAGAACCATTACCTATTTTAATGCATTGAATAGGATGTCCATTTCTAGAATTTCCTACTTCAAATACATGAACAATTTCGGGATATTCCCTTGCTAATTTAAACGTACTTTCGTCCAATTCATCAACTGTTAAAAAAGTTTCGTAGTTTGGGACCTTATCAATAATATCTTGGAAGTTCAAAACTAACTCTCCCCCTACACTAAAGTTTTTAAATCTAGGCTAAAATTTTATTGTTAGTAATATGATAAGCCACTTTAAGTCCACTTTCTATTTGGATCTTTACAAGTTTCTGAACTGGTATGACAGAGTAGTCAAATGTATTCTCCATTTCTTGACAAAGTATTATTAGTTTTTCGCTACCCTGTCTATGAATCTCTCTAATCTTATTGATAGCTGATTTATCTTGATGATTGTCATGATCAAGCCTTTCTAATTCAAATTCACAAGTACGTACTGTTAAACTTAAAAATAAACCATAATGAAATACAGGCAATAATTTATTATCAAATATTTGGGATACTGTTGCTAACTCCTCAAATTCCTTGTTATTTCGAATCCAATCTTTCTTAGCCTCGTTATCATCATCTTTAGCCTCTAACATTTGATTTACCAGTTTAACAAAGGGATTGCTTTTACTAATATAGGATCTTATTTCTCTCAAGAGGTCCTCGATCATATTATAATATACAATCGACTCTTCGATGTTTTTTAACAGCACTTCCTTTCGCGTCATATCCCCTTTACCCATATCTGCAATTCGTTTATCAAAAAAATGTGGTAATTCCGTCACTAATGTCACACAATTAGCCTTTGTTAGTGCATAGTCGGCACTTGTTGTACCAGCCTCATATTTTGGTGTACTACCAGTATGTTTTTCCATAAAGTCATAAATCTCCCTAGCAAAAGGCATTTTATACACTGCCGGGGCAAATTCTTTTACAAATGGAGCCTCTGGTTCACCTAGAGCTAAAGGCATACCCTGTTTTTTAGCTGCTTCATACAAGCTATCATATAGTTCCGGTATATCATGGCTCATATACCAAAAGGCCCCACTAAAATCCGTGTTGTGTAATGAATACATAAATTCTGGCTTAATATCATCGATGATGTTCATTAAAACTTGAGTTTCTGGCATTGGTTTATCAAAATCAATTTCTTTATAGTTAAAAGGAAATGTAAACTCCACTTGTTCATAATCTGCTGGTCTGTAATAGTTTTTAATATAATTATAAAGATTATACGGTCCTTTATACCACTTTTCACCGAGACGCGCGCCATCTGGATCAATACATTTAATTAAATACCATGTAAAATCTAAGTCTTCACGGAGTTTTTTGTTTTTAGCTAATTCCTGGGTGAAAAACTCCAACGTCATAACCCCAATTGGTTCACTAGGATGGGGACAAGCAAATAATAATGCATTTTTAGAACCATTACCTATTTTAATACATTGGATTGGTTCTTGGTTACGAGATTTCCCAACTTCAAATACACTTACAGTTTCAGGAAACTTTTTTGCTAATTCAAATGTACTTTCATTCATCTCATCAACTGTGAAAAATGATTCATAGTTCGGAACCTTATTTATAATTTCTTGAACATTCAAAACTAACGCCTCCCTATCATTTTTTTATAAACCATTGGTATATCTAAGTGGACTTTACTCACACACGATTCTTACATCACGAAAAACACTTGCGTTTTCGTTTTTTATAATGTTGTTAAAACTAATCATTTTAACACTAACATTTTAACGTCTCTATTTATTTTAAAAAAATAGCCTTTTTTCTTTAATTTTCGCTCAAAAATGGGTTTCCAAAGCGAAAGTTAGTTAGGAAAAACATGATGAAAATATACTGTCATATAAGTCCAAGATAGGCAAAGGAATGGGATGTTTAACGAAATTATGTGAATAAAAAATATTGTTTTCTGTGTTCTTTATAAGGACATATACAAAAAGATTGCAATAATTAACTGCGATTTTTATATTCGGGATATGATATACTATAAAATAAAAAAGAGCGCTTACAAGGTGATCATTATGATAATGACTGAATCACTGTTTACCATTACTATAATTATAGGCTTAGTGGGCGGAGTTGTTTGTCTTACAACTCTAGTCCTACTTCTTGTTATTGAAAAAGAATATGAATATTTAATTGCGGATAAAAGAAAAACAGAATTAGAGAAATTGCTTAAGGAGGCGCAACTTGAGAATGTGGCCTCCCAAATTCAACCCCATTTTTTATTTAATGCACTTAACATCATAACATCTTTAATCAGGCTAGAAAAAAATAAAAAGGCGGAAAATGCAATTTACTCTATATCCTTATTGTTGCGTTATTCCACAAGGGAATCGGAGGAGTTAGTAACGATAAAGGAAGAAGTTTTTTATATTAAAATGTTTCTTAATATCCAAAATCTAAGATTCGGTAATAGACTTACTTGGTCAATCGATGAAAGTGATGAAATAAGCTATTTTAAAATTCCCAAATTCCTCATCCAACCATTTGTTGAAAATGCCTGTAAACACGGTATTGAACCAAAAATAAACGGAGGATTGATTCACATTGTTACCGAGAGAAATCACAATCAACTAGTTATTAAAGTAGTGGATAATGGTTTAGGCATACCCGAGAAAATAGTAAATGAATTTAATGCATGGAAGAATGAAAATATTAGTACTGAAACATTTGGAATTGGGATTAAAAATACTTATAAAAGAATTAAGCACTTCTATGGATCTAACGGTAATTTAGAAATAAGTAGTCTATCACCAGGAACAAGCTGCATTATTAGGATAAATAACTACCATGATTTGTTAAGTGAGTCAAAGTCATAAAGGCTCATTTAATAAATCTATACCTATTTTATAAAAGGTGACCTTTATCATTCTAATTAATAACACTTGACTGTTAAACGAACATAGAAAATATTTACTGTCATCAATTCATAAAATGACGAAAGGGAGGGAATATACATGAAAATTCTTGTAGTGGATGATGAGTATATAGAATTAATCACGATTAAAAAGATGCTACATGAACAAGGCTATGATGCTGTTAAGACAGCAGAAAATGGGTTTGAAGCATTAAAATTGCTTCAGTCGGAATCCTTCGACAGTATCTTGTTAGATATTAGTATGCCTGGATTAAGTGGATTGGAATTACTAGAAATCATCAATAGAAAATGGTCAGATGTTGTTGTTTCTATTGTTTCAGCCTATGGGGAGTTTACTTATGCCAAAAAGGCATTGGAATTAGGAGCCCATTGTTATTTGCTAAAGCCTTTTTCTATATTAGAATTAACCGATACACTGAAACGACTAAAATTCCAATATGATAAAAAAATCCATATGAAAGAGATGATCAAACAGTCACTAATGGAAAGTGTCATTTATGCTGAGGAACAAAGTGTTTCCTCAACAGAATTAATAGCAGTATTTGGATTTAAACCAGAAGTTATTGTTGCGACAAAGTCTTTTCAACGGCACTGGGAACAACAATTCCCTACGTATTTTAAGGATATCAATGATATAGCCATCTTTAAACCGATTAATGGCTATAGTCTTTTTGTAACAAAGAAGGAAAATTTAAAACAGGTAAAAGAGAAGCTATTATCCATTCAAGTTCTTTTGGGTGATTCCTTTCTTTATGGTATTGGGTGCTCGTATGATGTCAAAGTAGCTTATGGAAAGGCAATACAGGATTTGTCTGACAAGAATACGACAATTGCTACAAAATCCACCCTATATATTCGTGAAAACTATTCAAAACAATTAACACTTGAAAACGTTGCTAATGCCGTCCATGTAAGTTCGTCCCACCTTAACAGACTGTTAAAAAGGGAAACTGGAAAAACATTTACTGAAATATTATTAACAACGCGAATTTACAAGTCTCAAACCCTTTTAAAACAAAATTATAATATTGATTTTGTCTCAGATAAGGTAGGTTTTAATAGTTCAGCATATTTTGCTGTCTGTTTTAAAAAAGTAACTGGTCTTTCCCCCAGTGAATACAGGAGAGATGTTAGGTGAAAGGTGGATTAGGGACACAAATCATTAAATTATTAATGCCTTGGATTAATCCGATTACCTTTTTATTAGCTTCGGTGATAGCCTATGAATTTGGTATGTTGGGATTGTTAGTATTCGCATTTATAACAGCTGTTTCATTCTTAATCATCTTTTTTATTTCAAAAAGACCTATAACGTTCGTAAAGGATATTCAACTAAGAAAAGTTATCTATATAATATTTGTAACGGAGATTTTTATTATCATATTATTGGTTAGTAAGAAAATCATCCTTGGCTTACACAAAGGTTATTTTTCAATTATTTACATTCTTATTACTGTATTATTGGTCAGTATTTTCTACATTGGAAATCGGTCCAAAAATTGGATATCAAATAGTATTGTCGTTCTGGGATTGATTATTTCATTTTTAATACCAACCGTCTCTTACTTAAAAGTAGGTATTCCCACAGTCTATTCTGGTTTATATTATTTAGATGCAGATATGCTTACATTTAACCTTAAACATGTTTGGACTTCCTTTATTGTTTGGGCAATTATCGTTACAATACATCAATACCTTTTTTATTTCCATTACATGAAAAATGGAGTTTCTAAATTAAATAACAAGTCATTATTAATTTCATCTCTAATTTGTATGATCATCCCCATTTCCGCAGGTTCTTTAGCATTTTTAGCTAAAGCATCGGTTTTATGGGTAGACTCTGTCGATAATGTTAGTTTATTAATCATTTATGAATATGGGGGATCTTTCGGCAAAATATTATTTGTGATTATCTCCCTTTTTATTTTAATAAATCTATTTTTAAAGGTAGGGGCTTCTTTAGGTACATATGGATTTAAAGGAAAGTTAGAAATTTTGTATTTCTTAACCATTCCCATAATCGTAGTAACAGCGTTAGATATATCTATCCTTAATGTGTTTCTCTTTTTTGCTGTTTTTTGGGGACCATTAATTAGTATGATTTTATTTGCCGGTAATTTGAACCAAGGATTAAAAGTATCCTACACGATTGGTGTCATAACCGCACTTCTTACTATGCATGTTTCAACACTCCCTTTTGCGATTATTTTAAGTTGTCTCTCGACAGCGCTAATTTTATTATCATTTAAAGTTATAAGATGGCTATCCAAAAAGTAATGATTCATTACTTATTTAGGGTGGATGCTGTTCTGGACCCATGAACATTTTCAGCTTTTCCTTTTGGACTCATCAATATTTCGCTGGGTCTGTCGTTGGCATATTCATCATACACTTGAAAACCATCTCCTCCTTTTGCATACCGTTTCACATTTATCTCTAATTATGAAAAATGTTCTGTTGGTCTTGGTTAATGGTGACTTAGTCGTTCAGCTAATGTCCTTCCCTTAGGGGCATTATCAGTCATCTCTGCTTTCTTATCCAATCTTTCAAGACCATATTGTACATAGCGTGCCCCAATCCAACGAAATGGCTCAATTTCCCATCTTTTTGAAATATGTTGTGTCATCGGTAAATTAGTGATTGTACTAGTTTTTTCTGTCATGAGGTCAGATAATATCCTTCCGGCTAAATTTGCCACTGATACCCCTACCCCAACATAACCCCATGCACTCGCAATACGTGTTTGTTTGTCATATACGATATTTGGCGTCCAGTCACGGGTTATGCCTAATGGACCACCCCAGGAATGTGTAAACTTTATTCCAGAAAGGGAGGGAAACCATTGAATAAGCCTCTGTTGCAACCTGTTATGTGTTTTTCGGTGAACATCATAGGAATCCTTAATTTTTGACGCAAACGGATAAGGCCGCCCTCGCCCTCCAAATAGAATCCTGCCGTCTTTTGTTCGCTGCAAGTAATCTACAGAAAGACGTGTCGAATTAATAATCTCTCTCTGTTCCCAGCCAATGGTCGACCATTGTTCTTTGCTTAAAGGCTCTGTTATCGTGATTAAAGAATATGTTGGAAGTATGTTTCGATGCAAATTGTTAAATCTACTAGTATATGCTTCACCTGCCAATACACAAGAATGCCTTGCTGTGACGACCCCATTACGTGTCATTAATCTTGGATGGTTATTGGCATTTCCCAATTTGTAGTCCAAAACCTCCGTCTGTTCGTAGATTTTGACCCCTCGTTGTTCAAGTACCTTTGCTAGTTGTCTAACTAACTTTCCCGGATGAAGCACCGCTGAATATTTAGTAAATAGGCCAGCCTTCACGCCATTAATAGCAACCCGTTCATCGACTTTCTCCTTATTTAGGCACCGAAAATGATGTTCAAAACCAAGACTTCGGTATATTTTGAGTTGATTTTCTAGACTAGGTAAACCATACTCACCAAGCGCAACTTGTATGGACCCACCCCGTTTCCAGTCTGCATCTATATTTTCTTCCTTGATTACCTGCTCTATTTCCGTTACTGTCTCAAACATTGACGCTAGTAGATTTTGAGCAGTTTCTTTCCCGTATCGCTCTATCGTTACAGCCGGACTGACAGGAAAAACAGGCATACAGGCGCCCCCATTTCTTCCAGAAGCACCAAATCCTACAACATTCTTTTCTAGAATAGCAATATGAAGGGATGGATTTTGACGTAATAAATAATATGCAGTCCATAATCCAGTAAAACCTGCTCCCATGATTGCTATATCAACTGTTAACGATTCTTGTAACATTGGTCGAACTTCTATTTGGTCTTCATCCGTATCAAACCAATAGTTTTCAGGGCGATGACCGAGGGCTCTACCTTTTTCTTTATCAAATATCAATTTACCCACCTACCTATAGATTTTACTATTATTTAAGTCTATGTTTAAATTATAGTTATTTATCCAAATTTTAAGCCACATGATTTTCTGGTCCCGAAATCTTGTTCTTTCTAACTAACAAACGTCGTGGTGGGAGCTGTAACAAAGTCGTAATTTGCACCTATTTCAATGTTATCAGTTTTAATTTAAGAAATATTTAAAAAAACGACTTGATTTCTTTAAAAATCATGTATAATTTTTTTATCTGTAAGGGATATGTTATAAAAGGAATTTCTAATGATGTTGTCATGCATACTGGAATTGTAGCATATGAACTGAAGTTAAATATCATATTTTAGGACAAAAAAAGCCATATAGTATCTTTCTTTGTTAAAAAGAATTTGAATTATCATTGAAAAAACATCGCCCATTAATTTAATTGAATACTGTAGATAGAATGCAAATCAAATAGTAAAAAATAGTGAACATAGTATTCTAGCGGAATGAATACCCCTTTATTAATAGAACCCCTAGATTCCCCTATCAATATTTAAAAAACTTGCACTCATTTTAACATGAATGCAAGCCTTCCTTTGGTTCTATTATTATTTATCTTTTTATTTGGCTCTGTTAAAGTTTGTTGTTGATAAATGCTTTTATAGAACATACGATCTACAGCAAGGGGTAAGGTGGTATAAATAACGGAGTTGGTTAAGGATATGAAGGTTCCTGAAATTATAACAGCTATTAGAAGGCTAAGTCTAGGTGAAAAGCATCGGTTAATAGAATTTCTTATTGATGGGCTTACTTCTTTATCTGTAACAGGGACTGTACTAGAAGAGATTTCTGAACGGAAAAACAAAACATGAAATCAATGTCCTGACTGTGAATCAGTACATATTATTCGATTTGGAAAATATACAACCTTAGTTGATGGCGAAGAAGTTGTAAAATAACGTTATCTCTACAAGTTTTGTAGACGTTTACAGACTTAACTAATACCGCTATGTACCGAACTCGCTATCTAGATAAATGGATTAAATTTATAGAGTATATGATAGAAGGCTATTCTCTTTGCTGCAAAGAAACGAGGTAAAATTAAAGAACAAGTATGTGTTTTGGTTGCGGGAGACCGTGATAAATTAACTTTTTCTTGTACTTCAGGTATGGGCAGGTTAACTAAGAAACAATTGGATAAGGCAATTGGGAACAAATTATCAAAAGAAAATGTATTATGTACTGATGCCTGGCGAGCTTTTGGAGTCTATGCTGGTGAAAAAGGTATGGAAATATCAATTCAAATCAGACGGAAGATTCGACAAAAGGTCTTTATCATATTCAGAACGTTAACAGTTATCACAGAAGGCTAAAGTGTTGGATACAACGGTTTAACGGCGTGGCGACCATATCTTGATAATTATCTTGCCTAGTTTCAAATCCTTGAGGTTATCCACCATTAAAACAGCAAAGTCACTATTAAGGACTTGATTATTCTAGGAAATCTTATACAAAACATAGAAACGTATGATACACTAAAGTTTAGTAAATTCACAGTATGAAATATAATGTTTTATACGGCACACGGGCCAGATTGTCGAATGGTTAGTTGGGGGATTTTAAAACCTATTCAAGTTTATTTTGTATTATTAATTGGAATAGTTTTAATTAAAGTTTGATTAAAAAACAAAGGAGTTTCATTGATGCAGAAAAAATGGCGAATTAAACTTGTATTATTTCTTACTTTATTAGGTGCAATAGGCATTGTTGCAATCATTCCATATGAGATTACAACCTTAATGAACACGGAGTTTTATCAAACTAATTCAGAAGCGATACCAGTTTCACTAACTGTAAACTCAATATTTCAGATTGTCCTTTTGTTTTTATTAGTATTAATAGGTGTACGTCTACAAAGGAGAACAGGTTTAGGCACCCCTAAACTGGAGGGTTTTGTTTACGAAAGGAAATTACAAAGCTTTTCAAAAAAGTGGCTGATAATTGGTATCTCCATTACATTTATTTTTTCTTTAATCACCGTCCTGTTAGACTTATTTGTGTTTTCTTCTGTTATAGAAATACCCAAAGAACAAATCACCATTTGGTGGCATGGTTTACTCGCAATGTTTTATGGAGGTATAACGGAAGAATTAATGGTTCGATTATTTGGAATGACATTAATAGTGTGGTTATTAGCACGTATCACTAAAAAAGAAAAAGAAGAGATTCCTGACAGTTTTTATTACATAGCAATTTTTCTTACAGCAGTTTTGTTTGGGTTAGGACACTTGCCAGCGGCTATTCAAATTTTTGGGGAACTATCTACCATTATTGTTACACGAACCTTGGTGTTAAATGGATTATTGGGTCTATGGTTTGGTTACCTGTACTGGAGAAAAGGATTAGAATATGCAATCATTGCACATATGTCAGCAGATATATTTATACACGTGTTATTTATGCAGATATTTTATTAAGTAATCGGACAAGATTGTTGCATAAAGAAACCTATATAACCAAATGGGCCTCCAATAATAACTGGAAGCCCATACTTTTTTCATAAAAACAACACTGAACTTTAACAGGGCTTTTTATTTAATAAATAACTTTCTCTCAACATCAGATAAAACTTCACAGCCAGTTTCGGTGACAATAAAAGTTTCACTTATTTCAACACCATATGAATCTAACCAGATTCCAGGAATCATATGAAAGACCATATTTGGTTGCAATACTGTTTTATCCCCTGGACGTAAACTTGCTGTATGCTCGCCCCAGTCTGGTGGATAATTTAACCCTGTAGAATAACCAATCCGAGATTCCTTTTCAAATCCACGACTTTTGATAGAATTTCTCCATGTCGCTTCTATTTCCTCACAAGTAACACCCGGCTTAATCATATCAATTGCTTTATTTATGCCTTCCACTGCAGCAAAGGCAACAGCTTCCATTTCCTTCGTCGGCTCTCCTAACACTAACGTACGTGCTAATGGAGAATGATATCGGTGATATGCACCAGCTAACTCAATAATCACTGGACCTTTTTCAAACGGGGCATCAGACCAGGTTAAGTGGCATGCATCTGTTTTATCTCCGGTCGGTAATAGGGGAACGATTGACGTATAGTCTCCACCAAATTCTTCTGTTCCACTAATTTGTTTGTGAACAATATTAGCTACAGCATCACATTGTCTAACCCCTTGCTCAATACTTTCGATCCCTTTTTTCATGGCTAAAGAGGCAATTTCTGCAGCTTTCCTAACCAAAGAAATTTCTTTATCTGATTTGATAATTCTTACCCAATTAACAATATTTGTTCCATCAACAAAACGAGCATTAGGAAGTTTATTCGTTAACTGCAAATAATTTTTAGCTGTGAAATAATAAGCATCAAATTCAGCGGCAATCACTTTATTAGCTAAATTTCTTTCTTCTAGCACCTTTGCAACGACATCCATCGGATGTTTTGTTGTGGAATGAACGTGGTCATCAGGATATGGAATCACATTTTCGTGTTTTAAATAGGTAGTATAATGTGCCGCCGTTTCATCGATGATTCTCCCTATCCAAATTGGTTCATCTTCATCTATTGCAACAATTAATAATTGATGTACATAAAATGCCCAAGCATCATAACCACTTAAATAATTCATATTTGCTGGATCTGTAACGAGTAAAACGTCAATACCCTTTTTGGTCATACTTTCTTTTGTTTTTTGTAAGCGTTGACGAAATTCGTCAGTAGTAATTATGGACAACTGTCATTCCCCCTAGTGTTATTCTGAATAATCAGAAAATTTATTCATATTTATGCACAATTGTTGCATCTTACCTTAATTATAAAAAAGCTTATTCCCGTTATCAATCCTCAAATTGTAAGAATTTAATTTCGATGAAATAGACAATTTGGCTAAAAGTTTCCGCCAAAATGGGAGGATAGTACCAACATATGGCACTATCCCCATAAAAACTATATCATTTTTCTATTTTTTATGATTTTGTTGCAGCTTTAATTGACTCGTTAATTATATCTGTCAAATCATCAATTTGTTCTTTTGTAATAATAAATGGTGGGGCAAACGCTAGTGTATCTTGACCTCCATAGACAACGGAGCGACAAATAGCACCTCTTTTTAATGCTTCTTGAACTACCTTTGGTCCAATTGGGTCAACATCCGCTGATTCCCTTCTCAGGCGAATAGCCCCTAATAACCCGATACCTTCAACAGTATCAACGATGTCGTTTTGCGCTTTAATCCACTCAAAACGTTCTACCATATATTTTCCTACTTCACGTACATTTTCGATTAAATTTTCTTCCTTAACGATTTCCAATGCACGTAACGCAATCGCTGCTGCTGTTGGGTGCCCACTATACGTATATCCATGCCAAAAGATACCGTCTGTTTTATCGATAATTTCTTTATGAAGTCTTTCTGAAATAATCATTCCTCCTAAAGGAGCATAACCACTTGTAATGCCCTTTGCCATCGTAATTATATCAGGAGTAACACCGAAGTTTTCCATTCCGAAGTTAGTACCTGTACGACCGAAGCCACAAATTACCTCATCAGAAATAAATAAAATATCATTTTCATCACATACTTTTCTTACTTGTTCAAAATAGCCGTTTGGTGGTAAGTTAACTCCTCCAGACCCTTGAACTGGCTCAGAAATAAAGGCGGCAATTGAGTCAGCACCTTCCTTCTCAATCATTTCCTTCAAAGATTCAACGGTACTATCCACATAATGGAAGTCTGGTGCGATTGATTCTGTAAAAGTATGAAATTCTGGAATTCCTGTAGCACTTGTCGCTCCCATAGCTACACCGTGATAAGACTTTTTACGGGAAATAATTTTTTTCTTACCTGGTTTGCCATTAACTTTCCAATAATGACGAACTGTTTTAAAGGCTGTATCATTGGCTTCAGATCCCCCTGAAGTAAAGAACGTTACATTTAAATCGCCTGGTGTCCAGTTAGCAAGTTCCTCTGCTAAACGGATGACAGGCTCATGACTCCAGTTACTAAATGCTGATGTAAATGCTAATTTACCCATTTGCTCTTTGGCAACTTCTCCTAATTCTTCACGGCCATGACCAATATTTACATTCCAAAGTGATGATAAACTATCAATAAGCTTTCTTCCTTCGATATCTTTCAAATAAATACCGTCACCCTCTGTAAAAATAAAGGCAGGGCCATCTTCTTGTTGTTGCTTTAAATTTGAAGTTGGATGAATAAAATGCTTTTTATCCAACTCTGCTAATTCTTGTTGTAGTTTAGTATCTTTCATTACTTTTGACATGTTGTTTCCTCCTAATTTTAAAAACCTATTTATAATTTAAATTGTACTAATTTCGGCTCTGTCATTTCTTGAATCGTATATTTAACACCTTCGCGACCAAGTCCCGAACCTTTCACACCACCAAATGGCATCCCATCTATTCGATAATCACTACTATCATTAACGAGTATACCACCGACCTCTAGTTGTTGAATGGCTGTAAAGGCTTGATCAATATTTTTTGTAAAAATCCCTGCTTGTAAACCATAATTTACATTATTCGCTTTTTCAATCGCTTCGTCAAGAGTTTTTACTGAAAATAATGAAACGACCGGGCCAAATATTTCCTCTTTAGCAATTTTTGCATCGATAGATACATTAACTAATACTGTTGGCTCATAAAATGCACCATTTCGTTTACCGCCGGCTAATATTTTTGCCCCTTCGTTTACCGCTTCGTTTACCCAATTTTCGATACGTTTTGCCTCTTTTTCATCAATGAGAGGCCCCATATTGGTTCCGTCATTTTTCTTATTACCAACCACATATTGTTCTGTTTTAGCTACAAATTTATCGACAAACTGTTGGTAAATTGATTCATTAATAAATATCCGTTGTACTCCTAAACAATTTTGACCTGCCGTCCAAAATGCCCCAGACACGTTAGCATTTACTGCTTCATTTATATCCGCATCCTCAAGAACGATGACCGGTGAATTGGAGCCTAACTCCATCGATAATTTTTTCAAACCTGCTTTTTTAGCAATTGACTCCCCAGTTTCAAGGCCACCAGTAAATGAAACCATGCGAATTGCTGGATGTGTTACCAATGTATCTCCTATTTCACCACCACTACCAGTAATTACTGATAATATTTTTGGTGGTAGCCCCGCTGCCTCAAATGCTTCAGCTAATAAGATAGCACTAATTGGTGTCATGGTCGCAGGTTTCACAATGATTGCATTTCCCGAAGCTATAGCTGGACCAACCTTATGTGCTACTAAATTTAATGGGTCATTAAACGGTGTAATGGCTGCGACAATCCCGATAGGGAAACGATAAAAATATCCTACACGATTTTCACTTCCAGGCATTTGATCAAATGATATTGTTTCCCCATTGATTCGCCTAGATTCCTCAGCAGAAATACGTAATGTTTCAATACACCTAGTCACTTCGCCTCTTGACTCTGTAATGGTTTTACTACCCTCAGAGGCAATTGTTTGGGAAAATTTCTCATGATGTTCCTGCACATAATCTGCTGCCTTGTTCAAAATAGCAAGCCGTTCATGTGTCGGCATATTTGCTGCTATTTTAGCCCCCTCTTTTGCCTGATCAATTGTAAACAACATATCTTCTTTCGTCGCCCTTGGCACTGTTGTTATGATTGAATCATCTTGAGGATCATATACCTTAATAACACTGTCTTTTGCAATCCACTTACCACCGATGAGCATTTTCATTCGTTCTAATTGTGTCGTCATCATATCACGCTCCCTCCAAATACGAACTTCTTTTTGTCGGTTCAGTATAATCCTTTTCCCGTTGAAAGAACTGATTTACTGTTGCAACAAAAATGGCAGTACCAATCGGTAAACATCGTTCATCTATATCAAATATAGGAGTATGCAAATCTCTCTCAACATTATCCTCTGTTTGACAGCCTAAAAAAAACATTGCTCCTGGGATCTGTTCTGTCATATAACCAAAGTCTTCTCCACCTAAACCAAATGGTTCCCAATGTACATGGATATCAGGATATATTTCGTGAATTGCCTGATCAATTAAGACATTGATTTCCATATTGTTATTTAGTGCTGGTTCACCTTTTTCAATATATAAATCATAAGAACCCCCAAATGATTCAACTATTTTAAAGACATTTTCAACCTCTTTCCCTAACTGTTCCCGTGTTTCAGGCGAATAAGTCCTTAATGTCCCCTCAATATATACTTCAGAAGGGATAATATTACTCGCCGATCCAGCTTCAATTTTCCCAACACTAGCCGCAACAATTTCTAATGGAGAAACTCTTCTACTTACCATCCCATAAAAATTTTGCAAAAAGTTACCAAGCATCCACATCGGATCTGTACTTAAATGAGGATAACCCCCATGCCCACCTGTTCCACGTATCGTTCCTTCAAATACATCAACATTTGCCATGCTAAAACCGTTATTCATTTGTACGGTACCGACAGGTTGCCATGGACAAACATGTAATGCAACAATAGCATCAATGTCATCGAGAGCCCCTGCTTGGATCATTCGTGGCGCTCCAGAAAGCCCATTTTCATCTGTTGTTTCCTCGGCAGGTTGAAAAATAAATTTAACTGTTCCTTTTAATTTACCTTCAATAAACTGTTGGTGCAATATGTGTACAGCACCTAGTGCCATCGCAATATGGGCATCATGTCCACAGGCATGCATGACCCCTTCATTTTGGGATACGAAGTCATGTGTGTTTTCCTCCAAAATAGGTAATGCATCCATATCTGCCCTAATCGCAATCGTTGGACCTTCACCAGATGTTAAAGTGGCAATAATTCCATAACCACCGATATAAGAATCGACTGTAATATGTTCAAGTTTCTCTAATTCTTCGATAATAAAATTTGCTGTATTAAATTCTTCGAAACTTAACTCTGGGTTTTTGTGTAAATGTCGTCTCCAACTGACTAATTTATCAAATAAAGATTCAGCTCCTTGCACAATATCCATATAAATCACTCACTTTTTTCTGTTAATTTTTTATATGCGTAAAGCGCAATTCTTGTGTCTTGTGCCCCTGTTCCCGTAAGGTCAACAACTGTAATTGCTTGATCATCTTGTCTTCCTGGTTTTCTTCCTGTCGTTAATTGCCCTAATTCGTTCATTTTGTCATTTTCGGAATACAAACCTTCTTCAATTGCCGCACGTAATTCTCCCAAAACCGCACATTGTTTTTGCACATCACAAACATACATGTCAGCAGTTTTTAAAATATTAGAGTCCAATTCCTGTTTATGTTCAGCATCGGAACCCATAGCGGTAATGTGCAGGCCAGCATGAAGCCAATCCGCTTTAATGATAGGTTCTGTGGCCGGAGTTGTTGTGATAACAATTTCACTATTCGTTACTACATCCTTTGGATCCTTTGCAATGGTTACTTCTACATTAAGTTCTTTTTCCACTTGTTCTTTAAATTCTAAGAGCCTTTTCTCAGTTAAACTATAAACGATGACATGCGAAAAAGACCTAACTTCTTTTAATGCTTCCAATTGATATTTCGCTTGAGCACCAGCTCCAAAAACGCCAATAGTTTTTACTTCTTTTCTCGCCAAATGATCAGCACCTACTGCTCCAGCAGCAGCTGTTCTTATATCAGTTAAATAACCGTTATCTAATAAAATCGCTTCAGGTTGACCGTTGATAGCATTGATTAACATCATTAAGCCACCTGTACTAGGCAGCCCTAATTCATAATTGTTAAAAAAACCAGTTGATACTTTTAAAGCAAACATGTCATGCCCGGGAATATATGCCGTTTTTACGTCCATTTCGCCGTTATTTTCTGGTATATCCACACGCATGATTGGAGGCATTCTAACATCTTTTTCCGTGAGGTCTGAAAATGCCCCCGAAACTTCATCAATCATTTCTTTATTAATAGTTACATGCTGACGAATTTCATCTTCTGAAAACAGTTTCATAAAAAAGCATCTCCCCTTTATCATTCAGACATGATTAATCCCTTTAAGTTAATTATATAGGTCTTAACTTCCTTTATACAATCGGTACTATGTATGAAATTATCATGCTTTCTCTTGTCAATTTGTATGAACTATTTGTTGGGTTAAATTTACAACTATATGACGGTTTGTAAAATAGTTATTTGTAGCGTTATTTTCAGTCAAAAGTTTAATTAATATGAAAAAGAGTTATAGAAATCATTTCTATAACTTTTCCCTATGCTTCATTTTTAAACGACTTAATTAATGGCGAAGACACATGCTTAATGCCCCTACATTTAACCTTTTTTATTATCCTTAACTAGAGCCCCTGTTTGCCATACCTTTATACTAATGCTTAATAAAAACACATCATCTGGATTGTCTAATGATAATTTAGTTAATCCCTCTATTTTTCTTAAACGATATAAAAGTGATTGACGGTGTAAATTCAAAATTCTTGCTGCCTGACTTACATTTCCATTTTGATTGTCATAGGCGATAAACGTATCAATTAAATCCATTTCCCGTTTTTCTTCATATTCTATTAATGGGGCAATGGTAGACAAAGTTATTTCACGTACTTCCTCATTGTTTGCTAGATTTAATAGTAACCGATTTAACTGAGTATCTTCAAAACTTACTCTTTTTCCTAACCCTTTTTGTTTTCTACCAAGATCTAACGCGGAACTGGCTTTTTTGTAGCTCTCATGAAATTCCATAATGCCGTCCCCATGAATACCGATTCCCCAGGAAAAAATTGCCCCAGGCATTAGTGCATTAAATCTTTTCTCAATTAAATCGATAAAATGATGGATAGAGCTTTGGTCGTCTTCTTTTGATTCCAAATAAATAACAAGTTGATTTTCATCAAATGTAAAAGCCGCTCTTTTTTTAACAACATTTGCAGCATAATGTATTTCTTCTTCGATATAATATATGATGTTTTTTACACCAAATTCTCTACTATCATAACGCACTTCCGCTAATGTATCGAAATTTTCTGAAAACCCCAATATACAAACATAAGGAATATTTAAATTATAACCTAACAGTCTTGCCCGGGATTGAATGTTTTTTTCCATTACAGAATGTGGTGTCTTTGCTAATCCCCAAATAAACTCATTTCTTAGTCTAATTTCCGTCCTAACAATCGCATCTTCTCGTGAAATCCATAAAGACGTTGCAGCGGATAAATTTTCTAATATTTGCAAGGCACTATCAGTAAATAATTGTTTATCCTTCATATAAATAATAAAATAGCCTTGGGGCAAGTTACGACCACCTGATGTAATTTCCTTATGAATGATAAAGCCTTTCTCATATTCAATTTTTTGAATATGACGAAATGGTGATTCATCGATAGAAATCGATTGGTCACTAGAAAGGTTTTCCCATATTTGGATGAGCCTTTCTCCCTCTGGTTTGGACGCCTTTACTCTCCCCTTATTATCTGAATAAACAATTTGCCATTCAAATGCCTCCTCGACATGGGTAATAATATCGACTAAACTCTTCCCATTAATGACAAAGTTAATTAGCTTTTTTTGCATTTGTTGTGCTTGTTCAGATATTTTTTGTTGCCAACGGTTAATTTCTTTCATTGTTTCCCTTTGAATATCCGCAAATCTAATTTCCCAAGGCAATTCTATCACAATAAAGTCATTTTTCTCGGCAAAATTTATAATTTCATCAGAAATAGTGAAAATAAACCGTCCTAAGGCAATCCCAATTGCTGAAGCCCCGGATTGGTAGACATCCTTTACAAATTCAAAAAACTTGTCTGGGTCATCTTCACAACCCATACCTGTTGTTAAGATAAACTCATTTTCACGGACAAAGTTTTCCACGGGACCTTCAATGGCAGAAACCCATTCGACATTTCGTTTATCCAAAAATTCAATGCCTACTTTAACTTCGGCAGTATTTAAGATGGGTAGATTTACAATTTCTTGAACAGTTAACGACAAATTGATCACCCTCCAATGGTACAAAATTTAAATGACAGGCTTTTGGACTAATAAAAAATCCTTACTTATCATTATTTTATTAAATTTTCTGATTTTAAGCTACTTTAACGGTTATTAATTTATTTAACTAGCTATTTTGGATTTAACAGAGATATAAATAGGAGTTGTTAAATTAGGTATGTTTCTGGTTCGGGGTCGGTTGTTGATAGCAAGTCAACGATTGAACTCAGTATGAATCTACGGTGTGATCGGACTCTTTACATCAAGAGAGTTTTTGCCTCTGGGCTAAATCTGTATAAACGGTCTTTTATGATCCATGTATAATTTTACACTAAAAAGACTACTTTTCTTATAAATGAAAAATAGTCTTTCGTATTAATTTATAAAATTACATAAATTTCTGCTGTAAAATCTCAGCAATAACTGATGTGTCTACATTATTACCGGTAATTATGGTAGCTACATTAGCCCCATTGACCTTTGCCTTACCACTTAACAATGCAGCAACCCCTGTTGCTGCTGCCCCTTCGACAATCAGACGATGTTGATCTGCCATATATGACATTCCATCTCTAATGTCATCCTCAGATACGAGTACAAATTCATCAATTAAGTGTTTTACCATGGGAAAGGTATATTGGTTCTCTAAACCAATTCCTCCTAGTAAACTATCGGCCAATGTATCCTGTTCCTTCATTTCAATCGGCTTATTCGCTTTTAAACTTTCATACATAACTGCACTATTTTCCATCGTGACACCAATTATTTTAATGTTTGGGTTATTCTGTTTTAAAACGTACGCTACACCGGAAAATAATCCACCACCAGATACTTGAATAATCGCTGTATCAATTTTAGGGACTTTATTAAGTATTTCTAATCCGATAGTACTTTGACCAGCAATGACATGGGGGTCATCAAATGGCTTAATAACCGTTAATCCTTCTTTTCTTTCTAACTCATACGAATATTCCCCTGCTTCATCTTGGCTAGTTCCTACCTTTACTATGTCAGCTCCTAGACGTTTTATTCGGTCTACTTTCGCCGGAGGTACCCGATTTGAGATACAAATCGTTGCTTTTATCCCTAACCTTTTAGCTACATAAGCGACAGCAACCCCATGATTCCCAGTAGAAAATGTTGTTACACCACGGGACTTTTCCTTATCTGTTAAGCTAATTATTTTATTTGCTGCACCTCTAATTTTAAAAGCACCAGTTGGATGCAAATTTTCCAATTTTAAATATACCGAGGTACCCAATTTGGCTTCTAAAGTTGGGCTTGAAATCAAAGGGGTTTTAGAAACGATTGGACGTATTCTATTTTGTGCTTGCCAAACATCCTGCATATGAATACTTTTAAACTGTTTATCCAAGTTATTCCACCTTTCAATTCAATGACATTTTAAATACCTTATTTAACTTTTGCAATACTTTCATTATTTCTCGGTCCTGTCATCCCTTTAGCATCTAATATTTTATCTAATACTTCTATGGATAAAATTTTATCTTGTAAAATGATATCCCTCACTGATTTCCCTGTTTTTAATGCTTCTTTAGCAACTTTCGTCGCTATTTTATAGCCTACATAAGGATTTAATGCTGTCACAATGCCAATACTCTTTTCTACATCTGCTTTTGATTTTTCAATGTTTGCTTCTATTCCAATGACACAATAATCATCAAAGGCTGTTAACACTTGATTCATTATTTGTAAAGATTGTAATAAATTAAATACTAACACTGGTTCCATCACATTTAATTCAAATTGCCCCGCTTCGGAAGCCATTGATATCGTCTGGTCATTTCCAGCAACTTGAAATGCAACCTGATTAACGACTTCACAAATAACAGGATTTACCTTCCCAGGCATAATCGATGACCCTGGTTGTCTAGCCGGTAATTGAATTTCCGCCAACCCTGCCCGTGGTCCTGAAGCCATTAAACGTAAATCATTGGCAATTTTCGACATGTTTAACATAGTAATCTTTAATACTGAAGAAATTTCTGTATACAAATCTGTATTTTGCGTTGCATCAACCAAATGCTCGGCATTTTTTAACGGTAAACCGGTTATAGTTTTTAAAAATTCAACAGAACGGCGAATGTATGTCGGATTAGCATTTAAACCGGTCCCAACAGCAGTCGCACCGAGATTAACATCATATAAGCCATCGTACACTCTTTGTAGTCGTTTAATATCACGTGAGAGCACTTGAGAATACGCTTGAAATTCCTGCCCTAATCGAATTGGAACTGCATCTTGTAAATGGGTTCTTCCCATCTTAATCACATCATCAAATTCCTTGCCCTTATGCAAAAAGGTTGCTTTTAACTTTTTCATCGTCACTTCGAGTTTTTCAACTAAAATAATCGTTGCAATATGGACTGCTGTGGGTACAGCATCATTCGTTGATTGGGCCATATTTACGTGAATATTAGGATGAATTTTCTCATAGTTACCTTTTTCTTCTCCTAATATTTCCAATGCACGATTTGCGATTACTTCGTTCGCATTCATGTTAATAGAGGTACCCGCCCCACCCTGAATAGGGTCAACGATAAATTCGTCATGATGTTTTCCTAATATAATTTCTTCAGAAGCCGCTACAATCGCTTCACCTATTTCATTATTTAATGTTCCGACTTCCATATTTGCCAATGCTGCAGCTTTCTTCACTTGAGCTAGGCTAACGATAAGCTCACGATATAACTTATAACCTGTTATATTAAAGTTTTCTTGAGCCCTAACCGTCTGAATACCATAATATGCGGATTTTGGTACATTTCTCTCACCTAATAAATCTTCTTCAATTCGATAATCTTTCACTACCATCTGTGGATTCCCCCCAGCCTTTTTAAAACACTTCATTTCCTATTTGATGATATATAGCTATAAATATCCTTGTCAATTTGTTGATTTAGATGTATTTTACCCTACTATAAATCTATTTTATCGTTTCTTCCCTTTTAGAAAGAAACCATCCAGATAAGGCAATAATGACTAAACCAATATAAAAAGTCAATTTCCATCCTTGTGAATGAGCAAATTGAGTTGAAATCATATTTAGTTCCTCGTGTGCTAAGACAAGGACAGCAAGTTTAACACCTACCCATCCCACTATAACGAATGCAGCTACCTCTAAACCTGGTCGTTTGTTTAAAAGGCGCACAAATAAATTTGCTGCAAAACGCATCATGATAACGCCAATCATACCTCCTATAAAGATCACTAAAAATTGAGCGCCATCCAAACTACCAATTGTAAAAATACCCATAGGTGGTAAAGCCACAGCCAAAGCCACAGCAGCAAGAATAGAATCGACTGCAAATGCTAAGTCAGCTATTTCTACCTTTAAAACTGTCATCCAAAAACCATTTGTTTTTTTAGGTTTTATTCGTTTTTCATGATCACGATTGAACCATTTCCCCAATAGATGATTAATAGCAATATATAATAAGTAAGCAGCCCCAATTGCTTGAATTTGCCAAATATCAACAAGAAATGAAATAACAAATAATGCCGAAAAGCGCAATACGAATGCACCAAGGAGTCCATAAAATAGTGCCCTTTTCCTTTTCTTTTCTGGTAAATGCTTTACCATAATCGCCAAAACAAGTGCATTATCAGCCGCCAATAGACCTTCTAAACCAATTAAAACAATTAATACCCATATATATTCTAGCACCAACTGCGTGTCCACTAATGATCTCTCCTTAAAATTCCTTTATCTTAAATTGTTGACAAATAATGTTCGATTGTATTAACTAACAAATTAAAATAAAGGTCTTGCTAACAACTATTGTGGTACTTGATCCATCTACCTTTTATTAAAAGTAAATGTAGTTGCCAGTAATGCCGGAGATTTCTCTCGTGTTGACGACAGTCACTGAACAGCTACTCCCCTTTATATTATTAAATTTGGCTCTGTTAAATCCTATCGTTGATCAAGAGGTTTTCATGGGCTTGACCTCACTTAACTTGTGCATAGTAAAACAAATTTCTTTATCAGGTGAACCCTCATGCACTTCCTCAAGAACCCTATACCTTTTATCATTTGGGTCAATTTTCAACAACACACTTTAACAAATCCTTAAAATAGCTATTGTAATGAGTAAATTCATTAACTGTTCAATTGCTTACAGTAGAACTCATCATTTCTTCCATTAACTGTTTTACAATATTAACTTTTTGATTCACCCCTTTTTCGCTTGTCCCAATCATGCCAAAGTACCACTTTATTTTCGGTTCTGTGCCTGATGGTCGAACACAAAACCATCCACCATCTTCGAGTACATATTTCATCACATTTTCCTTTGGCAAATGTAACAATTCTTCCTTTTCATCTTGCATATAAATTCGTTTACCCAATAAATAGTCTTCTTTATATTCTACTTTCAGGTTGCCAATTTGTCTCATGTTATTGTTACGCATCTCACTAATTAACTGTTCAATCCGTTGTTTTCCTTCAATTCCCTCAAGGGTAAAAGAGTGAAGTGTTTCTTTATAATATCCATGGCGTTTATATATATCATGTAAAACATTTAATAATGTCTTACCTTTATTTTTCCAATATTGTGCCATTTCACAGGCCATGACAGTAGCTTGAACCGCATCTTTATCCCTTGCAAAACTATTGATTAAATAACCGTTACTTTCTTCAAAACCAAAAATAAATGTTTCACCCGTTGCATCATATTCATTAATTTTTTCCCCGATATATTTAAAGCCTGTTAATGTATTAATAGTTTTAACACCATATTCCGTTGCAATAGCTCGTCCCAATTCTGTAGTTACGATTGTTTTAATCATTCTGGCATTTTTTAATTGTGATGGTTCACTTTTCAACAAAATATAGTCTAACAATAGGACACCTAACTGATTTCCCGTTAAAATAATATAATTCCCATCTTCACCTCGAACAGCAACTCCTAGCCTGTCAGCATCAGGATCAGTTGCAAGTAACAAATCTGCCCCTTTTTCCTTGCCTAACTTTTTGGCCATAATAAAGGCTTGTTCTTCTTCCGGATTTGGTAATTCGACAGTAGAGAATTCCGGGTCTGGCGCTAATTGTTCTTCTACTAAATAGACGTGTTGAAAATTTAACTGTTGTAACCCTTTTTCAACTAGCGATAATCCCGTTCCATGTAAAGGGGAAAAGACAATCTTTAAATCCTTTTTCAGCTGTCGTTCCTTTTCTGACATCTTGGAGATGGTTAATAATTCCCCTAAATAAGCATGATCTACTTCACCATTAATCCATTGTAAAAGTTTGCTATTTTTCAACTCTTGTTCTGTTATTACTGGTATTCGTAGCTCATCTTCTACCTTTTTAATATAGTTTACAATACTATTAGCTTCATCTATTGAAATTTGACTGCCTGCCTCATTATAAACTTTAAAACCATTGTATTCAGGCGGATTATGACTCGCTGTAATAACAATTCCAGCTACGGCCCTAAAATAACGAACAGCAAATGATAATAGTGGTGTCGGCCGAATGTCTTCGAAAATATAAGTTTTAATATTGTGTTTTCCAAGTACTTTGGCACATTCCACGGCGAATTCTTTAGACATATGCCTTGAATCATAGGCAATAACGACTCCTCGATCATAGACGTTTACTTGATTTTCTTCCAAATAAATTGCCAAACCTTTTACTGCCTTACGGATTGTATAAATATTTAATCGATTCGTTCCAACACCTATAATACCACGCATCCCACCAGTACCAAATGTTAAATATGAAAAAAAGGCTTCCTCTATTGCTGCTTTATCCATGTCAATCTGTTGTAATTGTCGTTTTAAATTTCGGTCTAATGCTTCGTAATTTTTCCATCTATCAAATTGCTTATTCCAAGTAACCACTAACGTGCCCCCCACTTATGAGATAAGGCAAATATACCATAAATTTATCCATTCTGCTATTATACGATGTTTTACTTGAATAACTGTTCCATAGTTTTATAAAATAAAAGTAGGAGTGATCATATTGGATAAAATTGAATTAGAAAAACTTCTTCTAGAATTAAAATCTGACTATATTCGCATTCAAGGTGACTTGGATAAATTAGAATTTGTTAAAGGCCGAGTTTCATCTGCTGAAGAACAATTAGCAAGATTGGAAAAAGAAATTGCTGAAGTAAATAAACAGCTAGAGGCCTTTGATTAATTAAAAAGTGCTCGACAACATTAAGGAGAATTCCTTGTTTTGTCAGCACTTTTTTAATAAGTAAACAATTTAATTGTTTTTGCTATTACCATTCAACTTCTCTTTAATTTTTTCGATTTCTTTTTTTGGAGGGGTTAATGCAACAATAACATCCCCAACTGTTGGTGTTATTCTCATATCGGCTGCATAAAAGTAAAGTTGACCTGTCGGCTTTTTGAAATAAATAAATACTGTTTGGTCATCTTTTTCTTCTACATATTGATCATAGTCAAACTTTTCAGTAATTGTCGTTTGTCTAAACACGTAATGTTGGGCAATTTTTTCATTCAAATCATTTAATGAAATTTCTATTTTCCCAAGTGACCTACCGCCAACTTGTGCTACAATATCCCGATTATTTTCTTCTTCATCAGGATCGACCTTAAATACATTTGTTCTTCCATATTCAGGCATAAATGTGGTACAAACTAAAGCATTGTATGCATGATAATGTGTTGCCGCAATAATAAAGTCATATGGTATCGTGTCTAAATTGTACCCTGTTTGCTCGGATAAAACTTCCCCATGATAAAATGGTACCCCAGCACTTCTTGCATAACGTAAATTCTCCCATGAATCATCAACGATAATGACGGGAAATTTCATGCTTTGAAATGACTTTGCAAGTCCGGCAGAAAAAGGATTACTACCTACAATTAACACCCCGGGTTTACCCTCTAAAGAAAGGTTTAATCTTTTAGCTAAAGGTCCGATAGTAAAGCCATGTGCAACAACGGTAAAAAACACTAATCCAAATGTTAAAGTGGTTAACAATTCCGCATCTACATAACCCGCATCCTTTAGAATTGATGCAAAATAACTCGAAACAGTTAAGGCAACAATTCCCCTCGGGGCAATCCATCCGACTAATGATTTTTCTTGTATGCTTAATTTAGTACCGATGGTAGAAATAAAGATTGATAATGGTCTGACAACAAACATCATCAAAATAACGTACCCTAAAATATTCGGGCTAAATATTTGAATAATCGTTTCCATTTTTAATGAAGCTGCCAACATAATAAAGATGGCTGAAATAAGTAGGATTGACACATTTTCCTTAAAATGACGGAAATCTTGTAAGGAGTTTATTCCCATATTCGCCAAAGTCATCCCCATTGCCGTGACAGCTAACAATCCCGTACCATGAATGATTTCATCGGCAATTGTAAATGAAAAAATTACGACGATAAAAACTGCGGGTGATTTTAAAAACTCCGGAATATAGCCTGTTTCGAACATCCAACCGATAACTCTCCCACAAAACCACCCTAAAAATACGGCAAATAATGAGGCAGAGAAAAATAGAAATAGCGTCGTAATATCTCTAATATCAGAAGTAAAAATAGTAATGATTTCAAAAGCAAAGACGGCTAATAAAACACCGATAGGATCTACGATAATACCTTCCCATTTTAGAATCTTTGCTGGACGTGGTTTTAATTTAGATTGGCGCAATAACGGCAAAATCACCGTTGGTCCTGTTACGATAAATAAGCCCCCAATGACAAAGGCAACTTCCCAAGAAAGACCTGCCATATAATGGGCTGTTAATGAGCCTAAAATCCATGCGATAAATGCACCAATAGTCGCAATCCTAAATACTGGTTTACCTAATCCTCTAAGTTCCTTAAAACTTAAATTTAAGCTCCCCTCAAATAAAATAATGGCAACAGCAATTGAAATAAATGGATCATATAAATTACCAAAACCTTCTTCAGGATTCATAATACCTAAAAACGGCCCAGCTACTAGGCCAGCAATAGACATCACAACAATTGCAGGTAACCGATATTTCCATGAAACCCACTGTGAACCAATACCTAAAACAAGTATTAACATGATTTCAAATAAAAGGGACACGCTCATTTAAAATACCCCTTCTTACATAAGAGATTTTTATGATATAAGGAATATTGTAATCCCGAACATCGAGAAAGTAAACCATTATTAAAAATTATTTTGAAGTTTTTTAAAAAACATTTATTTATCACCATATTAAATAAATAACTATATCAAAACTTTGATTTTTACATAAAATAAAAAGGCATTTACGCTCAATTAATGAAACTTAAATGCCCATGATCAACAAATTAAACCAAGAATGAAAAATAAATTAACTAATATCAATCGCCCAAGTCCCATTTCGGAAAATAGGTTCTACTGTACCGTCCGCTAACACACCATCAATATCCATTTCGGCCGAGCCAATCATAAAATCAACATGGACCATACTATCATTTATACCATGCTTATCAAGTTCCTTTAGATCCATCTTTTCTCCATTTTGAACATTTGTTGGATATGCCTTTCCTAAAGCAATGTGACACGATGCATTTTCATCAAATAGAGTATTGTAAAAAATTAATCCTGTTTGTGACACTGGAGATTCATCTGGTACGAGCGCTAATTCTCCCAAGCGTTTTGCTCCATCATCCGAATCCAATAAATGTTTTAAAACCTCTTCACCTTTTTTAGCCTTAAAATCTATTACCTCACCATTTTTAAATGTTAATGAAAATTCATCAATAATATTTCCACCATAATTCAATGGCTTCGTGCTAGAAACAGTGCCGTTCACATTATATTTATGTGGGGCTGTAAAAACCTCCTCTGTTGGTAAATTAGGGTTAAACATTGTACCCGCTTGGGACTTTGCAGCACCACCTTGCCAAATGTGATTAGCTGGTAAGCCTATTTCCAAATTAGTCCCCGGAGATTTTAACATTACTTTCTCATATTGTTTCTTATTTAAAAATTCATAAGCATTTTTTAATGTTGCATTATGTTGATCCCATGCCTTGAGTGGGTCTACCTGGTCAACACGTACCATTTGTATAATTTCCGACCATAAACTTTCTAATGCTTCTGCTTCCGATTGGTTAGGGAAGATTTTCATCGCCCATGCTTTCGTCGGAATAGAAATGACACACCACTGGATATCATCGTTCATTAAAGACTTCCTAAAATTAGTTAATGCTATACCAGCCGCCTTATTTGCTGCTGCTACTCTTTCACCCGGAATATGCTGTAATAAATCCGGATCTGTCGCATGGACGGATAAAAAAGCTGCACCGTCTTCAGCATATCCTTCCTGCTGTTTCACACGCCATTCGGGATAAGTTTCAATAACCTCATCTGTCGCATGTTCAAATTTTAATAACGATAATTCATCATCTCCCCAAGAGACATGAACATCTTTCGCTCCAAGCTCATATGCCTTTTTAGCCACTAATCGGATAAATTCTGCACCTTCAATCGGGGCATTAATAAACAATGCTTGATTTCTTTGGAGATTAACACCCCTTTGCAAAATTAAATCAGCGTATTTTTCCATTTCAATTATTTTTGTCATCGTTAAACCTCCATTATTCCTTTTGTTGATCAATCATTGCCGCCATTTCCTGTGATTGTTTTCTCCGCTCATTCCGATGGTTTCTTCTTAACTCTGCCCCTTCAGCTAACATGTCCCCCAATAGTGTTTCATGAAATATTTCTGGTACAGTATCGGGTTTTCCATTTTCCCCTAATGCAACAAAGGTTAAAAAGGCAGTGGCACAAACTTTTTTCTCACCAGTTAATAAGCCTTCTTTGACAACACTAACAAATACTTCCATCGATGTTCTATATGCTGCTGTTACAATACTTTCCAAAATAATCGTATCGCCCACTTTGACTGGCTGAATAAAATCGACTGAATCTGTTGATGCTGTAACAACTAATTTCCTCGCGTGTCGCATCGCTGAAATAGCTGCCACATCATCAATGTGGGCCATCAATTTTCCACCAAACAATGTGCCATAAGGATTAGCATCTGGTGGTAAAATTTGTGCCGTTTTTACCGTTCGGGAATGCATGCTAGATTTCTTTTCCATTGACATACTTCTCCTTCTATTATTTTATTTAAAGGATGGGTGACAACAACCTAGAAATAGACTCTTTAAATTTTATACCTATTGACCGTTGTTCATATAGCCTTTCTGTCATTTGTGTTGAACGAAGAATATCTTTCTCAAAAATCTCCACCAATTGGTGGGCTAAATCAACGTCATATAAAAAAGCATTTACCTCGAAATTTAATCGGAAACTCCTCACATCAATGTTAGCTGTACCAACAGATGCTAATTCCCCATCAACAACAATCGTTTTGGCATGTAAAAACCCATCTTGATATAAATAAATTTCCGCACCTTCCTGAATTAATTTACCGACATAAGATAATGTTGCCCAATAGACAAAAATATGATCAGGTCTATTCGGTATCATGATTTTAATTTTCACACCCGAAAGGGCTGCGATGCGCAATGCATCCAATAAACTTTCATCAGGGATAAAATATGGTGTTTGGATATAGACGAATTTTTTTGCATTTAAAATCATCTTTATGTATCCATATTTAATTTGTTCCAAATCGGAATCTGGTCCACTTGATACAATTTGAATACCAACATCACCTGCATCACAACCAATAAAATACCTTTTTTCATATTCGATAATTTCCTTAGATGCTTGAGTCCAATCAAGCATAAATCTAGTTTGCATTGTTCGAACTGCATCACCACAAATTCGTAAATGTGTATCACGCCAGTAACCAAATCGTTCCGATTTCCCTAAGTATTCATCACCGATATTAAACCCACCGATATACCCTATCTTACCATCAATGATAGTAAGTTTTCGATGATTTCTAAAATTGATTTTCATATTGATTTTCGGTATTAAAGGTGGGAAAAACGACTTTACTTGAACATTTGCCTGTGTTAATCGATGAATGAATCTTTTTGTTAAAGAACGAGAGCCCATGTCATCATAAAGAAGTCTTACTTCCACCCCTTCTTTAGCCTTTTTAATTAGTACATCAGCAATCCTAGTCCCTAATTGATCATTACGAACAATGTAATATAGCAAGTGAATATGATCAGTAGCCCGTTCTAAATCAGCAATTAAATTTGTAAATTTATCCGATCCGTTCGTATAAATATCTACAATATTATTTTGTGAAAAAAGTGCATCATCTTGTTTTAAATGTAAATAGTATAAGTCACGATATTTTTTTAAGGTATTCTTTTTATATGGGAATCGATCACTTTTAATGATGTCCATTTGTTCTTGAACGGACTTTTTTAACCCTAGTCGACTTTTAGCATCCCATATAAATATTCTTTGATTACTTAATTTTCGCCCAAAAATTAAATAAAGAGCAAATCCTAAAATTGGGATAAAAAGAAGAATCATTAACCATGCCCATGTTGAAGTAGCATTTTTTCTTTCTAAAAATATAATTGTGAAAGCTAGTACGAAATTAACAATAAATATGGAACCTAGTAACAATGATAGGATTTGCAACGGCATACACTCCTTTAAGTAAAACCATTACACATCTATAATTTTTTTAAAGAATGAATCATAATTTATTTAATGCTTGCTCCAAGTCCTCCCAAATATCCTCCCATGCTTCTAGCCCCACTGAAAGACGAATGAGAGAATCATGAATCCCCATTTCCTGACGTTTTTCCTCTGGTATGACTGCATGTGTCATTGTTGCCGGATGCTCAATCAATGTTTCCGCATCACCTAGACTAACAGCTACCTTAACAAATGATAAGTCATTCATTAATTTTTGTGCTTCTGCTTTACCACCTTCAATTTCAAATGCTAAAACACCACCAGCTCGTTCCATTTGCTTTTCAAATATTGGTTGATCACCTACACCCGGATAGTAGACATTTTTCACTTTATTATGTTCCCTCAATTGACCAACAATTTTCTCAGCATTATCACAATGTCGATCCATCCGAATTGGTAAGGTTTTTAGCCCTCTTAATAGTAACCAAGCATCAAATGGACCAATCACAGCCCCCATGTCTTTTCTTGTTGTCTTTGAAATTTCATCCATTAATTCCTGTTTTCCAACCGCCAGACCTGCAATTACATCACCATGTCCATTAATGTATTTAGTAGCACTATGGACGACTACATCACATCCTAACTCTAATGGTCGTTGCAAGTAAGGAGATGCAAAAGTATTATCGACAACCACCGGAATATCATGTTCTTGCGCCACTTTGGCCACAAGTGCCAAATCGATTAATTGCATCGTTGGATTAATTGGTGTTTCTATATAAATACATGCTGTCTCAGGTTTAATTAGACTTTTAATTTCATCTTCAGTCTCCAAATTAGAAAAGTCCACTGACATATTGTATTTATCTTTCATCATCATTAATAGACCATATGTACAACCATATAATCCTGTTGAACATAACACATGATCATTCGCTTTCGTCAATGAAACCAATACAGCAGATATCGCCCCCATTCCGGATGAGAAAGCAAGTCCCGCTTCCCCTCCCTCCAATGCTGCAATACGTTTTTCCAATGTTGTGACAGTTGGATTACCTATTCTCGTATATATATAACCTTCTGCTTCTCCCTGGAATAACTGTTCCCCATGCTCAGCAGATTGAAACTCATAGGTTGATGTTTGGAACAATGGGGTAGATAAACTCCCCAACATTTCCTTAGCGTCGTAACCTTCATGAATCGTTGTCGTGGCAAACTTTTTATCTTTTCGCAATCGAATCCCTCCAACTCTTTGGTTACCCCTATTATAAGCTATCGATTAAAGAGATGAAAGAAATGCATGCGTTTACCCTCCTATACCATTTTATCAATACAAAGGAAATAAGTCAGAACAATTGCTTTTTTTAAAAAAATCCTATTAAATTTATATTGAAGCTTATAGAGAGAGAAGGAACGTTATGAATTCTAAAAATACGAAACTAGGCATTATTAGTGGCATTATTGCTTACTTCATTTGGGGACTATTGCCAATATACTGGAAAGCGTTAGATCACTATGGAGCAGATGTTGTCTTCTCTCACCGGATTATTTGGTCTTTTGTATTCATGGTTGTATTAATTTCTTTCACTAAGCAGCTTCGACCTTTCCTACTAGAATCGAAGAGAATTTTTAAAAGTAAAAAATTAACGATACTTATGTGTTTCATCGCTTTATTTATTAGTGCAAATTGGCTTATCTTTATTTGGGCTGTACAAACTGGATATGTTCTCCAAGCTAGTTTAGGTTATTACATTAATCCTCTTGTCAATATTTTCCTCGGCGTTGTTATTTTAAAAGAACGATTATCTACGGCACAAAAAGTTTCTTTCTTTTTAGCTTTTATTGCCATTATCTTTTTAACATTTAGCTATGGTGTTTTTCCATGGATATCCTTATCACTAGCATTTTCATTCGGTATGTACGGTCTTTTGAAAAAAATCGCTGATATTCACGCAACCTATAGTTTAACAATTGAAACGACACTAATTTTTCCATTTGTACTTTTATACTTAATTTATATGTATGATTTCCGTTTAGCGATAAACAGTGACATCATGAGTCAAAATATTTTATTAATCCTTTCTGGTGTTGCTACAGCAGTGCCATTATTATTATTTGGAAGTGCCGTAAAACATTTAAATTATTCAATGGTAGGTTTTTTACAATATATTACACCAACAATCATGTTAATTATCGGCGTTTATTTATATCATGAACCTTTTACTATTTATCATATGATTACATTCTCCTTAATTTGGATCGCATTAATTATATACATGTCTTCAACATACCAACAAAGTAAAAAACAGATAAAAAAACATGCCTAATATTTTCTGTTATAAAGGAGCCTTCATTGGCATACGATTATACATAATACTTTAAAAGACTTTTCACAAAATCGTTGACATCTATTTTAATCTGTGTATAATGATGTATAATTTCATTATTTGGCAGAGATCATTTCTGCCCGAAGTCTCTTATCAAGACGGATGGAGGGAATAGGCCCTATGAAGTCCAGCAACCTTAAAACTTTTTGTTTTTAAAGGTGCCAAATCCTACAGGTCTAATAGACCTGGAAGATAAGAGGAGGTTACGACTGACATATCGTCCTCTTCTATCTTGATATAGAAGGGGATTTTTTATTCTCTTCCTATCAAAAATATATGAAAATCTTACTATAATAAGGAGGAATTTAATTATGTCACATTTTAATTTTCAAAAGGAAGACACTATTTTATTACACGGAGGGCAGGAGCCAGACCCTGTTACAGGTTCTCGTGCAGTTCCTATTCACCAAACAACTTCATATGTGTTTCGGGACACAGATCATGCAAGAAATTTATTTGCACTAGCGGAAGTTGGTAACATTTATACACGAATTATGAACCCTACAACTGATGCCTTTGAACAACGCGTCGCATTACTAGAAGATGGTACAGCTGCAGTTGCTACTGCATCAGGAATGGCCGCTATCACTTACGCCATATTAAATATTGCGCAAGCAGGCGATGAAATTATTGCCGACAGCAATTTATATGGAGGAACTTATAATCTATTTGTTCATACATTACCACGTCTAGGTATCAACGTTAAAATCGTTGACGGAACGGACCTCTCGGCTATTGAAAATGCGATTACTGATAAAACAAAAGCAATTTATGGGGAAACAATTACGAACCCTAGTTTAAATGTATTCGATATTGAAAGTGTTGCAAAAATTGCACATGCAAATGGCATTCCACTTATTATCGACAATACATTTGCACCAAAGTTTGCTAAGCCTATCCATTGGGGAGCTGACATTGTTGTTCATTCTGCAACAAAGTGGATAGGGGGACATGGAACATCTATTGGTGGGGTTGTTGTTGATGGTGGGCGATTTAATTGGGATAATGAAAAATTCCCAGGTTTTACAACTCCTGATGAAAGTTATGGCGGTGTTCGTTATGTTGACCTTGGACCAGTTGCCTTTGCACTAAAATTACGGGTTCAACTATTACGTGATACCGGGGCTTCAATTAGTCCACATAATGCTTTCTTATTATTACAAGGGTTGGAAACATTACACGTTCGAATTGAACGACATAACGAAAACGCCCTTAAAGTAGCAAAATATTTACAAAGTCATCCTTCCGTTGAGTGGGTTAATTTTCCGGGATTAGCTGATCATCCATCATATGAATTAGCGAACAAATATTTTTCATCTGGTTATGGTTCTATTATTACATTTGGTATTAAAGGTGGTTTAGAGGCAGGGAAAAAACTCATCGATTCTATTGAATTATGGTCACATGTTGCCAATGTTGGAGATGCTAAGTCATTAATCATTCATCCAGCTTCAACGACACATCAACAATTAAGTCCTGAGGACTTGAAGAAAAGTGGTGTAACAGAAGAACTAGTACGTTTAGCCGTCGGTCTCGAGTCAATTGAAGATATAATCAGTACACTTGATAAAGCTATTGGAGAGGCGACAGGTCAAACAACAGTTGAGGTAACTGAAGAAGATGTCATTAACTGGCTCTTTTCCTCACCATTCGACCGATTAGAAGGATTACGTGCAAAAACAATCCTTATCGATAGTGACAATGAGGGACTTAACAATAAAGTCTTATCATTATCCAAATCTGGATACCAAATAATTACAAACAGTCATGATAATGATACCATTATCGATGTCGTAGTTACTGATAAGAAATCTATCCCTAATAACCAACTTGAAGATTTTGCAAATAAAGGAGTTAAGATTGTTTGGAGCGAAGGGTCTATAGATGCTAACCACCATTCAATTAATGTTATTTCAGAAAAAGACATTATTAATGAGGCCGACAGAATTAAAATAAAATAACTAATTGCTATTAAATGACATTGAAATAAAGCCTATCACTATTCGTGGTGGGCTTTATTACTTTTTACAGACTTGGTATTGTATTCCTGTTGACTTTTTAATCATTATTTGTTTAAGTTTAGAGAGGTTTAATTTAAGGTAAACTATTTATGTGTGATAACATAATTATAAGTAATGATTTATTTTCTAGGCACTGTTAAATCTTGTTGTAACTTTGCTTCGGCTAACATAGTAAAATCTTGTAGATTTACAACTAAGAATTTCTAACGAATGACGTTTTAGTGTCGATGTTGGTTACTAGACATGACTATTCATAACTGAATCCTGATTTTTTCAATCATGTTCGCTGTTCCAACATAAGGCCTTAACAGAGCCATCAATCAAAAACAATGATTTAGGTGTGATATACATTAAAAAAGTACTGTTTATTGGTGTTGTGATAACCATTTGTCTCTCAGCATTCATCATTTTTATAAATAATAAAAATAAATTGGAAGTGCTCGGTGATGAAATTACCCAAAATATTGAAGACTTACAAAAGGAAAATTTAAAGGCTGCCAGTGAATTAAAAGATGGTGATGATGAACAAGGAGAACCACTAGACCATGCACTTTTTGCTGATGACCCTGTAAAGGATTTTATTTCAGAAAAAGTAAATCAAACAATTGACTTTTTTCTAAATAAGAACCTCCACATCGTTGCCATTGGTGACTCGTTGACGGAAGGTATAGGAGACGAAACAGAAAATGGAGGATATGTTGGTATTTTAAATAATAAAGTCAATAGTGGAAAGAAAATTGCTCAATTTGAAAATTACGGTAAATTGGGTAATAAAACAAATCAATTATTAGCTCGATTAGATGAAGAGGAAGACGTTAAGGAGAGTATCATCAAGGCAGATATTATTTTAATAACAATTGGCGCCAATGATGTAATGCAAGTTTTTAAGGAAAACTTTACCAGCTTAACATTGGATAAATTTGCGGAAGAACAAATTGATTATGAAAATCGCTTACGCCAAATCTTTACTAGAATGATTGAATTAAATCACGACGTCACCATATATTTAATTGGATTTTACAATCCTTTTCAACGATATTTTGGAAATATTGAGGAATTGAACATCATCGCCGATAACTGGAATGATAGCGGGGAATTAATCACAAATCAATTTCAGAATGTGCACTATATTCCCGTGAGTGATTTGTTTGAGGACATCGATGAAGAATATTTGGCTGATGATTATTTTCATCTAAATTATTTTGGCTATCAATTAATGGCTGATAGGATTTTACACTATTTAACGGAAGAAGAAGGCGAGATGAATGACTAAGCATCATCAAAAAGAAAACAATATATGGCGAAGTCTTTTTATCATTCTTTGTATCGTTAATGTTATTATTGTGATTTCATTATTTCTTTATTTGTATTCTCCTATTTCAGATCATGATATTGATTTATCAAGTAAAGAGTATTCCAAGGAACATAGTTCTGAATTTGTCGTTAGAACAACAAAACATAATTTAAACAATTTGATAAATGCTTATTTAGATAAACTACTTAGCCATTCAAAATACCAATATTCTGTCAAACTTGATGATGATGTAGAGTTATATGGTGAAATCCCTGTTTTTTCAGCTAGAATTCCATTATTAATCCATTTTGATCCTATCGTAAAGGAAAATGGAGATATTGCACTTAGACAAAAGTCAATCTCTGTTGGATTTTTAGAATTACCGAATCGCAAAATCATGCAATATGTTGCCAAATATTTAGTCATGCCTGAATGGGTTGTCGTTAACCCAAAAGAGGAAGAAATTTATGTAAAAATAACTGAAATGGATATTAAAAGTAACTTTAGGGTCGAGTTTGAACAATTTAATCTTCAAACAAATGATATCGCCATTAGGCTATATGTCCCTTATCATACATTGGGAATTGATGTGATCCCTAGAATTGATACTTTTGACTAGGAAGGAGCTATAACCTTCCTAGTCATATTTTTTATTCATTGCTTGTATTTCTTCTTTCACTTTGTCGATTAAAAAATCAGGACTAAGCACTTCCGCTTTACTACCCCATTTTAATATCCAGCTTAATAATCCATCGGAAACTTTAGCATGTGTTGTCACGATAAAATGTTCTTTACCATCCTCGATAACTGACACATTCAGACCAAAACGATCAAAAATTGGGTTTATTAGGCTATTATCAAAGCGTATTTCAATTTTTGCTTCCTCTCCACTATACATATGAAATGAATTATCCACATAATTTTGCAATTGAAATTGTTGATTTTTTTCATATGGCTGATCTGTAATCTCAATATTTCGCATGCGATCAAGACGATAATGACGAATTTCATTTTTCGGTATGTATTCACCAATTAGATAGTATAAATCATTTTGCCAAATCAAAGCGTAAGGTACAACCTGATAAATAGCACCATCCCTACGATATTGAAATTCCTTTTTAACATTAAAATCACCATACTGGTATTTAATAACGCGACGTTCTGTAATAGCATGATGAATTCGATCTATATTTAATTTTATTAAATCGTAATCAATATTTATTGTTTGGCTAAACAATATCGGTTCTGGTAAAGTAACTGCCAAATATTTACTCGTTAATTCTTTTAATTTATCAATCAATTTATTTTTTTCATTAATCGTAATAAATCTAGCGGATAAAATTGCATCGACTAATAGACGTAATTGATATGTTTCAAACATTTTATTTTGATGACTATAGTAGATTTTTCCATGTCTACGACGATTTAGCACTATGTCAAAACCCATCTCTTGTAACGCACTAATATCATTTTTAATGGATCGATGATCAATATTTTTCACATTCATCCCTTTATAAAGTTTCTCTTTTATTTCATTAATATCTAATTCGTGATTTTCATCTGTTTCTTGAAACAAAATCCGGTGTAATTGTAATAATCGATAATTATTCCCCTGTTTCATGTTAACCTCCCATTGAAGTTAGTCTAGCCAGCTTCTCATTTATATTATAGCAATATTCTAACTATTTACATAGCCCTTTCATAAATATTGACGAAATAGTTATATTGCCTTAACCTAACTGTGAGACAATTATATTGGAGGATTTACTTATGATTTCAGTTACTGACGTTAGTCTACGATTCGGAGACAAAAAACTTTTTGAAAATGTTAATATTCAGTTTAATAGTGGAAACTGTTATGGTGTTATCGGTGCCAATGGTGCTGGTAAATCAACTTTTTTAAAAATTTTAGCTGGTGAAATTGAGCCACAAAAAGGACATGTTTCATTGGACTCAGGCAAAAGAATGGCTGTTTTGAAACAGGACCATTTTGCCTTTGAAGATGAACAAGTATTAGAAACTGTGTTAATGGGACATGAACGTTTATATAAGGTTATGCACGAGAAAGATGCCATTTATTTAAAAACAGATTTCACCGAAGAAGATGGTATGAAGGCAGCCGAATTAGAAGCGGAATTTGCTGAATTAAATGGCTGGGAGGCCCATTCTGATGCCGCTATTTTATTAACAGGCCTTGGGGTAGGGGAAGCACTTCATGAAAAAAAGATGGCAGATTTAAAAATCGAAGATAAAGTAAAAGTATTACTTGCCCAGGCTTTGTTCGGGAACCCGGATGTTCTACTGTTGGACGAGCCAACGAACGGACTAGATATTCAAGCCATCCACTGGTTGGAGGATTTCTTATTACACTTTGAAAATACCGTCATCGTCGTATCACATGACCGCCATTTTCTCAATAAGGTTTGTACACATATTGCGGATGTTGATTTTGGTAAAATACAAATTTATATTGGAAATTACGACTTTTGGTATGAATCCAGCCAATTGGCCGCTAAAATGGCAAAAGAGGAAAACAAGAAAAAGGAAGAAAAGATGAAAGATTTACAAGCATTTATTGCCCGATTTAGTGCGAATGCTTCAAAATCAAAACAAGCCACTTCAAGGCGTAAATTGTTAGAAAGTATTACATTAGATGATATTCAACCATCCTCCCGACGTTATCCATATGTTGCCTTTAATGCTGAACGAGAAATCGGTAATGATCTGCTACGGGTAAACGGCCTCACGAAGACAATAAATGGACAAAAGATTTTAGATGATGTTTCCTTCATTATCAATAGAAATGAAAAAGTCGCCTTCGTTAGCAAAAATGATTTAGTTAATACAACTCTTTTCCAAATTTTAACGGGGGAAATGGAAACAGATGCCGGTGAATTTCATTGGGGAGTGACAACATCACGATCATATTTTCCAAAAGATAACTCTGCATATTTCGATAATAATTCATTACCATTAGTAGATTGGTTAAGACAATTTTCCCCTGAGGATGAAACAGAGACTTTTTTAAGAAGCTTTTTGGGCCGAATGTTATTTTCCGGTGAAGAGGCATTAAAACAAGCCAATGTCTTATCAGGTGGAGAAAAAGTTCGCTGTATGCTATCAAAGATGATGTTATCAAATGCTAACGTATTAATTTTTGATGAGCCGACCAGTCACTTAGATTTAGAGTCAATAACAGCGTTAAACAATGGGCTAATTAAATTTAAAGGATCGATTTTATTTACTTCTAGTGACCATCAGTTTGTTAATAGTATTGCTAATCGATTGATAGAAATTACTCCAAGTGGTATTGTCGATAAAGTGATGCGCTATGATGATTATACGAGGGATTTTGAATTACAAAAAACTATTGAGGAAATGTATGTAAATTAAACAGCGGAACAATTAGACAAATGGTGGTGAATACACTTGAAAACATTATGGTATAATGGCAGCCTTTTTACGATGAATAGTAAGTCCGAAACAATTGAAGCATTGTTGACTGAAAATGGCAAAATTGTAGACATTGGCACATTTGACATGTTAAAAAACAAGGCCGAAAAGAAAATTGATTTAAAAGGAGCATATTTATATCCAGGCTTTACTGATAGCCATATGCATATGATTGCACATGGACAAAAATTACTACGATTGGATTTATCAAATGTCACCTCATCAACAGAAATGATGGTCATGCTTGAGAATGCTTATCCTAATTTATCAGCAGACGAATGGTTTATTGGTGAAGGCTGGGATGAAAATATGTTTCCCGATAAAAAGATCTTCACTCGATATGAACTAGATCATGTGACAAATTCTCCGATGATATTAATCAGAACTTGTCATCATGTCGCAATTGTAAATTCAAAGGCATTACAATTAGCAGGTATAACAAGGGAAACACCTGATCCCGAGGACGGTGTCATTGAACGGGATGAACATGGTGAACCTACAGGCTATGTAAAAGAAGGCGCAATGCACCGAATATTAGGGCTCATTCCTAATCCAACAGAAGAATGGTTGACAACGGCATTACAAACTTCTGTTGAACATTTGCTTTCACTTGGTTTAACAGGGGCTGTGACTGACGATTTGGGATATAATGAAAATTTTCTCGCACCATTCAATGCTTTTAAAAAAGTCATTGGACAAAATAAAAACTTTCGTGTCCATTTAATGTTCCGATCAAATAATTTCATCGATATAATGGAGAAAAAGTTAACTTATGATGATCCTTGGATTGTACCCGGTGAAATGAAGTTTTTTATTGATGGTTCGTTAGGTGGTCGCACAGCTTTATTAAGTAATCCTTATGAAGATGATGGGGAAAACTTTGGAACAGCCGTTTTAACAGATAAGGAAATAGATGAACTAGTTGCTATGGCCAGGAAATATGGTCAAGCAGTTGCCATCCATATGATTGGTGATCAAGCGATTGAAAAAGGGTTAGATGCAATAGAAAGACATCCCGCCCCAGAAGGAAAGTTCGATCGTCTTATCCACGTCAATATTTTACGAGATGATTTAGTCAACCGAATGAAGGGGCTTCCCGTCGTCTTAGATATTCAGCCTACCTTCGTCGTTTCAGATTTTCCTTGGGTACTAGATTGCTTAACAACAGATAGATTAAAATGGACTTATGCTTGGAAGAAGTTGATTAATGAAGGCTTTATTTGTGGAGGGGGTTCTGATGCTCCAATTGAAGACCCTAACCCAATACTTGGCATTTATAGTGCCATCTTCAGGAAAAAGCCTACTGAGCAACATGACGGCTATTTACCTATGGAAAAATTAAGTAGATTCGAGGCTATTCGTTTATTTACAGCTGGTAATGCGGAATCAATAGGTAAATCTAATCAACGTGGTAAACTTAACATCGGATTTGATGCTGATTTTACTATTCTTGATCATAATCTATTTCTTGTAAGTGAAGAGGCTATGTTAAATACGAAAGTATTGAAAACAGTTGTTGCGGGGAAAATAGTCTATGAAAATGATGATATTTGAAGTTTGAAAAAAGTTGACGGCAAGTCTACTAGATACTACTGTCGGAAACAAAGTAAAAATGTAAGTTGAATGGAACATCCTATAGTATTGATGTTCTTTTTTTTACTAACGATATAATAAAACGTGAAGTTCTATCACTCTAGGTATTAAACTTCCGTTGCCGTCACACCAAAGTGACACTCATTTACTTAATAACAATCTTTCATATTTCAAAAATTCCAAAATAAATTATGCAAAATAATGACGATAGCGTAAAACTGAATACATAGTATCGTCGTCATTCATAATCCTAATGTAAATATAAATCCAACCCTAAACTTCAAATACCCTTTCCACCAACGGGTAACGTTGTATTAATCTTCTTCATTCCAGTAATGATTGGTTTGGCTTTTTGGATTAATATCTGGGAAGCCTCCATTGACAAAGAAGCCCGATGGGCATTCTCATCACTCCAAACTTCGTAAACATAAACTGAATCAGAATTCTCATCATCTACACTAACGACATACAACAGACAATCATCTAATTCTTCCATCGATTTCGATGCTTCCAACAGTATTTCTACCAAAACATCCCTTTTCCCTTCAACAGTAGTAAATTTGTTGTACAATCCAAATTTCTTCATTGCCATTCCTCCATTCATATTAATTCCCAATCCCGACCGATATAAACCGAAACATCATCCATATATTCTTATATGTTTATTGTTACATAAACTTAATGCAATCCACAAGGTTTATGTTAGATTGAACAAAAAAGAAGTTCATCTTCGAAGTACAATTAAAACCGTGTACCCCGAAATTGAACTACTTAACAGACAATGCCGTCATCTTTATTTATTTAAAAATTAACCTTTAGAACCAAATAAACTGGCAATACTACTAATAATATTATTAATAACTTCTAAAATTTTATTAAAAAATCCTTCATCAATTTCAATATTCATATCGTCTAATTTATCAGTAATCGAAGAAGCAATGTCGTTTAATTGGTCTTTTAATTGATCAAAATCGATATCCAAATCTTTCAGACGATCAAATAAATCAATGAGTAATTGCTTGTCCTCATCACTCAAATTGACACCCATTTCGGCAAGCTTATCTTCTACGATTCTTTCTACATCTTCTCTAGTAGCGGGTTTTTCTTCAGCAATAATCTTTTTAATTTCAGCCATAATACTAGCTATCTTCTCATCTGATAATCCTTCTCTATCAGATAGCTCTGTTGTAATTTCAAGTTCATCATTCGCTACTTTCATTCGCTCTGAATCAAGTTCCTCGCCAACAGCATCATATGCCTTATAAATACCGGCAAGTGCTGAATGACCAGTCACTTGAAGTGGTGATGCTACTTCTACCTTTGCATTTTCTACACCAGCAGTAATGAGAGCATTTAAGTACATATCACTCGTTACTTGTGTTATATTCTCTGGTGTAATGATGTCAATTACAATGCCATGTCCGCTTTTTTCATGGGTAATTTTGGCAGAAGAGAACATATTAGAATTAGGGTTTCCACCTATATAGTTTGCATTATCCTGTCCAGATACTGTCAATTCATGGTCTATTTCTGTATTAACATTTAGTATGTCTCTTACTTCACTTTTTTGTGCATCACTTAAATTTGCGCCATAAACAACAATCGGTTCTCCGGCAAATTCGTCAATTACTTGGTCATCGGCATTTGCGATAATTGAGCCTGTAAAAACCACACTCAAGGCAATTAACACTATGCCCAATAACTTACTTAATGATTTCATTTTAAAATTCTCCTTTTTTAATCTTAAGCCTATTTTATGCTTAAATCATATAAATTACAATATTTATCACTATAATGTTATATTGATGTGATAAGATTGCAACATATTTTCTATTATGTTACAAATAAAATAACTATGAAGAAGGTTTGTGGTTTAGATGGGAATTGTTATTGTCGATGTTTGTAGTGCAAATCAATTAACCATATTAGATATAGAAACATTGTTAGAAAAAGAATTTCCTGAAGTAGCAGTTGTCATCAATCAATGTCTTTCTTATTGTGGGCTATGTGCTAGAAGCCCTTTTGCCCATGTGAATGGTAAATTGATTGCAGGAAGGACACCTGAACAATGTTTGGAGAAAATTCGACAAGCTATAAAAAAAGAACTAGCTATCTACAATTAAATGCTAGTTCTTTTTCTTTTAACTGATAGTAAGGAGTCTATGGCTCAAATTAGTGACAGTACTATCAACGAATTTGTTCATGCTACACTGTATATAAAGGAAGCCCAATATATAAAAAACAAGATTACTATTAAATAAATGTTATTTCCAATGGACTATCTTACCGATTTTGTTTAGTATTTTAACAAAATAGCATAAAATAAGGATTACCATCTGAAAAGAGAGGTCGGCAATATGATATCAAAAACGATCATTATAGCTATCGTATTATTAATGTTCATTGCAATGTTCTTGGAAATAAAGCATCCATCACTAATCGCATTTACGGCTTTGATTATATTTTTTATATTAGGATATATTACTACACCGGATATCATGAGAATGGTTTCGAATGAAGGGGTATTAACGTTAGCACTATTATTTTTAATCACCTCTGTCATCGAGCGTACTAATGTAATAGATTCTTTACTCCAAAAAATTTTAAAGAAAACAAATTCAGGAAAAGGAGCCCTAGCAAGTATTACATTCCCTTTGATAGGGATGTCGGCATTCTTTAATAACACACCAATTGTCATTATGATGGTTTCTTCCCTACAAGATTGGTGCAATAAGAAAAATATTAACGCAAGTAAATTACTTTTATCAGTTTCATATGCAACGATTTTTGGAGGTATGTTTACAATTATTGGCACCTCTACTAACCTAGTAGTACACGGATGGTTAGTTGAAAAGGAACTGCGGGGGTTTACCTTTTTTGAATTAGCCCCTTATGCTGCCCTCGGTTCTATTTTCGGGGTTATTTATCTGCTTTCCATCGGATACAAATTATTGCCTGAAAATAAAACGACAATAGAAAATAGATACAATGATGGTAGGAAATTTCTTTACGAGGCAGAAATAAAAAAAGATTGTGTATTAATTAATAAAACAGTTACTTCTAAGGAGTTTCAAAAATTAGACGGCGTGTATTTATTAAAAATTATCAGGGAAAAAGAAAATATATCTCCGGTAAATTTAACAGAAAAAATACAAGAAAAGGATATTTTAGTGTTCACTGGTACACTTGAAGGATTGGAAAAAATCGGCGAAATAAAGAACCTTCTGATTAAAACAAGTGCTGATATATCAATCAATTCCCTTGAAACAGATGATTCTAAATTAATAGAAGGTGTCGTTTCACATGATGCCTCTATGTTACATAGAAAAATAAAGTATTCAGACTTTAGAACGAAATATGATGCATCCATTGTAGCAGTACATCGAAACAATGAATCCATCAATAAGAATGTTGGGGAAGTCATTGTGAAGCCTGGAGATGTGCTCCTAATGTTGGCCGGAGAAAGGTTTGAGGAATTAGCGTATAAAAATAATGACTTTTATACGTTAACAAATTTACCAAAAAGAAAATTACTTTCTAGAAATCAAGTCATCCTTTCTATTAGTGGATTTATCGCAATGATCACGATTGTAACATTAGGTATTGTATCAATGTTTGAGGCGGCACTTATACTAACGACATTGTTTTTATTATTTAATTTATTTGATAAAGAAAAAATGAGAGAAACGATGCACTTTCAAGTATTACTGTTAATCGTTTCATCGTTAGGTATAGGATTCGTGATAGAATCATCGGGAACTGCAGATTTAATTGCCAATACCATCATACATTTAGTAGCGGAAAGCTTTGGTGTCATTGGGCTTCTAGTTAGCGTATACTTAGTAACAAACATATTAACGGAAATAGTGACGAATACAGCCGCTGCCGTGATTGTCCTTCCAATCGCCATCAAGATAGCAGAATTTATAAGTATTGAACCGACGATGTTAGCAATTGTTGTCGCAATAGCAGCATCAGCAAGCTTTTCTACTCCTATTGGATACCAAACAAATTTAATTGTTTATGGTCCTGGGGGCTACAAGTTCAGTGATTACTTAAAAGTAGGTTTACCGCTCAATTTAATTTTTTTAGTCATGACGATATCAACAGTCTATTTTTTCATTTAAGCTAAAATTAAGTAATTATAAGGATTTTTCATAAACAGTTACAGAACATTAAATTATCCTTTTAATTTGGACTACCCTAATTTTAATAGTAAGAACATTTAACAGAATAATTAAAGGAGGATATCGATATACCATGAGTAAACCTAAGATTTATACGATGAGCTTTGCTAGTGTCTATCCGCATTATGTAACTAAGGCAGAGAAAAAGGGGCGTACAAAAAAAGAGGTTGACGAAATCATTAGGTGGTTAACTGGATACAGCCAGGAAGGATTTGAAACACAATTAGAAAAACAAACAGACTTTGAGACTTTTTTTTCAGAAGCGCCCCAAATGAATCCTTCACGGTCTTTGATTAAAGGTGTGATTTGCGGTATACGAGTGGAGGATATGGAGAAATCAACCATGCAAGAAATTCGTTACCTAGATAAATTAATCGATGAGTTAGCCAAAGGAAAGACTATGGAAAAAATTTTACGAAAATAAAATCCCCACAAAGAAAAAAGAAAGGATTGATTAAGGATGAAAAAAGTGACTCCATTTTTAATGTTTCAAGATGGCGTGGCAGAGGAAGCAATGAAGTATTACACATCCCTTATTGAGGATTCAAGCATCAAAAGCATAACCTATTATGAAGCAAATGAGTCTGGAGAAGAAGGAACAGTTATGCATGCGATATTTTCTTTGAAGGGGCAAGAATTCATGTGCATTGACAGTAATGTAAAACATGAATTTTCTTTTACGCCTTCGTTTTCCATATACATTACTTGTGATTCTGAACAAGAGATTGATACACTTTATAAAAAACTAATTTTGAATGGACAGGCACTCATGCCTCTAGATAACTATGGATTCAGCAAAAAATTTGGGTGGATAAATGATCAGTTTGGAGTATCATGGCAACTCAATCTCCCAATTGTTTGATTAATAATATTATATGAGTCCGGATAATAAATTCATTAAGAAATTTTACACATCTTAATTACATTTACAGAGCTCATTTGAATGGTCTTATTATCACGAAATTTTGGTATTCAAACGTTAATTTAATATCACTGTAAATTTCACAATCCTATAGCAAAATATCCTTTTTCTTCTCACGTTTCCAGAGAGTCATCATGTATAAGATAGATGCCAATAGAAGTATACTATAGCATAATGGGACGAACCATTGTGGTAACAAGATGCTTGTAATCCTATCGATTAAATAACTGAGCCCAAAGGCAAGTACAATAAAGAAAATAGGGACTTGTAATCCAATGACCGTAATATAATTTGGTGCCAAATGGGAAACGATCAAACTGATGAGTACGATGATAAAACCTAATACATAAATGGCTAGTAACGTAAGAATAATATATTGTAGAAAAGTGAAATCATACCAATAATTGTCTCCGATAAATGTGTTCATCTGTATCTTAAAAAATGGTTCCGGATGGTTTTGTGAATACAACGCTAAATAAACAGTCAATAAACCAGTCATTACGAGGAAAGCAGAAATAAGTCCTGCCACCATTTTTTTCTTGAATATTGGTCGTCCAATTTTGGCGGTGTATTGTAAATCAAGTACCCGTAAGGATTGGTCCCGTATTAGGGTTGGTGAAACGAGCAGAACGACACTGACCAAGACAGCAATGGCAATACTTCTCATAATACTTTTAAAATTCATGATGGCAATTTCAGGATAGACAGCATAATGTCCAGCTGTTACTATTTCCTTCAATCGTTCTTTTTGTTGACTGTCAGAACTCTCCAAATCATTTCCAACTATTTCATTTTTTGCATCATGGAACTCTATCAACCTCTCACGTTCTTGTAATTCCCAGAATAAATCAACACCTTCCTCAAACATAATTTTTGAGTGCAATTCCTCTGCCATTTGATTATCAAGATCCGAGTTTTGGAATGCGTGATAAGAGGTAATTCTGGCTTTTTGTGCATCATTTCGCGCCTGTAAAAATTCATCAGCCTTCCCTGCTTCTATCACGTATTTCTCCTTAAAATCCGCTAATTCCTTCTCATTCATCTCAGGTCCATAGTTATGAATCATTTCAACACCGATTTTGTACGAATCAAGCGCTGGTCGACCATTAGGATAATGCTCAATATCAAAGTCAATCAGAAGGAAATATATTATCAAATTTACAAAAGCCAATACCAATAGTATTTTCCAGTTTAAAATTTTCCGAATTTCATTTATAATTATCCACATGAAAATTCTCCTTAAGAAATATCTTCTTTTATGAATTTTTTTAAAACAATGACACATATCGAAATATAAATGACCGTCCAAGCTAGAACCGTCATCCATTCATAACTTTTAAACATGATAAGCCCACCTAACCCCATCCACCACTGCCCTGGATTTAATAATAAAGGTGATAAATTAAATCCTGTGAATAGCTTGAGAATAGAGGAGTTCGGGATAAAACCAGGAACTAGAAATAAGGTAATAAAGATAATAGCAAATAAAATAAAAGTAAAATAACTATTCTTTACGAATACAGATATAGTAAAGGTAAATAAGGAAAACAGCAGCATACAGACAAGAGATAGGATAAGGCCCATCACCAAGTAGGTTAATAACGACCAATTCCACCATGAGGCATAGGGAACATTAAATTTCATTTCCCAATTGAAACCGCTGCTAATGGCTGTATTCCATAGATAAGAATAATCAAATGTCGTAAAATAAGTCCCAAGCGTCATAATGAACAAAATGCCAATCATGATTGATGCTGTAAATAAAGAAGCAACTAATTTATCATTCATTAACTTTCTACCACGTTTTGTTGCATAGGTTACCAATTGTGTTCGATTTTCAAATTCAAAGTTAGTAATTAAAGCAGTTGCTAGTACAACTAGTATCATTCCTTCTATTAATAGATGGCGAAATACAGTACCGAATAAAAGGCTATGCATATGATAGTTTTGTCCGGAGAAAAACCATTGACGATGTTCGCCATTTTGTTGCAGTTCTGTAAACCGATCAGAGAACTTAGTATATTCATGCTGTAAAGTATCAGCTGCTGCCCCTGTTAACCCATATTTTCTAATCTCACTTTCCCCTAATTTTATAATATCCAATTCGGCATATCTGTCATCCATGGACTTTGCATTATTCATATACATTTCTTTTATAGATAATGTAGAAAATGACTGTAATTGTTTTTCTGTATACTTTGTTTGACCTTCATATGAGAGCTGATTAAAAAATTCAAATGCACTATCGAAGGTTTGACTAGTTGTTTTCTCTGTTATTGAATTTAATTCTGCCAATTCTCTTGTTATTTCCCCATTAACTTTTTCAAGGGATTCATCTGTAAATTCTGGCCCATATTTTTCAACTATTTCATTTACAATTGACAAATCCTCGTTAAAGTCGGAAGAAGTCTGGATAACAAAAATATTCCAAACAGAAAATAGGAAGATTAGTCCTAAAATAATCGGTGATAATAGTGCCTTTTTACATTCTAGTAAAATGATTCTCATGACTTCACTCTTTCTCCTGGATATCATCACGGTATTCATAAAGAAAGACATCCTCAAGATGGGGAGCAACCGACTCCCAATCAGGGTCCATTTCTCCTTTATGAACGAAGCGAACAATCATGTTACCACGTTCTTGCTTCTCTGATAAAAGCATGTACTGTTGACGAAATTGTTCTAATCGCTCAAAGAGAATGGATGTTTCATAGACAAACCCTTCCAGTGTACTGCAAATTTGCTCAACGGTATCCTCATACAGCAGTTGTTTGTTTTTTATCATAATTACTTTATTAGCAATCGATTCAATATCAGACACGATATGTGTTGAAATAATGACAATCCTTTCACGTGCAAGTCCAGTTAATATATTACGAAAGCGTGCTCGCTCCTTTGGATCAAGTCCTGCAGTCGGCTCGTCCAAAATTAAAATTTCCGGATCATTAAGCAAGGCCTGTGCAATCCCAACCCGTTGAATCATACCTCCGGAAAACTTCCGCATCTTTTTATCAGCAACATCACCCAAGGCTACCTGATGTAGTAACTTTTCTATTGTTGGAAGTGCAACTTTTTTCTCCATTCCTTTTAATGCAGCCAAATACAATAAAAATTGTTTAGGAGAATAATTTTTATAATAACCAAATTGTTGTGGTAAATATCCAAGCTTATCCCGATATTCTTCATCTAGATCTAAAATGTTTGTGCCATTATAAAGGATTTCCCCCTTGCTTGGAGATAAAAGTGTTACAAGCATTTTTATAAGTGTCGTTTTACCGGCACCATTGGGAGCGAGTAATCCATAAATCCCCGTCCCAAATTCGAGTTTTACTTGTTCTAAAGCAGAATATCTTCCATATTTTTTACTAACATTGTTAACAACTAACATAAGTCTAAACTCCTTTCGTTGGTGTCATGCGAACCAGCTTGCTTAAGTATTGAAGATACACGATTATACTTACAATCAAAATAGCTGCATACACAAAAACAGGCAATGTCATCAACATGTTCATATATAAATGATTTTGCAATATAATAAATGTGATATTAAATCCAACCCACCCGAATATAACAAAAATTACTTGCCATCCTGTTTGTTTTTTCATTAAAGCAGCTAAAAAGATAATGGAGAACAAAAACAACGCTGTCGTTGAGATTAAAATAGCTTTTATAAAGTGTATTTCTTCATATACGATAGACAGAATCGTAATACAAAACATATTTAAAAATATAGAAATCACACTAAAAATCAACATTTTAAAAGCAGTCACCTGATATAAGTTTAATTTTGTGGTCATTTCTACTTCAATCGTTTCATAATGACGTTTGTAAAAATAGTCGTAAAGCGAAAGTGAAGTAAAAATCAAAGGTGAAACAAGGAATAGAAATAAATACACAGCAGTTTCGTCCTGTGCTGTTTTAGTTACAGCACTAGATAAGTAAATCATCATGACCAAAATGGAAAAACAGAGCAATAATCCTTCTCTTCGATTAATAAAAAGATATTTCAGCCCAATTGTTTTATACAATTGAATGACATAAGCAAGAAATGACTGTCTCGGTTTCAAACTGACCTTGACAATTCTTTTGATCTCTGTTTGAATCTTTTGTTCATCTGGAAAAGGAATTTCTAACTTTTCTTTATTCACTATAATTATCCTCCATTTCTTTTCTTACAAAGTTAAGAGCTGTGTAATATCTAGATTTAACCGTTGATAGGGGTACTTGTACCACGTTGGAAATTTCCTTAAGCGTATAGTCTCCAAATAATTTTAGACGGATAATTTGTTGATAATCGGGAGGCAGTTGATTGATCAATAGGTTTACTTTTTCCACATCTTCCTTGTACATAAGCGATGCTGCCAAATCATAGCGACCCCCAAAGTCATCATGATTTAAGGACTCAACTAGTTTTGTTAATTTGTAGTTTTTTGAACGGAAATAATCAATCATTTGATTGGAAGCCACTCGATACAACCATGTACGAAATGATGCTTTCCTTTCATCGAAACGCCCAATTGATTTCAGCACTCTAATAAAAACCTCTTGGGTCAGATCCTCAGATAAATGGATGTCCAGTGTTTGTTTATAGACGAAAGCATACATTTCCCGATAATATTTAGTGATTAGCCGATTAGCTGCTTTATGATTGCTATTTCTCTTTATTTTTTTAATCCAATATTGTTCCTCACTCATAACCCCACCACTCTACTTATATATTCGTAATTTAACAGAGAAAAGTTTTAAATGTCGAAGAATATTACAAAGTAATTTAAATTTTAGGGTGAAAAAGGAAGGTTACCCCTTTCCAACTCATAATTTGATTTAGTTCCAAGCAAAAAACTCCATCCCCTTTTTAAAGAACAGCGTCATTTTAAATCGATGTATGGGTGATTCCAATTCGGTTCAAACAACGAATGATACCCTGTCAAAGGGTGATTGACCCTTATTCCAGAAATTCGCCATTATGAAAATGAATCTAAAAAAATAGTTCAGTTTAAAGGTACAATTTGGTCTTTTGCACATTTATACTGAACTACTTTCTGCATGTTACTTACCTTTATTTAACTTTAATCTACTTTTTCATATAGACAATCGCATCAATTTCTACCAAAACATCCTTCGGTAAACGACTAACTTCGATTGTCGCTCTTGCCGGATAAGGTTTAGTTAAATAGTTGCCATAAAGTTCATTTACCGTAGCAAAGTCATTCATAGAATTTAAGTAGATTGTAAATTTAGTTACTTGCGAAAAATCGGCATCCGCTTCTGCCAATATTGTTTTTAAATTTTCCATTACTTGAACCGTTTGCTTTTCAATTCCTTCCACTACTTCACCAGTTGCTGGATCAATCCCAATCGCACCAGAGGCAAACATAAAATCCCCTGCCACAATTGCCTGTGAATATGGCCCAATAGCGGCGGGAGCCTTATCAGTAAATACTTCTTTCATCATTAAAATCCCCTTTCGATTTTCACTTTACCTTAGTATCATAACAATTTACACTAGGATTTTACAATGTAACCTACTTAAAATCGTTGTTTTTTTGTTGTGTTAATTTTACATGATGTATTTTTTAGCAGGCACATACGAAAATTCAAAAATAATAAAACACTTACAAATAATGAGGCAATTCCAATAGATTGATGGACAATAAACACCCCAGAAACAACCTCGTCATATATATTAAAAGCTCCAAACATAAAAAAGCCGAGACTTAATAAAAGGGAAAGTTTACTTAAAGAAAGCATGTCATCACTCCATTCTTATTTAATCTAAAATTACCTTTTTTCTCCAACCACCAAATAAATAATAACCCGTAGCAATAATACTGCTGACAAGAAAGCTAACTCCTATACCGATCGGGATTCCAATTTCTCCATATAAACTTGCCCCTATGGAAGTTAACGGATAACGGAGCACCCAAAATGAAATTAAGTTAAGTACCAACACTTGGTACATAGCACCGGACGCACGAACGATACCATTTAAAATAAAATTTATCCCTAGTAAGGGAAAACAGTAAGCAATAATTTTTAAATAAATAACAGCATATTCGACAGAATCTACATCCCGTATAAATAACGTAACCAAAAACTTCGGAAAAATAAATACGACTGTACTAATTGACAGCATAATCATCATTTTATAAAGTAATGCCGTTTTTGCGATACGATGAACCCTTTGCCACTGCTTTATTCCAATATTTTGCCCTGCCATACTATTTACAGCAATTCCAATTGATTGAGCAGGTAGCATGATCATTCGGTCAAGAGATTGTGCTGCACTATACCCACCAACGACTCCACTTCCGAATTTTGTAACAACACTCATAATTGCAGCTGAGCCAGCAGAAATAACTGCCATTTGTAAACCCGCCGGAATTCCTAAGTTCAAAATTAACGTGACCTCTTTCCATTTAGGTACACGTGGCAATTGAAAAGGGGCCAATCTCCTTCTTAATACATAAATAAGCCCGAATAAAAAAGCACTTCCTTGCGAAATAATTGTTGCAATTGCCGCTCCTTTTATTCCAAAATTAAAAACGGAAATAAAGAGTGGATCAAGAACGATATTTAACAAAACAGCCGTTGCCACAAATATCAATGGAGTTTTGCTATCCCCAAGGGCCCGTAATACTGTACTAATAAAATTATAACCGAAAAGAAATAATGCTCCTATAAAATTGATTTGTAAATAGGCTTTAGCTAAAGGGAATATATCTTTCGGTGTTCCTAACAACTGTAATAACCAATCAGCCATAAAAAAGCCGATGATACTGACGAGGATAGAAATAATTGTCAATACGACAACAAAGGCATTCAAATAATTCATTAACCCCGTTTGATCACCACGACCTTTCTGTTGGGAAAGTATCGTCAATGAGGCATTATTGATGCCAATAACAAAGGCAAGCATTGTAAAAATAATCACACTCGAAATAGCGACAGCCCCTAATGCCTCTGCACCGAGCAGATTACCAATCCACAAACTATCTACGAGTTGATAAGAGATCTGTAGCATATTAGCTAATATAATGGGACCTGAAAAAAAGACTAATTGCTTAAATATATTCCCCGATGTAAAATCATATTGTTTTGGCACCAGTATCTACTTCCATCCGTATGACATATTTTACATACCTAGCAATTCTTTCACATCATCTTCAGATAAACTTGATAACATCGTTTCTCCCGGTTGAATAACTTGATCGATTAATTCCCGTTTCTTTTGTTGTAATTCGTAAATCTTTTCCTCAATTGTTCCTTCAGTTAAATAACGAATGACATGAACTACCTTTTTTTGACCAAAGCGATGGGCTCTGCCCGCGGCTTGATCTTCTACTGCCGGGTTCCACCATAAATCAAATAAAATGACGGTATCTGCGCCAGTTAAATTTAAACCAGTCCCACCTGCACGTAAGGAAATTAAAAATATACTCTTTTCTCCCTGATTGAATGCCTCTGTCATTTGCACCCGTTTTTCCGAGGGAGTCTGGCCATGCAAATAAAAATAATCAATCTTTCGATCTTCTAACTCCTTCATAATAATGTCATGCATACTTGTAAACTGTGAAAATATAAGCATTCTTTTTCCTTCTACAGTCAATTGCTCAATTGAATCTATCAATTCGTTTAATTTTCCGGATTCTCCCTCATAATTTTCAATAAACAGTGATGGATGACAACAAATTTGGCGTAGCCTCGTCAATCCGGCTAAAATTTTCATCCTACTTTTCTGAAATCCTTCAGAGGCAATAGAAGTTGCGGTATCTTTTTGGAGTTGTTGTAAATAACCAACATACAGTTCCTTTTGTTCTTGTGTTAATTCTGAAATATGAACAGATTCAATTTTTTCAGGAAGTTCCTTTAATACATCTTCCTTGATTCTTCGTAATATGAAAGGCTTTGTCATGGAAGCAATTTTATATGGCTCCAATTGACGAAATGCCTTTTTATTTGGCATCAGACCTGGTAAAATGACTTGGAAAATTGCCCACAACTCATCGACTGAGTTCTCTATCGGTGTACCGCTTAAGGCAAATCTTCTTTTAGCACTGATTTGGCGGATTGCCTTGGAAGTTTTTGTCGCATAATTTTTAATATACTGGGCCTCATCGAGCAACAACGTTTGAAAAATTAAATCCTTATATTCCTCCATATCTTGACGAATTGTACCGTATGAAGTAATCCATACATCTTTATTTTTTGCAGTTTGCATTTTCTTTTGCCGTTCTTCCTTTGTTCCCGTTAAAATAGCGACAGATAGGCTAGGAGCAAATTTTTTACATTCATTTCGCCAATTATAAACGACAGATGATGGAACGACGACCAAATGGGGATGATCACTTGGTTCAGACAATATATAAGCAATCGATTGAATTGTTTTTCCTAATCCCATATCATCTGCTAAAATCCCACCCAAATGATAGTAACTTAACGATTTAAACCATTGATAACCGGTTAATTGATAATCTCTTAACGACGCCTCTAATCCTTCTGGAACGAGATATTCCTGTTCTTCAGGATGGTTTAATTGATGTAATAGCTGTCGAAACGAAGCATCATAATGTTTTTTCGTTTCAATCACTTCATCAATTTGAGTTCCTTTATATACTGGCAAAGAAATCTTCCCATCAATTACGTGAGATTCATTAAGATCTAAATTAGAAAATAACCGTTGAACTGATTCAAACTTTTCATTTTCGAGCGACATTAACTTGCCACTATTTAATTTATAAAATCGTTTTTTCTCAATAATGGATTGAATAACTTTACTTAGCTCATCTTCATTGACGCCACTAATGTCGAAACCTATTTCTAATAAATTTGTTTCCGAACGGACAGAAACATTTGTACTTGCAATAGGTTCATGATCTAGCATCATTCGATGGATATCACTTGCTAAATATAAGTCAACATGCTCATCTAACTTAGGTAAAATATGGTAGATAAAGTCATATAATTCATCATCATTATCTAATGATATATATAGCTTTTGCCCGTTATAATGAAAATTTGATTGCTCGATAAAATTCATAATAATTCGCTCTTTTTCCATATCACGAATCATAATCATGTCTGATTGATCATTTCCTGAAAATGGGTTAATTTCATGTGGGCCATAATGATATTGCAGCATTCCCGTTATTTCTTCTGAGTTTTTCTCTAAGAATAGCTTTGCCCGTAACGGGTATTGAACAATTTCTTTTGATACAGCATCATCAATTTTAACCTTTGCCGTCTTTTTTAATGCAGGAACTACTTCAGAAAAAAACTCATCTACATCATCTTTTTGAATTGGCAATAAATGATTTCGAATCCCCAAATTCATGGCAGGCTTTAACACAGCCAACTGTGACTCATTGGGAAAATAAAAGACTCCCTTTTTAAAAAACATATCGTAGTACTCATAATAAATTAACTCTTTTCCCGCCTCGGTTTTAAGCGTCAGCATATCACTGCTTTTCTCGTGACGGTTAATGGTAAAATTTATTGGTGATTGATCGGTTTTAATCTCTACCTTTGTAAATGCATCATTATTAGAACGAACGGTTAATGATCGTTCATTTAACTTTTCTAACAAATCTTTCATTATTATAGGAGTGATTAAAACTTTACGCTTTTCTTGTGATCTTCCATAACGATTTTCTTGCTCATAAAACATTTCACTCGATTTTGCCACTTGTAATAATTGTTGAAATATTTCCTTATCTTGTTGTAGAAAATAATGCAGCTCGGGTTCAAATGTAAATTTTGTCGTAAAATAATAATGATTGTTTGCTAGCACATCTTGTAAAAATTCCTTAAGGTTTTTCACAACATAACAATGATCAATCCCGGTCCTTATTTGTAAATAAATTTCATCATATTCAAGGAGTAGTTCATACTCAACGTTCATTGGCAAATTGTCCATCACTGAAACATGTGTATGAGTTTGTGATGCAACAATATTATTAAAAAAGTCTTTTATGACCTTGCTATTTTTATTAATGGAAGTTTCTTTTGATTTAACCTCTTGTTGTATTGCTAGTAACACTGCAACTATATGTTTACATTCCCCATACGTATCAAATGCTGGACAATCACAAAAGGTTTGAACATTTCCTTGATGAATGTTAGCAAGCTTTATATCAACATAATAATCATAGGTACCAGAAACTTGGGCGACCCACGTACTGTTGAGACGATCATAGGTTAACCCATATACACGATTTTGAATAAAATACTTCAAGCCCCGAAGATAAATTTGTGGGCGAAAATGCTCCTTAATATTGATTCTTGATAATAAATCCACGCCTAGTTCTCCCCTATTAAAAATAATATTTACATTTATTTAATTAGACACCGTAGTTGAATGTTTTCGGGGATTCCTTTTTCCTGAAATGACCAAAAGGGTATAATATGCGAGTGATAACATCACCGAAAAAGCTGCCACAAGATAAATCATATAGTATCCAAATAAAAAAGCTAATTGACCAAACAAAATTGCTCCAACCCCCACACCTAAATCAAACGATGAGAAAAATGTTGCATTTGCCATTCCTTTACGATTTAAAGGGGCTTTGTCAACCGCCCACGCTTGCAAGGCCGGTTGTACCATGCCAAAACCAAATCCGTACAAAATACCTGCCGTAATTAACATCCCTGTATTAGGAAGCCATGATAAAAATAACATCGCAATAAAGATTAAAATAAGACCTGGGGGGATCACATATAAATCCCCTTTTTGATCGTATAATCGCCCAGCAAAGGTACGTGTTAACATTAATGCCAAAGCATAGGCAACAAAATATATTTGAATTCCTGCAATATCCTTTTCTATAGCGTATAGTGGAAGAAATGAAGCAATTCCACCAAAAGTTGCTGTAATAAAAAACAACAAAATAGCGGGATTAATAGCTGTTTTTTCAAAAACATCAAACCGAGCTACTTTCGTTTTATTTGGCGAATCATCTACTTTTTTAAACCTTATACTTAACGACAGTAATATAGCGACCAAACCTAAACCCGCACAAATTAAAAAAAAGTACGTAAATGACATTTTCCCGACGATTGAAAGCCCTAAGGCGGGACCAAGGGCTAACGCCAAATTACCCGATAGACCATAGTAACCCATTCCCTCTCCACGTCGTTTAGGGGGTATGAGGTCTGTCGCAATTGTCCCTGATGCTGTCGTTGAAAATCCCCAACCGATCCCTTGGATAATTCTCATTACAATTAACGCAATAATACTTTTTAAGAAACCAAAAGTTCCTACAGCAAGTACAAATAATCCGAGACCAAACATATAAACGATGCCTCTTCCCTTCGTCTCTAAAGCTTTCCCAGCATACGGACGAAATATAAGTGCCGAAAATGTAAAGATCCCAACGATAATGCCGATAATTTGTTCACTTCCACCAAGTTTGTTAATAAATATTGGTATTGTAGGTAACGTCATTTGAAATCCGAGAAAAATAAAGAAATTTGCAAGCCAAATTAATATGAAATCCCTTGTAAATATTTTCGGGTCGTGTTCATTGTCCATGAATTACTTCCTCTCTATCTTTTCTATTATACATGAACAAAATTTGATTTAAAAAGAGAAGAACTCAAAAAGCCTTTCTACTAACTGATTTCCAATTAGCAAAAAGGCTTTCTTGCATTCAATTTCGTTTCACCTTACAAATCATCAAAGCCATTCAAATCACTCGTTTTTGTATATTGACGTGACTTTTGTTCGAAAAAATCTGTTTTTGTCCCATCAAAATTATCGACATAGGCTCTAATCCATTTCATTGGATTCTCTACATAATCGGGATATATCTCATTCAACCCCATCATTCGCAACATTTTATTTGCTCGATATTTAATATATCCCATCATCTCTTCTACATCAATCCCTTTTACCTTTTTCAATACATAAGTTGACCATTCAATTTCTAAATCAACTGATTGTTTGAATCGTTCATATACCCAACCAATAAGTGCCTCATTATTATAGGCAGGATTTTCCGCCAAAGTGGCACGAAACAATTCGGAAATAAAACGGCCATGTTCTAATTCATCCCGATTAATATAACTAACCATCGTAGAAGTGCCAACCATTTTATTGTGACGTGCTAAATTGTAAAAGAAGGCGAAGCCAGAGTAAAAAAACATTCCTTCCAAAAGTGCCGTATAGACACATGTTTTCAAAATATTCTCAATCGTCGGCTTGGAGACAAACAAATTATATTGATCCATGATGGCTTCGTTTCTTTTTAACAAGATTGGATCTCTTCGTCCTAGCTCAAACGATTTATTTTGCTTAGCTAGCGAAACTACCGAGGAAAGTACGTAAGAATAACTTTCATTATGGACTGCTTCTTGTTGGGCGATAACAGCCATAATCGATTGCACAGATGGATCTGTTGCATACAGTGAGATTAATAATGCCGTTCTCGTTTGCGGGGCATCTAATGTTGATAAAAGTCCGATAATTTTTAAATAAGCATCTTGTTCTTCTTCCGTTAAATTGGGAAATTCATTAACATCATTTGCCATACTCACTTCATCCGCTTGCCAATAGTTTCCCACTAATCGTTTATACATCTTATACCAATGGGGATATGCAATATCATTCCAATTTAAAATTCCACTCGTTTTACCCCCGAATAACCTCGTTGATTTGTTTGGATTTTTTGGTTCTAATGTTTTTGCCCTATGAAGCAATAATGCCGTCATATTTCAACACTCCTTCTAACCATTGGTCTATTAGACGTTCTTGATATCCCCTTGGTGATTGTTCGATTTTCAACCCATCCCAGGGGCTTTGATAAAAAGTTACCAATCGATCAACTGCCCGACAAAATAAATCATCACCACCAAATTGTGTATCACCTGATCCAAAAACAGCAATATTTTTTGGTTTATAACCAACTTCTGAAACGAAGTCCTTTATTTCATCTGGAGTATAACCATACTCCCACGTAAATGTCCCGAGAAAAATTTTATCATATTGTGATACATCCGGAATCATTCCATAGCCAATTTCATATGTGTCAACTTCCGCTCCGTCGTAATGAAGTCTTGCCTCAATATACTGAGCAATTTCTTCTGTGTTACCACTGTAGGATAAATAAGCAATTAAATATTTCATGAATGACACCACTCACATTCTTCTATATCACTTGACGTTGAACGAACGTAATAGGTCGTTTTCAACCCTTTACGCCAGGCTTGTAATTGTAAATCCAAGAGTACTGAGGCTCGAATTGTGTTTGGTACGTAAAGGTTGAATGAAATACTTTGATCAATATGCCTTTGTCGTGCTGCATTTTGCCTGACAGACCACCGTTGGTCTAAAATATAAGCGGAACGACGATAAATACGATACGTATGATGGTCTAAATCAGGTGCTGTGAATGGAATTTTAAAATCCTTTTTCTCTTCGTGATAAAATACTTGGAAAATCGGATCAATACTCGCCGTTGAACCGGCAATCATTGCTGTAGAAGAGTTTGGTGCAATCGCCATTAAATAAGCATTTCGGATACCATGTTCCATTACTTGCTTTTTTAATGTAAGCCATTTGTCTCCTTCATATTTTCTAATATCAAAATAAGCGCCTGTTGACCATTTACTGCCCTCAAATTTCGGATAACATCCTTTTTCCTTACTCAATTCCATACTCGCCTCAATCGTTAAATAAGCAATATGTTCATACAGTTCATCTGCATATTGAACCGCTTCTTCACTTTCCCATTCTATTTCTTTTTGTGCGAGAAGATGGTGCCAACCAAATGTCCCCAATCCAATTGCACGATACTTTTGATTGGTAATTTGTGCTTGCATAATCGGTAATGTATTAATATCAATTACATTATCTAACATTCTTACTTGAATAGGGATTAATCTTTCCAATATATTGGTAGGAACAGCACGTCCTAGGTTAATGGAACTTAAATTACAAACGACATAATCACCCGATTGATATTTTTTTACAATCGTTTCATCATCTTCCAAATATTGTTCAATAAATTGTGTTGGTGACTGATTTTGTGTAATTTCCGTACACAAATTTGAACAATAGATCATCCCCTCATGATCATTAGAATTACTTCTATTCACCTCATCACGGTAAAACATAAATGGGGTCCCTGTTTCAAGCTGTGATACCATGATTCGTTTCATAATATCAATTGCAGGAACTACCTTTCGTGATAAACTATTATTCGCAATACACTCAAAATATTTTTGACGCCATGAGCCTTCCCCGATTTTTTCATCATAGTAATCTTCCAATTGAAAACCCATGATTTGTCTTACTTCATGTGGGTCAAATAGATACCAATCTCCTCTAGCCTCTACTTGTTCCATAAAATAGTCGGGAAGTGTCACCCCTAGGAAAATATCATGGGCCCGCATTCGCTCATCACCATTATTTAATTTTAAATCTAAAAAAGACTCGATATCAGAATGCCAAACATCTAAATATACTGCAATAGCCCCTTTTCGTGTTCCTAATTGGTCAACACTTACAGCCGTATTATTCAACTGACGAATCCAAGGAACAACACCACTTGACATCCCTTTAAAGTTTTTTATTGAACTACCCCTTCCACGCACTTTCCCCATATATACACCGATACCACCACCATTTTTCGATAGCTGTGCGACATCTGTATTCACATCATAAATTGACTGCAAACTATCACTGACAGTATCTATGAAACATGAACTTAATTGTCCATGGGTTTTACCTGCATTTGTCATCGTTGGTGTAGCAACAGTCATGTATAAATTGCTTAATGCCCAATAGGCCTCCTTTACTAACTTTCTTCTTTTCGATGTTGGTTCATCCTGCATTAAATGCATCGCAATGATCATCCATCTTTCTTGCGGTAATTCAAAAACATTTTTATTATGATCTGTTGCTAAATAACGGGTGGCTAAAGTGTATAAAGCCAAATAATTAAAGAAATAATCTCTTTCAGAAACGATGCATTGATTAAAATAGTTAATATCACTTAGGGAATACTTTTCCAAAATAGTCGGTGTGTAAATGCCTTTTTCTGTTAGTTGTTGAATCATTTGATAAAAGTCGCTATAAGGATTTGCTACTTTTATTTTTCGATTGGTTCTGGCATCCTCATATAGTTGGTTTAAATAAATCCTACTTGCAACATAAGTCCAATTAGGATTGGCCTCATCAATATTTTCTAGGGCGATCTTTATAGATAAATTAGTTAGTTTCTTAAGCGTTTCATCACCCGTCAGCCCCCTTTGAAGTTTCTCTTTAAATGATTGTACGTCTACTTGTAAATCCTTTGTTACTTCCTGTACAAAGTGTGACAAGTCATGTTCGATTCCCATTAAACGATTCATGTAGTTTCCCTCCTATGTATTAATTAACAATTTAATTAAAGTAAAAAAATCGTCTATCCCCAACATATGAGAATAAACGATTGAATTGATAATAATTCATGATCACATTAATCGCTTCATTCTCCCTCACCCCGGGGAACAGAAACTTTTCAGCGTCCTTGGTAGGTCTCCTGACTCATGTGAATTACCTACTCGAAACCTTCCCATGCCTTTATCACTTTGGAAGTGATGGGACTTTCACCCATCATCCATTTTAATTAGCACAGTGGTATCTTCTTTCGTCACATATACAGTTGCGGGGGCAGTTCTAGCTTTTTACTAGATTCCCTTTTCAGACACAAAGTGTCACCAAAAACACTATATATTGTATTTAGTTTTTATGTGAAACTAGATATTGTGTCTAATATACTATACATAAAATCTTTTTGCAACCTTAAAAACAATGGGAAAACAAATTACTTAAAAAAATACCTAATGATTTGTTCTAAAACAAATGGCGTTCGTAGGAAGGCACTTTTTTTATGAAGCCTTTCAGTTTCCTTATGAGCATCTTTACCAAAAGGGCCTAAATTGATAAGGGGTATTTGTAATTTTTTCATATCCTCAAAAGGAATTTCATAAACATCACCCCAACCAGGGGAATTCTGTTTAAAAGATTTCCAACCTTCGTCATGTTGATCATAACTTATATAACTTAAATCTGATATCCCTGGAAAATAATGAATATGTTTTGGCTTCATATTAAAATTCTCTTTAAATATCTTTCCTATATAAGCAACTACCTTTTTATTAGTTGTATTGTGTGCAGTATTTACCGATGGATAATACGATGGTGCAAAGAAAATAATTGTTGCTGGAGCCAATTCAGGACAATAATTCATCAATTCATCGCATAGTTTAATTGATTTCTCTCGTTCATCTGTTAGGTTGTTTTGTAAAATTTTTGACTCTATTTGTCCAACTTTTGAACTGCCATGCTTTTCTATTACATATGCTCGTAACTCATGAAATTCTAGCACTTGGATTGGGTTAGTTTGCCGGTCTATTTGTTGTAATTGGCAACTGTTAGCATATTGTTTGTCACATTTATTCATTGCTTCGATGGTTACTTGTTTAAACTTCTCCATGATTTGTTCGGCATTGCGATTAAAGACAAAAACATTATACAAAGCATAACTATGATGGGAGGTTTGAACGGAATAGGCCGTTTTTAAATCATTCATTTGTAAACAAATTGGATAAGGGGTAACTTCACCAGCCTCTTTCTCTACAAATGTGTCATTCCATTCCATTGCTTTCGTTAAATGCGCTGCCATGATATGACTTGTCAAACCACTGAGTGGCTGTCCAGCATGGGTTTCTTTGCCGAAAAATAATGCTGCTGGCATCATTTTACCGATCGACCCTGTATAAATATGATAGGTCTCATCTGTTTCCGCCTCAGCAAATGTTGGCTCACTATTAATCACTAATTCATATTGTAGAGAAAATTGCTTGCCTAAATCGACTAAATTAGGAACGACACCCCTCATTCCTAGCGAATTCACTTCCTCATCGGGTACTGTGACGAGTAAAATATTAACCGGCCATTTTTCTACAATTGCTTTCTCTAGTATATGAAGATGAAGAGCAAGGCCTATTTTCATATCCATCGTTCCACGTCCAAATAAATATTCCTTAGATTGTATATCTTTTTGGACATCCTCTGAATACTCGCTCAAATTTTGCCGTAACTGTTCAATAAGATTATTAGGTTGTAGAGCTACAGTTGATAATTCACCATAATCATCTATATGGACAGTATCAAAATGACTCATTAAGATAATCGTGTTTTTAGTTTTACCGTACTTGTACAATGCTGTTAAGGCGTGTAATTGTGACCCAACATTGTGTAACGTCAATTGTCTACGATTTTTTTCAAAATAGCATAAGGATTGTAATAATTCCATTAAAAGATAGGGAAACTTTTTTTCACCATTTGTTCCTGTTCGACTATCCCAACCAACTAATTGTTCTAATAACGATTGTAATTGTTCCGCTTCTCTCCACTTCATTCCCCTCATCCCTTTGCATTAATTTTTTCTATAGGCTTAATATTGATAGTCTTCTATTCTCGCAAAAAATGGCTTAATAAACTCAAAAAATAACTTTTCTGTCGGTAGTAATTCCCTTTCAGTCGGAATGATAGCAGCGACTGACCGTTTTAGGTTTGGTTCAGAAATGGGGACCTTTACGGTTGCCCTAGGTAAACAATCGACAATAGTTACCTCAGGAATTAACGTAATTCCTAGTCCCGCTGAAACAAGTCCTTTAATCGTATCAAAATCTTCCCCTTCAAATGCAACATTCGGTTGGAAGCCCCTTTGTTGGCATCCATCCATAATTAATTTACGAATGACGTTGCCTTTAGGAAAAAGGACGAAAGTTTCATTTTGCAATTCATTTAACAACAAAGAAGATTTTGTTGCTAACGGATGATTAGATGGTAATAGAGCCACAATATTTTCTGTAAATAGTATTTTACTTTTTATTCTCTCTTCTTCGATAGGGGGTGGCCCAACTAATGCAATATTAATTTGCCCTTTTTTGACCGCTTCAATTAACTCAACATATGCTGATTGATTCAATTCAAATTTAACGTCTGGATATTGCTGCCTAAAGTAATAAATCGCAGTCGGCATAATATAAGACGCTAAACTCGTTGTAAATCCTATATGAATGGTGCCCTTTTTAGGGTCAACATACTCCTTCACAATCTGCCTAGCCCCATCAATGACATGCATCGCACGTTCCATTTGTTCTAAAAATATTCGCCCAATTGGGGTTAAACGAATGGAGCGTCCTTCACGGATAAACAAATCAACACCCAGTTCATCCTCTAGATTAAATATTTGCCGGCTAATGGCTGATTGTGCGACATGTAATTTTTTAGATGCTTCTGTCACATGTTCACTTCTTGCTACTTCCATAAAATATTTAATTTGTCTGAGTTCCATTATTTTATCCTCCTCCAATAATACCTTTATAACTTCTTTCCCTTTCATTATCTCATATTGATATCGATTTTATCTATTTTTTATATTGTTTAGATTGATTTTTTCATGTAAAATGAAAGGAGCTATTAATTTAAATCAATTTTAATGCATTTTGCTTCAGTTAGGAGAGGGTACATGATGTTATCCATTAATGAAAATAGTACTAAGAGTGAAAAAGAAGCCATTGCTTACATGAGAGATATTTATAATAAATTAGAAGCACGTGATCCTGATGAGAAAGAATTTTTACAGGCTGTTAAAATCCTGCTTCATTCCCTTGTGCCTATCTTTGTGAAAAACCGCACATACTTAGAACATAATATTCTGGAACAAATTTTGGAGCCCGAACGGATGATTATTTTCCGTGTGCCTTGGGTAGATGACAAAGGAAATGTTCAAGTAAATCGTGGTTATCGCGTACAATTTAACAGTGCTATCGGCCCGTATAAGGGTGGCATACGTTTTCATCCATCTGTTAATTTAAGTGTCATGAAGTTTTTATCATTAACGCAAATATTCAAAAATGCTCTAACTGGTCAACCTATCGGGGGTGGTAAAGGTGGAGCGGATTTTGACCCAAAAGGAAAATCCGATAATGAAATCATGCGCTTTTGTCAGAGCTTTATGACTGAGCTATATCGCTACATTGGCCCTGACACTGATGTACCTGCTGGTGATATCGGTGTCGGGAAACGTGAAGTCGGATATATGTTTGGCCAATATAAACGGTTAAGGGGAGCTTATGAAGCCGGTGTTTTGACTGGAAAGGGTATTAATTATGGTGGTAGCCTAGGTAGAACCGAGGCAACTGGATATGGTACGATTTACTTTGTCGAAGAAATGTTAAAAGAAAAACGGATGAATTTCCGTAACAAAACATTAATCACTTCCGGATCGGGAAATGTTGCTATTTATGCGATGGAAAAGGCGATTAAATTAGGGGCAAAAGTGGTTGCTTGTAGTGATTCAAATGGTTATGTATTTGACAAGAATGGTTTAAGCCTACAGACTATCAAAAGAATTAAATTTTCCGAAGGGGCAAGAATTAAGGAATACATTAAAGAACATCCTGAGGCAGAATATTTTGATGATTGTAGTAAAATCTGGTCTATTCCCTGTGATATTGCCCTCCCATGTGCGACCCAAAATGAAATCGATGCCGATTCCGCATCAATCCTTGTTAAAAATGGGGTAAAAGTGGTTGCTGAAGGGGCTAATATGCCATGTTCGATAGAGGCAATAGATATCTTTTTAGAAAATGGGGTTATGTTTGGTCCGGCACAGGCAGTTAATGCTGGTGGTGTCGCTTGTTCATCCCTTGAAATGGCCCAAAATAGTGCAAGACTATCGTGGACTTTTGATGAGGTGGATGAAAAAGTAAAGGAAATTATGAAAGATATTTATCGAAATTGTACCCGCTCAGCTTCAAATTATGGCTACCCTGATAATTTGGTGATTGGTTCCAGTATTGCCGGTTTTACAAAAGTTGCTGATACGATGATTGAGCAAGGCGTCATTTAAAATAAAAGCGCAGTTAAAGTTTATTGTTGAAAATAGATATAATTGATAAAAAGTACGAGACTCCTGTGGGAGGGCTTGAGCTGAAGACCCACTTAGTAAAGTGAACTAATTTACTAAGTTATCTGAAGCCTAGCCCACTGAAAAGCAAGTACTATTTATCAACAACCAGATTTAACAGAGCCAAAATAAATGGAACTATTGATATTTTAATAAATTGAATATACCCTGATGAGTAAATAAAATTAATACAGTTCATTGAGCAATTTTCAGGAGGACCTATTTTGAACACATTACAACCTACCACCGAAAAGGATCGGCTACTACACATTGATGTCATCCGCGGCTTTGCAATCTTCGGAATTTTACTTGTCAATATGGCACATTTCAGTTATCCCGATTTATATTTACTCCCCATTGGTGAACATAACTTTTTTACTGAAAATTGGAGTCAATGGGACCAATGGACCCGAACATTATTAGACATATTTATTGAAATGAAATTTATTACGATGTTTTCCTTTTTATTCGGTTTTGGCATGTATTTATTGCTGGAACGTACTGAAGCAAAGGGATATAATTTCACTGCTTTGTATACTAGGAGATTATTTGTGTTACTTATTTTTGGAACCATCCATGCTTTTTTAATTTGGGACGGCGATATTTTAACAGAATATGCCCTACTCGGTTTTGTTTTATTACTATTCCGAAAACACAAACCTAAAACCATTCTCATTTGGGCGATGATTTTTTATACGTTAATTGCCATTCCCTTCTTGTTAATATCGATTGTACCGGATGATATGGCAGTCGACATGTCGGAATATTCAAAGCAAATGAAGCTGGAAGGGGAACTAGAAGCAAAACAAGCTTTACAAACTTATAGTGAGGGTTCGTTTGTTGAAGTGATAAAACAAAATATTCATGATCGTGTATACTATATGAAAATGAATGGTATGGCATCTTTCAATCCTTTGTTATATTTTTATGTGAATATTCCTTTTTTCAGTATGTTTTTACTTGGGTTATATATAGCAAAAAAGCGATTTTTACATAACCTGTCACAACATAAAAAAACACTTCTGAAAATTTGGCTTGTTGGCCTTATTATTGGTTTACCTACCAATATCATCTATGGCTTGAATGGTAATGAAGCAATGTTAATCATTGGCGCACCTTTTCTTATGATGTTTTACGTGATAACAATCATTTACTTGATGCGCTGTTCATGGAATAAACGATTATTTACGGCTGTAGCTGCCGTTGGTCGAACCGCTTTCTCCAACTATATTTTACAATCAATCATGATGACAACCATTTTTTATAGCTACGGATTTGGCCTTTATGGAAAGGTATATCCATTAGTAGGGTTAGCGATTGCTTCTGGATTTTTCATCTTACAATTAATTATCAGTAGCCTTTGGCTTCGACATTTTGCATATGGTCCACTTGAATGGGTATGGCGAGCGGCTACTTATAAAGGAGTATCGACTTTTAAAAAGAAATAATCAATGAAAGGGGCTATGTCTATCAATGAGTAAACAATTTAAAGAGTTAATAGAGAAAGCAAACTACACGATTGTTTTCACTGGTGCTGGCATGTCAACGGAGAGTGGTTTGCCTGACTTTCGTTCAAGGGATCGTGGTTTATGGGAGAAATTTAACCCTGACGAACTAGCTAATGTCAATGCTTTACACAATAATCGTGAGGAATTTTCAAACTTTTATCGCTATCGTTTAAGTGAAATTGATAAATATAATCCACATAAGGGCCATTACATTTTAAGTGAGTGGGAAGAAAAAGGACTCATTAAAGGCATCATTACACAGAACGTCGACGGCTTTCATAGTGATGCCGGAAATAAAAATGTTCTACAATTGCATGGGTCATTCCGATCCTTGCATTGTCATAAATGTCAACGTCAATATGGCCGACAAACATATCTAGATGGAAAATATATATGTGAATGCGGAGGCACAGTCCGACCTGGTATTGTGTTATTCGGAGAAAGCCTTCCAGAGGAAACTTTCCGACAAGCTGAGGTAGAGGCGAATAAAGCAGACTTATTTATTGTCCTTGGGTCTTCGTTATCTGTTTCACCTGCCAACATGTTTCCCTTAGTTGCCAAACAAAATGGGGCAAAGCTTGTGATTGTTAATCGTGAAACAACTGAATTAGACATGTACGCAGATTTTATATATCAAGATTTGAGTATAAAGGATTTGCTAATATCTTTAAATAACCAACTAGAGTGAAATACTTTAATTCTAAAAAAGTCATTTTGTTTGAACGACCTTCTCGGCTGATTTCCAATGTAGAAGGGCATGATTAAGTTATCATCCTTACCTTCTACATCAGTTTCGCACAGAGAAGGGCACGATTAAGACATAATCCTTACCTTCTACATCAGTTTTATACAGAGAAGGACACAATTAAATCGTAATCATTACCCCCAACAGCAATTTCATACAAATTTATTAAAAATAATAGCCAAGTGAATATCCACTTGGCTTTTCATTCTACGTTTATATTTGGAGCATCTTTTATTTCTTCCATTACGGCATCTTCTATAACTCTAACTTGGTGGCTTTCTCCCCGACAAACATATTTAAAAATGCCGTTGTTAAAATCTGTTCCAATTTCTTTATAAAATACACCCTCAAACAAATTGGCTTTTGATTTTGTAAAAGTTAAGATAAATCCATCGGCTTCTTTTCGTAAATAGCCCCTAATACCTTTTTCATATACTGCTTCATCTGTTACCTTCAAGGCCCTATCAACAGATACGATATGAATGTCGACAAAAACTAGTTCCTTTAATAATACATTAATGAAAGAACCTTTCGTTATTTCTTCCCATCGGTTTTGTGGTGTTTCCCCAACAATCACTTGGGTAATATTATTTTTATACGCTACTTCCTTAATAACCTTTGCAATTGGTCGGGTTTCGTTATCTTTTAAAATAAACTTCTCTGCCCCAAGCTTTTCAGATAACTCTTGCCATTGTTCTACGTAAGTCGATTTTTCAGCATCGAATTCATCTGATGAAAGACGGTCAACATTAAGTACATAAAATGGACAATTAATTAATTTTGATAGCGTATGCCCCCGCCTGATAAGGCGTTCTCCATTAGGACCATAGTATACACACACTAAAATGCGCTCATCCATATGGCTTTTAACATCCACCACAAAAGGTCACCTCTTTTTATTACTTCACCATTGCAACAATTTTTTGTTCGTTACTATATTAAAAACTTATTATACTCTATTTCATCGATAATATCTATCGTTTACAGTGACCAATTTTGTATATTCTTTTCAAAAACACCATTTGTTAATTATTTTGATTTCGTGCGGTCTCAATTGTTTTAGTATATAATAAAGAAAGCCTATTAATAGTAAATATTAAAATTTATCGTTGAATTTTCTATAAGGGGGAATCAAGTTGCTAACGATTATTTCAGCAATTCTCCTTCCATTTCTAGCCGCATTGATTATTATTATATTTATAAATAAATTTACCCGTTCGTTCATTCATTGGTTTGTGTTTATCGTACCAACCATTTTGTTTTGTCTTTTATTAAGTAAAATCCCTTTAATATTGCGTGGTACCTCTATCATTTACGACATTCCTTGGATTCCTTCCTATAACATTAACTTTTTAACGACGATTGATGGTCTAAGTTTAATTTTTGGATTATTAATTACAGGAATTGGCTCTTTAGTTGTCCTATATTCAATGTATTATTTATCAACAGAACCTTCAATTAATCGTTTCTATATTTATTTACTTTTCTTTATGGGAAGTATGCTCGGTGTTGTTTTTTCTGATCATTTAATGTCCCTCTATTTATTTTGGGAATTAACGAGCATCTCATCCTTTTTGCTTATTGCATTTTGGTATCGGAGAAAAGGCTCCCGTTACGGGGCTAAAAAAGCCTTAATGATTACGATATTTGGCGGACTTGCGATGTTTGTCGCCTTTTTAATGCTCCATCATATAACAGGAACGTTCAGTATAAAGGAAATAATGGCAACAATACACACCTATAAGCACCATCCACTTATTACACCAATTGTTTTACTCGTTTTATTAGGGGCATTTACAAAATCTGCCCAATTCCCATTCCATATTTGGTTGCCGGGGGCAATGGAAGCCCCGACACCAGTTAGTGCCTATCTACACTCTGCCACAATGGTTAAAGCTGGCATCTATATTGTCGCGCGATTTACTCCTATATTAGGTAGTAATGAAATATGGTTTTGGCTCGTCTGCGGTGTTGGGATATTCACCTTGTTTTGGGCCGCTTTAACTGCCATAAGACAAACTGACCTTAAGGCTTTACTTGCTTATTCTACAGTTTCCCAGTTAGGGCTCATTATGAGTTTGTTTGGTGTTGGATCATTAGCCTTTCATCCGCATATAAGTGTTGAAACAACTTTATTTACCCAGGCAAGTTTAGCGGCCTTATTTCATTTAATTAATCATTCTACATTTAAAGGGACACTTTTTATGGTCATCGGTATTATTGATTATCGCGTCGGTACAAGGGATTTACGTCGTTTAGGTGGATTAATTTCTATCATGCCAATTTCATTTACCATCGCTTTAATTGGCAGTTTCTCAATGGCTGGATTACCCCCTTTCAACGGCTTTTTGAGTAAGGAAATGTTTTTTACCGCCATGTTACAATTAAGTTCAGTAGATTTTTTATCGATTCAATCAATTGTTAATATCTTCCCAGTTATTGCATGGATAGCGAGTATTTTTACATTTATTTATAGCATGATGATTGTTTTTCATACCTTTTTCGGACCGAAAATAAAACGTACAGCTGTTCAATTACAAGAAGCATCTTTCGGAATGTTAATTGCCCCCATTATTTTATCAATATTCGTTATTGGGATTTTCTTTTTCCCAAACATCATCAATCACTATTTATTGCAACCTGCTTTAACAACAATTTATCCGGATATTGCTTTAAGTCAAGTGAGTCAAATTGAATTATGGCATGGATTTAATACAGAAATGATGATGACGATCACCCTTATTATTGTTGGAATTATTTTGTTTATTTGGCGGGATTATTTTCTTAAAGTTTTTATCCTGTTCCCAGAAAGCCTATCTTTTGATAGTCTCTATAGTAATGTTTTAAGTTTAAATGATCGGTTATCAAAAATTATTACTAATTTTTATATGACCGGCTTTTTGAGGCACTATATGAGTTATATTTTCCTCTTTTTTGTCTTAATTTTAGGGGGTTCACTTTTTTATTTAAATGGTTTTTCCTTTTCAATACATCATGATGAGCCGATGACGATTTTTTTATGGATCATGACAGGTTCCATTGTTATCGCTGGTATAGCCATGTTGCTTTCAACATCCCGTATCATTGTTATTATTATTAATGGCTATATTGGTTTTGCCATTGCTTTATTGTTCGTTCTCTTCAGAGCCCCTGATTTAGCATTAACCCAACTAGTCGTTGAAACAATTACAACTGCATTATTTTTACTGGCATTTTATTTCTTACCTAAATGGAATTTAGAATCTTTCAGTTTCCGTCGTTCATCGTTTAGAATGTTGTTATCTATTTCGGTCGGTCTAGTTTTTACGTTAATTGCTTTGTCTGTTAAATCTGGAATGCTATTCGATTCGATTTCATCGTACTATGATCAGTCAGAAAAATTAGCTGGAGCAACGAATATTGTAAATACGATACTTGGTGATTTTCGTGCGTTCGATACGATGCTCGAAGTGATTGTATTGTTTATTGCAGGAATTGGTGTATACACCCTTATCAAACTAAAATCTGGTAAGGAGGCAAACAATATTGAAAATAAATGAAGTGATTTTGCAGTCTGTATCCAGAGTGGTTGTGTTTATCATTTTAACGTTAGCTTTATATTTATTTTTTTCTGGTCATCATGCCCCTGGTGGTGGATTTGTTGCTGGTCTCGTTTTAGCTTCTGCCTTCATATTAATATTGCTAGCGTATGATGTTGAAACTTTAAAATCGGGAATACCTCTTAATTTTAAACTCGTTGCCGCCACTGGTGCCTTAATTGTCCTTATTAGTGGTATTTTATCAGTTATATTTGGTCATTCCTTTTTATATCAATCCTTCTTCCAAATAGATTTATTATTATTAGGTAAAATCACCATTTCTTCTGTTACTTTTTTTGAGCTAGGTGTTGCTTTAACTGTTTTAGGAGTGGTGATTACGGTAATTCTTAGTATTAGTGAGGACGTGTCTTAATATGGAAACGGTAATCATTATCGTTGCTGGTGTACTTGTAACAATTGCAGTCTATTTTTTACTTTCAAGTAATGTGGTACAGGTCATTATCGGTACCGCTGTATTAACTCATGCAGTTCACCTTCTTTTAATGGCGATGGGTGGATTTGGTGGCAATGAAGTACCTATTACAACTGAACAAACATCATCCTATGTTGACCCATTACCACAGGCGCTTATTTTAACCTCCATTGTAATCAACTTTGCTGTTTCTGCGTTCTTCCTTGTATTAAGCTTTCAAGCATATAAACTATTACATACAGATAATTTAAGTCATATGAGGAGGTACTTCTATGAATAATTTAATTGTGTTACCAATGGTACTTCCTTTATTATCAGCAATTATATTAGTGTTTTTCAGTTCACATATCATTTTACAACGTTGGATTACCTTTTTTATGCTTGCCATCAATAGTTTAATAAGTATTGTTATATTGTATTCCATTCAACATCAAGGCATTATTCGTTTAGATTTTGGTGATTGGTTACCACCTTTTGGGATTTCTTTTGTTGCTGATTCGTTTGCGATGATTTTAGTTTTAACAACTAATGTGGTAAGTTCAATTATTATTTTATATGCAATGTATACAATCGGTAAACAAAGGGAAAAATTTTACTTTTATTCATTCGTTTCTTTTTTAATTGCCGGGGTTAATGGATCTTTTTTAACTGGTGATTTATTTAATTTGTTTGTAACGTTCGAAGTCATGTTATTAGCCTCCTATGTTTTAATTATATTAGGTGGTAATAAATCTCAATGGAAGGAATCAATTAAGTATGTCGCAATTAATGTTGTTTCATCTTCATTATTCTTAATTGCAATAGGCTATTTATATGGCGTTCTTGGCACGTTAAATATGGCCCATCTTTCAGTCCGTATTGCGGAAGTAGGACAGTCATCAATGTTAACCGTCATTAGTTTACTATTTTTAATTGTCTTTTCAATTAAAAGTGGCCTGTTACTATTTCAATGGTTGCCAGGTTCCTATAGTACCCCCCCAACTGCGATTGCTGCCCTTTTTGGTGCTTTGATGACCAAGGTAGGGATTTACGCACTTTTCCGTATTTTTACCTTATTATTTTATCATGAACAACAAATAACTCATTTAATGATTGGTCTTATGGCGGTTTTAACAATAATCACCGGTTCAATTGGGGCTACTGCCTATACTAATATCCGACAAATTATTTCATATAATGTCATTATTTCAGTTGGATTTATATTAATTGCATTAGCCATTATGTCACCAACTGCGATTGAAGGAGCGATTTATTATTTAATTCACGACATGATCGGAAAATCTCTCTTGTTCATCCTCGGTGGAACAATTATCTATGTGGCAAAAACAGAAAAAATGGATGAGATGAGTGGTTTAATTAAAAACTATCCAATACTTGGTATCATGTTTTTCATCACAACGTTATCACTCACTGGTATACCACCGTTAAGTGGTTTTATAGGGAAGTTATTAATTGGTCAAAGTGCGATTGAAACTGAAGCATATTTATTGTTGGCCTTTAGTTTTCTTTCAAGCATTATCGTGCTCTATTCATTAGTACGTATTTTTATGAATTGTTTTTGGGGAGAAACGATTATTTCTAGAGAAGAGGAAATTCCTTTCAAAAAACAATTATTAATTCCGAATATATTTTTGGTAGGATTAACGATTGTTCTAGGTGTCGGGGCCGAATCGATAGCAATATATGTTCAAGATGCAGCAAATACTTTAATGAATCCTTCCATTTATATTAATGCCGTATTAAATGATTAACATATAGAGGGGTGAGTAAATATGGCAGGACAATTTTTATTAAACTTATTCATTATGTTTTTATGGGTATTATTAAAAGACGAAACGACTATCCGAATAGAGACGATGGTAATTGGTTTTTTGATTGGAGCAATCATTGTCTTTTTAATGAGGAGATTTTATGGTGGAACATTTTATTTATATCGTGTGATAAAGTTAGTCCAATTAATTTTAATCTTTATTTCTGAAATTATCCAATCGAGCATCGTTGTCATTAAGCATATTTTAACGCCAAAAATTAATATCAAACCTGGCATCTTTACTTACAAAACAATTTTGCACAGTAATTGGGAGGTCACAACATTAGCGTTACTTTTAACACTTACTCCTGGCTCTGTCGTGATGGAAGTAAATGAAGAAGGGAATATGTTTTATATTCACGCAATGGACATTGAGAGATATAAAGTAAATTTAGAAAATTCCTTAAAAAGGTTCGAGCATGCAATTATGGAGGTAACTCGATAATGATCACAACCTTATTGACTATTTCTTTAATATTGTTTGGTGCTGCAATAGCAATTACTTTTTTGCGTATTATTATTGGGCCAACGATACCTGATCGTGTCATTGCAATGGACGTAATTGGGGTTAATTTAATATCCTCCATAGCCATCATTGCGATATTATTTCAAACGAGAACATTTTATGACGTCATTCTCGTGCTTGGCATTCTTGCATTTATAAGTACAATCTCCTTTTCAAAGTTCATTGAGAGGGGGACAATTATTGAACACCGTCGAGATTTTTAAATATGTTGGTGTCATATTAATTTTTTTGAGCTCTATCATTAGTGTCATCAGTGCTATAGGGATAATAAGATTTAAGGACATTTATTCCCGTGCCCATGCAGCAACGAAAACGACCACCCTTGCCGTATTAATTTCGCTTGTAGGTGTATTTATATATGTTGCTGTTGATGAAAGTTATTTTAGTGTACGGTTAATTTTAGGAATTATTTTTGTTTTTATTACTGCTCCCGTTTCTGGCCATATTGTGCTTCGTTCAGCATATCGGGCAAAGGTAAAATTGACAGATGAAACAGCGGAGGACGAATTATATCCTGTTTTGTTTGGAAATAGCCAAGAAAAAAAAGAGTAAATTGATCATCGTGATTGCGACAGTCAACTACTCTTTTTATTCATCATGGCTAACCTACATTTTTACGATTCATCTGCTTACTTCTTAACTGCCCACAAGCTGCATCGATATCTGCACCCTGTTCTAACCGAACCCCACAATGTATATGATGACGTTTTAGCGTTTGAAAGAAGGCTTGAATATTCTCATCTGAGCTACGTTCATATTGAATATGTTCACTGACTGGGTTGTATGGAATTAAATTAACATAGGATAAATGCTTTTTATCCGCCAAAAGTTTTGCTAACTGTTCCGCATGTTCTACTTGGTCATTCACGCCATGAATTAAAATATATTCAAATGTTAAACGCCGATTGCGTTTTCCCAAATAGTAATCTATAGCCTTCATTAATTTTTCAATCGGAAACGCCCGATTTATTTTCATGATGCTCGTCCTCAATTCATCATTAGGTGCATGTAAGGAAATAGCTAAGTTTACCTGGATGTCCAAATCTGTAAAGTCATAAATTTTATGGGCTAGTCCACTTGTTGATACTGTGATGTGTCGCGCCCCAATTGCCAACCCTTTATCGTCATTCACTATGTATAAAAAGTTTTTTACATTTTCAAAATTATCTAATGGTTCACCAATGCCCATTACGACAATCCTACTTACCCTTTCTTCTTTTCCCCTACCGTCTAAAAACATTTGTGCTTTCACAATTTGTTCGACTATTTCTCCACCCGTTAAATCACGGCTTTTTGATAATATTCCACTAGCACAAAAAGAGCATCCAATATTACACCCTACCTGGGTTGTCACACATATAGACATTCCATATGGGAAGCTCATTAATACTGTTTCAATTAAATTTCCGTCAGATAATTTAAATAAAAACTTAATCGTACCATCTTGCGATTCTTGTCTTAATTCTTCCTCCATCGAATGAAAGGTGAAGTGTTCATTAAGCAAATCTATACAACTTTTATTGACGTTTTTCATTTTCGAAAAACTATTAACTCGTTTTCGATACAACCAGTCCCAAATTTGTTCTGCTCGAAATGGCTTTTCATTATTTTCAACGACCCATTGTGATAGTTGATTGTATGTTACATTATAAATTGATTGTTTCATATAAAATAACTCCTATAATAACAACTTAAATTTACAACTAAACTATCATACCATAGATGACACATGTTAAGATAGAAAAACAAATTAATTTGTAGCCAAATTGTCCTCGCTAATTTTTAAATTAGGTTGGATCAGTACTTCAACGCGTCGATTAACTGCTCTATTTTCTGGGCTATCATTTGGTACGAGTGGCCGATATTCTCCAAACCCTCTCGCACTAAACCATTTAGGCTCTAATTCTGAATCTTCCAATAATAAATACATAAATTGTACAGCCCTCATCGTACTTAGCTCCCAATTAGATGCAAATTCTTCATTTCTCATCGGTATGTCATCAGCATGTCCACTTACTACTATTTCCTTTGGTGGATCCATGTTTAAAAAGTCAGCTATTTTAATAGCAATTTCTTTTCCTTCTTCCCTTACATTAGCCTTCCCTGAATCAAATGTTATATCTGTTCGCATAATAATTAATAAACCTTCTCCAGTTAATTTAGTATCTAACACTTCCGTCAAACTGTTTAGTGCTATATATTCTTCCAGCTCTGCTTGAATAGAACGTAATTCATCATATTCTTCCTTCCTTAACCTTTCAAGCTCATCCTCTAGAGAATTTTCCCCAGTTTCTTCCCCATTCTCATCCTTAGCATCATCTTCCTCAACAATTTCTTTTTCAAAATCTATCGGCTCATCTTCCGGAACAATGCTAATCCCTTGATCAATCATCCCGGCACCACTTGTAAATTCTGATTGGAAGATAAACGACAATTGTTCAAACTTTTTTATATCAATTTCACTCATTGCAAATAACACAATAAACAATGCTAGTAGTAACGTTAACATGTCTGCATATGGTAAAAGCCAACTATCATCTATTTTTTCATCATTATCCTTTTTAGTCCGCCTCTTCCACAACGTTACCTACCCCCCGTTGGCTCATTTCTTCCTGTTCCATTCTCTTAAGTTCTTTTGTTGACAAATAGGAACTTAATTTATCTTTAATAACATTTGGTGATTCGCCAACAGTAATCGATAAAATACCTTCGACCATAATATATTTTAGTTTTACTTCTTCTTTGGACTTTTCCCGTAATTTATTGGCAAATGGATGCCATAATACATATCCTGTAAAAATACCTAGTAATGTTGCAATAAATGCCGCCGAAATTGCTGCGCCTAATACCTCCATATTACTTAGATTCCCTAACGCTGCAATCAGCCCTACGACTGCACCTAATACACCCAATGTAGGAGCATATGTACCAGCTTGTGAAAATACCCTTGCTCCTTCTTCGTGTCTTTGCTCCATTGCTTCTATTTTTTCAATCAGCACTTCTCTAATGAAATCGGGATTTTGGCCGTCTACTGCCATTTGTAAACCAGAGGTTAAAAATGGGTCATCAATATCCACCATTTGTCCCTCTAAAGATAATAAACCTTCTTTTCTCGTTTTTTCTGCCCAACTAATAAATTGATCAATTAACTCTTTTACATTTGTCTTTTCAGTTTCTTTAAAAATTATTTTAAATAGATGGGGAACATTTTTAATCACTCTTGTTGGAAATGCAATCAACACTGCTGCTGCTGTTCCAGCGAATATAATTAAAATTGCAGCTGGATTTAATAAGGCATCAAATGTAATGCCTTTTAAAAGCATGCCAATACCAATTGCAACGACTCCTAAAATTAATCCAATTATTGATGTTTTATCCATGATATCGCTCCCTTATTGCTATCATTTTAAATGATATCACTATCATACTACATTTTACATATTATTTATAACGAATTATTGCGTTTTTTCTACATTTAAGGGGATTTTAAGACAAAAGTCTTATTTTTCTTACTATCCATTTTAGTATTAATATTCACCGGGGATAATTGTATTTCTATAATTTCTCATTTGTGTTATAGTCGTTGTTAGGAAAAGATAAGAAAGCTGGTTTTTAATCATGTCTACAACTACTACGATACACCCTACAAACAAAACTGTTTATCCTGTATTACTTACGATTGGTGCATGTCATTTATTAAACGATTCATTACAAGCTGTTATCCCAGCTATGTTTCCTATTTTAGAAAGTTCCTTAGGATTAACATTTACACAACTTGGTTTAATCGCCTTTTCCCTTAATATGGTAGCATCTGTATCACAACCTATCATCGGTATGTTTACAGATACACATCCAATACCTTTTGCTTTACCAATTGGGTTAGTAAGTAGTATGTTAGGTATGCTTGGGCTAGCATTAGCACCAAATTTTTCATTCATATTATTAAGTGTCATCTTTATTGGGCTCGGGTCGGCAACATTTCATCCTGAAGGCTCAAGAGTAGCCTATCTAGCTGCTGGTCCAAAAAGAGGATTATCACAATCCATTTTTCAAGTCGGGGGAAATACAGGTCAGTCTTTAGCCCCGTTAATTACTGCTCTTGTCCTCGTACCTTTAGGTCAATTTGGGGCTATTTGGTTTACAGTTGTCGCTGGAATAGCTGTCATTTTACTATTTTATATTGCCAAGTGGTATCAACAACAAATGACCATTATTAATAAAAGTGAAAAGAATGGCAAGTTAGAGCAAAAGCAACTGACCGTATCCAGAAGACTTTTGAGAAATACCATTTTTTTATTAGTTATCGTTGTTTTTGCCCGCATGTGGTATCACGTTGCTATTTTAAACTTCTATGCATTTTACATAATCGATCAATACGGTTTTTCAATCTCTAAAGCACAAATTTATACATTTGTATTCCTATTTACAGGAGCAATCGGCACCTTTTTTGGTGGTCCTTTCAGTGATCGTTTTGGTAAACGGACAGTCATTATCGCCTCTTTTCTTATTCCTGTACCTTTTGCTATATTACTTCCTTATGTAAATTCCTTTTTAGCAATTATTTTATTATTAATAATCGGCTTCTTCATTATGTCTAGTTTTTCAGTTTCTGTTGTCTATGCACAAGAATTAAAACCGGATAGGGTTGGAATGATGTCTGGCTTAATCATTGGACTTGCATTTGGAATGGGGGCTTTAGGCTCGGTTGTTATTGGCTTTTTAATTGACTGGATTAGTTTAACACCTACTATGATCATTGTTTCAACGATACCTATCATTGGTTTATTATCATTTTTATTGCCGGAGGATAAAGCAATTGCAGGGTGGTATAAATAAGCGATACTTGGTTTAACAGTATTTTGTTTTAAATATTTTCTTCTAGTATTTTACAGTAATTTTTGGTACGCTAAAACTAATAATATAGGGTAATTTTCGTAAATAGATGGAGGGAATAAAATGAAAAATATTGTCATACTTGGTGCGGGATATGGTGGTATAAAGGTACTTACTGGTTTATTAAATATGTCCCTCCCTGAAAATATAAAAATTACGGTAATTGATAAAAACCCTTATCATTCTTATAAAACTGAATTTCATACAGTTGTTGCCGGTACAGCGGCGGATATTGATGTGAGAACAAGTTTTCCTACTCATGACCTCATCGAATATGAATACGGTACGGTTAAAAAAATAGATGTTGATGAACAACATATTTACTTTGAAAATAAAAGTAAAATTGTTTCTTATGACTATCTCGTTTTTGGTTTGGGATGTGAGGATGCATATCATAATATTGAAGGTGCAAAGAAATACACTGAAAGTGTGCAATCTTTTTCAAAGGCACGCCATGCTGGATTATCAGTTGGTAATTTAAAAGCCTATGGAATGTTGACCATTGTTGGGGCAGGCTTAAGTGGAATCGAAGTTGCTTCAGAGGTTAGAGAAAGCCGCCCCGATTTAAATATTCGTTTACTCGACCGTGGTGGTTCTGTTCTAAGCTCATTTGACCCTAAAATTCAAGCATATGTTCGTAATTGGTTTGTTGAAAATGATGTAGAAGTATTACATCATGCAGTAGTCGAATATGTTGAAAAAGATGGTGTATGTAACAACGGAATTTGTTATGTGAATGATGTCACCATTTGGACGGCAGGGGTTCAACCACATCGATTAGCACGTGAATTACCTTTTAAAAAAGATCAACAAAATAAAATTGTTGTCAATGATTTTTTTCAAGTACCCACCCACCCGAACGTATACGTTGTCGGTGATAATGCTTCCTCAGTTCACTCCCCAAGTGGACAGTTAGCCGGACAACAAGGAGAACAGATTGCCTCTGTTTTAGGTGATATATTATTGGGAAATGAACCTAGAAAACCAAAAGAAATTAAACTCCGTGGTACACTTGGTTCACTTGGAAAATCGGACGGATTTGGCAGTATGTTTCAACAATCTCTTACTGGTTTTCTACCAAGGCTTACTAAATCTGGTGTTCTTTGGCTACAAAAACGTCACTAATTTTACTTAAAGGTAACTTCTTATTACTCTTTACATGAGGAGTGCAATAAGTGGTGGAGTAACGACTGAAACAAATAAAGTACTTAAAATCATCGCTATTGTACTCATAGTACCTGTTTTTGAATCATACTCTAACGCTTTTGAAGTCCCTATAGCATGTGATGCAGACCCTAATCCAATTCCCCTACTTATAGGGGTTTTCATTTTGAAGAGTTTAAAAACATAAGGACCCAACATCGCACCTACTATCCCAGCAAATACTACGAATACTGCCGTAAGAGAATCTATTCCTCCCAAATTCGCACTAATATCCATAGCTACTGGAGTCGTTACAGATTTAGGGGCAATTGAATAAACAAGCTTTTCTTCAATTCCAATGATTAAAGCTAATCCTACCCCTGTTGATACACCAACTATTGAGCCGATGAGTGTGCCGACAATAATTGGTAGTGCCTTCCTCCTAATAATTTGACGGTGATGATATAGTGGATAAGCCAAGGCAACAACTGCTGGGCTTAATAGCTCATGAATCCAAACACCACCAGCCATATACGTGTTATAATCAATAGAAAAAATTAATAGTATCATGACTAATGTTGCTGTTGCGACAACAATCGGTATTAATAGAGGTGTTTTCAACCTGTTATATAACCATCTACCTAATAAATAAGCCCCGATTGTGATTGAAATACTTAAAAAGATAATGATAAAATTCTCCATTTATTTGCTCGCTTTCTAAAAATATCAAGAGATTTTTAATTAACTTGTTCTACGCTGTTTTTCTTCACTAAAAATTCTGAAACCTTGCCCGAAATGACTAGAACAATTAGTGTGCTAAGAACCGTAATCATAATGAGCCATAAACCATTGCCTGTAAATATATCTAAATAATTTACGATACCAACCATAGCTGGAATGAAAAACAACACTAAATGGTCCAACATAAAATTAGCACCTTTTTTTATAAAATTGGTTTTTAAAACCCCAGTCATTAACAATATAAATAAAATAAATAAGCCGATAACACTGCCCGGAATTGCTAAATGAAAGTATTGTTGGATCCACATGCCTCCCATAGAAATACAATATAAAATAGCTATTTGATAGGTAATTTGCAAAATTTTTACGATTAGTTGTCCCCTCCCTAGTCACACCATATTATCCAAACAAAGAAGCTGTCTGACTTTAATAGAATTTTCTATTAGAGCTAGACAGCTTGTTTTTATTCAATCCATTAATTTACTTATATCATTTGTAAATTGTACGGGGTCTGCGATTGGTAATCCTTCTATAAGCATCGCTTGGTTATATAACAATTCAGTATACAGTGTCAGTTTTGCCTCATCTGTTTCGTATGCTTTTTGTAACGCTTTAAATACATCATGGTCAACGTTTAATTCTAATACTTTTTGTGCTTTCATTCCTTGTCCATCCGGCATTTGTTGCATCACTTTTTCCATTTCTATTGATATTTCCCCTTCAGTAGAAAAATATACTGGATGTGTTTTTAAACGTTTTGATCCCTTGACATCTTGAACCTTACCCGCTAATATTTCTTTCATTTTAGAAAATAAATCTTTGTTTTCTTCAGATTTCTTTTTTGCTTCTTCTTTTTCTTCATCTGTTTCCAATCCTAGATCTCCATCAGAAACATTTTTAAATTCCTTTTCCTCAAAATTCATTAACATACGAATTGCAAATTCATCTACATCCTCAGTAAAATATAAAATCTCATAGCCTTTATCAGCAACGAGCTCCGTTTGAGGTAATTTGGCAATTCTCTCATTTGATTCACCGGTTGCATAATAAATATATTTTTGCTCTTCAGGCATTCTTTCCACATATTCAGATAAAGTAACTAATTTTTCTTCTGTTGATGAATAAAACATCAGCAAATCTTGTAAAGTATCTTTATTTTGACCAAAATCACTATATACACCGTACTTTAACTGTCGTCCAAATACATCATAAAATTTAACATAGTTGTCTCTTTCATCATTTAACATTGCTTTTAAAGCCTGTTTAATTTTTCGGGTAATATTTTTTTCAATCAACTTTAATTGACGGTCATGTTGTAACATTTCCCGGGAAATATTTAGTGATAAATCTTCAGAATCAACCATACCCTTCACAAAACTAAAATAGTCTGGTAATAGTTCAGCAGATTTCTCCATAATGAGCACGCCACTAGAATACAATTCTAAGCCTTTTTCAAATTCCTTGGAATAGTAATCATATGGCATCGTTTCAGGTATATATAAAATCGCATGGTAACGAATATTTCCATCAACGCTCGTATGAATATGTTTTAAAGGCTTATCGAATCCATAATGCTTTTCCTGATAAAAATTTAAATAGTCTTCATCAGTTAGTTCGTTTTTATTTTTTCGCCAAATTGGAATCATACTGTTGATTGTTTCCTCTTCTGTAAATTCAACATATTCTTCCTCATTATCTTCTTTTGGTTTACTTTTCGTTACTTCCATTTTAATAGGATAACGAATAAAATCAGAATACTTTTTAATAATCGTTTGTAATTGGTTTTCATCGGCAAAATCTGTATATTTTTCATCATCTGTATCTTCTTTTAACGTTAAAATTATTTCAGTGCCGTGGGTTTCCTTTTCTGCGGGTTCAATCGTATAGCCATCAGCACCTTCGGAATGCCACTGATAGGCTTCATCAGTTCCAAATGCTTTACTAATAACAGTCACTTGATCTGCTACCATAAAAGATGCGTAAAATCCGACACCAAATTGACCAATAATATCAAAATCTTCATCCATCTCCTGTGAGGATTTAAAATCTAAGGAACCACTTTTAGCAATTGTACCTAAGTTTTCTTCTAATTCTTCCCTTGTCATCCCGATACCAGTATCAATAACCCTTAATGTTTTCTCTTCTTTATTGGGAATAATTTGAATATAATAATCTTCACGATTAAATGATAATGATTCATCTGTTAATGTTTTATAGTATACTTTATCAATGGCATCACTTGAATTTGAAATGAGCTCCCGTAAAAATACCTCTTTTTGTGAATAAATAGAGTTAATCATTAAATCAAGTAGACGTTTTGATTCTGCTTGGAATTGTTTCTTCTCCATTAAAATCGCTCCTTATAAATTCTTTTCCATCTATATTTTAAATTTTATTAAATATATTTCAAATGAAATGATTGTTGATTATCATTTTACTATATTTAACACTTCATTTAGGTTACCTTCATCGTTTGTCAACGGTAACGAAGGGCACGATTACGACCTATTCCTTCCCTTCTCCCTGAAAATCAGACATC
>DAMCTP010000001.1:84445-168548 GCA_032113595.1 Pseudogracilibacillus sp.
AAGGGCACGATTACGACCTATTCCTTCCCTTCTCCCTGAAAATCAGACATCGAAGGGCACGATTACGACTTATTCCTTCCCTTCTACATGTAAATCAGACAACGAAGGGCACGATTACGACCTATTCCTTCCCTTCTCCCTGAAAATCAGACATCGAAGCGCACGATTACGACTTATTCCTTCCCTTCTACATGCAAATCAGACATCGAAGGGCACGATTACGAACTTTTCCTTCCCTTCTACATGAAAATCAGACAACGAAGGGCACGATTACGAACTATTCCTTCCCTTCTACATGAAAATCAGACAACGAAGAGCACGATTACGAACTATTCCTTCCCTTCTACATGAAAATCAGACAACGAAGGGCACGATTACGACTTATTCCTTCCCTTCTACATGTAAATCAGGCAACGAAGGGCACGATTACGATTATTCCTTCTACTAGTAAATCTAGATACAAACATCATTTCATTTTAATTTAATATCCTTTTATTTCCCACAACAATACTACAAGTTCGGTACCTTTTACCGTAATTGAATATCATGAAAATGTGCAAACAGCCCATCTTGTGCCATTAATTGTTCATGGGTACCTTCTTCTTCAATTCCTTCCTTTGTAACGACTAAAATTCGATCGGCATTTTTTATCGTTGCTAATCGGTGAGCAATAATAAGTGTTGTTCGGTCTTTAGCTAATTCCATTAACGCTAGTTGAATGATATTTTCTGTTTCAGTATCCAATGCAGACGTAGCTTCATCTAAAATCAGTATGGGTGGGTTTTTTAAAAACATTCTAGCAATAGCAATTCGTTGTTTTGACCACCTGATAATTTTAATCCTCTTTCCCCAACTTGAGTTTCATAGCCGTGGGGTAATTCGGATATGAATTCCTCCATATGCGCTAATTTTGCCGCTTCTTCCACTTCTACATCGGTAGCATTCAATTTTCCGTAAGCAATATTCTCCCTTAAGGTACCGGTAAATAAAAAAACATCTTGTTGAACGATACCAATTTGCTTACGTAATGACCTTGTTGTCATATCTCGAATATCTATCCCATCAATTTTAATTTCCCCTTTATGTACATCATAAAATCGCGGGATAAGGGAGCATATCGTTGTTTTTCCTGCACCAGAAGGTCCAACTAATGCAATCGTTTCCCCTGCTCTTATTTGGAGATTTAAATTTTTTAATACTGGGGCTTGTGTCTTTTCATACGAAAAAGTCACATTTGAAAATGAAATATTTCCATCCAACGATTTAACTTCCTTGGCTCCTTTTCGATTTTGAATGTCTGGTTCGATAGTTAACATTTCGGTAAATCGGCGAAACCCTGCCATCCCTTTCGGGTATAGTTCTAATAATGCACTGATTTTTTCAATCGGTCGAAACAGTACATTGACATATAGGACAAAAGCAACCAAAGATCCATAGCTCAACTTACCATTAAAACTTAGCCAGGCACCAATGATTAACACAATTAACGTCATGAAACGCATCATCATATAAATATTTGATTGAACGAATGCCATCACTTTATAAGCCCTTAATTTTGAAGTACGAAATAATTGATTATTTTCAACAAAACGATCCATTTCATATTTCTCATTTGTAAATGATTGAACAACCCTTGCCCCAGAAACCGCATCCTCAACCCTTGCATTTACTTTGGCAATATTTTCATACATGGAACGCCATGCCTGACCCATTTTTATATTACTATACGTCATAAACGCAATTAAAATCGGGACGATGACCAATATTACAATCGCTAATGGAACATTGATGGAAAACATAATTAAAAATGCACCGAAAAAGGTCATAATAGCAATAAAGAAATCCTCAGGACCGTGGTGTGCCAATTCACCAATTTCAAATAAATCATTTGAAATACGGCTCATAATATGGCCAGTTTTCGTATTATCAAAAAACCGAAATGATTGTTTTTGTACGTGATTAAATAAGTCTTCCCGCATATCTGTTTCTATATTTAATCCTAATTTATGCCCCCAGTAAGCGACAACATATTGTAAAAATGTACTTATTAAATATACGATGGCTAATAAAATACTCACCTTAACGATAAGCTCCCAGTTATTTTCTGGTAATAATTTATCAATAAACCATTGTACTGCCACAGGAAATGCTAGTTCTAATATTGCAACGATAACTGCACTTGTGAAATCAATGATAAATAACCGTTTATGCGGTTTATAATAGGAAAAAAATCGTTTAATCATCTAGTTACCCCTCATTATAGGCATAAATATTTTTTACGTAATTTAACTGGATAAGATTATCATTTCGAATTAAGGACTACGATGTTGTAACAATGATAAACCAAAATGAAAAGCACATGTTAATAATGTGCTTAACGCATTTAATATAAATTAATTCCCCTTTTAAAAAGTGGCATCCGCTTCACCATGATCATTATGAACGGTCAACATGGACAGGTGTCCATGTACTTAAGCCACCCCTGACATTCGCTAAATTTTTAAACCCTAACCGTTTTAATTTTTTGCATGCTTGATTACCTTGTGTACCAGTTTGACAAATGGTAATAACCTCGTTTTCCATAGAAAGATTGGTAGCCCGTTTTTTTATTTCAGATAATGGTATATTGTCAAAGCCGTAAATATGGAATTGTCTATATTTTAATGGATGGCGGACATCGATTAACTGTATTTCTTCATCATCCAGTCTTTCCTTTAGTTCATTAATCGTAATTTGACGTACTCCTCTGGCTGGTAATATATACTTTAAAATCGCAAATACAAAAATAATAGTAATTACTATTTTTACAATACCTAAAGTCAAAACTTTCTCACTCCTTTCGGATGTTCGTGACTTTAACTTTAGCCATTTTATCATACCATTAGGCAAGTTCTGTTTCGATAAATAATGTCAGTACCTTTGCCCCTTTATTATCAACAGGGACAAATAAATGGGGTTTAGTTCCGTTGAAATAAGCTGTGTCTCCTGTTTCCATATCATACTCGTCACCATTATAGGCAAGTTTTATTGAACCCTCTAAAATGTATATAAATTCATCATGTGCATGAGTATAGCCTTCTGTTCGGGTAATCTTATGCTTTGGTGTAACATGGATAATTGTCGGTTCTACACCTGTATATGGTGAGCGATTTGCCAACAATTCAAAAGAATATCCCATATGCTCATCACCAATTTTTGATTGACGTTGTTCTTTTCTTAATAAAACTAAATCATGCTCCGACTCATCTTCTAAAAGAAGGGATAATTTTACACCGAGGGAGTCAGAAATTTTTGCCAATGTTGCAATCGCTGAATTTGTTTGTCCATTTTCTATTTTTGATAATAGACTTTTTGAAATGTGACATTCATCTGCTATTTCTTGTTGAGTTTTCTTCTGTCTCAATCTTAGCTGTTTAATCTTCTTTCCTACATAGTCTAGTCTAATCTAATTTCTCTCCCTTCCTTATCATGCTAACCTATATACTAACACAAAATAAGGCGAATTACTTCAGCTATTAATTCACTGATGCAAATTCACCTAATTTTATGTTTATCCTTTTGATTAAGAAGTTTTATTGCGTATTTTTTTATACTGATCTTTTAGGAAATAATATATGATTTCCCGTTTTCTCAGTGGCTGTACCTTTTGGGTAACTTGCTTATCCCTATCAGACACATACGTTAAATTTTTGCTAGGTAATTGTTTACCTAATTTTTCTTGAATAAATAATGATGCTTCTGCAATTTTTGCGGAATTAATTCCTGTGTCAATGCCAATCTCATTAAATAAATAAAGTAGATCGTTTGTGGCGACATTTCCAGCAGCTCCAGGGGCATAAGGGCAACCACCAAGCCCGCCTAATGAAGAATCAAATCTAACTATTCCGCTTTGTATCGCTGTAATAATATTGGCAACAGCCATTCCTTTTGTATCATGAAAATGTAAAATAATATTTTTTGCTGGAAAATAATATAAAACTTTTTCAAGCAATCTTTCTACTTGATTTGGTACAGCCGTACCTATCGTATCACCCAAAGATACATCATCAACGCCTAATTCCATTAAATGTTCAATAACACTTAACACATCGTCTATCGGTATTTTACCTTCATATGGACAGTCAAATACCGTCGAAACATAGCCTGTTACTCGTTTATTTTCATGCTTTGCCGTTTTAATGACACTTCCTAATATCGGGTACGTCTCTGAAATTGTTTTATTTATATTTTTTTTATTATGAGTTTCACTTGCCGACATGAAAACTGAAGCTGTATCAATTCCGACCTCTAATGCATGTTCCAATCCTTTTTCATTAGGAATTAGTGCTGAATATTGTACATTTTTATTTCTTTTTATTTGCCTACCTACCTCCCGAGCATCCTTTAAAGCTGGTATCCATTTAGGATGTACAAAAGATGAAAACTCTATTTCCTTCACACCCGTTTCAGATAGCATATTTATCCAAGCTACTTTGTCTTCCGTCGGAACAAATTGTTGTTCATTTTGTAATCCGTCCCTTGGACCAACTTCCTTAATTTGTACAAATTCCGGCCAATGCATTGTCATTGCCTCCTTTACGTTGATTACGTCAATTCTATATGTTATTGTTTAGTTTAATTTAAACTTATTTTTTTATTCAGTTTATTGCCATTCAACCTTGTTGAATAAACTATACTACAATTTATGCTTATTTGTCAATGAAAGAAAACGGATACAGGCGTATTTAAGTTGCATATTATTTAGAGCGTATTAAATTCTTATCATTGATAAAAATACATTTATTCCTTGTGATTGACTTCACTTAATATAGAATTTCTCCATAGGAATGATGTAGTTTATCAATAATTTCTGCGTGAATTTTAACCAAATAAATAATGAAGTTATAGGGGGAGAATAATGTTCTTTCTGAAAGTAAATGAGGATATTTTTTTAAGGATGCTTTCTGCACGTGATGCAATTCCTTTATTTGCAATTACTGATCAATCAAGGGAGTATTTAAAAAAGTGGTTACCATGGTTAGATGAGACGACATCTGAGGCTGACACCTTATCCTTTATTAAAAATTCATTGGTCCCATTTAATAATCGTAAAGGACTCACTGCTGGTATCTTTTTCGAGGAAAATATTGTCGGTGTCATTGGTTATAATACGTTAGATTTTCAAAATAGGATTGGCACTATTGGATATTGGTTAAGTAAGCAGCATACTGGTAAAGGCATCATGACAAAATCGGTGGATGCACTTGTCACTTATGGATTTACTGAATTAAATTTAAATCGGATTGAAATTAGTTGTGCAAAGGAAAACCTTGCTAGTCGTCAAGTTCCCGAGAGGCTAGGGTTTGTGCAGGAAGGAATTTTAAGGGAGGCTGAATGGCTTTATGATCATTATGTTGATCATGTCGTATATAGTAAGTTAAAAAATGAGTGGAATGACACTAGTTATCCACAAATTTATTAACATATGCACAAATACCTATCTATATATTGTCTTTTCATGACAATTTTATCTATATTTTGATTTTTGTTTTTCTCTTTGTTTTTTGTCCACTGTTTGTTAATAACTCTGTGATATTGTGGATAACTTTTAAATAAATAAAGTGCCTTTTTGAGTAGGCACTTTATTTCATCTAAATATTATTGTTGTTCCCCTAAAGTAACTGTCGTTTGTAACTTTTCGCCGTCCCGGTAATAGACAACTGTTACCTGATCACCAACTTTTAAATGTTGGTATAATTCTTTTCTCAAATCTAAAATATCATTTATTTTTGTACCACCAAATTCAGTAATGACATCTAGTCTTTCCAGACCAGCCTGATCAGCTGGTGATAATGGCTCAATGTGCCAAATGTAAATCCCACCTTGTACGGAATTTGGTAGTTGTAAGGTGTTTTTCCATTCAATTTTAGGAACTTCCTCAAGCGAATATATTTCAACACCTAAAAATGGCCTTGTTACTGTGCCATTTTGTTCTAATTCTTCGATTAATGGTCTGGCTGTATCAATGGGAATAGCAAACCCTATTCCTTGGGCAATATTTTGTTTAATCTTCATTGAATTGATTCCAATTAGTTGCCCTTGCATATTAATTAATGCTCCACCACTATTTCCGGGGTTAATTGCAGCATCGGTTTGAATTACTTCAGCTTGCCAATCAGGCCGACCATCTTGATTAAAATCTTGTGGAATTGTCCTTTGTTTCCCACTAATAATCCCTTGAGTGACAGACCCTGCAAACATATGACCTAAAGGGTTACCAATGGCAATAACTGGTTCACCTACTCGCAGACTTTCTGATGACCCCATTTCTATTTTCGTTTCAATTTGTTCACTTTTCACCCGTAGTACTGCCAAATCTGTAAATAGATCGCTACCTAACAATTCCGCTTCGACTGTAGCCTCATCATTTAACACAACCTCTAACATATCAGCTTGGTCGACAACGTGATGATTCGTAACTATGTATGCATAACCGCCATTTATATTGTAAATCACACCTGACCCTGTACCCGCTTCACTTTCCTGTCCTTGGATATTCCAAAAATCTGTTTGCCGTTGGATATTTGTTACCCCTACAACTGCTGGAGATACTTTATCAACGATATCGGTGATTTGTGTTGATAACTCTACAGTCACTTGCTCTGTTCTCGAAATAGATTCATTCCCTTCCTCTGTATTCGATTCATTTTGTTCATGATTATTTAAAATAGTTCTTTTTTCCATAAAATGTGGATAAACAGTTAACATTAATAAAATTCCCATTGCTAAACCAATGATGATTGGTAGTAACCATCCACTACTTCTTTTCTTTTTCTTTTCAGATGGATCCGTATAATATCCCATGAATCACATCTCCTTTGTATTTTATTTCTATTTAATGAGCTTTTATATATTATTATCAATTAATGGTTAAGTTATGATAAATCATTTTAACAATTCATTATACTCAACATTACTAATCTCATAAATTTTTGTTGGATTGTCAGGATCTGTATCAAATAAGCTCGTTTTCATATCCCTTTCGAGCAACATCTGCTCCACTGACATTCTAGCCAAATCTTTCATGTTATTATCTTTACTTAAATGAGCTAAATAAACCCTCTCCGTTTTATCCGTTATGACATCACTTAAAGCTAGTCCACAATCTTCATTTGATATATGTCCATAATCCCCTAATATACGTCTTTTCACATTCCAAGGATAATGTCCCATTTGTAACATATTAATATCATGGTTTGCTTCAATAATAAATACATTTGACCCTTCAATTGTTTTTTTAATTCTCTCCGAAACGTAACCTAGATCAGTTACTAATGATATTTTATGATTATTGTGATGAAATGTAAAAAACATTGGGTCGACAGCATCATGTGATACAGAAAATGATTCTATATCCATATTTCCAAAGGTCTTTACTGTATTCGCTTCAAAATGAAACTTTTGATCTAGTGACAGCTTACCAATCCCACTTCCCATTTTGTTCCATGTCTTTTCATTTGCATAAATTGGCAGTCGGTATTTTCTTGCGATAACACCAAGCCCTTTAACATGATCTGAATGCTCATGAGTGACTAAAATTGCTGATAATTCATTTGGATCGATGCCAATCTCATTAAATAATCTGTCCATTTGCTTCCCACTAAGACCAGCATCAATTAATAACTTTTCATTATCTGCCTCTATATAAAAAGCATTACCTGTACTTCCCGAAGCTAACACACTAAAACGCATTGTCACATTATTCACTCCGTTGTATATTCTCAATTCTATTCTCTAGGTCTTTTTCAATTGTCTCAATATCCGCTTCTTCATTAGAGTAACTATACATTCTTCCTAGTATTGTTTCAATGGTTTCTACTAAAAACTGTTCTTCCGTTGTAGAAAAAATCCATCCTTCAATAGCATTCACGAAATAGTCTTTATTTTGATTCACATTTACTTTCCATATCGGGGCAAAAACATAGACTCCACCCTCAAACGGCACCCTAGTATGAAATCCAATATTTACTGAGGTAATATGGTCACCTTGATTCAATTCATTATTTTTATATAATGTTTCTATCGCTCGTAAAGGTTTAATTAATTCTCGCTTTTCCGATAGAGATTCCGCTTCACCCAGTATTGTTTGGGCATAATGTGTCAGTTCATTATGATCATTTAGAAAGAGTAAGATAATACCATTTTGGTTAAAATAAATTGGCCGATCCCTTTGGGTTTGGAAAAAAATTATAATATTTAAATTTTCGTTCCAATGCCAAAGCGTATATTCTTCAGGAAAAAGTACTAGTTCCGCTACTATTTCCTCTAAACCTTCATCCATGATATCTTGATTGATTTTAACTTTCTTTTTTAACTTTGAAAGTAAAAAGTATTCATTTAACAAATAAGGAGTTTGGTCCCCTTTGTCTTCTAATAACCTAATCATTTCATCATCATATTTTTTTTGTTGGACCGATATATATGTCTCCTCATATTTTTCATCTGGTAACTCATTAAAAGTAATAGACTCTGTCGCTAATTGGTCCTCAATTGTTGATTGTTGTTGTTCTAGTATTCCAATATCTTCCCGTTCTTTTTTATCAAGAAACTGGACGAATAAATAAATATTTAATATAAGGAAACTGAGGATTAATAATGTTTTAATTTGTTCCCAATTCATCGTTAATCAACCCCTATTTCCGAATAAGTAGCCATCTCTTCAGTGGAAATCTTTTGCCATTCATCTTGATATAATATAAACCAATTTGGCTCTAATGAAATACTATGTGAATCATATAAAAATTGGACATAATAGCCGATTTTAATATCATCAATTTTTGTCAGATCATAAGTGTCATCTTGAATAATATATTGCTTTAACTCCTGGCCAGATAGTAAATTTTCTTTTTGATTATTTAAGACATTCTCTAGCTTAATCAAAGGGCGGTTATATTTATTTAATTGTTGATTCCTCCAAATTTCATGAATGGTTGCTAAATTATTATAATCAAATAATGGATAACCATCGTGATGTAAACGAAAAATTATTTCATTATTGGTAGCAATATAATCATCTAATAAAAACTCATTTGTCCATCCTTTATGATCATTAATATGGTTGACGCTTAGGTCTAAAACATCCATTAAATCCGTTCTTTCAAATGAACTTTGAATGGGATGGATAAATTCAAGTCCCTTATTATCCTGGGTAATACTCATACCCCGTATGTCATCAGTAAAATAAGCTTCCTTTCGATTTGGTGTGACAACATTTGGATTAGAAAACAATGCATTAATAAAAAGCTCCGGCTCAATATGGCTCACAACTAAAGTCTTTTTTTGTATTTCCAATGCTTCTTGTGGGATATAAATTGGTTGTTTCACTGTATCTTCATCAATTTTAATATATCCTATCAAATCTGTAGGGTCATTAAAGTAATTAAGGATATATTCATACGTTTCGAGCTTCTCAACTGTTGCTGTTATTTGCTTTCGATTGTCTATCGAATGAATCGCAATTTGTATAGTATGAGAGTCTTCATTCAATGTGATATACATCTTTTTAAATGACCAGTTAGGTAATTCAGCTGATTCATTAAAAGTTAGCATATTCGATAAAAACTCACTCGGGATATTTACCGGAAATAATAGCTCCACATAATTATTACTTGACAAATCATCACTTTCTATATCAGTTTCCTTATACCCATACAACGTCCAATTCATCATTTCTTCATAAAATAAATTTTGATCACTCGGTTTTTCAAAGCCGAATATGTTTTCATTTTCATTAAATAACACATGTTCTGGTCTAATAAGATCGACCTTTAATATTTCTCTTCCACCAACATTTGCTTCATTTACATAACTTGTGTCATAAATTTGATCATAACTAGGTTGGTATGTCCACAAAATAAATGATAAAAATAAACTAATTCCTACGAGTAAAAATAAGACTAATGATTTAATTGATTCAAAACTCATAAGGTTTCCCCCCGCTTCTCCTTCATTAGCGGTAGTGTAAAATGGATGGCAGTCCCTTGATTCCCTGTACTTTTAGCCCATATTCTACCATAATGAGCCTCAACAATTTCCTTTGTGATGGCTAAGCCCAATCCTGTACCTCCCAATTGACGTGACCTTGCCTTATCAGTTCTATAAAACCGATCAAAAATCCGATCTAATTTATCGTAGGAAATACCGATTCCTTCATCACGAATACTCACTTCAATGTGGTTCATTGTTTTCTTCAACTGACACGTAATGTTACCACCGTCTGGTGAATATTTTATTGCATTGGAAATGATATTATCTAACACTTGAGTCATTTTATCCTTATCAATCCACGCATAGTAATTTGCCTTAGGTATTATTCGCCTAAATGTAATCCGTTCATCTTTGACGTTCAATTCAAATCGGTCAATAATTTGATGAAAAAACTTATTAAACTCTATTCTACCTTTATTTAAAGTAAATTCTTTATTATCCATTTTTGATAGCTGTAATAAGCTATTTACCATTCTAATTAATCTTTCAGTTTCTTCTTCTGTTACCCGTAAAAACTTTGGTGCAATTTCTTCATCTTTCCATGCGCCATCAGTTAGGGCTTCTAAATAACTTCGTAATGTCGTCAAGGGAGTCCGGAGCTCGTGGGATACATTTGAGACAAATTCTTTCCGCTCCCTTTCAATCTTCTCTTCTTCCGTTACATCTGATAGAACTGTAATATAACCACTTTTTTCTTCATTATTTAATCCACTATCTATTGCTGTAAAATTAGCGCGGATAATATAACTAGCTTCTTCCTCTTCTATATCCAATAATAGTGACCCATTATCATGTAATTCAGATATGTCGTTGACCCTTTTTTGTAATTTTAGCACTTTTAATAAACTTTGACCTAACAACGTCATTGGATTTTCATTTAATAATTGACCTGCTGCTTCATTAACGAGTATTATTTCCCCTGTACTATCTGTCGAAATAACACCTTCACTCATATTTTCCAAAACCGACTTTAATTTTACTTGTTCATTTTCAATTGTTGCCATGGAGTGCTTCAAACGGTCATTTAAATGATTAAATGTCACGGCTAATTGGCTAATTTCATCATTTCCATAAACCTTTACTTTTTGGGAAAAGTCTCCTCTTGCCATTGTCAGTGCTTGGCGACGCATTTCCACAACCGGATTTGTAATAGCCCTTGCAACTAGAATTCCAAGCATAACCGATACGATTAGTGCGATGGCAGATCCCTTATAAAATGTTTCATTAATTTTTTGTAATTGACGATAAACACCTTCTAATGATGTTTCTAAATAAACAACCCCTAACACTTGTTCATCATGATCAATAATCGGCTCAACACGAATAAACATTCGTTCCCCTGTTCTTGTATTTAATTCTGTATTATCATGGGAGGTCCCAAATGTTATTGAACTTTGCACATAACGATCTGTCGTCTTCTTGCCAATAATCTCCTGGTTTAAATAATCATTTGTTCCTAAAACACGTCCTTGGCTATCAATCACTTGGATTGTTGTGGAGCTTTCCCTTTCTACATCCGCTATATTTGTTTGAACATCACTTTGTAAGGTGGATTCCTCCTGATCATCTATTTTATCTTTTTTAAATGCTTGTTCTAAGTTGTTTTCCAATAATACGATTCGATCATTAATTGACTGCTTAAAATTACTTAGTAACTCATCTTCTAATGTCCTTGTCACATATGAGCCGATGACTTGTATAGCAATAACCAACAATAAAATATATATAATAATAAACTTTAATTGAATCGAATGGAGGAAATTAACCTTTTTCATCCTCTGTTACACCTCATCTGGATTACGTACATAATAGCCTACTCCTCTACGAGTAATAATCCATGTTGGATTACTCGGGTCTTCTTCCACTTTTTCCCTTAATCTTCTTACAGTCACATCTACTGTTCTTAAATCGCCAAAATAATCATAACCCCATACTGTTTCCAATAAATGTTCTCGTGTCATCACTTGCCCGATATGTCTTGCTAAATAATAAAATAATTCAAATTCCCGATGAGTTAAATCGATCTGTACACCATTTCTTTTCACATTATATGCTTCGGGGTGAATCGTTAAATCGCCTAATTGTATTTCTTTCTTTTCCATTGTTGACTCATCTGGTGCTTGCTTTAATCTTCTTAAGTTCGCCTTCACCCTTGCTAATAATTCTCGATTACTGAAGGGTTTTGTTACATAATCGTCAGCACCTAATTCTAAGCCTAATACTTTATCTAATTCTGAATCCTTTGCCGTTAGCATAATAATTGGCATGGCATGAGTTTTTCTAATTTCACGACACACTTCGTTACCATCTCTTTCAGGCAACATAATATCAAGTAGTACTAAGTCAGGATTTTCTGTCGTTGCTAATTCTATTGCCTTATTACCATCGTGTGCACAAATTACTGTATAACCCTCTTTTTCAAGGTTAAATTTTAGTATATCTGCAATTGGCTTTTCATCATCTACAACAAGTATTTTAGTCGACATGATCATACCTCTTTTCGTTATTTCTTTCATTCATTTCCGTTCCATCCATTTTTACTATTGCTTACTATTTTAACGCATTTATTGAATTTTGTCTGTGTTATTAAAAAAGAAATTGCATCAGCTTAAATTAACTTGAGTCAATCCCTCGCATATATGAAAAAACCAAAGATTAGAATAACTAATCTTTGGAAATATTGTAATTGCTAATAAATTTATCGGTATACACTTCTAACAACATTTGTTTGTGTTCGGTCAGGCCCAACTGAAAATATTGATAGTGGTATTTCCGTTAATTGGGCGACCCTTTCTAAATAATGTCTAGCGTTTTCTGGTAACTCATGTAAGCTACGCACATTTGTTATATCCTCAGTCCAACCAGGCAATTCTTCATAAACAGGCTCACACTTGGATAACGTATTTAAATTGGCAGGGAATTCTTCTATGATGTTACCATTATATTTATAGGCGACACAAATCTTTAAAGTTTCAATTCCTGTTAAAACATCTATAGAGTTTAAAGACAAATCAGTTATTCCACTTACCCTTTTCGCATGGCGCACAACAACACTATCAAACCAGCCAACACGACGCGGTCTACCTGTTGTTGTACCATATTCTCTCCCAATTTCACGAATCCGATCACCAATTTCGTTTTTTAGCTCCGTTGCGAATGGTCCATCACCAACACGGGTTGTATATGCCTTCGAAACCCCTACAACATTAGAGATTTTTGATGGACCAACCCCAGATCCGATTGTTACACCGCCCGCTACTGGATTGGATGATGTGACAAATGGATATGTCCCTTGATCAATGTCTAACATAACACCTTGGGCACCTTCAAATAACACCCGCTTACCATTGTCTAAGGCATCATTTAAGACGACAGATGTATCACAAACATATTCCTTCATTTGTTGACCATATTCATAATATTCCTCAAAAATTTCATCCATAGTTATCGAGTTAACTTCATAAACTTTTTCAAATAAACGGTTTTTCTCTAATAGATTTTGTTTTAGCTTTTCCTTAAAAATATCTTTATCAAGTAAATCTGCTATCCGAATACCACTGCGTGCAGCTTTGTCCATGTAAGCAGGACCAATACCCTTTTTCGTCGTGCCTATTTTATGAACACCTTTTTCGTCTTCTTGTAAAACGTCTAATTTAATATGATATGGCAAAATAACATGTGCACGATTACTAATTTTTAAATTATGAGTCGCTACATGTTTATCATGTAAATATTTTACCTCTTCAACAAATGCCTTTGGATTAATCACCATCCCATTGCCTAATACACAAGTTTTATCTGGGAAAAAAATACCCGAAGGGATTAAATGCAACTTATAAGTCACATTATTAAATACAATCGTATGCCCTGCATTATTTCCTCCTTGATATCTAGCAACTACCTCTGCATTTTGCGATAAAAAATCTGTGATTTTTCCTTTTCCTTCATCGCCCCATTGTGTTCCTACTACAACTACCGAGGACATAGTACACCTCCAAATGTATACCCTAATTTATTTACTAATTTGGCTCTAGTAAATCTTGTTATTAATAATAAACACGACCAATGGCATAGCATCAGTAAACTTAATAAAGTAGACCAAATCATTAGCCTAAACTTTCCCACCGGAATCGTGTATTTTACTTGTTTCTAAAAAAGTACCATCAATAGTATACTACACATTTGAAATTAGACCAATCTTATCTAATCTCAGTTTTTAAACAATTTCACGAGTGATGTACAATGTAAGTTATTCTATACCGGCATTGGTGGTGGTATTTCACTACCGTCATAACGATGATCTAAATCAACAAACTTATTATATTCTTTAGCAAAGGCTAATTGTACAATACCTGTGGGGCCGTTACGTTGTTTGGAAATGATAATTTCTATAATATTTTCTTCTTCCGATTCAGAATTGTAATAATCATCACGATATAAAAATCCGACAATATCTGCATCTTGTTCAATACTACCCGATTCTCGCAAATCAGACATCATTGGCCGTTTATCTTGACGTGATTCTACCCCACGTGATAATTGGGATAAAGCAATTAACGGAACCTCTAACTCTCTCGCTAATGCTTTTAATGAACGGGAAATTTCTGAAACCTCCTGTTGCCTATTTTCCCTTGCCCGTCCGCTTCCTTGGATCAATTGTAAATAATCAATAATGATCATTCCTAATCCTTCTTCTTGTTTTAGGCGACGGCATTTAGAACGAATATCACTTACTCTTACAGTTGCCGAATCATCAATATAGATTCCAGCATGGGATAAACTTCCCATCGCCATCGTTAACTTCTCCCAGTCATCCTCCTCTAACTGGCCAGTTCTTAATCGTTGTGAATCTATATTACCTTCTGCACATAGCATTCTTTGAACTAGTTGTTCTGCCCCCATTTCCAAACTAAATAGGGCTACATTTTCCCCTGTTTTAATCGCAACATTTTGAGCAATATTTAATGCAAATGCTGTTTTACCGACTGATGGTCTTGCAGCTATTATAATGAAGTCATTTTTTTGGAATCCAGAGGTAATACGGTCTAAGTCCCGGAACCCTGTGGCTACACCAGTAACATCACCTTTTTGATGGTGTAATTGTTCAATATTTTCATAAACCTGCTCTAAAACATCCCTTATTTGTTTAAAATCAGTTGCATTTTTTCTATTAGAAACCTCTAAAATACTACGTTCGGCCTCATCTAATAATTTTTCTACCTCATCCTCTTTAGTAAATGTGGATGTCACAATATTTGTGGCAGTTTTAATTAAATTTCGTAAAATAGACTTTTCCTCGACTATTTTACTATAATAATCTATATTGGCGGCCGTTGGCACACTGCCTGCTATATTGGTTATATAGGTTACCCCACCAACTTGCTCTATTAATCCCCTATTATTAAGTAACGTTGTTACCGTTACAAGATCAATCGGCTCACCCTTTTCGTATAAATCCAGCATCACTTCAAAAACTGTTTCGTGACTAGACTTATAAAAATCAAGTGGTGATAGTCTCTCAGCAGCAACAGAAAAAGCATTGGCATCTAAAAAAATCGCACCAATAACTGCTTGCTCTGCCTCTATATTATGTGGTGGTGTCCGATAATCTAATAATGAGTCCATCTATATTTCCTCCGTTGTCACCTTATTAACACTCTATTCTTCTGTCACATGTACCATGAAGTTCCCAATTACTTCTGGATGTAATTTAACGACTATTTTATGTTGACCTAAAGATTTGATTGGATCATTTAAATCAATTTTACGACGGTCAATCGTTATTTTATAATCATCTTTCAGTTTTTCCGCTATTTGTTTCGAGGTAATCGAACCAAACAGTTTTCCATCTTCACCTGATTTCGCCTTTATACTAACCGTTATTTTTCCTAACTTATTTTTTATGTTTTCTGCTTGGTCTTTTATTTCCTTCGCTTCTTCTAATGCTTTATTTTGCTGCGCTTTTAATTTTTTTATATTAGCTGGAGTTGCTTCCTCTGCCAACTTATTTTTAAATAAAAAGTTATTTGCATACCCGGTTGACACTTCTTTTACTTCACCTTTTTTCCCTTTTCCTTTAACATCCTGTAAAAAAATTACCTTCATCATTAAAACCCCTTATATAATGTATTTAGAATTTCTACTATCCATTTTAGTTATGATGCATCAGTGCCAAAATATTGTTCAATTTGATGGATAACTTCCTTTTCAACTTCATCAATTGACATATTTACTATTTGGGTGGCTGCATTTGTTAAATGTCCACCACCATTCATCTGTTCCATCATTATTTGAACATTCATATCACCAAAGGAACGGGCACTAACTGAGATGATGTTCTCATCTGTATGAGCAATAACAAATGATGCCATAACATGTTCAATTGTCAATAACGTATCCGCCGTTTGGGCAATGGTAATACTATCATACTTTTCATCGTCAGGTGCCTTCACAATTGCTATTTTATCATGGTACAGGTAAGCTAATTCAATTAACTTATTCCGTCTTTTATATGATTGTAAATCTTCTTTTAAAAATTGTTGGACGACGAGTGGATCTGCCCCTTTTATTCGTAAATATGATGCAGCATCGAAAGTTCTAGACCCCGTTCTGAAAGAAAAACTTTGTGTGTCCACAATAATCCCAGCTAACAATATAGTTGCTTCAAGTGACGTTAACTGCTTCTTACTAGGTGTATATTCAATTAATTCCGTGACTAACTCGGCTGTAGAAGAAGCATATGGTTCCATATAAACTAAGGTAGCATCTTCTATAAACTCCTCACCCCTACGATGATGATCGATAATGGCCTTTTGACTAGTTCTTTGGAGCGCATTTTCACTTATTGTTAATGATGGACGGTGTGTATCTACAATAATAATTAAACTATTTTCAGTTAATAATTCATCAGCCCTATCTGGGTCAATAAAATGATGTGATAATTCATTTTCAAGTGTTATCTTCTCATATACTTTAGACACATTGAGTGTCATGTCATTTTTATCGAATATAACATAGCCAGTTTTGTTTACTGATTTAACAATATGTAATACTCCGATAGAAGAGCCTAAAGAGTCCATATCAGGAGAGCGATGACCCATAATAAATACTTGATCACTATTTTTTATCAATTCGATTAACGCCTGGGAAATGACCCTTGCTCTTACCTTTGTTCGTTTCTCAATTGGGTTTGTTTTCCCACCGTAAAACCTGACCTTTCCCAAATCATCTTTAATTGCTACTTGGTCCCCACCCCTACCCAAAACTAAATCTAAACTAGATTGGGCTAATTTTGATAATTCTAAAATGGTGACATCACCTGAACCAATACCGACACTTAATGTAATCGGGGTCCTTTTTATTTTATCAAGATGAATCGTTCTAATTTCATCTAATATATGAAAACGGGATTCTTCAAGTCTTTGTAAAATTTCCTTCGTTAAAACAGCAAGAAAACGATCCTGTGAAATTCTTTTAATGTAAAATTGATGTGCCTCCGCCCATTTATTCAAGGTTGTTGTTACTTCAGAGTTTATTTGGCTCCTAACGTCATCCTCCATGTTTCTAGTTATTTCATCGTAGTTATCTAAATATATATTTGCCAATACAATTTGTTCTCTCTCATAAGTTTGTTTAATCTCATATTCATCCGTACGATTAAAAAAATATAACATCCGATTGTCGTGATCAATCCATACTTTAAAATAATACTTTTCTACATGTAACCATGTTTCTTTCTTCATTAACCTCATCACTTGATTTAAATTACCATCAAATATATCTAGAATTGATTGACCTATCATTGTTTTATGTTGGTAAATTTTTGCCATATACGAGTTGGCCCATTCTATCACATTATCCTCCGTATAAATGATGACACCGATAGGCATGTTTTCATTTATTCGATTACTCGCTTTTTCAATTTGCGTAAACATCTCTTTTTCATGCTCTTGTAGTCTTTTTTTCATTAATTTAAATGATCGAATTGTCACAATTGTCAAGATTAGATAAATGATAAAACTAATTAATGCTAAATATTTATTCAACATCGTTAAACAAATAATGATGAGAAACGAAAATAGATAAATAAATAAAAAATACTTTTTTAAATTCATATATTTATTTAATACTTCCACGTTTCACACCCCTTTTAAAAGCATTTAACAAATAAAGTCATTTGCTCATATTACTTTTTAATCGCTTCTTTAAAGAAAAACCTATATCAATTATACCAATTATCCGTATGAGCACCAGAAAAATTTGCGGAATAATAATGGAAATAATCACAATTGCTATCGGGATTGACTTATTTAATTTTTTATAATTTGCATAAAAGAATATAAATGAATAGCCCTGAATTATAATTAAAAATGCCGTGATAACAAATGTGTTAATGACGATTAAATATAAAATCGAATTTTGATCCAGTTCTACTAACGCTAACAACATGGCGATCAAGTAAAACCAAATGATAAGTAGTGGTAAATTCATTTCCCTAAACGGTGGAAAGAAAAGTGCTTTTCGTTCAATTCTATTTAATAATTTATAGGCTAGCCATTGACATATAAAAGACATGATTATACTAAAAATAGCAATGCTAGCCGGAATTAAATCCTTCACCATATTCATTTGTTCTTTCATTACTTCTAATTGTTCAGTTGCATCATTTCCCATCCCAAACTGTGATATGAGGTGTTCAGCAGTGTCGATACTATCATTGATAATTAAATCGATTTCCTCTGTTAAATTGACTTGTAAAATCATTTGTAAAAATAAAAATACAAACAGCAGGCCAAAAATAAAGCCAATAGTTCCTCGTGCCCATACTTCGTATGGATTTCTTTTTTGGTGAATGGCTATGCCTATCATGATACCACCCGAGACCGATAGTACAGTTAATGGTACAGAGACGAATGGGAAGATGATGATTGAGATTATTATAGCGACAGCCATCATAAGTAGAGATGCTTTAATACCATGTTTCACCGCATAAATAATAAAAGGAATTGGTAATAAAAATAAAAAAACGATAAATATAAACGGTGTAAATATTGAAAAGATTAATAGTACCATATATACGGCGGTTAGTAATGCCCCATCTGTTAATTGCTTCGAACGATTCATGAAAGTACACCTCATACGACATTTCTACACTGTAGGTAAAAGTTATTTGTTATCATTCATCATATCATTTTTATTTCTTTTCTACACATATCTCATATTAGAATCATTTAATTCGCTTATTTTTTAGTTCCTTTTAATGTTTAATTCATAAATAGAAATATAAATAATGCTATACTATAGATTAATGCTATTTAAAAAATTACTTTGATATTTTGTTAGGAAAGGGAATTTTATGGTTCAATTAATCCAGTCATTTATCCATAGTATCAAGTTGCCTAAAAAAACATCCGTATTTTATTTAAATCGAATAGGTATGGATATAGCTGTTATTTACCTATTTATATTACTAATTTTTGCATCCACTCCTTCATTTGTCGATCAAATTATCCATAGGGATACATTTGGGTCACAAATGAATGTATTCTTTTTCTTTATTTATTTTTTTATATTTTATTATCTTATATTGAATATCATAGTATTTTCTGTGATTAGTGGTCTAGCTTATGGATGGATGTTAATTGCGAGATCAATGAAAAGGAAACTGCGATTTGCAATTTTGTGGAAAATGGTCACTTATTCGACAACCATTCCCATTTTATTGTTCACTATCTTATCATTTAAGTTTTCTGTTCATTATTTATTTCTAGTTGCTAGTTTTATATTCATTAATTTCATTTTACTAAAAATTGTACTGATTTACCCAAGGCGAAAACATTTTAAAGGTAAATCATCATAAAAATGTGCATATATTTCTTGAATGTGGCAAATTGTGATAAAATAGTCTTAGTTTTAAATTCCTTTTGCCGTCATTTTCGACTAGCTGATGCCATTTAATTTTAGTTTTCTTTTTCTAAAAACTCTAACTTACCCTGTCATTTGTAAAACAACCATTTTTTGCGAAATTGTTTACACTATATTTTCAGAATTATTACACTAGTATAGTATCAAATACTCTATTTTTAATATTCCAATACACAAATTTCATAAACATAACGGGGGGCCTGGCAAATGGCAAAAGAAGAAAAGTCTTCTTTTTTTACTAAAATTATTAACTTTTCTAAAATGAGACATATTAAAATTGGTAGTAAGTTTTTATTAGCATTTATGTTATCAATCGTGCTTTTTTTTGGAGCAACAATCGTTGTTTTCCTACAACTGACTGAAGTAAAATCTGATGTGAACAAAGTCCGGGAAACGAGTCAGTTGTCAGCGGATTTGGCTGATATTGCTTTATTGCTTGAACAAAAGGATGTTATCATCTTTAATTACATAGATTCATTACTGCCGTTATATATTGAGAAATATGAAGAAGGTCAAGAGAAAAGCACCCTTTTATTAAATAGGATTGAAAATCAGCTAACTAGTGAGGAAGAGGTTAAGCAATTTAATCAGATTAAGAAAAACATTGCAGAAATTGATGATATTTTTTTAAATGAACTAAATGACATTATTGACAACCAAGGCGATCCTAATATGATCAAAAGTCGAATCAGTACCAGGAAAGCGACTTCAGTCATTATTATTGAGGAATTAATTGAAGCCGGCGATTTGCAACAACAAAATTCAGTAGTAAATGCCAATGAAAGTATGGACAATAGTCGACTGATCCTCATTATAGCAAATATCATAAGTGTATTTGTTGGTGTTATCATTATGTTTTTAATTTCTAGAATGGTCTATAAACATTTACATAAAGTAGTTCACGTTACTCAAGAAATGTCCAAAGGTAATTTAATCGTTGATGCTGTTGATTATGTCGGGAAAGATGAGATTGGTTTGTTGACAGAGGCTTCGAACACATTAAAAAATAATATGCAACAGGTTATTTCAAAAGTGGCAGATGCTTCCAAATTAGTTAATGAAAACAGTGATGCCTTAAATACTTCAGCTAGGGAAGTAAAACTAGGCAGTGAACAAATGGTTATCACAATGGAAGAATTAGCTTCTGGTTCAGAAAGACAATCCGACAGTGCCCAACATTTATCTGAAAAAATGGGTGAGTTTGTAGATAGTGTGAATCATTCCCAACAAAAAGGTCTAGAAATAGCTACTTCTTCAAAAGATGTGCTATCGTTGACAACAAGTGGTTCACAATTAATGGGTCAATCTGTAGAACAAATGAAAAGGATAGACAAAATTGTTTCAGATGCAGTAAAACAAGTTCAAGGACTTGAGGAAAAATCAGCGGAGATTTCAACATTAGTTGAAGTTGTTAAAGATATCGCCGATCAAACGAATCTATTAGCATTAAATGCCGCCATTGAAGCAGCACGTGCAGGTGAACATGGCCAAGGCTTCGCCGTTGTTGCTGATGAGGTACGAAAGTTAGCCGAGCAAGTAACAAGTTCTGTCCAAGGAATTACGACTATTGTAGATACAATACAAACTGAAACTGATGACGTTGTTCATTCACTTAGTAATGGATATCAAGAGGTAAAAGAAGGAATTGAACAAATAGACAAAACTGGGGAAAGCTTTGAAACAATTGATCAATCTATCACAACAATGGTAGATAGTGTTCAAGAAATTGCCAATCAACTTAAGGATATTGCTAGTGGTAGTAATGAGGTAAATGAATTAATCAGTGAAATAGCCGCAGTTTCTGAGCAAGCTGCAGCCGGTGTAGAGCAAACAACCGCATCTAGTCAAGAAACATCTAGTTCCATGGATGAAGTGTCTCATAGTGCGGAGAAACTAGCACAATTAGCTGACGAACTCCAAAAGGAAATTGCCATCTTTAAGATCTAATGAGAGCCAACATAAGATAATAGGGAAAATCATTATATCAATTAAAATTAGGGATACAAGTCATGTTTGATTTGTATCCCTAATTAGTTAGCAGTCTATTTGTCATGTTACTTTCGTAAAAGGACTCCTTTGGCACCTGAATCTTTTCTGTTTTATATGTAGTTGATTCCATACACCAACTACACATTTTTTTATAAAATTGATTCCGTTTACTCCGATACAAATGGCAATAATGCCATAGATCGAGCACGTTTAATTGCGACAGTTAATTTACGTTGATATTTTGCAGATGTTCCTGTAACACGGCGAGGAAGGATTTTTCCTCTTTCTGATACAAATCTTCTTAATAAATCTACATCTTTATAGTCAATATATGTTATTCCATTTGCTGTAAAATAACATACTTTACGACGTCTTGGTCGACCACGTCTCATTTGCTTAACACTCCTATCCCTATCAAAAAATCAAGATTTTAAAACGGCAAATCATCATCAGATACATCGATTTGTTTGCTATGTTCTTTTATACTATCTGAAGATTCATTTATTTGTTGTCCTTGTTGAGCTTGTACTTGTGGTGGCTGCTGTTGTTGTGTCTGTTGTTGATTTTGGTAATTTGGCGGACTTTGTTCACTACTCCGCTGTTGAGAGGAACCTCGAGATTCTAAAAATTGAATACTCTCAGCTAACACCTCAGTTACATATACCATTTTACCTTCTTGATTCTCATATGACCTAGTTTGAATCCTACCATCCACACCAATTAAATTACCTTTTTTCATGTATTGTGTTAAATTTTCTGCTTGTTTTCGCCATGTCACACAATTAATAAAATCTGCCTCTTGTTCACCTTGTTGATTTTTAAATGGACGATTTGCAGCAACGGTAAAATTGGCAACTGCCACTCCAGTTGATGTATAACGTAAATCGGGATCTCTTGTAAGTCTTCCAACAATCACAACTCTATTCAACATACAGCATCTCTCCCCATTATTTCTCGTCTAATCGGACGACTATATGCCGGATAATATCATCTGAAAATTTTGCCTGGCGTTCAAATTCATTTACAGAATTTTCATCACCTTTGAAATAAACGACAACATAATAACCGTCACGAAAATCATTGATTTCATATGCAAGTCTTTTTGAACCTAATTCATCAACTTTTTCAATCTCCGCCCCATTGTTCGTAAGTGTGTTATTAAATGTTTCAATAACACTCTTTTGTTCTTCTTCCTCAATGTTTGGACGGATGATATACATAAGCTCATAATTTCTCATTCTGTACACCTCCTTTTGGTCTATGCGGCCCTTTTTAAAAAAGGGCAAGGAGTAATCAATTTCAATTACCCACAGAAGAAAATTATAGCAAAAACTAAGTTAAATAACAACTTTTTATGAAATCCCTCTTTCATTTACATTATACATTAAATCTAAAGTGAATGACGTCACCATCTTGTACTTCATATTCTTTTCCTTCCAACCGTACTTTACCATTCTCTCTCGCTTTTACCATTGAACCAGCAACCATTAAATCTGTATATGAGACAACTTCAGCCCGAATGAATCCCCGTTCAAAGTCTGTATGGATGATACCCGCTGCTTGTGGTGCTTTCATCCCTTTTTTAAAAGTCCATGCCCGTACTTCCTTCTCACCAGCGGTAAAATAAGTTGCAAATCCTAATAAATGATAAGACGCCTTAATTAGCTGATCCAATCCAGATTGTTCAATTCCTAGTTCATTTAAAAATTCCTTCTTTTCCTCTTGGTCCAACTGTGCAATTTCTTCCTCTATTTTTGCGCTAACGATGATTACTTCTGCATTTTCCTCTTTTGCAAATGCCGCAACTTTTTGTACATATGGCTGTTCAGACCCATCTGATATGGATTCTTCACTTACATTAGCAACATATAACACTGGTTTTGCGGTTAATAAATGAAGTTGGTTTACAACGACCTGTTCCTCTTTGGAAAAAGTTAAAGCACGGACTGGGGTTTCTGCTTCCAAATTTTCCTTTAATTTCCTCATTACTTGATATTCCTGAACTGCTTCTTTATCTTTTTGCCTAGCGAGTTTTTCCGTTCTCTCATATCTGCGTGAAACAGTTTCCAAATCAGCTAATATCAACTCCAGATTTACCGTTTCAATATCATCAATTGGATCTATTTGACCTGAAACATGGGTAATATTTTCGTCCTCAAAGCAACGAACGACCTGGCAAATGGCATCTACTTGTCTGATATGGGATAAAAATTGATTCCCCAATCCTTCACCTTTATTCGCTCCTTTAACAATACCGGCAATATCAGTAAACTCAAATGCTGTTGGGATAGTTTTCTTAGGTTTGACTACTTCAGTTAAACGATTCAACCTTTCATCTGGCACTTCCACAATACCAACATTAGGGTCAATCGTACAAAAAGGATAATTCGCAGATTCTGCCCCCGCTTTCGTAATGGCGTTAAATAATGTTGATTTACCAACGTTTGGTAAACCAACAATTCCTGCTGTTAATGACATGTCTTTTATTCTCTCCTTAAGGTAGTCCATATGAACTTCTTCTTATTATATAGCGTTTTAATATTTATACAAATGACCAAAATTCAATTTTGATACATATATTCCGTTTAAAATTAACAATTTTCCTAATAGACTTTTAAATTATAATACTAATTACCTCTTAATGATTAGTATTTAATACCTTTTTAACTTTTTTTGTAAATTGATTTCTAGGTATTAAAACACTTCTTTGACATCCTAAACATTTCACTCGAACGTCTGCTCCCATTCTGATGATTTGCCATTTGTTCTCTCCACAAGGGTGTGGCTTCTTTAATTCCACAACATCATGTAAATCATAATTTTTGTTTACCAACTTCTAAACTCCTTTACAAAGTATCTTTTGTCACATTTTTAAATTTATCTTTAGAATAAACAACAAATTTTTGTAACGGAATGTGAATGCCTTCTTTATACAATTGATCCTGAATTTCTTTTCTAATAGCCCTTTCACCAGCCCACTGATATACCGGTTTTGTATTGGCAATTATTCGAATAACATATACTGAGTATTCTAGATTTTGCACCCCATGAATAACTGGTGTATCAATAAAAAATTCATATTTTAATGGCAACCCAATTAGTATATGATTAATTTTCTTTTCAACAGTTTCTATATTTGTTTCATATGGTATATGAACATCAACAATGGATAATCCATTATGAACAGAATAGTTGATTACTTGGGTGATATTCCCGTTCGGAATAACATTTAATTCTCCGGTCCAACTTTTTACCTTAGTCGTTCTTAAGCCAATTTCTTCAACAGTTCCTTCGACATCGGCAACTAACACATAATCGTCAACGGAAAATTGCTTTTCAAAAATAATAAAAAATCCTGATATAATGTCTTTTACTAAACTTTGTGCCCCAAACCCTATAGCTAATCCAGCAATACCTGCCCCAGCTAACAGAGCACTTATTCTAATATTAACTGATTCTAATATCATGACAATAGCTACAAAACTAACAACATACTTTAGTATGCTTTGTAATAGAATTCTTATTGTTTCTTCTCTTTTTTCTGGAAGGTTCAATGATGAATGAAATTTTTTAATAAATATGTGGTTAATGATTTTCTTTCCTATTTTAATGACTATCCATGCCAACACAATAATTAAGGTGATTTTCAATAATGCCTGTGATATTGTCAACCAAAACTCTGGACCTATTAAATAATTTAACCACGTATTAAAAGTTTCTTTCAGCATCTTATACACTCCTAAATATCTTCCATGAATTTAATTTAATAGTTTATATTGATAATAGCATTTATTTTGTCTATCTGTTGATAAATTACTTCTAAAAGAAAATGTATATTTCATTTAATTCCACGTATACTATGTCAACTGTTCATTAGTGGAGGTAAATGGTATGGGAAATTCCTCGCAACAAGATAAATATTCAATTAGTTACAATAAGCCATTTTGTACGATGTATGTGAGTAAATTTCTTGTTTCTCACTTACAAAACACCCGTAAAAAGTTTGCCGTATTATGTATTGGAACAGATCGGTCAACAGGGGATAGCTACGGGCCACTTACTGGAACATTATTAACCCAAAGAAGATTACAGGTTTTTGACGTCCATGGGACATTAAGTCATCCTGTGCATGCATTAAATTTGCAAGAAAAAATCCATTCTATTTACAATTTAAATCCAGACACATTAATCATCGCTATTGATGCGTCTCTAGGTCAAAATGAATCAATTGGTAATCTTGTATATGGTATCGGTTCTATTGCCCCAGGTAAAGCTGTAAAAAAAGATCTTCCTTTAGTTGGTGATTTGTTTATTACAAGTATTGTAAATATTGCCGGCTTTATGGAATATTCTACTTTACAAAGTACCCGTTTATCTCTCGTATATAGTATGGCGCAAAAAACTGCCCAAATTATACAAATGACCGATTATTATTTATCAAAACATGCAAATGTTTCGATGTCAAATACTAACTCACACTAATTTTTGAGGATTGTACAGTTTTTTTATTTTATCAATTGCATAACTAAAACAATGACAATTACAGTGAATATCGACGGTAATAAATTAATCACCCTGATTTTTGTTATATTCAATAAATTCAAACCTAATCCAACAATTAGTAGTCCCCCCACTGCTGACACGAATAAAATAATTTCATCTAATGTACCCTCGGGTATAAATTGAATAATGTAAGAGGCAAATATCGTAATACCCCCTTGGTATAAAACAACGGGAATAATAGAGAAAACAACGCCAAATCCTAAAGTTGTCGTAAGTACAAATGCAGCAAACCCATCAATAATTGCTTTTGTCAATAATATATCATGGTTACCAGAAATTCCGCTATCTAAAGCCCCAATGATTGACATGGCCCCTATGACGAACAACAGTGTTGCAGTTAAAAATCCTTCACTTACATTACTTTCTTTATTCTTTGAAATATTCTTTTCCAACCAATTTCCAAGTGCATTCATCTTATTTTCTAATTTTAGTCCCTCTCCAATTAATGCTCCACTTAACATACTTAATAATACAATAATAATTGATTCTGCCTTCAATGCTAGCTGCAATCCAATCAGGATAACTGTTAATGATATTCCCTTCATGACTGTTTCTTTATACCGCTCTTTTATATTAACAAATAATAGTCCAATAAAACTCCCTATGAATATACAAATTGCATTAACAATAGTTCCAAATAAGATCATCGTTACTTCACTCTAGTCTATTTTAATTTTAAATTAAATGATTAGTTTAGGTTCAATTGCATAATTCTAATAGAAAATGTTCCATGTGAAACAATTTTAAATAAAAAAACTGACGATAAACTACAGTCAGTTTAATTAAATAATCTTATAATTTTTGTAGCATTTTAATTAATTGACCTAATTCATCATCATTATAAAACTCTATTTCAATTTTACCTTTATTTTTGCCTTTTTGGATGGATACCTTTGTTCCTAATATATTTCTCAAAGTATCCTCGTATTCTTTAAAATATAAGTTATTTGTGTTTCCTCTAGTTTTCTGTTTTTTTGGCCTTTTATTAAGATCTGAGACCATTTTTTCTACTTGTCGAACATTCAGTTGATCTTTCACAATTTTATCTACTAGGAGTGAAACATCTTCAGAATCCTTTAAGCCTAATAATGCACGGCCATGCCCCATGGATAATTCACCAATGTTAATCTGGTCTACAATTTCATTCGGTAGGGACAATAATCTCATCGTATTAGCAATATGGGATCTACTTTTACCAAGTTTATTTGACAATTCTTCTTGCGTCAATGTTAACTCTTCTATTAAACTTTTATATGCAATTGCCTCTTCAATGATCGTTAAATCTTCTCTTTGTAAGTTTTCCAGTAGGGCAATTTCCATCATTTGATCATCATCAAGATCTTTTATAATGGCAGGAACTTCTTTTAATCCGGCTTCTTTAGCAGCCCGAAATCTTCTTTCCCCCGCAACAATCTCATAACCTTTAATACTTTTTCTTAAAATTAACGGTTGTACAATCCCGTACTCTTCAATTGAAATTTTTAATTCTTCAATTGCATCTGCGTCGAATTGCTTTCTAGGCTGATATGGATTAGGACGACAATTATTGATCGGAATTTTCTGCACCGAATCGTCATCATTCGGTAGTAAGGCACTTAACCCTTTACCTAGCCGCTGCTTCGCCAACACCCATCACTTCCTTTGCTAATTCCATATAAACTTCAGCACCTTTAGATTTTGAATCATAAATCGTTATAGGCTTCCCATAACTTGGTGCTTCACCTAAACGTACATTTCTTGGAATGATTGATTTATATACTTTTTCTTGAAAATACATTTTTACTTCTTCGATCACTTGAATACCTAAATTAGTTCTTGCATCAAACATGGTAAGTAAAACGCCTTCAATCATTAAATTTTTATTCAGTTGTTTTTGTACAATTCGAATTGTATTTAATAATTGACTTAGCCCTTCCAATGCATAATATTCACACTGTACTGGTATGAGCACACTATTTGCTGCTGTTAATGCATTTATTGTTAATAGCCCTAACGAAGGAGGGCAATCAATCACAATAAAGTCATATTGGTCTTGAATAGATTCAAGTGCTTTTTGCAATTTAATTTCTCTAGATATTGTTGAAACTAACTCAATTTCAGCACCAGCTAATTGTATAGTAGCGGGAATAATGAATAAATTATCGACCGTAGTTGGTAAGATCACTTCATGAGCTTCAACCTCATCAACAAGTACATTATAAATACAGGAATGAACATCCCCTTTATTTATACCTACTCCACTCGTTGTATTCCCTTGTGGGTCTATATCAATAAGTAATACTTTATTTCCTTGTTGAGCAAGACTTGCTCCTAGATTTACTGTAGTTGTCGTTTTACCGACACCACCTTTTTGATTTGTTATTGCAATTATTCTTCCCATCATACACCCACCTATGTTAGTCATTTTTTCACTCTAATTGTTATTTCATAATAATCTTCATGGTTCTCTTCCATTGTATCAACCTTAATACCAGTACTTTTGATTAAGGAAATCGATCTTTTGATCGTATTCGTTACGATACGAATATCTTTATTAATTATTTTGACATTTTTCTTATTACTTTTTTTAGTTTTATTTGGTCCATTTAAATGGAATTTAATTAACTCATCAGTTTCTCTTACAGTTAATTGGTCATTTAATACCTTATCTAAAAAATCTAATTGTTCCTTTTCTGACTTTAGCCTCATTAAAGCTCTCGCATGCCGTTCAGTGATCGCTCTATTTGCTACTTCATCTTGAATTTTATCTGGTAAAGAAAGTAATCTTAATCTATTCGCAATTGTTGATTGGCTTTTTCCAAGTCTTTGTGCTAAAGCCTCCTGTGTTAAGGCATGGATTCTTATAAGCTGCTCGTATGCCCTTGCTTCCTCAATAACCGATAATTCTTCACGTTGTATATTTTCAATCAATGCTAATGAGGCAGTTTCTGTATTAGTCATATCTCTTACAATGGCAGGGATTGTTGTCCAACCCAAATAATTAGCCGCCCGCCATCTTCGTTCACCGGCAACAATCTCATAATTTCTTTTATCCCCTTTTCTCACAACAATCGGCTGTATAATCCCATGTGTTTTTAATGTTTGTGCTAGCTCCTTAATTTTATCATCATCAAAAACAGTCCGTGGTTGATATGGATTGGGAACTATTTGCGCCACATCTAATTGAATAACCTCATTATCAATAGATGATTTCGTAATTATGTTGTTAGTTGAAAAAGAGTCATTAAAAGATTGTCTCAAAATTAAAACCTTCCTTTATATAAATGTTTCACGTGGAACATTTATATCTAGTCTAAATTCGATTAACTATATAGCTAATGTTACAGTTCAATAAAAGAAGGACTGATCACGAGTAATCTATGTAATAGAAAAGATAAACCTTCCTGATAATGTGATTTTCCCTTAAAAAAATTGGAGATAGAGTTTAAAGTATTTTTTATCGATGAATTTATTCAACAATGTAATTATAGATAAAAAAACGGACTCTATGAAAATTAAACTGTATACAATAGTTTATCACAAAATCCATTGAAAGAGTAATATATTTTATTTTATAGTTAATAACATGTTTACCGATTATACGCTAGATAAAATGTTTTTTATAAAGGTGATTTAACAGGTGTACCAGCTTTTCTAGGATATTTTTTAGGAGTATTATGTTGCTTTTTTATTTTAATAATTGTACGTTCGCTATGTTCAATAGGTAATTTTAAAGAGTGCGTTTGTTCAATCAAACCACCTAATTGTTTAATTGCCTTTAATGATTCGGTAACTTCCTCATTAATTAATGATCCTTTTAGAGCAATAAAATACCCTGACACTTTACAAAATGGCAAGCAATATTCAGCAAGGACATTTAATTTTGCAACTGCTCTTGCTACTACAATGTCAAAAGTCTCCCTATATTGTTTCATTTTTCCAATATCTTCGGCCCTTCCATGAACTAAATGTAAATTCTTTAAATTTAATTGAATTTTTAGTTCCTCTAAAAAGGTAATTCTTTTCTTTAATGAATCAATAATGGTTACATGGATATGGGGATTAACAATCATTAAAGGAATGCTAGGAAACCCTGCCCCCGAGCCAATGTCACAAACAGACATCTGACTACTGAAATCTAAATAGAAAGCCGGAGTAATGGAATCATAAAAGTGCTTTAAATAAACCTCATCTTTTTCAGTAATGGCTGTTAAATTTAGTCGTTTATTCCAATCGATTAACAAGTAATAATATGTTGAAAATTGTTGCAATTGAAATGAGATTAAGTTAACTTGATGAGATAAAAGTTCTGACATAAATTTATCTTCATTCATTGGTTGAATTTGCTCCCTTTTTTATCCTGTTTTAGTACGTTTAACTTTTCCTTGTTCAATATAAACTAATAATATGGAAATATCAGCTGGATTTACACCAGATATTCGTGATGCTTGACCAATTGACATTGGTTTAATTTTTTTAAGTTTCTCCCTAGCTTCAATAGCTAAACTATGAATATCGTCGTAATCAATATTTAAAGGGATCTTTTTATTTTCCATCTTTAACATACGTTCAACTTGATCATTTGCTTTTTTAATATAACCTTCATATTTTACTTGTATTTCTACTTGTTCTTTCACTTCAGCAGGTAATTCTTGTGTCACGTGTACCATTTTCTCAATTGTACTATAAGTTACTTCAGGTCGCTTTAATAAATCAATTGCCCTAACTGCATCTTTTAGCGGACTTGAATTGATTTCATCCAATATTAATTGCACTGTATTATTAGGTTTTATAATCGTCTTAAATAAACGTTCTTTTTCCATTTTTACTAATGTTGATTTCTTTAAAAATCCCTCATAACGTTCTTTTGAAATTAATCCTAAATCATAACCATATTGCGTTAATCGAATATCAGCATTATCATGGCGTAATAGTAAACGGTATTCCGCACGAGAAGTTAATAAACGATATGGTTCACGTGTCCCTTTCGTTACTAAATCATCAATTAATACACCAATATAACTTGTTGACCGATCTAAAACAAATCGTTTTTCATTGTTAATTTTTAAATAGGCATTAATTCCGGCAATAATCCCCTGAGCTGCGGCCTCTTCATAACCGGAAGTACCATTAATTTGACCAGCAGTAAACAATCCATTTATTTGCTTTGTTTCCAATGTTGGCCATAATTGTGTAGATATGACAGCATCATATTCTATCGCATAGCCAGGTCGCATCATTTCGGCATTTTCCAGACCAGGGACAGATCTAACAATTTTAGTTTGAATGTACTCAGGTAAAGATGTTGATAATCCTTGAACATAAACTTCTTCTGTATTTCTCCCTTCTGGCTCAAGAAAGACTTGATGTCTAGGTTTATCATGAAAACGGACAATTTTATCCTCTATAGATGGACAATATCTTGGACCTGTTCCTCTTTTCATTCCAGAATACATCGCAGAAAGGGTTAAATTTTCATTAATTACTTTATGGGTTTCCTCATTCGTATGTGTTAACCAACAAGGTAATTGGTCTTCAATAAATTCAGTTGTTTCATATGAAAAGCTATATGGTTTTTCATCACCTGGTTGTATTTCAGTTTTAGAATAATCAATCGTATGACTATTAACTCTCGGTGGAGTACCTGTTTTGTAACGAATTAAATCAAACCCTAATTTTTCTAGATTCTCAGATAGCTTCACGGAAACCCGTTGATTATTAGGTCCACTTTCATATTCCATATCACCTAACAAAACTTTACCTCTCATAAAAGTTCCTGTCGTAATAATAGTCGCCTTACTGTAATATGCGGCACCTGTTTCGGTGACTACCCCTTTACATACATTATTTTCAATAATTAATTCATTTACCATTGCTTGTTTTAATGTAATATTTGACTCATTTTCCAAAATCCTTTTCATTTCCTGAATATATAGTGGTTTGTCGGCTTGGGCACGTAATGCTTGTACGGCTGGCCCTTTTCTCGTATTTAACATTCGCATTTGAATATGTGTCTTATCAATTACTTTACCCATCACACCACCTAAAGCATCAATTTCACGAATTACAATACCTTTGGCAGGTCCACCTAAAGATGGATTACAAGGCATAAAAGCAACCATATCTAAATTTAATGTTAATATAAGTGTATTAGATCCCATTTTTGCTGCAGCTAGCGCGGCTTCACACCCGGCATGACCAGCACCAATTACGATAACATCATAATGTCCAGCATCAAAAGTCATTACTTCACCCCTCCCAATAAACTTACTTTCCTAAACAAAATTGTGAAAATAATTGATCAATTAAGCCTTCACTAGCAGTTTCACCAATGATCTCACCCAAAATCTCCCAAGTCCTAGTCACATCTATTTGAACTATATCTAATGGAATCCCTATCTCCAGAGCATTCATTGCTTCACTCAATACACCTTTAGCCTGTTCTAATAAATGAATATGACGCACATTAGAAATAAAATAATGTTCATTTGATTTTACTTGGCCCTTAAAAAATAATTGATGAATCGCATCCTCTAATTCTTCGATTCCTTTATCATCCACAATTGAGGTCATAATCACCGGATTATCACGAGCTAATTTGTTTACCTCTTCTATATTTAAATGTTGCTTCAAATCAGTTTTATTTATAATAACAATAAATTTAGTTTGATCTAAGGAATTAAAAATAACTTTATCATCTTCGGATAAAGGCTCATGGAAATTTAACATAAACAGAACTAAATCAACTTCTTGCATTATTTTTTGGGAACGTTCTACCCCAATTTTCTCAACTAAATCTTTCGTTTCTCGAATTCCAGCTGTATCATATAAAATAAGTGGAATATCTCGAATCTTTACTAACTCCTCTAGAGTGTCACGAGTTGTACCAGGAATATTTGTAACGATTGCTTTATCCTCTTGTAAAAAAGCATTTAATAATGAAGATTTTCCCACATTCGGTCTTCCGATAATCGCAGTTTTAATACCTTCTCGATACACCCTTCCCTGATGAGCAACATTGATTAATTTATTAATTTCCTCAAATACCTCACGGGTTTTTTTCTTCATCATTACTTGTGACATTTCTTCTATATCATCATATTCCGGATAATCTATGTTAACTTCCACATGGGCAATTGTTTCAATTAATGTTTGCCTTAATTGTTTTATTAGTCGAGATAAACGACCATCTAATTGTTCTAATCCTATATTCATCGCTTCATTAGACTTTGCTTGGATAATATCCATAACAGCTTCCGCTTGTGATAAGTCAATTCTTCCATTTAAAAAGGCACGTTTTGTAAATTCACCAGGTTCAGCTAAACGAGCCCCTAAAGATAAAACTAATTGTAAAATACGGTTCGTTGCTACAATACCTCCATGACAATTAATTTCAACAACATCCTCTATCGTAAAAGTTTTTGGACCACGCATCACTGAAACCATTACTTCATCGGCAATATTGGTTGTTTCGGGATTAATTAATTTTCCATAATGAAAAGTATGTGAATGTACATCGAATAAATTTTTTCCATCAAAAATTTGATTGACAATACTTATCGAATCAGCACCACTTAATCGAACAATTGAAATGGCTCCCTCGCCGATTGGAGTTGAAATAGCAACAATTGTATCAAATTCCATGTCTTTACCCCTAAAGAAATATTTAAATAAAACAAATTATAATATACGTTACTAACATTTAAGATTAACATATCTATTACGTAAAATAAAGTTACAAAATTTGTCACAATAAAAAACCCTATTAGAAAGTCAGATGATAAAAATTAAATCTGTCTCTATTAGGGATTATCATTTTATTAAATACTTTCATTAGTTCTTTTATGGTTCAATGATAATAGCACGATGTGGTTCAATTCCATCAGAATAAGTAGTCACATCGTCGCGTTCTTGTAAAGTACTATGAATTATCTTTCTTTCATATGCTGGCATTGGTTCTAATATTACTTTTCTATTCAAATATAATGCTTTTTCTGCCATTTTATGAGCTAAATCAATTAGGACCTCTTCACGACGTTGACGATATCCCTCTGCATCAACTGTTACAGCATAAAATTCATCACTCTGTTTATTTAAAACTAAATGTGCTAAATATTGTAGTGCATTCAAAGTCTTTCCACGTTTACCGATTAAAATAGCAATTTTTTCACCAGCTAAATCAAACGTAACATGTTGGTCTACAACAGTTTTTTCAATTGTAACATCTAAATCGAGATAATCCATAATTTGTTTTAAATACTTTTCTGTTTCTCCAATACTATCTCTTTTTTCTTTCACTTTCACCACAGAGATAGATGAGCCAAATAAACCTAAAAAACCTTTTTTTCCTTCATCAATAATTTCGATGATAGCTTCATCTTGAGCAATATTTAACTGATCTAATGCAGATTGAATTGCTTCTTCAACTGTTTGTCCACTAGCAGTTACTTCTCTCACTTTTTGTCGCCCCCATCATTTGTTTCTTTCAACATTGGTTTACGTATAAACAAAGTTTGAGCTACCATAAATATATTTCCTACTACCCAGTATAAAGCTAAAGCTGCCGGGAAGAAAAATGCAAATACAGTTATCATGATTGGCATCATATATAACATAGCAACCATTTGTGGATTTTGGGCAGAGGCACTTCCCGCCATCATTAATTTTTGTTGCAAAAATGTTGCCGCCCCAGCTATTAATGGTAACACATAGTCTGGAGAATCAAGCGCAAACCATAAAAATGTATGACCTTGGATTGCTTCAGTACGCATTATAGCATGATAAATGGCAATTAACACTGGCATTTGTACAAAAATTGGTAAACAACCAGCTAATGGATTGACACCATGCTTTTGAAATAGAGCCATTGTTTCTTGTTGTAATTTTTGTTGAGTTGCAGCATCTTTTGAACTATATTTCTTTTGCAATTCTTTAATTTCCGGTTGAATTTCTTGCATTGCTTTTGAACTTTTTAATTGTTTCACGTTTAATGGTAACAATATTAAACGAACAATAAGGGTAACAATTATAATCGATAAACCAAAACTATCATTTAAATTATCAGCAAAAAATATAATAACCTTTGACATAGGATAAACAAAATATTCGTTCCAAACACCTGTACTTTCAGCATTAATTGGCTCTTTAATATCCATACAACCAGATAACAAAACCATTGCTATAAGTAATAAAATAGGAATTAAAAACTTTTTACGCAACGATCTTCCTCCTTACCTATAAGGTCCAAATAAATATTCAACGTAATAAATGAACTTTATGTAATAAATGTAAGATACTTTTTTTGTATTGTTTAAACTTTAAATTCAAAGCAGGCTTCCTAGCAATAATGATTAAATCAACTGTTGGAATAATATCATCTTCTAAGTTTCTAAACACTTCTCTAATGTAACGTTTAATTTTATTTCTAACAACTGCATTGCCTAGTTTTTTCCCCACAGAAATACCAACTCTAAAATGGGATTGTTCCAAGTTTTCTTTATAATATATAACAAATTCACGATTTGCAAATGAATTACCCGTATCGATAATATGTTGAAAATGATCATTTTTTTTAATACGGTATTCCTTCTTCATTCAATCACCCGTAAAAGAAAATTATAACTTGTTAAAAAGGCAATAAGGCACACTTTAAAAAAAGTGAAACTCAAAAAAGACCACTGTCTAAATTCCAGTGGCCTAAGCTGATAAATTCTTTCTTCCTTTTCGTCTGCGGCGAGCTAAAATTTTACGTCCATTTTTAGTACTCATTCTTAAACGAAAACCATGAACTTTTTTTCTTTTACGATTATTCGGTTGAAATGTTCTTTTCATATTAATTAAACCCCCTCAATTACTTAATCAAAAAACAAATGTATGAAAATAAAATTTGAAATCATTATACAATCAGTTAAATTATCAATTTATATCAAACATTCTTGACTATTATAAGCAAATTAAAGGCAATAGTCAACATGTAGCCATTGATAAAAAGAAAAAGTAATCCACAAGCAAATTTAATAAAAAATAGAATAAAAATATTTTTGGACAAATTATCGACAAAATAACCACAATTTCTACAAATGTGGATATAAAATATTAACAAACAAAAATATTTGTGGATAATTATTTAAATTATTGCAAACAATAGTAAATTTTGATATTCTTTATTTACTCATCTTTGTTGATAAGTTATCTACTCTCACCACTTATCCACAAAGTGTGGAAAAGATGTTAACATCCTTACCCCTCGTTATTAATAAATCCATTCATAAAGTGTTTATAATGTGCATTACATTCAATTACTTTTTAACCTTTTATCCAGAGAAACATGATTATATCTACTTAAATCGATTAATTAATCTCCTTATAAATTAATCATTCAATCATAAACTTATCAACATTTAAAATATATAAATGAAGTAAAGAGGTGTAAAAACTTGGTAACTAAAAACGACTTATGGGAAATTATATTAAATAAAATGCAAGAAAAAATTAGCAAACCAAGTTATGAAACATGGCTAAAAAAGGCTACACCTAAGGAGTTAACCAATAATGAATTAATTATTAATGTTCCGGATATTTTTATAAAAAACTGGTTAGACAAACGATACATTCATTTTATGAAAGGTGTTATCTATGATGAAATAGGATCAAATATAGAAATTTACGTTGAAATAATCAATAAAAATAAAAATTCGCAAAAAGAAATCAAAGACCCTATCCAAGAAACACAATTAAATAAACAAATAAATAATAATAATATGCTTAATCCTAAATACACTTTTGATACCTTTGTTGTTGGTACAACAAATAGATTTGCTCATGCTGCTTCCTTAGCAGTAGCGGAAGCACCAGCACAGGCATATAACCCATTATTTATATATGGAGGAGTTGGTTTAGGAAAGACTCATCTTATGCAGGCTATCGCACATTTTGTTCAAGAACATCATCCAAAAAGTAGGGTATTATATTTATCCTCAGAAAAGTTTACTAACGAATTTATTAATGCCATTATGGATAACAAAGCGGAATCTTTTCGTAATATATATCGTAATGTTGATATTCTACTCGTTGATGATATTCAATTTTTAGCTGGTAAGGAACAAACACAGGAAGAATTTTTCCATACATTTAATGCATTGCATGAAGAAAATAAACAAATTATCATTTCAAGCGATCGACCACCGAGGGAAATTCCAACTTTAGAAGATAGATTGAGATCTAGATTTGAATGGGGCTTAATTACAGACATATCCCCTCCTGATTTAGAAACGAGAATAGCCATTTTGAATAAAAAAGCTAAATCGGAAGGTCTGGAGGATCTATCTACAGATGTTATGCTCTACATTGCTAATCAAATTAATACAAATATTAGGGAACTTGAAGGGGCTTTAATCCGTGTCATAGCCTATTCATCGTTAATTAATGAAGACATTGATGTTCCATTGGCAACTGAAGCATTAAAAAGTATTATTCCGGCAAAACAACCTAAAAAAATAACGATAGAAGGAATAAAGAAATATATAGCAACTAAACATAATATCACATTAAATGACATGAATTCTAAAAAACGAACTAAAGCAATCGCTTATCCAAGACAAATTGCAATGTACATATGTCGAGAGTTAACAGATAACTCACTACCTAAAATTGGCGAGGAATTTGGTGGTAGGGATCATACAACTGTTATTCATGCTTACAATAAAATAAGTAAACTAATCATAGAAGATAGTAATACTGAATCAATGATTAATAATTTTATTACTGAAATTAAAGAAGACTTTAACTAACACGTATACACATATTAGCCACAATGATAAACATAGGAGTAAACTCAATTAAATCAAGTTATTCACAAATTAACAGTTACTATTACTATTATTTAATAATATAATAACTATAAGGAGGAAATTCATGCAATTTAAAATTCAAAGAAGACAACTCTCAAAACGTTTACAAGATGTTATACATATTATTTCATCTAAAACCGTCATTCCTATTTTAGCCGGCATTAAAATTGATGTGAATGAAAATGAAATTATTTTAACTGGAAGTAACTCAGATATCACTATCCAAGCAATTATTCCACAGAAGATAAATGGTGACGATATTATTACAGATATAAAACCGGGATCCATCGTATTGCCTGTCCCACAATTACCGGAAATTATTAATAAATTACCAGAAGATATCGTTGATTTCACAGTTGATGAAAATTATAAAACTGTAATAAAATCGGGAAAAGCTGTTTTTACATTGTATGGACAAAATAGTGATGAATATCCGAAGTTATCATTACAACAAAATGATCACCATTTAACATTAAATATAAAAGACCTTAAAAAAATGATAAGACAAACCGTTTTTGCTGTTTCAACAATGGAAACTAGACCAATATTTACCGGGGTAAATATGATATTGGAAAATAATGAATTAACTTTTACAGCTACTGATAGTCATCGATTATCAAGGAAATCAATAGAGGTAAAAGATCATCAATTAGATCAAACAAATATTGTTATGCCAGGAAGAAGTTTACAGGAGTTAAATAAAATTTTAAATGAACAAGACGAAGAAGTTAAAGTAACATTAGTGAATAACCAAGTAATTTTTTCAACAGAATATTTATTTTTTTCATCAAGACTTTTAAATGGCCAATTTCCTGATACAAACCGATTAATACCCAAAGATAGTGATACTGTCATGAAGGTATATGTAAATGAATTTATTCATATGATCGAAAGAGCCGCCGTCCTTTCGAATAAAGAACAAAATAATGTGATCGATATAGAAACAGAAGACAATCTCATTCGAATATCTAGTAAATTAATTGAAATAGGAAATGTAAATGAACAATTAAATGCCATTTCTATTGAGGGAGATCCAATTAAATTATCTTTCAGCTCCAAATATATGTTAGAGTCATTAAAAACGATGGACACCGATATTGTTGAAATTTACTTTTCTGGACCGATGAAACCATTTGTTATAAAATCACCAAATGATCATAAGATTTTGCAATTAATTTTACCGGTAAAAACGTTTTAAAAAACCTAAAATTAAATACTAGATTTTATAAGCTATTTAAAATGCGTTTAAATGGCTTATTTTTTTGTTTTTAATGAGAAAAAGGGTCAAACCTTTCATTACATTAAAAACTTTAGTAAAATAGATATAAGTAGTTTAAACAATATATGTTAAAAGAACAAAAAAATGCACAAAATGATAAAAAGGATAAAATTCGAATGAAAATAAAAGAAATTTTTATAAAAGATCACTTCATCACCGTTGGCCAACTATTAAAACTTACTAATTTATTTAGTTCTGGCGGAGAAGTTAAAAATTGTATTACGTTAGAAGGTGTATATGTTAATCATGAAATAGACTATCGACGTGGTAGAAAACTATATGAAAATGATATCATTTCATTGAAAACTGGTGAAACTTTTATTGTAAAAAAATCTTCTTCGATATGATCATTAAAATGAGGAATATTCATGTATATTAAACAAATTCAACTAAAAGACTTTAGGAATTATCATAAGTTACAAATAGATTTTTCTAATAAAGTAAATGTCATTATCGGGGAAAATGCTCAAGGAAAAACTAATTTATTGGAAGCAATATACGTTTTGGCATTTACAAAATCATATCGAACAATGCATGATAAAGAATTAATTCAATGGGATAAACCGTTCGCTAAAATAAGTGGTATCATTCAAAAAAATCAGCAACAATTCCCATTGGAAATCATATTCCATCAACACGGAAAAAAGGCTAAAAAAAATAATCTTGAACAAAAAAAACTCAGTGACTATTTAGGTATGATGAATGTCGTTATGTTTGCACCGGAAGATTTATCCTTGGTAAAAGGATCACCCCAATATAGAAGAAGATTTTTGAATATGGAAATTAGTCAAATAGAACCATTATATATACACCATTTATCGCAATATCAGCAAATTTTAAAACAAAGAAATCAATTATTAAAAAATTTACAGCACAACAAAGGTAAAGATGAAAAAATGCTTGATATATTTACTGAACAATTAATAGAACAAGCCACTATTATTATTAAAAAGCGATTTAATTTTATTAATTTATTAAAAAAATGGGCAATCCCGATACATCGAGAAATAAGTAGACAAAAGGAACTATTGAATATCATTTATTCATCAACCGTCAAAGTATTAGAAGAAGATGATGAGGTTAAGATAAAACAAAAATATGTCAAAGCTTTTCAAGATATTAGAATGAATGAAATAAAAAGGGGTATTACATTAATTGGCCCCCATCGGGATGATTTGAATTTTCAAATAAATGAAAACGATGTTAAATTATTTGGCTCACAAGGCCAGCAGAGAACAACTTCTTTATCTTTAAAATTAGCGGAAATAGATTTAATTTATCATATAAAAAATCAATATCCTATTTTATTGCTAGATGATGTACTAAGTGAACTAGATGACTATCGACAATCCCATTTATTAAATACGATCCAAGGGAAAGTACAAACTTTTGTATCTACTACAACAGTCAATGGTATTGATCATGAAACGATAAGTAAAGCAACAATGTATAAAGTGAATCAAGGTACAATTGAAAATGATCTAAAAAAAGGATGAAAAAATGTATATCCACATCGGAAAAAATGAAATTATAAATAATGAAGAGATTATATGTGTATTAGACTATCATATTGTCCATACATCTTCTAAATATAAAAGATTTATAAAAAACAAAAAGGACAATACGATATGGATTGATCATAAGAAAAATATTAAATCAATCATTGTCACAAATGATAAAATTTTTTATAGTCCATTATTACCTAGGACATTGAAAAACCGCGAAGATATTTTTAAAAAGGCGATAAAATTAGATATAGAAAATGAACAACATTAATTTGAAATGAAGGTGAAATTGATTGGCAGAAAATAAATTAATTAATGAACAAACATATGATGCAGAACAAATCCAAGTATTAGAAGGTTTAGAGGCAGTAAGAAAACGGCCTAGTATGTATATTGGATCAACAGCTGAAAATGGGTTACATCATTTGGTTTGGGAAATTACAGACAATAGTATTGATGAAGCCTTAGCAGGATATTGCGATGAAATTACAGTGACGATCGAGGCAGATAATAGTATTACAGTAGAAGATAATGGACGGGGTATCCCGACAAATATACATGAAGATTCCGGGAAGCCAGCCGTTGAATTAATTTTAACAGTCCTGCATGCAGGTGGTAAATTTGGTGGAGGTGGCTATAAAGTATCAGGTGGTCTACATGGTGTTGGGGCTTCTGTCGTTAATGCATTATCGACTAAATTAAAAGTATATGTTCATCGTGATGGTAAAATTCATTTTTTATCATTTAAACAAGGAATTACGCAAGGTAATATAGCGGTAATCGGGGAAACAGATAAGACAGGTACAATTATTAACTTTAGGCCTGACCCAGAAATTTTTACAGAAACAACTACTTATGATTATGATATTTTAAAAAATCGTTTACGTGAGTTAGCTTTTCTTAATAAAAAGTTATCTATCACATTAGAAGATAAACGAGCAGAGGAAATAACAAGGGATAATTTTTATTACGAAGGTGGGATTATTTCCTACGTTGAATATATTAATCGATCAAAGGATGTTTTACATGAACCAATTTATGCAGATGGTGAAGTCAATGATATTTCTGTAGAAATTGCAATCCAATATAATGATGGATTTGCAAGTCACTTATATTCTTTTGCTAATAATATTCATACACATGAAGGCGGTACACATGAAGCCGGATTTCGTACTGCTTTAACTAGGGTTATTAATGATTATGCAAGAAAAAGTAACATTATTAAAGAAGATGAAGAAAACTTAACAGGTGATGATGTCCGCGAAGGAATGTCTGCCATTGTTTCAATTAAACATACAGACCCACAATTTGAAGGACAAACAAAAACAAAACTAGGAAATAGTGATGCTAGAACTGTTACAGATAATATTTTCAGTGAGGCATTTTCTAAGTTTTTATTTGAAAACCCTTCTGTCGGTAAAACAATTGTAGAAAAAGGAATTATGGCATCACGTGCACGTGTTGCTGCTAGAAAAGCCCGTGAGTTAACACGACGGAAAAGTGCATTAGAAATTTCTAATTTGCCTGGAAAGTTAGCAGATTGTTCTTCAAAGGATGCAGAAATCAGTGAATTATACATTGTGGAAGGTGACTCTGCTGGTGGATCGGCAAAATTAGGAAGGGATCGACACTTTCAGGCTATTTTACCATTACGAGGTAAAATTTTAAACGTGGAAAAAGCCCGTCTAGATAGAATTTTATCTAATAATGAAGTAAGAATGATGATTACAGCGTTAGGAACTGGCATAAGTACTGATTTTGATATTACGAAAGCACGATATCATAAAATCATTATTATGACGGATGCCGATGTTGACGGTGCCCATATCCGAACTTTATTATTAACCTTCTTTTATCGTTATATGAGGCCATTAATCGAACATGGATATGTTTATATTGCCCAACCACCTTTATATCAAGTCACACAAGGAAAAAAATCACAATTTGTTTATAATGATGACGCTTTGGAACAGTTATTAACTGAATTACCTGAATCACCTAAACCAAATCTCCAACGATATAAAGGTTTAGGGGAAATGAATCCAGACCAATTATGGCATACAACAATGAATCCAGAATCAAGAACGTTATTGCAAGTTAAATTAAAAGATGCCATAGAAGCCGATGAAATTTTTAACATATTAATGGGAGATAAAGTTGAACCTAGAAGGTATTTCATTGAGGAAAATGCACAATACGTTAAAAATTTAGACATTTAAAAAGACTGAATGAAAAAATTTCGAGAAGAAAAACCTATTGGGGGTTAACTGAGTGGAACAAGAAAAATCAAATGTGAAACAAATTAATATAAGTGAAGAAATGCGTACCTCTTTTCTTGATTATGCTATGAGCGTTATTGTTTCGCGTGCATTGCCGGATGTAAGAGATGGTTTAAAACCGGTTCATCGGCGGATCCTATATGCCATGAATGACCTTGGTATGCATGCAGATAAACCATACAAAAAATCAGCTAGAATTGTCGGAGAAGTCATTGGGAAATATCATCCACATGGAGATTCAGCAGTTTATGAAGCTATGGTACGGATGGCACAAGATTTTAGCCATCGATATTTATTAGTAGATGGACACGGTAACTTTGGCTCCGTTGATGGAGATTCAGCAGCAGCGATGCGTTATACAGAGGCTCGTATGTCAAAATTATCGATGGAGCTTTTACGTGATATAAATAAAGATACTATTGATTATCAAGATAATTATGATGGTTCTGAGAGAGAACCTATCGTTTTTCCAGCAAGGTTTCCAAATTTACTTGTAAATGGGTCATCAGGAATTGCTGTTGGAATGGCAACAAATATTCCTCCACATAATTTAGGGGAAACGATTGATGCTGTATTAGCCTTAAGTGAAGATCCCCATATTACTGTAGATGAATTAATGGAAAACTATATATTTGGTCCTGATTTTCCTACAGCAGGGAAAATCCTTGGAAAAAGTGGTATACGTAGAGCATATGAAACTGGGAAAGGCTCTATTACAATTCGTGCATCTGTCGAAATCATTGAAAATAATAATGGTACATCTACCATTATTATTTCCGAATTACCATATCAAGTAAATAAAGCAAAATTAATTGAGAAAATTGCTGAATTAGTACGCGATAAACGTATTGATGGGATAACAGAATTAAATGATGAATCCGACCGTAACGGGATGAGAATTGTTATGCAGCTTCGTCGAGATGTTAATGCAAATGTTGTGTTAAATAATTTATATAAATATACTGCATTACAAACAACTTTTGGTATTAATACTTTAGCTTTAGTAGATGGACAGCCAAAAGTATTAACATTAAAAGATGCGTTACAACATTATTTACAACATCAAATTGAAATTATCCGGAGAAGAACTCAATTTGAGTTGAATAAAGCCCAAGCAAGAGCTCATATTTTAGAAGGTTTACGAATTGCTTTGGACCATTTGGATGAAGTAATTAAATTAATCCGTCAATCTGAAACTACGGAAATAGCTAGAACGGGTTTAATGGATAGATTTAATTTGTCAGAAAAACAGGCTCAAGCCATTTTGGATATGCGTCTGCAACGTTTAACAGGTTTAGAAAGGGAAAAAATTGAAGATGAATATCAGCATTTACTTCAATTAATAGAAGAATTAAAAGCAATATTAGCGAGCGAAGAAAAAGTATTAGCCATCATTCGCGAGGAGTTAATAGAGATTAAGGAGAAATATAGTGATGAGCGACGTACAGAAATTGTGACAGCTGGGTTAGACTTTATAGAAGATGAAGATTTAATTCCTGAAGAAGAAATAGTGATTACTTTAACACATCAAGGATATATTAAACGACTCCCTTTATCTACCTATCGAACGCAACATCGTGGTGGTCGGGGTGTTCAAGGTATGGGTACTCATGATAATGATTTTGTTGAACATTTAATTTCGACATCGACACATGACACGATATTGTTCTTTACGAATAAAGGGAAGGTCTATCGATTAAAAGGCTATGAAATACCTGAGTTTGGAAGAACAGCGAAAGGCTTGCCAATCATTAATTTATTACAAATAGAAAAAGATGAATGGGTCAATACAGTCATTGCAGTGGAAGAATTTTTAGATAATCATTATTTATTTTTTACAACAAAATCAGGTTTATCAAAACGTGTAAATTTACCGTTATTCTCCAGAATTAGAAAGGGAGGGTTAATTGCCATTAACCTTCGTGAAAATGACGAGTTAATTTCAGTAAGATTAACAGATGATTCTAAAGATATTGTCATCGCAACAAAAAATGGCTTTATTACCCGCTTTGATGAAAAAGTAGTTAGATCAATGGGAAGAACTGCTGCTGGAGTACGCGGAATTAATTTAAGAAATGATGATGAAGTTGTAGCAATGGATATCGTTGATGAAGGTTCCTATATATTACATGTTACGAATAAAGGAATAGGAAAACGATCAGAGGAACATCAATATCGAAAAACAAATCGTGGTGGAAAAGGATACTATTCTTGTCATTTAACAGAATCGACTGGTCATGTAGTCGCCGTAAAAGTAGTTAAGGGTAATGAAGATATTATGCTAATTACTGTTGCGGGAGTATTAATAAGAATTCCAGTTGAAAGCATATCTATAACTGGAAGACATACGCAAGGAGTAAAATTAATTAGAATACAAGATGACGAAGAAGTAGCAACAGTAGCAAAAATCGCAGAAGAAAAAATTGAAGATGAAATAGAAGATGATGATGGGGAAAATATAAAGGAAAATGAATGACCATAGTAAACATAGAAATAAATAGAGCTTTGTCGTTATAGACAAGTTCTATTTATTTTATATAATGATAATAAGAAAGGGAGGAAAAATCATGGGACATAAATTTTCCAAAGAAGGCTTAACATTTGATGATGTTTTACTCGTACCGGCAAAATCTGAAGTATTACCAAAAGAAGTAAACATCTATACAGAGTTATCCCCGACTTTAAAATTAAAGGCACCATTTATTAGTGCTGGAATGGATACAGTTACAGAATCTGATATGGCCATAGCCATGGCTAGACAAGGTGGCTTTGGGGTTATTCATAAAAATATGTCAATAGAAGAACAAGCGGAACAGGTAGACCGTGTAAAACGATCTGAAAGTGGTGTGATTACAAATCCATTTTTTCTAACACCAGAACACCAAGTATATGATGCTGAACATTTAATGGCTAAGTTTAGAATTTCCGGTGTTCCTATTGTTAATAATGTTGAAGATCAAAAATTAGTTGGTATCTTAACAAATCGTGATTTACGCTTTATCGACGATTACTCAATTGAAATTTCTAAAGTAATGACAAGTGAAAATTTAATTACGGCCGATGTGGGAACTACATTAGATGAAGCGCAAAAAGTATTACAAAAGCATAAAATTGAAAAATTACCATTAGTAGATAAAAACAATATACTTCGTGGGTTAATTACTATAAAAGATATTGAAAAGGTAATTGAATACCCTAACTCAGCTAAAGATATCCATGGACGGCTAGTAGTGGGAGCAGCGGTTGGTGTGACAGGTGACACGATGGAGAGAATTGAAAAGTTAGTTGAAGCAGATGTTGATGTTATTGTCATTGATACTGCACACGGTCATTCTCAAAGTGTTATTGATCAAGTGAAAAGAGTACGTCAAGCTTACCCAGATTTAAATATTATTGCTGGAAATGTAGCGACTGCTGAGGCAACGAAAGATTTAATTAAAGCAGGAGCAAATATTATAAAAGTTGGAATTGGCCCCGGTTCTATTTGTACAACAAGAGTTATTGCTGGAATTGGTGTACCACAAATTACGGCAGTATACGATTGTGCAGAGGAAGCAAAAAAATATAACGTCCCAATTATTGCGGATGGAGGAATTAAATTTTCCGGAGATATTGTGAAGGCATTGGCTGCTGGAGCTCATATTGTTATGCTTGGAAGTTTATTTGCTGGTGTAACAGAAAGCCCCGGTGAAATGGAAATCTTTCAAGGAAGACAATTTAAAGTATACCGTGGTATGGGATCCATCACTTCAATGAAATCTGGCTCAAAGGACCGTTATTTTCAGGACGATAATGATGTGAAAAAATTAGTACCGGAAGGAATTGAAGGAAGAGTCGCCTATAAAGGGCCATTAAAAAATACAATGGAGCAATTAATTGGTGGTCTGCGAGCAGGAATGGGATATTGTGGTGCAAAAGATTTACACAACTTAAGGGAAGAAGCCAAATTTGTCCGAATAACGAATGCTGGTTTAATTGAAAGCCATCCACATGATGTTCAAATTACTAAAGAGGCTCCTAATTATTTATTAAATAATTAAAATAGTTTATAATTTTTAATTACTAAAATTGTATGATAAAATATGTATTGTTTAATTTAATTTGGAGGTAAGAATTTTGAAATATTTTAACCATATAAATAGGCTCTTAATAGTTGCTATCATAATGCTTGCAATTGTAATTGGCTTTCCATCACTAACAAATGCAGCATTAGATACAGTGGCTAAAACGGCGATTATCGTTGATGTAAATACTGGAAAAATATTATATGCAAAAAATGAAAATGAACCATTACCTCCAGCTAGTATGACTAAAATGATGACAGAATACTTAGTACTAGAAAGTATCGATCGTGGAGATATTACTTGGGATACTACGACACAAATAAGTGACTTTGTTTTTGATATTTCTGCAAATAACAGTTTTTCTGGAATTGGTTTACGAAAGAACATCGATTATACTGTAAGAGAGTTATATGAAGCAATGGCGATTAATTCTGATAATGCTACAACGATTGCATTAGCTGAACTGATTTCCGGAACTGAAGGTGAATTTGTCAAATTAATGAATAAAAAAGGGGAAGAAATGGGATTACCCGATTTTAAATTTGTTAACTCAACTGGGTTAGATAATAATTCACTAGGTGGAAGGCATCCTGAAGGTACAAATGAAGACGATTCAAATTTATTATCTGCAAAATCAGCAGCATTATTAGCCTATCATATCGTAAATGACTACCCAGAAGCATTAGATATTTCAAGTATTCCCGAAACTGAATTTGAGGAACAAATGATACGGAATTATAATTGGATGTTACCACATAATACGTCACACCTTGATCAATTTTATTATGAAGGTGTTGATGGGTTAAAAACTGGTAATACAGAGTTGGCAGGTTATACATTTACCTCTACTGCTAAAAGGGGTGATCGCCGCTTAATCACAGTTGTGATGAAAGCAAAAAGTGAAGCTGTTAGATTTAAAGAAACGGCCAAACTATTAGATTATGGTTTCAATGAATTCAAGGAGCAAGAACTATTTTCAGCTGGATACCAGCTAGAAGGTGAGTCGACTTTAAATGTAACAAAAGGAAAAGTAGATACTGTAAGTTTTGAACTTGAGAGCCCTATTACAAGCATGATAAAAAATAATACAGAAGATAATTATCATATTGAATATCATCTAGATGATAAATTATTGAATGAAAATGGAGAATTAACCGCCCCAATTGAAAAAGGGACGGTAATCGGAACCGCACAACTTGTAAATGATGGTGAAGATGAATATGGTTATTTAGTTGATGGAGAAGAACAGGTATCTGTTAACTTAATTACTACAGAGAAAGTAGAAAAGCAAAATTGGTTTAGTAGTATGATTGGCTCGATTGCAGGTTTTTTCAAAAACTTATTTAATGGGATTGTAGGAATTTTTAAATAAATTGATACATTGGTTAAACAGGTATCAAGATGGGGGAGAATGAAATGGTAAATTTTAAACATGGTGGAGTAATTATGGATGTCGTGAATGCAGAACAAGCAAAAATTGCTGAGGCTTCAGGTGCTGTTGCAGTTATGGCATTAGAAAGAGTACCATCAGATATACGTAAAGAAGGTGGAGTTGCTCGGATGGCTGATCCGACAATTACCGAGGAAGTCCAACAAGCTGTTTCCATTCCTGTAATGGCTAAAGGCAGAATAGGTCATATTGTTGAAGCAAGAGTTTTAGAAGCATTAGGTGTTGATTTTATTGATGAAAGTGAAGTATTAACACCAGCAGATGACGTATTTCATATTAAAAAATCAGATTTTAAAGTACCATTTGTATGTGGCTGTAGAAACATTGGGGAGGCAGCCCGCCGTATTGGAGAAGGGGCAAAAATGCTCCGAACAAAGGGAGAGCCTGGAACTGGAAACATCGTTGAGGCTGTTAGACATTTACGTCAAGTACAAGCGGAAATCAAACAACTAATAAGTATGAGCCCAGATGAAGTAATGGTTTTTGCGCGGGATAATCAAGCACCATATGACGTGTTAATGGAAATCCGCGACAAAGGCCGTTTACCAGTCATTAACTATGCAGCAGGAGGTGTCGCGACTCCCGCCGATGCCGCTTTAATGATGGAATTAGGGGCAGATGGGGTATTTGTTGGTTCGGGAATTTTTAAATCAGATAATCCGGAGAAATTTGCCTCTGCGATTGTCCAAGCAACAGCAAACTATGAGGATTATAAACTAATAGCACAATTATCCAAAAACTTAGGGTCAGCAATGAAAGGTCTCGAAATGAGCACATTAGTTGGTTCTGACCGAATGGCAGATAGAAGTAATTAGTCAAAACAGTTGCTTAAATAGGCCAACATGATATGATAAATAAAATTAAATATATCTTTTGTAATGATAGGAAATAGTAATGAACTGTTTTTTTCTAGAGAGTCAATAGTTGGTGAAAATTGACAAAAAACGTTGATGAATCCATCCTTGAACAAATTTATGAAAATAGATTCGGCCTTGTACCGTTAAAAACAATGAAAGCTGGAAGTCATTGACTTCAATTTGGGTGGCAACGCGGGAAAATATACTCTCGTCCCTTAATTTTGGGATGGGAGTTTTTTATATTTTTATAGGAGGTAAAACTTATGTTAGATCAAAAGCTATTGCGAACTAATTTTGATGAGGTAACAAATAAATTAAAAAAACGTGGTGAAGATCCTTCGGCATTATCTAGCTTTGGAGAATTGGATAAGCAAAGACGACAAATTATTTCTGAGGTGGAAGATTTAAAGGCTAAACGGAATGAAACATCTAAACAAATATCATTGTTAAAAAAGGAAAAAACAGATGCCTCTAAACAAATTAAAAACATGCAAGAAGTAGGTAAGAAAATTAAAAAATTAGATAATGAATTAGAGGTAATCGATGGGAAGTTAGAGAACATATTAATGTCGATACCAAATATTCCCCACGAAAGTGTTCCGGTAGGAGAAGATGAGGATGACAATGTTGAGGTAAGGCAATGGGGAAGCCATCCCGAATTTTCATTTGAACCTAAGGCCCATTGGGATATTGCAACAAATTTAAATATTCTAGATTTTGAAAGGGCTGCAAAGGTTACGGGAAGTCGTTTTGTGTTTTACCGTGGATTGGGGGCTCGTTTAGAAAGGGCTTTAATGAATTTTATGATGGACCTCCATGCAGAAGAACATGGCTATGAAGAAATGATACCTCCTTATATTGTTAATCGCGAAAGTATGACAGGAACCGGCCAATTACCAAAGTTTGAAGAAGATGCCTTTCTTATTAATGATTGGGATTATTTTTTAATCCCAACAGCCGAGGTACCTGTCACTAATTTTCATCGCAATGAAATTTTAAAGGAAACGGATTTACCAAAGAAATATGTTGCCTACAGTGCATGTTTTCGTTCAGAAGCCGGCTCTGCGGGAAGAGACACTAGAGGATTAATTCGCCAACATCAATTTAATAAAGTGGAACTCGTTCAGTTCGTTAAACCGGACGAATCATATGATGTATTGGAAAAATTAACACATGATGCTGAAAAAGTATTACAATTGCTAGAATTACCTTATCGTGTCATGAGCATGTGTACAGGAGATTTAGGGTTTACGGCAGCAAAGAAATATGATATTGAAGTGTGGATACCGACACAAAATGTGTATCGTGAAATTTCTTCTTGTTCTAACTTTGAAGATTTCCAAGCGAGAAGAGCCAGAATTCGCTATCGTAATAGTGATGATAAACTACAATTTGTCCATACTTTAAATGGATCTGGACTGGCTATTGGACGAACAATTACTGCAATATTGGAAAATAATCAACAAGAAGATGGTTCTGTCGTTATTCCAAAAGTGTTACAGCCGTATATGGGTGGGAAAAAGATCATTCAATAAATCATAGTGGACATATTAATAACTATGTCGGTTGTATTTCATCTCAATAATTTAATTATATTTTAGCCTATATTATTAGCAAAAAGGTTAACCATTTTTGATTCCCAACTTCTAATAGATAATTAGACCGTCACAAAAATGTCGGTCTTTTTTATCTTTATTTGAGAAAATTATCCTATAATAATAGATGGAGGGATTATGATGGAACTACACATACAATCAACAGAGATAACGGATTACTTGGGAAATATTGATGGAATAATCGAGTTAGAAGACCAGTTAATAGTAGCAAAGGTACAGGATATTATAGAAAATAACTTTAGCCTAGAAAAACAAGCTGAAATAGCCTTTCAATTTGTACGGGATCAAATTGAACATTCCTTTGATACAAAAAGTAAAAGAATAACGATAAGTGCATCAGATACAATAAAGAATGGGGAAGGAATTTGTTTTGCGAAATCCCATTTATTAGCGGCTTTGTTAAGGGGATTAGGTATTCCAACTGGTTTTTGTTATCAACGGGTTTTACGAAAAGGTACTATTGAATCGGGCTATGCACTTCATGGCTTAAATGCGCTTTACTTGGAGGAACATGGATGGTTTCGTGTAGATCCAAGAGGAAATAAACCTGGTATTCAATCGGAATTTAATATGGAAGAAGAGCAACTTGCCTATCCCATTCGGGAGCATTTAGGAGAAGTTGATTACCCACAAGTATATACAAAACCCCTTGAAACTGTGATTAATTCCATGGAAGATTCTGAGGATTGTCATGCTTTATTTTTTAATCGACCGGAAAAAGTTAATAACAAAATTAATAACAGCATTTAAGAGTTATTTACTTTCCGTCTTTTATTCGAATGATTTTGTATCTATTCTATTTTAGTCGGCAAGTTATATGCACAATCTAAGATAGATTTGTGAATTCAAACATGGGAGGGACTTGATTTTGACTAATTTTTCATCGCCAGGATGAGTAGTTGAATTCCTCTTAGTCCACAATTATGGGTGGTAGATTTCCCTCGTCGGATAGATTGTTTAACTTATCTTATAAGGCCATATTGCTCTATATCTAGCCATATTATCTTTAATGTACGACGAAGTGCTTATTGTTACAGCACAAATAGCTTCAACTATTTGTCTTACTTTTAAAGCTGCTTTATATATTGCTGCAATATTTTGGAAAATTAAATTCTACTTGAGGGATTTATATACCTCATTATTATTTTGTCTGAACAGCAACCTTAATCTTTGCATAATACGATTGACTATTTTTACCAATATATATATTACTAATTCCCAGTAATCGATCTTTATTATTTTCAAAAAAAGGGAGATCTTTACTCGATATGTTACCAATTATTTGTCTGTTCACTATGACAGCCATACCCTCTATACCTTTTAAAGCATAGGGTTTTATTTCAACATCTAATTTTTTATGGAACGGTCTTTTGTTCTCTATTATCGCCTGCAATATATTTTGTCTAGGTGTACCATCAATATTTTCAGATGTTACCCCTGCTATCTTGAATTCCCGTTTATAAATTTTATTTTCGGTTTCTTTGCTTCGTTTATTCTTTTTAAAAAAATTTAATAAACTCATTATAAGTATCATTCCTTCGGCTGTGCTCAAGGCACAAAATTAATGAAATAACCTCATTCTTTTAAAAAAATTGTAACGGTAGCCATTGTTTTTCTCTTTAACCGACTTGAAAATCAAAATCTTAGAAGATGTGGTTTCTAATTGACATAAAAATCATAATCATGTATATTATTATTTGTTGTCTGGAGGAATACCCAAGTCTGGTTGAAGGGGTCGGTCTTGAAAACCGAAAGGGGTGTCAAAGCCCGCGGGGGTTCGAATCCCTCTTCCTCCTCCATGTTAAAATGATAAATCCTATAGGCTTACGTCTTCGTTTAGACAGGCTATAGGATTTTTAGGGCAACAGGATGTTGGTCACACAGACGTTGCCACAGGACGTGGCGATCTTAGGCTGTGTTCCTTAATTATTCATCGGGAAACAAGTAAGTCTCTTCTCCACGGTGATGAAAATTATTAAGAACAACTAATGTTTGAAATGCATGAATAGTTTCAATGGTTACTTTATTTTGTTCTTCTATTAATGATTTAATATGTGCTGCTATTTGTCGAAAAAGGTCATGGTCCCGCATTAACATATATATATGTTTATGTTCAATATTACCTTCCTCTAAAAGCTCCGAAAATAAACCATTATCTTCAGAGTCAGCATGAGCAATTATCTTTTCTTCCCAATGTTTAAGTAACTCTTTAGCAGCTTTTAAGCACTCTTCTGCTTGTCCATCATGATATAGTGCAGCTGTAATTTCCGTGAATTCCTTTGCTTGAGCCTGTGCAGCATCATGAATAGCCTGATGTGAAGCTAATTGTCTTAAGGCAGGTCCTGATTTCATTGTTTATCACCTTTCTTTTCTCTTTAACCAATTATATCATACAGACTTTTTTTAAGAAAAATTTTACAAAAGGTGCTAATTGCGATGTCACGTTTCCCTTTTGCCCAATGGATTGCGGAGAGTGTGAAATTTATTTTCCCTAAAATAAAATCTGATTGATAAGATTTGAAGCCGTTCCTCCCGTTTAGAAACAGCAAACTCTACAAAATTAAATGAGGGAAGCCGTCTCTCTCATTCAGAAACAGCAAATTCCCTAAAAATATAAAGCTTGACAAAAGTAGCCCCAACATATATTTTAATTAATAAGCATATCATATAAAAGATGTTGAATAGACAAGTAAATAATGAACAACTAAAAGAGATTAGGATTCATTGGCTGAAAAATCCTATCAGATATGTCATTATTGAACCTATCTAGGAGTCGTTAGTAAAACTAACCGCAATAGTATTGCGTTATCAAAATGAAGTGGGCACATAATGCCAATATAGGTGGTACCGCGGATATTCAAACCTCATATTCGTCCTAATTTAGGATGTATGGGGTTTTTTTAATGAAAAAGAAAGGATGTTAATTCCATGAACAAAATAGCTTTTGTTGGCGCCGGTTCAATGGCAGAAGCGATTATTGCAGGGCTTGTTAATAAGAAATTTGCAAAAAAAGAACGAATATATGTTAGTAATAAAGATAATGAAGATAGATTAAATGAAATACATCGCAAATATGGTGTCATCATTACAAAAAATAAACAAAAAGTGATTGAGGATGCTGATGTTGTTATATTAGCTACAAAACCTTACGATATAAAAAATGCCCTTAGTGAGATAAATGAATATTTACAGGAAAATCAACTTGTTGTATCAGTTATTGCTGGCATTTCAACACATTATATCCAATCAGAACTAAATGGAAAAAATCCTGTTATTCGCACAATGCCAAATACATCAGCAACAATCGGGTATTCAGCAACAGCAATTGCCAAAGGTAATTTTGCCTCAGATGATCATATTGAGACGACTAAAACATTATTTCAAGCCATTGGAACCGTGTCAGTTGTTGAAGAAAGCCAAATGGATATTGTAACAGCAATTTCAGGAAGTGGGCCGGCTTATATTTATTACTTGGTTGAAGCAATGGAAAAGGCAGCGATTGAAGAAGGATTGGAACAAAAGATAGCAAAACAATTAATTAATCAAACGGTTATAGGAGCCGGAAAAATGTTATCCCAATCAAATGAACAGGCGGAAGTTTTAAGGGAGAATGTAACCAGTCCAAATGGTACAACTGCAGCCGGGATAGCTTCGTTAACAGCAAATAATTTTAAAAACACTGTGGTGGAATGTGTTAAAAGTGCGATGAATCGTTCAATAGAACTTGGTAAAAGTGAATAACAAATTTGAAGGAGAGAAGATAATAAATGAAAAAGGAGTACCTTTCATTACCTACATGTCAACATTGCCATCAAAAGTGGTCTTACAAGGAAACAATGAAAACATTATTTTTACTCCGATGTCCTCACTGTAAAAAAAGAAACTATCCATCTAGAAAATTTAGATGGAGGGAACCGATTTTTCTGCTCATTGTCGTCATCATTAACTTTGTGCTTTTCCCAATTATGGAAATGGTATTTTATTGGAAGATGATGTTTATATTTGTTATTTTATGTAGTTATTTATTAGTTTCGCCTTTTGGTATGATTATTCGTAAGGAAGAGGATTCATTTTTTTAACGATTTAAGTTTGGTTGATGTTTTTTCTGATATTAAAATTATCCATTAATAGTAACCAATTTTGTGGGAACGATAGGCCAAGCTTCCAGTAGGCAATTCCTAAGAGGTTTAACCGTTTAATAAGATTGAATTTCGCTTGAATTGATCTACCATCTTCAAACCAAACGCGATGCTCAAGCCCTTCATTATCAATGTAATCAAAAAAAGGGGCTTGAGCTAGTTCATCAAATAAAATCGCGACATTATTATTTCTAGCAATGTCGATTGCTTGTTGCGGACTTATAGCTCGGGCAAAACTTTCTCCTTGAATGAAAGGAAGTGTCCAGTCATAGCCATATAAATTTTGTCCCATTAAAATTTTATTCGATGGGATTTCTGTTAGCGCATATTGAAGTACCCTTTCTACCTCATTAATAGGAGAAACTGCAAGTGGTGGTCCAGCACTGTAACCCCATTCATACGTCATAATAACGACAAAATCAGCTACTTCACCATGGAAAGCATAATCATGTGCCTCATATAGTAGTCCCATTTGTGTACTGCTCGTTTTTGGTGCAAGGGCGGTCGATAATAATAAATTTGCCTGAGTAATTCGTGCTTTTAATTTTAATAAAAATGCATTGTAAGCTTCACGGTCTTCAGGAAAAATAAATTCAAAATCAACGTGAACTTCTTGGAAGCCCTCGGCCAAGGCAGTATTAATCACTTGATCGATAAGGTTATTTTGTACGGCAGTAACGGTTAAAATAATGTGGGCAAGTTCAGAACTAAATGTAGCCCCTTCTAAATTTGTCATAACGAGTGAAAGATTTGTTTGATTATCTGAGGCAATTTGTTTTAAATTGTTTATTAAAGGGGGAGTTAGTGTACCATCTCTATTAACACGATAGCTAAATAAACCGATATAAGTAAGTAAGGGAGCGGCATCCCTAATCGAATTTTCGAGAGTAACAGAAAATGTATTTCCAATTGGCTCGGCATATCCAAAAGATGTGATATCACTTTTAGGTCTTGGAGGGATATAAATACGTAGGTTAATTGGCAATGTCATATTTAATGAAATTTGATTAATTTGAGCAAGCTCCTCCATTGAAATATTAAATTTTTCCGCTAATAAGAAAAGGCTGTCACCTGGTTGGACGAAATAATATTCCCCAATGATGGGAATGACTAAACATTGACCGATGACTAAATTAGATGTGCTTAACTCATTTGCTTCTGTTATTGATCGGACTGAGGTTCGATAAAGACTTGCAATTGAAAATAATGATTCTCCACTTTCAACAACATGAATTTGCACAATGATTCTCCTTTCAAAGATGGATTCATCATAATGTATGACGGGAATTTTACATATATACTAGATTTTGCAAACTTATCATTAAAGGAGTATGATCGATGGATAAGGATGAACAATATATGCATCTGGCATTGAAGGAAGCAAAAAAGGCTGAAGAAATAAATGAGGTTCCTATTGGCGCCATCATTGTTAATCAAAATGGAATCATAGCATCGGGTTATAATGAGCGAGAATCAACAAAATTAGCGGTTTCACATGCAGAAATGATAGCGATTACAAAGGCAAATAAGCAATTAAACAGCTGGCGTTTAGAGGATTGTACATTATACGTCACTTTAGAACCATGTCCTATGTGCGCAGGGGCTATCGTTCAATCAAGAATTAAACGGGTCGTATTTGGTGCAAGTGACCAAAAAGCAGGCTGTGCAGGAACGATATTGAACTTATTAGAGGAGTCTAAGTTTAATCATCAAGTAAATGTCACAAGTGGAATACTTGCAGATGAATGTCAAAGAATTATTAGTAATTTTTTTCACACCATTAGAGTAAAGAAAAAACAGTCATACTAAAATGATATTAAACTTGCCCGAAAAATAACAATTATTGCAGTCTATATGAATCAAACAAAAAAATAGAAAATGGAGTCAAGTGTATGAATGTGATGAAACTGGAATTACAAAATTTAATAGAAACATTGGCAGACAATTACTATATTTTAATGATTGATTCCAATGGAACAATTTTATCTGTCAATGAACCATTTTTAACATTGATTGAATCAGATAAGGATGAAATACTAGGTTTATCCTATAAAAAAATCGGTCTAGCACCAGAAAGTATGCAAAAATTAGAAAATGCCATTAGGTCTCAGCAAAGTAATTACTTTAATTTACAACTTTCTGAAAAAAGTAAAAATAATAAGTCATTAAAGGTACTTGTAACACCTGTGCAAGGTCATTTAGATAACAAGCCTAGATATTTACTTTTTGCTCACGATATTTCTGAATTTAAACGTCTGAAAGGATCGACTAAGGATGCTTTAAAACAGTTAATTGATATAAAAAATGCCTTAGATCAATCTTCCATTATAGCGATTACTGATGAGAATGGCGTGATTAATTATGTTAACGATAAATTTTGCGAAATATCTCAGTTTAGTAAGGAAGAGATAATTGGAAAGTCACATAGGCTGGTAAACTCAAATTACCATGAAAAATCGTTTATAAAAAATTTATGGGATACGATTAAAAGTGGCGAGACATGGGAAGGGGAAATAAGAAACAAGGCAAAAGATGGTAGTTATTACTGGGTTAAAACATTTATTGTCCCCTTTTTTAATGAAGAAGGTATTATTAGTCAATATATCTCAATCAGAACTGACATAACAAGCCGGATAGAAGCGGAAGAAAAATTAGCACTGACCATGGAAAACAACTTTAATACAGTCGTTCAAAATGTACAAAACGGAGTATTTAGATTATCTAAATTAAACAATCATGATATTATCTTTACTTTGAGTGAGGGTGTCTTGATAAAGGAATTGGGATATGATTCATCTATAACGAAAAATAAAACGGTATATGATCTATTTTCTGCCGAGACAGCGGAAATATTACACTATCATTTTACAAAAGCATTTGAAAATAAAGATACCAACTTCGAAATACCTTTCTATACAACCGAGAGAAAATACTTCTTTTATATTACTCTATCACCGATAATTGATGGAGATAAAGTAACTGAAGTAATCGGTTCGGTCATCGATATTACACAAAGGAAATTATATGAAAATAAAATACAACATTTGGCACACTATGATTCATTAACAAATCTCATGAACAGAACCTATTTTGACGAATTATTATCCGATTATATTGACCAAGTAAAATTAACTAAATCAATTTTTAGCATATTATTAATTGATTTAGACCGATTTAAAAATGTAAATGATATTTTTGGTCATTCAACAGGAGACGAAATGTTAAGGGACATTGCAAAGTACCTACAATCAAATATAAAGTTTGAAGATATCATTTCTCGTCAGGGTAGTGATGAATTTGCCATTGTGTTAAAAGGTGTCAACAGAATTGAAGCTGGAAACATAGCGGAAAGGATTATTAGAAACATTAGGAAGGCATTGGAGCATTATCGGGTTGGCTTTTCAATTACGCTAAGTATTGGTATAGGTGTGTATCCGGATGATGGTGAAATAGAGGATGATTTAATGAAGGCAGCCTATACAGCTTTATCTTTAGCAAAAAGGTTGGGAAAAAATAATTATCAATATTTCACAAAGGAATTACACGAATTTAACTTAAAGAAAGTGAAAATTGAAGCGGATTTAAGAAAAGCATTAATTCATAATGAATTAGAATTATATTACCAGCCAAAAATGCAATTAAAAGAAAATAAGTTAACTGGTTTTGAGGCATTATTACGTTGGAATCACCAAGACCTTGGAATTGTACCACCAAATGAGTTTATTAAAATCTCAGAGGAAACAGGGTTAATTGTTCCAATTGGAGAATGGATCATCCATACAGCATGTCAACAACTTAAAAAATGGCATAATGCCGGATATACTGATTTGACTATGGCTGTTAATATTTCGTTCAGGCAATTTATCCAAGGTGATTTACATATGATTGTTCGTAGGGCTCTAAGGGAGGAAAATTTGGAACCCAAATATTTAGAACTAGAAATTACAGAGAGTGTCTCAATGGAACCAAATTATGCTATGATGAATATCAACAAATTAAAAGATATTGGCGTTAAAGTAAGTATCGATGATTTTGGGACAGGCTACAGCTCATTAAATTATTTAAGTAAACTTAATGTTGATTGTTTAAAAATAGACAGGTCATTTTTAGCAAATTTGAATGAAAGTAATAAAACAATTATTAAAACAATCATTATTTTAGCAAAAAACTTAGATATTGAGGTCATTGCTGAAGGAATTGAAGAGGAAGATCATATCCAATTTTTAATAAAAGAAAATTGTTTTGAAGGACAAGGATTTTATTATTGCAAACCGTTACCTGTAAGGAAATTAGAATCATGGTTGAAAACTAATAGACATTTAAAATAAGAGGATTCATTTTCCATTGCAATTTATTTGTGAAAAACGTATAATGGTACTTGCCGTGCTAGGTGGGGAGGTAGCGGTGCCCTATCACTTGCAATCCGCTATAGCAAGGCTGAATTCCCATTTGAGGTAGGATGATTTTATGGTCTGCCTTAAAGGAGTAGTGTTGACGTTTAGGTCCTACGCAACAGGAACCCATGAACCCTGTCAGGTCCGGAAGGAAGCAGCAGTAAATGGATCCTCTTGTGTGCCGTAGGGTTGCCTAGATTGAGCTATGAATTTAAGTAACGCATAAGGTGATTTTATCGATGATGGGTGTACGGCTTACATAAAGTAAAGAAGCATTGTTCGAGATTACTCAGCAGTGCTTCTTTTTATTTTTAGGATTTATGATGGATTAAATTTGTGGGAAGTTTACTCGCTACTTAAAACTATGTAAGTCTAAAGGATTTTCTCCCATGAAGTGGAATAAATGTTAAAATAATAGGTGTAGGATTACTTTTTCAAAAGGGGGAAGTATTGATGGGTGAAATTCAGAATGTAAAAGAAGAGGAAAAGCCAAGAAAACAGTCGGTTTGGCGAAAAATTGGCATCGGATTGGTCGTATTAATTGCCATTTGGTTTATCATTTATTTAATGCCTTTTACACCAAAACAAAAGCATCCTATGTTTGAAAATGATCGGCCACTTGTGATGGCCCATCAAGGGGGGCAACATTTAGCACCCTCAAGTACGATGGAAGCATTTTTAAATGCATATGAAATGGGGGTCGATATTATTGAATTTGATATACATATGTCTAAGGATGGCTATTTAATTCCAATCCATGACCCGACATTAGATAGAACAACAGATGGAACGGGAACCATTAATGATATGACATTAGATGAAATTCAGGCTGTTGATGCGGGAGCAAAATTCCAAGACCTTGATGGTGAATTTAGTTTTAAAGGGAAAGGTATCACTTTACCAACAGTGGAAGATATGTTTGAACAAATTCCTGATATGCGTTGGAATATAGAAATAAAAGATACAAATTATCCAGAATTATACCGTCCAATTGCTGAAAAGCTGTGGAATATGTTAGTAAAATACGGAATTGAGGACAGAGCCCTTATCGCATCATTTGATCAAGAAATGGTGGATATTATGGTAGATGTCTCTGATGGTAGGGCAGTTGTTGCAGCGGGAAGACAGGAAGTAACGAAATTTGTCATTTTACATAAAATTTTTCTAAATGGTTTATATCGACCTTCTGTTCATGCACTTGAAATTCCTACAGATGAAGGATTTATTAATTTGAAAGATAAAAAACTGATAAAAGGTGCCCAAAAGCAAGGAATGGATGTTCATTATTGGACGATTAACGACCGAGAAACAATGAAAGAATTAATCGAATTAGGGGCCAATGGAATTATTACAGATCGACCCGACATTTTAATTGAACTATTAGATGAGATGTATGAATAATCTTGTTGAAGTTGAACTAGTCAGTTACAAAATCCATAAACAGTTAAAATTAAAGAAATGTGTGATAATCCACTAAATAGGGAATAAATAAGAAAGACATTTTAAAAAGGAGCATCTTCATGTTTCAACTGGAAAATATCGTCGTAAAAGATGTCTTTGAAATCGAGGAATTAACATTAAAAGAAAATGTCATCACCATTATAGGGCAAAGTGGAACAGGAAAATCGACGTTATTACGTTTGTTGAATAACTTAGACGACCCAACAACGGGAGAGATTTTATTTAAGGATAAGTTACTAACTGACTATGAACCTCAAACTTTGCGGCAGAAAATCGTCATGGTGCCACAAAATTTTGTTATATATGATGGAACTATACGTGAAAATTTACTTATAGGGTTGAACTATTTGAAGGAAGAGGTCGTTGATGATCAGCAATTAAACACTTATTTACAACAATTTTCAGTGAATAAATCACTTGATGATAATGCTAATAAATTATCCGGCGGAGAAAAGCAAAGAGTAGCGTTAGCTAGGGTGCTTTTAATGGAACAAGCTGAAGTATATTTGCTCGATGAACCTTCATCAGACCTCGATGATAAAACGACTTATCATGTGATAGGGAGGTTTTTGCAAATTGCCCGTGACCATTATCAACAAGTCATCATGGTGACACACCATCCACATTTATCGGAAAAATATGCACAAACGACCATTAATATGGATCAATATAGTAAGAAACTAAAGGAAGCTGAATCATAATGGGAGAAAGTAATGTGATGGATTTTACGATTTGGCAATTAGTAAGTGCCTATGTATTCATTATCATTGTCTTTTTTATTGTAAAGTTAAAAAAGATACCTCGCGAGAAACTAATTGTTATGGCTGCTTTGAGGATGACATTACAGCTTATTTTGGTCGGTTATATTCTTGTATTTGTACTAGATTACCCGAATCCGTGGATTACAGTACTCATTGTTTCTATCATGCTTGGATTTGCCATTATTAATGTGTATCAACGATCAAATCATCAACTATATTTTCCCATAAAAAAATTTATTGCAATGGCAATGATCATTGGTATTACTATTAACCTAGGGTATTTTATGCTCGTCGTATTACAACTTGACCCTTGGTATGAACCGCAATATTTTATTCCGATTAGTGGCATGATTATTGGGAAAACGATGACAGGTATGACATTGGGAATGAACAATTTACTGTCTGGGTTAAATGATCAAAAAGATAAGATAGAAAACTCATTAATGTTAGGAGCATCCCCAAAAGAAGCCGTTCGGTCAATTGTGAATAGGGCTTTTGATGATGCAATGTTGCCGACAATAAATGCAATGGTTGGGATGGGGATTATCTTTTTACCCGGAATGATGACAGGGCAAATCATTGCTGGGCAATCCCCGATTACAGCAGTAAAATATCAAGTGTCCGTTATGCTTGGTGTTGTTGGAACTGTATCGATAACGGTCCTAATATTTCTTCAATTATCATACAAATTATTTTTTAATCATCGGGAACAATTTTTACTAACGAAAAGAGACATCCAAAAAAAAGATATTCCTGTTACATATAAATAATGATGTTGCATATTTTAAATAAAATGTTTAAAAGGGGCTAAAAAAGTGAATATAAGGTTGTAAGAAGTTGACTTCAAGAAAACATGGAAGGAGAATTTTTCATGGTGTCTTACAATCGTATCTTAATCGCCTTTGACGGATCAGAACATAGTGAAAAAGCATTACATGTCGCCAGTAGAATGAAAAAGGACCATGATGCCCGACTAACCGTTGTTAATGTCGATGAACCTTTACTTGATGAGCATAGTGATTTGTTTGCATCTGCAGACGTGAATGCAAATGTATTACCAATGCAAGCAAATATTACTTCATCATTTTCGAAGGATCATAAACGACATGAATTTGAGGATAGTTTTTCTACTACCTTAGTAAGTGAAAGGGCAAAAAATATTTTAAATACAGCAAAGTCAATATTGGCTGATGAGGAAAATGTTGATTATATGACATTAAGGGGTAATCCAAAAAAGGAAATTGACCGATATGCTGAGGCAAATGATATCGACTTAATTGTTGTCGGTCGTCGTGGCTTAACAGGAATGGAAAAACTATTTATGGGCAGTGTTAGTAAAAATGTGAGTAACCATGCTGATTGTTCGGTATTAATCGTACAGTAAAAGTTCAGGTTGCCTTAATGGCAACTATTATTGCCTCAATCATTGTTTCTGCGTCAACAATGTCATCCTTATATTAAATAACAAAAGTAGGGTCCAAAGGTAATTTGGGCCCTATTTTTTATTTAACATATCACCATCAAAATTCACTACGATATTTTAAATACTCTCGTAAAGATCATCGTAATGTCCTTAAAATAGTTGTCATTTTTTTTGACATACTTGCATAATGATAAATCTGACTATATAAATTACTCTCATTCACAAAACATTTATAAATAAAGAAGGATTTAGCCACTGGGAAGCGAATAATACTTTAACGATTACGACATGTTATGAAAATGATGATGGGAAGGATGATGCAACAGTAAATTGTCTGATGAATTGGTAAGTGTTTGATGATCCAAAAAGTAAATATTAAAAAGAGGAGAAGGCTATGGATTGGAATCAAAGAAGTAATAGGTTGTTGAGTAAAACAAGCTTTTTGATTTTTTCTGTTGTTCTGCTTTTATTATTCATCGGAGGATTGAAGGTTGCTGCTGATACTGCCCCTGAACCACAGGTTATAGAAGATGGCAAATTTAAATATAAGGTATTGGTTAATGCAGAGAATGCAGTAGGTGTTTTCGAGTATTTTGGGGATGAAAAAGAGGTTACCATTCCTGGCTCAATTGATGGATACCCATACAATGTAGTTGCAATAGGCGTTCACAATGGTGATGAAGTTTTTAAAAATAAAAGTTTAACGAGTGTTAATTTTCCAGATACTATTAGAGATATTAATACCTCTGTATTTGAGGATAATAAATTAACGAATTTACAATTACCAAGCAATCTCAGATCCATTTTACATTACGCATTTGCTAACAATAGACTAACTGAAGTTAATTTTCCTAAAAGTGTAGAGTTGGTTGGGGTAGGATCATTTTCTGGAAATCCCTTGACAAAGATCACTATCCCGGCAGGATTAGATTTTATCGATGACGAGGCTTTTGCAAATAATAAATCCGGTGGTAAATTAGAAGTTATTATCCATAGCAAAAATGCAGAATTTGGTTCTGATGTATTTACAGGATTTAGTTCACCCGACAAGGTTACTATTATTGGGAAACAAGGTTCAACAGCTGAAACATATGCTAGAGATAATGGTCATACGTTTATATCGTTAGATGCTCCAAAGACAGAAGAAGGTAATATTCCAGTAAAACCTGGTGATTCCGTCGACATATCGTTTTCCGGGGAGCATATGGCAACTTTAAAGATACCAAAAGCGATAAAAAGTAATATTGATACTTTGGAAGTAGAAGTTGTTAAAAATGGGAACACCCCAGAGGGTTATAATATTGCTGGGGTCATACTGAATTTTACTTTCAAGGATGCTGATGGGAAAGTTCTTAATGTTGAAGGAGATTTTGAACTTTCACTAAAGGTTGATGCTAACATCACTAACCCATCTGTATTTCATCTTTCAGGTGATGAAAAATGGGAGGAAATTGGTGGGGTTTTTGAAAAAGGGTTTATAACAGTAACTGTCAATCATTTTTCAACTTATGGTGTGTTTGCGAAAGAAAGTGATGAAAAGTCGGACCAAGAAAAGCCTATGATAACTATTGAAGATAAAGATATCGACGAAATTGTAAAGGATGAGGAACAAGAAGGTCAACTTTTACCTAAAACGGCTACCCCTCATTTCACCATGTTACTAATCGGTCTAACAATGATGATGTTAGGATTTCTGATATTTTTGTTTAGAAGGAGAATTTTTAATTAAGTCATCACCATTTAATTTACAATAAATAAATGTAGAGTCCCTTTAAAAGTGACTCTATTTTTTATGATGAATATCATCCTCGACATATTCTAAAATATCGCCAGGTTGGCAATCTAATACGCGGCAAATAGCTTCTAACGTAGAGAATCGAATTGCCTTCACTTTGCCAGTTTTTAAATTCGATAAATTAACGTTAGATATACCGACCTGTTTAGCTAATTCATTTAATCTCATCTTGCGGTCAGCCAACATACGATCTAAACGAATAATTATTGCCATTCATTTTAACTCCTTTAAAGTGTAGTATCATATTCCTCTTGCAAAAATGCCCCGTACTGAAATATGTTCGCGATGATTAATAATGATGCTCCGACAAATACTCCAGTTAAATCAACATCAATATTAACTGAAATGGTATTGGTGACAAACAAAATCATCATCAAATTAATCAACAGTTTCCCAACTAATGAATAAATAATGACAGTCCATGCCAATTTTTTTAATCTTAAGGCGTTTTTTTCGGTAAAAGGAGTAAGAGTGTGCGACATCGACTCTAAAATAAACTTAATTTGCCTCACCCCATAGAAGAACACCATAAAAAATGGTAAAAGGAAAAATGTAAACATCGTGATGAAACCGGACTTTGCTTGAATTGTTGATTCATCTATAAATTGGGGTAATAATTTAAAGGGTACCCCGATAAAAAAGTCCCCTCCACCTACCATTGCTATTGATAGATACCAAAATTCAGTACTTTTCTCTATATGAAAAATAGTGGAGGATAGAAAAAGTCCAACGATAATCATCATACCTAATCCAAAAATAATGATGATAGATGCCCAATATAGGAAATTAACAAATGCCAACAGCGTTTGGGACTTTTGTTTTGCCTGCTTAAGTGGGTTTTTGACCATAAAATCACTCCTTAAAATCGTATAAAGTCATTATACGATAAAGGAGTATGATTTGCAATAATAATTTAATGTTTATCATTAATAAATTAACCTAAAGGGTTATAGTTTTAATTATGGTGACAACCATTCAGACAATAATGATGGGATAACCGAATCTTCACGATAAAATACACCAGGCTCACCAATCGGAGCATCGACGACAATATGGATCCCTTCCCCATTCACATCATATTTTTCCCCGGACCATAGATGCATCCATTTCCCTTTAGGTAAATAAACCTCAACCTTCTCTTTTCCTTTATCTAGTACAGGGGCAACTATTAAATCCTTCCCAAGCATAAATTGTTCATATTGAATGTGATAAGTATTTTCATCATCAGGATAATGGAAAAATAAAGGCCGAACGACAGGTGCTCCCTTACTTTGAGCCTCTTTCATTAATTCTTTTCGATATGGGGCTAATGCTTTGAAAATTTCCCCAAACTCACCTACATGGGCAATGATTTCCTCATCATCTACTAATTGAATATTATCGTCTGGACGATTTCCCTCATGACTTCTAAATAATGCTGTAAAGGCATTTAATTCAATCCATCTTAATAGTAGTTCTTTTTTACGAACATAATTTAATGGAAAGTTTGTAATCGTTGTATATCCTCCAATATCACTATGGTTTAAACTAAATCCAGACAATCCACTACTTAATAAACCAGTCACAGCCGTTTTCATCCCATCATGTTTATTCCATGTGACGAGTTGATCCCCTAACCAAAAGGAACTTGTATACTTTGGGCTCTCACTGAATCCAGCACGGGAGAAAAACATCGCTTCATTTAACGTATTCGTTTCTTCTAAAACTTCTTGATTCAGTTTTGCCCATTCTACCGGGTATTGATTGTGAAAAGTATAGCCAGTTTCCCCATTAGCAAGGGTGACATCATGCGGGAGGGCCTCACCAAAGTCAGCCATCCAACCAGAAAAGTCACGTTCTAATAGTTCATCTTTAATTACTTTTTTCATCCATTCCCTTGCCTCATCGTTTGTTAAATCAACTAAAAAGGCATCAAAACTCGTTATTTCAAAAGGCAATGGTTCCCCATCAGCGCCCGTGACGAAATAATTATTTTCCTTTGCTTCTTTATGTAATTGTCTTTTTACGTTCTCCTTTTCACCCGTATCAACGATAAAGGGATTTAAGTATCCGAGTGTGTGAATTTGTTTTTCATCTAATTTTTTCTTAAAAGTTTCCCAGTCGGAATAATGGTCTTCATCCAATTCCCAGTTCCACCATAATTGTTTACCAAAACTCGTTTTTCGTTGACCAACCCAATCCTGTATCCAAAGACCGGTAACCGGGACATCGTTATTTAACAAAGTATGTAATTTTTCCATTACAACAGTTGATCCACCTTGAACACCTAGAATTAATCCCTCTTGTGTCCAGTCAGGTAATGCCTTCATTCTACCAACAACATCAGTATGGGCTTCGACTAATTCAGCTGGACTTTTACCAGTATATATTTTTCCTTTTATACTACTGGCAAACACTTCTAATTGTGCCCGATTTTTATCTGTAAAATGGAAAACCTGGTATTCTGTATTTTCACTATATAATGATCTCAATTTGCTACTAATGAATTGTGGTACAGGGGCATATGTATGTGACCAGCTACCCCCAGCACCGTTTGTTAACTCGGCTAAAAAAGTAATCGGTTGTGCCCCACGGCCAATGCCTTGTTCCTGAACAATGATGGGCAGTCTTTTTCCTTTCATATCAAAAGACGAGTATTGTTCTCCAAAACCGAAAAAATGCTCATCTTCATCAGTGAACCAACTAAAATAAACTCGATTCACTTCATCATCGTCTACCTCTAACCCATAGTGTATTTCTGACTCATTCTCTAAAATTAACTTAAATGTATAAGGGACAACTTTATCATTCTGACAAGTAAAATCACCCTGAATATAAAGTCCGTTTTCATCAACATTGATTTTATTGACTGATTGTTCCTGACAAACATATTGTCGCTTTTCTTTGATAGAAAAATGACCACGAACAGCCTTCGATTCCATCTTTCCATATCCAACAGCTAAAAATCCGCTATCCTTCGGGCTTGAAAATACGACATGTGTAGCATCGTTAATAGAAGTAATTTCAAAATATTGATTTTCTCCATCCCAACTTAATTGGAAACTCCCAAATTGAAAAGTTTCATCATTTTTTAGTTCTTCAGAAACAAATAGATGACTATTAACTGGAGAATGTGAGGCAGGTGTATACACATACCAAATGATACTAATAAGTATAATGATACCAATTGTTACCAAGCTAATTTTTTTAACCATATGTTCCTCCTGTACGTTTTCCGTATTAATCACTATTTTACGAGAAAACAGGCAATGTTTCATTAAAAACTTTAATCAACCCGAAAATATGCAGACCTTTTCTAAAAAACGACATCAAATCCTACCTTTATCTGATATAATAAAATAACGTGATAAAAATTTCTCATCTTTTTTAAGGAATGAATCAAGTTGAAATTTAAACAATTAACAATGACGTTTTTAATCATTTTTCTAGTGGGGTTCGGATATATCGTCATGAATGACTCAGACGAGGTAACATTACTTGAAACATCGGGTCCCCATAGTTTAGTAGATTTTACACCTACTATAAAGGACACTAGAGTTTTCGCATTAAATTATGTAAAACCTATAGGTGACATTGATATTGATGCAAAAGCGGCCATTCTTGTAAATGCAGAAACAGGTGAAGTCCTTTTTGAAAAAAATAGTGATGAATCATTACCCATTGCGAGCATGTCAAAAATGATGTCAGCCCTTCTCATACTAGAGGCAATAGAAAAAGGGGTCATCATGTGGGATGATGAAGTTCCTATAAGTGATTATGCATACACTGTATCACATAGGGAGCCATTTTCATCCATATTATTAGACAAAGAAACAACTTATACTGTACAGGAACTCTTTGAGGCAATGATGGTATCTTCTGCAAACGATGCTACCATTGCACTTGCTGAAATAATATCTGGTAGTGAAAAGGAATTTGTAAAAGAGATGAATGAACGGGCAACAAAATTAAGTTTTGCTGGAGCTTATTTTGTTGATAGTACAGGGCTTGGCAACATGAATTTATTTGATTTGTTTACGACGGGTTCAATTAACGATGTTAATGTAATGACAGCTAGGGAATTATCTGAGTTGGCTACGATATTGATTGATAGATTTCCTCATCTACTTGATATTACACAAACCATTTCTTATGAATCAGGAGAGGAAACATACTACAACACAAACTGGATGTTAGTGGGAAACAATGAGGAAAGCATGGAGGAATTAAACATAGATTTAGGCTATCAAGGAATAGAAGGACTAAAAACTGGTTATACGAATGCCTCCGGATATTGCTTTACAGGTACAGTGGTCATAGAAGAAGTTCGTTACATTTCTGTCATTATGGGAACTGAAGATGTAGAAGATCGATTTATTGAATCAGAAAAACTATATGAAGGTATTTCAAAGCAACTAAACCCTTAAAATAAGGATGTGATTAGGTTAAATCTAATGACATCCAATTTTTTATATGACAGTTATATCATTTGTTCATCTACTGTTCATCTTTCGTGTATGATAGTATTTAAGGAAATGGAACAAAACAGTTGAACCATTAGGAGGGTTGCGCATGAAAACCATTTTGGTGGTAGATGATGACCCTGATATTAGAAATTTAGTTTCTGTTCATTTAAAGGAATTAAACTTTACTATTTTAGAAGCAAATAATGGACATGAAGCATTAAACATATTAGAAAACCACCCATGTGATATGGCCATTGTCGATATAATGATGCCAATTATGGACGGGTATGAGTTAACGAAAGATATTCGGGCTGTTTATGATATTCCTATTATTTTATTAACAGCTAAAAGCCAAATAGAGGATAAGGAGAAAGGTTTTTTATTAGGAACAGATGATTATATTGTTAAACCATTTGAACCAAGGGAATTAATATTTCGCGTAAAAGCCTTATTTCGTCGCTATGAAAAAAACGTAGAAGATATCATTACTTTTGGTTCGACAATTATTAATAGGAAAAATTACGAAGTGAAGATAAATCAACAAACATTTTTATTACCATTAAAGGAATTTGAACTCCTATTTTATTTATCATCTCATTCTGGGAAAGTATTTAGTCGTCTCCAATTAATTGAACATATTTGGGGATTTGATTATGAAGGGGATGAACGGACAGTCGACGTTCATATTAAACGTCTAAGGGAACGTTTTTCAACGTTAACAGATGACTTTCATATTAAAACAATTCGTGGGGTCGGGTACGTACTGGAGGTAAAATGAGATGAAGTCACTGTATGTAAAATTTGCCGTCACCACAATTACAATTATGGTAGTAAGTGGTTTATTATCATTTATGTTTTCAAATTTTTACTACCAACAAAAACTAAAACCATATAATGATGAAAAAATTACGAATATTGCCTTAGAAATGAGTGATTATATTGAGAGTAACAGGGACGTACAACTCCATCAATACCTGGAAAATATTGCATCCGTAGGTTACCAAATGTTTATCGTTGATGATGAAGGTAATAAGAGTTTTTTTGGAGACCCATTTCGGGATAGGACATTATCAAATGATACGGTACAATCTGTGTTAAATGGGGATATTTTTCATGGCATTTTACAATTTCCCCAAGAAACATTTGTAACGGGGTTTTTTGCAAACGAATTGAGCAATACGATTGGGGTTCCAATCAAACATCATGACAAACACTATGCTTTATTCATCCGCCCTAATATTAAAATGATGTTTAATGAAATGCACATTTTATTTGCGTGGTTATTAATCGCAATGATTATTTTAAGTATCATCCTCGTTTTAATAAGTACAAAATATTTAGTAAACCCGATAACAAAATTGAAAACGGCAACGAAACACATATCCGAAGGTGACTATTCAATACAACTAGAAATTGATCGTAAGGATGAAATGGGGGAATTAGCGATAAGCTTCACCAATATGGTGAAAAAACTAGAAAAACTTGATGACATGAGAACCGAGTTTATTGGAAACATTACCCATGACATACAATCACCTTTATCGAACATAAAGGGCTATGTTCAATTATTAGAAAAGGATTCGATTGCGAAAGAGGAGAAGGAACAGTATGTTTCCATCATTCATAAGGAAATAAATCGGTTATCAAAATTAACGGATCAATTACTACTGCTTGCCTCTTTAGACCGTTATGATGGATTAATGAAAAAACAACGATTTTCATTATCAGAACAGTTAAAGGAAATTATTTATCAATATCAATGGCTAATTCATGACAAGGAATTAACAGTGACATATGAGCTCCCAGAGACCTCTATTGATGGAGACCAATCGTTACTTTATAATGTCTGGGAAAATTTATTAACGAATGCGATAAAATATAATAGAGAAAATGGGAGCATTGACATTAAAATAAAACAAAAACATGATCTCATTGAGGTCTATTTTAAAGATGAAGGAATCGGGATTGATAAATCGGCACAAAATCGAATTTTTGACCGATTTTATCGTGAAGATGCAGCAAGAGATAGAATGGTTGGAGGTTCTGGATTGGGCTTATCTATTGTAGCCTCTATTGTAACATTGCACGAAGGACGTATCCATGTCGAGAGTGAAAAAGGTGTTGGAACGACTTTTATCGTGACATTGGATTCTTCGGATTAATTTATTAGCCTGTTGGTTTCAAAATTTGTGATAGACGTTCTATTGGCGTTAATAATCCTATGTTAAATTGACAAACATTCTTTACTTTGGAACCTTAATAAATAGTCAATAGTAGCCGGTTAAAAATGTGTCACGGCTGTTCATCGTCCGTTCATAATTAAGATTTATACTATAGATATAAATATATGGAGGGATTATGTTGAATCGATATAGTCAGTTATTATTAAGATTTTCAGCATTATTTGCAGTGATTGGAGCAATATTGGGGGCACATATGGCAGGGGCAGGATCTTACGCATTTCGACCAATCCATGCACATATTTTAGTTGTCGGTTGGTTAAGTCTTTTCGCTTGGGCTGTGTATTATAAAGTCTTTTATCAAAAAAGTAGTACGTTAGCCACTATACATGTTTGGTCGGCAATAATCGGTTCATTAGGATTAACCGTCGGTATGTGGTTGCAGTTTTTAAATCCATTACAAATGTCAGAGACATTAACGCTTATTATATATATTGCTGGTGGTACGATTTTATTAATAAGCTTTGTACTATTTTTCATTCTTACTCTCACTCACCAAGAAAATACTAATACGCTGTCAAAAGGCTAAATATCTATTCCTTTAAAATAAAGCCTAATGAAATGGTTGTAGTGGGTTCTGTTTAGGAATAAAAAAAGACAATTATCATTGGGGAGCTAAATCACGTAGGATTTAGTTCCTCATTTTTGTTGTATTTACTTTAATAAATGACATGTATTAATGTCTCCCAAATATAAATTCTAATAAAGGCGGTGGTTAGTATATAAGAAAAAGGTTTAAATAATATCAATTAATATAAAGAGTAATTTATGATACTATAAATACAAAATATAACTATAACTCTTCAATAAGTGGTCCCTTTTATTGAACATTGCGGGTGATAAATTGGAACGAGTAAATTTTTATAAACAAGCAGGGGTAAACAGTGAAATAGAAGAGGCATTCAATAATCATAAAATACGAATTAAAAAGGTTATCCCAGACGCTGACATACAACACGTTGGTAGTAGTGCAATACCAAACAGTCTTACAAAGGGAGACCTTGACATACAAGTTCGTGTTTTATCTAAATCATTTCTTCCAGCTGTTAGGGAACTTTCTAAGCTATATGACCTTAATGAAGGTAGTATAAAAACTAATGAATTCAGGGCTTTTAAAGATGATACAATGTCGCCACCTTTAGGTATCCAGCTTACTGTATTTGATTCGGAATTTGATTTCTTTTGGAAATTTCGGGATATTTTACTGCAAAACAGCAAGTACCGATATGAATATGATAATCTTAAAAGGAGCTTTGAAGGCAAAGGGATGGATGAGTATAGGGAAGCAAAGAATGACTTTTTCAATTGGATTAGGCGGACAAAGGAATATCAAGAATTATAAATCAAAAAGCTAAATAATTATGAGAAAACATAAACAATAGGGCGCAATTTTTGAATAGAGATCTGCGTCTTATTATGAAGAAACGAGCATTTAATAAAAGTGTTTAACGCAGAAAGGATGGGGAAACAAGTGAAAAAATATATTATATTTGCCATCAGTTTTATTATTCTATTATCAGCATTTCAAATGCTTTCCGGATACTTTATGACACTTTATTATACACCGAATATAACAGAGACTTGGAATCAATCCGGTCATCTATCCAGTAATGTTGTAATAAAAGGCAGTTCTTCCTTCATTCCACTGTTTTTTGCTTTTCTTGCTGCAACATTTGCATATTTTACGCCCAAGATATTTGTAAAAAAACAATAGTAATTCAGGGCAATATTCCGTTAACGGATTGCTATTTGAATTAATGGTTAACCATTCTTCTAATATTCAGAAAGCAGGTGCGATTATTTGTGCGAAATGTTCCTGGCTCAAATGAAATGTGGTCACATATTTTTGGTAAAGATCAGGCAGTTTTAGATGAATCTAAAACTAAAGGGTTATATGAAAAGTCGAATGTAGAAGTGACGCCCTGAAAAGGCCCCCTCCGTGTTGATTAGCATGTTGTTTAGCATGAAGCTACGTGCCGATTAAATTCAAGAATAAATGGTCGGAACAAGTTTGGATTGTGTTATAATAAAGTTAATAAAATTGAGGTGAAGCTAATGAGTGCATTGAATAATAGTGTAAAAAAGGAACTTGCAAATGCCTTAGATGATAAAAAAGAAACAATGTTTGTGATTGATGGGAAGCTAATCTCCCTAGAAGTTCACGAAACAGATTCTGTGAATGAAAGATTTGATAATTTATCACTAGAAATCGAAGCATATCCAGAATTAAAGGAATCGCTTCAACGTTACTTTGATAATCCAGACATGGAACGCTATACAGCAAGGGAACTTAAGGAGTTAAGGGATGAACAAAAAAAGTGACCAGAATTTTTCGATTTATTTTACGGAGGAGTTTAATAAGTGCCTAGATCAAATTCAAGCCTTCTTTGCGGAACAAGGGGAAGATGTGCTTGAATGGTGGCTTTCTAAAGAAGATAACATGATTGATGAAATTGATCATTTGTTATCTTCTTTTCCGTATGCAGGAAAAAGGGTTGGGGAAGGTTCTTTCAAAGGCTTTCGTTGTCTTACATACGGAAAAAGTCGGCATCGAATGTTAAATTACCTGATTTTCTATATGGTTTATGATGATGAAGAAACAATTGACGTCATTAACATATTACCATCGCGTTCTGGACGTAAGCGAATAAGGTAGGGTCAGATTGTGACCCTAAGGAAGATGTACTATCTTTTGTTCTGTACTCCAAAACTGAATTTTTTTATATTTATGAAATACTTGTGTTAAGTAATAACTATTTATGTCATACTCAAGGTGATATGTGTTATACTATATATAAGCAATCAATTTAATTTCAAGGAAATGAGAATAAAAAAAGGAGACAAAAGTTATTTATAAAAGAATAGTTTAGATCAGTATTTTTTACATATTTTTGATACAATAAGAGTGTATAAGACTACACAAAATAGATGAATCGAAGGATCATCTATAGTTTTTCCGTGCAAATAATACAAATATGTTTAGTTGGGGAAGGTAAAAATGGGAGATAAAAAAACGTCAACTGATATTATTTTAATTGGTGCAGGTATTATGAGTGCAACTTTAGGGACTATTTTAAAACAATTATCACCGGAAATGGATATGACCATCATTGAAAAGTTAAAGAAACCGGGACTCGAAAGTACGAATGTTTGGAATAATGCTGGAACAGGCCATGCTGCTTTATGTGAATTAAATTATACAACAGAAAATGATGATGGTTCAATCGATATTAGTAAGGCATTAAAAATAAACGAACAGTTTTTACAGTCGAAGCAATTTTGGGCATATTTAGTAAAAAACAAACTAATTGATGAACCAGAAAGTTTTATTCGAGCACTCCCACATCTTAGTTGGGTTGTAGGAGAAAGTAATGTAAAGTTTTTAAAAAAGCGTTATGAAACGTTAATCAAAAGTCCTCTCTTTGAAGAAATGGAATTTACAGAAAAGGCAGAAATATTATCTGAATGGTTGCCATTGATGATGGAGGACCGCAAGGTGAATGACCCGGTAGCAGCGACAAAAATGGACCTTGGGACAGATGTAAACTTTGGAAATTTAACCGAAAAATTAATGACACATTTGGAAGAGGAATCTGTGAAAATTCAATATGAACACGAAGTGACGGATTTGGAAAGGCTTGAAAATGGGGCCTGGGAAGTAAAAATCATGAATCATCGTGATCAGGCAATTGAATTTCATACCGCCAAACATGTATTTATTGGAGCAGGTGGAGGCGCATTACACTTGCTTCAAAAAACAGGTATCCCACAAAGCAAACAAATTGGTGGCTTTCCAGTCAGTGGGCTTTTTTTGGTGTGTAAAAATCCTGAGGTAGTGAAAGATCATACTGCAAAAGTTTACGGGAAAGCAGCAGTCGGGGCTCCTCCAATGTCTGTACCACATTTGGATACAAGATTTATTGATGGAAAAGAAGCATTGTTTTTTGGCCCGTTTGCTGGGTTTTCGCCAAAGTTCCTTAAAACTGGTTCAAATTTAGATTTAATTAAGTCGGTAAAACCGAATAACTTGTTCACCATGTTAGCATCAGGGGCAAAAAATTTCTCTTTAACCAAATATTTAGTGCAACAGTTATTATTATCAAAAAATAAACGAATGGAAGCATTAAAAGAATTTGTTCCAACAGCAAAAGATGAAGATTGGGAAATTGTTGTTGCAGGGCAACGTGTCCAAGTGATAAAAGATACAGAAGAAGGTAAAGGTATTTTAAGATTTGGTACAGAGGTGGTTACTTCTGATGATGGATCTATCTCGGCACTTCTCGGTGCTTCACCGGGTGCATCGATTACATCTTCTGTGATGATTGATTTGATAAAAAGGTGCTTTCCAAATGAATTTGATCAATGGCAACAAAAAATTAAAGAAATGATTCCATCATACGGGGAATTGTTAGGGGAAAATAGGGCTTTACTTGAGGAAGTACGGGCGATGACATCGAAGGAATTAAAATTAAATATATAATTTTAAATGATAAAATTAATTATAAGCAATAACGAGTAAAAGGAATATTTAGGGGTATTCTAGTACTCGTTATTTTTATGCATTCATTGTATAAATTTGGAGTTTACAAGGGAATATTTATATCTAAGAAAAAATATGTAATAGGGGTTCATCCCTTAAGTGACATTGTTCATTTCATCTTCTATTGAGGGAATAAACTACAGTAACATCGGGATGAAACGTAATAGTGTGAAAGTTGTCAAAATTAAATAGGATAAAAATGTGCAAAGCAAAAGTCATCAATTATGGCACATTGAAAATGTTATATGAAATATTCTTTTATCATTTGTGACCAGTCGGTTGACCCAATTATAATTAACTCTTCTGCTGCCTCTTTTGGACTTATGGGAAAGCCCTCTTTTATCCACCATGATAAATATCCAATTGTTCCAAAGCCGGAAAAAATAGCATAACTTCTACTTCCATAAATATTCATTAATTCTCCTGATAAATCATAGGATAACTGATAAATATAGGTAGGATTTTCAAATTCATGTTTATAAAAATGACGGAAGGCTAAAATATGTTCACAGATTTTCTCCGTAGTTGTCTGTGTGCTAGCCTTTTCATGATTGTCTGACCATCTATCCGAGTGATAAAAGGAAAGAAATTGACTCGTAATCAGTTTACTTACTTGATCCATTAAATCATATTTACTGTGGAAGTGTTTGTAAAATGTGGAACGATTGACGTGGGCGTGTTGGACAATCTTTGTAACGGAAATTTGTTCAAATGAATCAAGTGCCAATAGATTTAAAAAGGATTTAATAATACTGTTTTTAGCTGATAAATTCACTTGTAGTAATTGTTCCAATTATGATCACCACCTTAAAATTTGTAGACAAATTCAGTTAAATTGTTGCTTATATACTATTTTATCATAGGTTATACTTAAATTAAGAATAATTGGAAGGAAGTGTCATTCGAAAATGGTACATGTTATAACAGGTGGTTCAGGTGGTATGGGTAAAGCCATTGCAAAGCAAGTAGGGAGTCAAGGAACGCTGTTACTTGCAGATGTTAATGAGGAACGATTAAAAGAAACGCAAGGAGAATTACAAACAGCTGGAATCACTGATGTACATTATCAGGTTGTCGATGTTACGAATGAAGATGATATCAATAACTTGGTTGGAAAAGCTACCTCATTAGGGTCGTTAAAATCATTAATTCATACTGCAGGATTGTCACCAACAATGGCGAATGCTAAACGGATACTAGAGGTAAATTTAGTTGGTACAGGCCTGCTATTAAAATCATTTCTTCCTTTAGCAAAAGAAGGTGCGGTTGCAGTTTGCATTTCATCAATGAGTGGTCATTTTGTGCCCAAGGAAGGTCCATATATAGAAATATTAAAAAAACCATTAGATAAAAATACAATCGCAACAATGGAACAGATGTCACAAGGAGATTCTGGGGCAGCATACAGCTTTTCTAAACTAGGGGTACAATTAATTGTTGAAGATCAAGCATGGGAATGGGGAACAAAAGGGGCTAGAATTGTGTCATTGTCTCCAGGAACAATTAATACGCCAATGGGAAGACAAGAAGCAGCACAACAAGAACAAATGCAAGCATTGCTTGAACAAACACCACTTAGACGGGAAGGGGAAGCAAATGAAATTGCCTCGGTTGTTAAATTTTTAATTAGTGATCAAGCATCTTATATAACAGGGACAGACATTCTCGTTGATGGTGGAACGGTAGCAAACATGAAAAAAGTTCAAGGAACCCAAAATAAAAATTAGACATATATGAAATCAATTAATTATTTACCAGACCGGATAAAGTAAGATGGAAAATGATTAGTTTAACAATCATTTAACATAGTTTTATAAAATTATTTGGAGGGATGTACGATGAGATTGTCGGGTAAAGTGGCCGTTGTTACTGGAGCAGCCTCAGGAATGGGGAAAGCAATTGCGGAAACATTTGCCAGAGAAGGGGCTAAAGTGGTTGCTGCAGATTTAAATCTTGGAGGGGTATCGGCAGTTGTAAAAGGTATTGAAGAAAATGGTGGTACAGCAAAAGCAGTTTCAGTAAATGTTGCAAAAAGAAATGAAGTAGAAAAAATGATTGACGTTGCTGTTGATACTTTTGGAACATTAGATATTTTAGTTAATAATGCAGGAATTATGGATCGCATGGAAGCAGTTGGAGACATCGAGGATGACAGTTGGGATCGTATTTTAGGTGTAAATACAAAAGGTGTCATGATGGCGATGAGAAAAGCAATTCCAATTTTTCTAGAAAAAGAGCAAGGGGTTATTATAAATACAGCTTCCACAGGAGGGTTAAATGGTGCCCATGCTGGAGCAACATATGTGGCATCTAAACATGCAGTTGTTGGCTTAACAAAGAATACAGCCTTTATGTATGCTCAAAAAGGAATTCGTTGTAATGCGATTGCCCCTGGAGCAGTGGAAACAAATATTATGAGTAGTATTTCCGGAGTAAATGAATTTGGGGCAGGACGAGCTGGACTGTCACAATCAGTTATCCCGCGCACAGGTAAACCTGAGGAAATTGCAAATGTTGCCCTATTTTTGGCTTCAGATGAATCAAGCTTTGTAAATGGTGATGTCATTGTTGCTGATGCTGGCTGGACTGCAGCATTTTAATTTAAGGTGGGAAAAGAAGGGTTAGTTTTTTGAAGAAAATTAATGAAAGAGGTGCGTAGAGCATCTTTTTTATTATGCTTTGGTCTACTTAAACCCGATATTAGATCTATTTATATAAATAATAGTGCTAGTTTGATGAACATTACCTATACTTTTTGATTTTCATATTTTCTTGAATTATCCTTTGTCTTTCATTAATATTCTCTTAATTGTTCCAGTAAAAAGGCCGAATAGTAAGATAATGATAAGTAAATATTTAGTAGCCATTTTATCCTGATAAAAAGTATAAAAAATGACAGAAACAACTATTACTAGAAATAACAAAAACCAATCAAATTTATCAAATTTCATTTTACAACCCTGCTCTCTCCCATTTATTTGTGTACATCAATCTTTTTAATAAATAAATTCAAACCAAAACTAAAAAGAAAAACTAGAATAATTAAAGCAATAAAAACGCCAATAATACTCCAATTTAATTCACTAGACCTGACTATATCTGAAATGATAAAACCTGTTAGCATCCCTATTATTCCACATACTATAGCCAATAATTTTTTATTCAAAGGATGTACACCCTTTCACAATAATGGAATGTTCAAAACAATAACTTTATACATCAATGTTACCATATTTTTACTGTTTTTCAACGCCCCATTAATGTGGGCTTTACAACATTTGGTGTTTCCTATTTTATCAATATTTCGACCAAGGTCATTTAGAATGATCATGCTTCCAACTGCTTTTTAAAAGTAGATTAAAATTAAATTTTAAACATAAGAAACGACTTGGCTTTGGATATAGATGTTATTATTACTTCCGTTACCAGTCGGAAACCAAGAAATCACTTTGACATTGTCTTAAAGTATTGGGAAAAAGCCGGATTATTAGAACCGTCAGTTGTACGTACTTCTAAATTCTCTCCCATTCACGGCACCGAATTGAAACGCCATTTGGATGAATTACAAACATTTCTGAAATGATAATATTATTCATAAAGTAGGAATATATCACTATCATACATATTTATCATGTGCCGTAGAACTACTATATCCCTTTTCCTGATGCCCTTAAATTTCCCCCTCGAAAAGTAATTTAGATATTGTTATAATAAAATAAATGAACATCTTTATTCTTCTTTTAGGATAAGGATAGAAAGTGAGAAAATATGATGACAGAAAATCAAGATGTTGTTGTTGGTAAAAAGTTAACACATGATCAAAAGGAAGCATTATTAGAAACACTAAAAACACGTTTTTATGATTATATGTATCGCCATGAGAATTTACAATGGGAACCTATTGCCGAGAGGTTAAATAAACAACCGGAAAAGCTCTGGTCACTAGATGGAATGGAGAAAACTGGTGGTGAACCAGATGTCATCGGCTATGATGAAAAGCAAGATGTTTATATTTTTAATGATTGTGTGAAAGAAAGTCCTAAAGGGCGTCGTAGTGTCTGTTATGATAGAGAAGCATTGGAAAAAAGGAAAAAACATAAGCCAGCAAATAGTGCAATAGATATGGCGGATTCTATGGGAGTATCGATGTTGACGGAGGAAGAATACCGGAATTTGCAAGAAATTGAAACGGTTGATATGAAAACATCCTCATGGGTATTGACCCCAAAAGATATTCGCGAAAAAGGGGGAGCTATATTTTGTGATACAAGATATGGTCATGTATTCACATACCATAATGGGGCCGATTCATATTATAGTAGTAGAGGATTTCGGGCATCATTAAGGGTTTAAATAAAACGGTAGGAACAGTGAATGTAACTTTACTTGTTCTTACCGTTTATTTATTAAAAGTGGTCGGGGTCATGATGATAATCATTCATATGATCATGAACGAAGTCATCAATTGGGTCATTATCTAAGTCATCATGATTATCGTGATGATGGCCATCATACATATCTTGTTGGAAATTGTGAATGTCATTATCTCGGTCATATGATTCTAAAATTTCATGGTCGATTCTTCTTTGCCTTTCAAATCGATCATTTTCCTCTTCCCAATCTTCATAGTCTCGTTCCATTGTATCCTTTTCTTCTCTTTCCCTTTCCAATTCTTCTAACTCTTGTTGTTCACTGTCATATGTTTCTTGTTCTTCATCTTCTTCATCATATGCCTTTTGCTCGTAATCGTCATCATCTCTCAGTTTTTTATAGGCTAACCTTAATTTTATATGCCGGTCTAGCTCCCTTTCGTGGATTTCGTCATCATCTAATGGTAAAAAATGATGATGTTTATTTTTATTAAGTGCAATTCCAGCAGCACCCACACTGGTATCAGCTACTACTTGTTTAGGCGGACTTATTGATTGGTGTCTTTTAGTCGATTTGGCATATGACTGAAGGTCTTTTTTCACTGGTTGCTTGTTTGTAGATCCTAGATCATCAATATACTTTTTGATATCAGCCTTTATTTTATCAATAGACCCATCCCCATTTTCACCATAGACAGAAAATAAAGACGTAACAATTGTAGTAACGAAAATAAATACTATAATAACAATTTCTCCAAATGTCTCAATATGAGAAAACAAAGAAATAAACCGTACTAAATACATGAAGAAAATTGTAAACAAAACCGCGATTGATCCAATAACATAATCCCGGTACCACATACGACCTGCACCTAAAAACAGTAAATCAGTTATTTTAGCTACCCAAACATTTGGTTTAACAAATCTCCCTAAGATAAGCATGATAAAACAGATAAGTAATGTATATTTTAAACTAAAATAAATAATCATTTGGCAACCCCCTTTCATTGTTGTGTGTTATAAAATTTGTTCCCAATATGGGTCCCCGTCATTAAAATGAAGTTGTTGGACTGTAAGACTAGGGTGGTCGTACTCATCTTCGGGCCCAAAAACGCGAATCATTCCTCCAAGTGTTACTAGCCAAATAGACTCTGATTTCCTTACCTCATTTGGTGTAAATCTTTTGGCAAAAATGGCTTTTCGAATTGTTCCAACATTAGAAATGGTTTTCCATCGGTCAACTGCCTCATTTAATGTTAACACTTGATTAAAGACTAATCTTTCTTCACTTGGAATATAAATTGGTCCAGTGATAGAAGTAATTTGGGACTTATAAAGTGTCATCCGAACATTTTTATGATGTTTATTAATGTCCCTAAAGTAAATCTTTTTATCATTAATTAATATTTGTTTAATTTCATTTAAACTAATTAAAGGAGCGGCATCTTTTGTATCGGTCGCAAACAGTTCAATTGGCCATTTGGAATTTACTGTTTTCATATAAACGATAAAATATCCCATTGGTAGCCTCCTGCATTTTCCGTATATTAACTATATCATTACTTTACGGAAAAAAAAATTTAATATTCTTCCTCGAAAATCAATAAAGGTATATCAAAATAATTTTCATGATAAATTATAAGCAAATTTATTGACCACATACCTGAGTGGGTATAATATGTAATTATAAGTAAAAGGAAAGAAGTGATGACAGTGAAAGCAAACGTAGGTTCAGTTGATCGTGTCATTCGAATTGTTATTGGAATTGTTTTATTGTTATTATTATTTTTCTTAGAAGGTAATTTGAAGTACATTGGGCTTATCGGGGTAATTCCAATCTTAACTGCTTTTATTAGTTTTTGTCCGATTTATGCATTGTTTAAAATAAGTACGAAAAAACATGAGTATTAAAAAAGAAAAGGGTACTTGTATAGGACAAAGTAGTTTAGTTAAAGGGCATAAAAAGAAATCGTGATTTCACCTGGGCATCAAATTATAATGGCATTTGATGTCCCTTCTTTTTGCTCATTAAGTAAATTATTATGAATCGAGGCATCCATAATAATAGATGCCTCGATGGTCCACCAGAAAGTGACAAACAATATTATTATTATTTGTTTGCCTTTGCATAGTAACTCATTGCATCACACATAAACTTTGCTAATCCTTCACCAAATTGGTCAATGTTTTTTGTAAATCGTTCATCATCAACATACGCCTTACCTAATCCCTTGAAATCATTGAGTGAATAGCTTCCAAAGTGGTTGTTCAAACAATTAAACCAGTCTTCAATTGTTTCTTGTGCACCTATAGAATTAGGTGGGGTATTTCGAATAGATGCAAGTTTTATATAGATTTCCGATACGGATTTTTGTGCCTCGATAGACATGCCAGCTACTTTAATATTTGCTTCATCAACGGCTTTATCTCCCCAAATTTCTCGTGCTTCTTGTTCATATGGATTATGACTAAAATCAAATCCCTCAAATTTTTCTTCATTTGTCATTTGAATTTCTCCCTTCATATGTTTAATTGTCTTATTAACAGTATTAATTAATTTATCAAGTTGTTTTCGCTTATTAATTAATGTTTTTCGATGTTGAATTAATGCTTCTCGTTGATCAAATGAAGTGCTACTGACAATTTGTTTTATTTCTTTTAATGGAAAATCCAGTTCTTTGAAAAATAAAATTTGTTGCAAAATTTCAAGGTCATCATTTGAATATAGACGATAACCAGTATTAGTTGTTTTTTGTGGTGACAACAAGCCGATTTCATCATAATAATGTAACGTTCGCACACTAATACCAACTAAATCAGCAAGTTCCTTAACTTTCATCATTGTTTTCCCCCCCCTTTCGATATTCATATTAATATATTACGCAACGTTAGGGTCAACACATACATTTAGAAATTGACCTCTAATTAATTAAAATCGCGATTGCATGACCCATTGTCATTTTTAGCAAATATCACTAATAAATAAAAAAGCAACTCCTATTTAAAAGAGATGCCTATGGCAATAAAATATTGATATCTACTTTAATCCATTATAATTATATTTTTTAAAATTAAATATAAAAAATTGGTTAAATAAAATTTAATTAGGGTTTACTGAACATCCCAAATTGTTTAACTGAAGTTCCAATCAATTT
>DAMCTP010000002.1:0-15252 GCA_032113595.1 Pseudogracilibacillus sp.
TAAATTGATTGGAACTTCAGTTAAACAATTTGGGATGTTCAGTAAACCCTAATTATAGATGCGCAGTTTAATACAAAAGTGAAACAATATGTTAAGGAAAATAATCAATTAGTTATTTATATATTCAATGTGGATTTTGCTGAAATCGCGGATATGATGTGTCAATTCGGGGTAGCAAAAATACTTTCACCATATAGTTACGGGTATGGTAACTCAAAAAAACAAGCAAAAAAAGATGCGGAAATGAATTTAGTGAAGAGTGATATTTATAAATAAATAGGTGAATTAGTGACAAATGGATAAATAAACGTGGACAAAAAACGAATAAATCAAGAGATTTTAATTTGACATAATACCCTTGAGGGTATAAAATGTAATTAAACTAATTCTAAACTTGTAGATAATCTAATGAGAGTATGATGAATTAAGCAAAGGGGGAAACTACTTGGAATATGCAAAAGAATTAAAAAATCGAATGAGAAGAGTAGAAGGGCAAGTAAGAGCTGTACTACGAATGATGGAAGAAGGAAAGGACTGTAAAGAATTAGTTGGACAAATGACAGCCGCTAGAAATGCAATTGATCGTGCTATTGGGGTAGTAGTTAGTTCGAATTTAGAGCACTGTGTAAGAGAACAAATTGAAAATGGCGGGAGTACGGAAGATCAAATTAAAGAGGCCGTTAAATTACTAGTGAATAGTAGGTAAATCAACCTCTTGACATTTATTTACGTCTCCTATATCATACCCATAGTGGTATAAAATCCACTATATTTTTTATTGTTTTTATATACCCATACGGGTATTAGTAAGAAAAAAGGAGGGGAAAAATGTCGAAGGTAAAAAAGACAAACATCTTATTATTTAGTGGAGATTATGATAAAGCAATGGCTGCTTTTATTATCGCAAATGGGGCTGCAGCATATGATCACGAAGTAACTGTTTTTGCTACCTTCTGGGGAATAAATGCATTTAGAAAAGATTCACCTATAAAAGTAAAAAAAGGTCTAATTGAGAAAATGTTTAGTAAAATGATGCCGCGTGGTGCTGATAAGATGGGATTATCGAAAATGAATTATGCAGGAATTGGCCCTAAATTAATTAAAAAAGTCATTAAAAAGCATCAAGCAATGCCATTACCTGACTTAATTGAAATGGCACAAGACCAAGATGTTAAATTGGTTGCTTGTACGATGACCATGGATTTACTTGGTATTAAAAAAGAAGAGTTACTCGATGATATAGAATATGCGGGTGTCGCTGCTTACCTGGGTGATGCAGAAGATGGGAATGTAAATTTATTTATTTAAAAAGGTGGGTATTACGTGGAAATAATCTTTTATATTATATTAGGAATCATTATAATATGGTTTTTCCGTTCACAATTTCTCCCAGCAAAAGGTGTAAATCATATAGGGACTGAAGAACTCAAAAAAATAATAAAAAATAAAAATTATCAATTAATTGATGTTCGCACACCACATGAATTTAGTGTAAATCATATTAAGGGATTTAAAAATATCCCAATAGCCCACATGAATCAACAACAGGCAAAATTTGATAAAAATAAAAATATTGTCCTATTGTGTCAAAGTGGCATGAGAAGTAATAAGGCAGCAAAGAAATTGAAAAAATGGGGCTTTGAAAAAGTGACAAATGTAAAGGGTGGCATTGTTACTTGGCGACCTTAAACTAAATGGGGAGATGAATTAAATGAAGGAAATAACACCAAGTGAGTTACAAAAGTTATTAAAAGAGTCTAACAATGTATCGGTGATAGATGTTAGAGAAGCGATGGAAGTTCAGGCAGGAATGATACCAGATGCAATTCATATCCCATTAGGTGAAATTCAATCACGGATATCTGAATTAGATAAAGAAAAAGAATATGTAATTGTTTGTCGTTCGGGAAATCGCAGTGGCGTGGCGACACAATTTTTACAAGCATATGGCTATGATGCTGCCAATATGGTTGGTGGGATGATCTATTGGGATGGAGAAGTAAAAATAGGTTTTGGAGGATGAACATTTTTGATTAATACCGATAAATTTTTAGATGCAAAAGGATTGGCATGCCCAATGCCAATAGTAAAAACAAAGAAGGCAATGAAAGACTTATTGCCGGGTCAAGTGATTGAGGTACAGGCAACAGACCAGGGCTCAACAGCAGATTTAAAAGCTTGGGCTGATAGCATTGGTCATGATTATTTAGGGACAATTGAAAGGGAAGGTGTGCTAACTCATTATTTAAGGAAAACGAGTAACGAGGAAATAAAAGAGGAAGCGAAACATCCTTATGTTGTAAGTAATGATGAATTGAAAGAGGCTATGGATGAAAATGACAGCATAGTCATTGTCGATGTAAGAGAACAAGCAGAATATGTTTTTAAACATATTCCAAAGGCTATTTCAATTCCATTAAGTGAATTAGAGGGTCGTTTGGAGGAACTAAATGCTGAAGATCAATTATACATCATTTGCCGTTCAGGTAACCGAAGTGATGTCGTTGCTCAAAAATTAACCGAAAAGGGTTATGGAAATGTGAAAAACGTTGTACCTGGCATGGGTCAATGGGAATATGAAACAGAAGGATTATTAACGAAGGAGGCTTAAAATGAATAATATTACAGTTTATACTACGTCTACTTGTCCATATTGTGTCATGGTTAAAAATTTTTTATCTGAAAATGATATTGACTTCAAAGAAGTAAATGTAGAAAGAAACCCCCAAGCAATGCAAGATGTTGTGAATAAAACCGGACAAATGGGAGTACCACAAACCGAAGTAAATGGTCAATGGATCATTGGATTCGATCCAAACAGTATTATGGCTGCATTGCAAAAATAATTATATGACAAAAATGGAGGGTGCGAGATGGCAGTTCAACCAATTTTTGCTAGAGATGTAGCGAAAAAGGTAATTAATAAAGAAAAACTTTTTATATTAGATGTTCGTAATGAAGATGCATTTAAAGATTGGAAAATAGAAGGCGAAAATTTTGAATATTTAAATGTTCCATACTTTGATTTATTGGATGGAGTCGAATCAATTTTAGAAAAATTACCAAAAGCTCAAGAAATCGTTGTCGTATGTGCCAAAGAAGGCTCGGCGATGATGATTGCCGATATGCTTGATGAAGTCGGAATCGAGGCATCGTATTTCAAAGGTGGAATGAAAGATTGGAGCGAATATTTAGAACCAGTTAAAATAGGCAATTTAAATGGTGGTGGTGAGCTTTATCAGTTCGTTCGACTCGGTAAAGGTTGTCTATCTTATATGATCCTATCAAATGGTGAAGCTGCGATTATTGATCCAACAAGAATGACACAAGTGTTTACAGATTTTGCAAAGGAAAAACATGCAACAATCAAGCATGTATTTGACACACATCTTCATGCAGATCATATTTCAGGTGGCAGACAAATTGCTAAAGAAACAGGGGCTACTTATTGGTTACCGCCAAAGGATGCTCTAGAAGTAGTCTATCAATTTGAACCTTTAGAAAGTGATGTAGAAGTTGCTATAGGAAACTCAACGATTGACATTCATGCCTTATATTCACCGGGGCATACGATTGGTTCGACCTCTTTTGTGGTAGATAGCAACTATTTAATGACAGGGGATATTTTGTTTATTGATTCAATAGGCAGACCAGATTTGGCTGGGTTAGCGGATGATTGGGTAAGTGATTTACGCAAAACATTATATGAGAGATATCGAGAATTATCGAAGGATCTTATCGTACTTCCTGCACACTTTATGATTATTGATGAATTAAACTATGATGGATCAGTTTCCGAGAAATTAGGCACATTGATTGCCCAAAATCATGGATTAAATATTGAGGATGACCAAGAGTTTCGTAAAATTGTAACAGAAAATTTACCCCCTCAACCTAATGCCTATCAGGAAATTCGTGAAACGAATATGGGGAAAATGACACCAGATGAAGAAAAACAACGAGAAATGGAAATTGGACCAAATCGTTGTGCTGTTAGATAAATCGTTATCGTTATATTAAAGTGTTGAATTTAATGTTATCAATATCAAACTATTTCAAAGTGACTTTAATCAAGAGATTGGGGATTCATAAAATAATCAAAAGAACTATCTAATATTCTTTGTTGATTCATTTGCATGGATCCCTTTCTCTTTTAAAAATAAAGAAAAATGGAAATGTATCAAAAGGGGAATGGAATGGATATATTATTAATCGTTACACTTTTTCTTATAGGGTTTATAGGGTCATTTATTTCGGGAATGGTAGGAATTGGTGGTTCGATCATTAAATATCCAATGTTATTATACATCCCACCATTATTAGGATTGGTCGCGTATACTGCACACGAAGTGTCTGGGATTAGTGCAGTGCAAGTTTTCTTCGCGACGATAGGTGGAGTATGGGCATATCGTAAAGGTGGGCTTTTAAATAAAAAACTAATTCTATATATGGGAATTAGCATTTTAATCGGAAGTTTTATTGGTGCATATAGCTCTGGATTTTTTAATGAAAGTGGCATTAATCTTGTTTATGCTAGTTTAGCCACGATTGCTACGATCATGATGTTTGTACCAAAAAAAGGGCTAGATAATATTCCTTATGACGAAGTAACATTTAATAAATTTTTGGCTACAACACTAGCATTAGTAGTTGGTTTTGGCGCTGGAATTGTTGGTGCAGCAGGGGCGTTTATTTTAGTACCAATTATGTTGTTAGTATTAAAAATCCCGACACGGATGACAATAGCATCATCTTTAGCAATTACTTTTATTTCGTCAATTGGATCGACGATAGGGAAAATCACCACAGGTCAGGTGTTGTTAATACCTGCAATCATTATGGTGATTGCAAGTTTACTTGGTGCACCAATAGGGGCAAATGTGGGTAAAAAGGTCAATACTAACATATTACAATGGATACTTGCTGCTTTAATTTTAGCAACAGCCATTAAAATTTGGTATGATATTTTGTTTTAAAGATAGATTATAAAATTATGAGGAGATGATGAAATGTTTCATTACACAGTAGAAACGGAGAAAAGTATTGAGGAGGCAATAGCATCCCTAGAAGAAAATTTAATGGAGGAAAAGTTTGGCATTCTGTGGCAATTTGATATAAAAGATAAGCTCAAGGAAAAAGGATTAGACTTTGACCAATCATATGTTGTTTTAGAAGTATGTAATCCACTAGAAGCGAAAAAAGTGTTAACGACGAATCAAATGGTTGGCTACTTTTTACCTTGTAAAATTGTTGTTTATGATGACAATGGACAGACGAAAATCGGGATGCCGAAGCCAACAATGTTAATGGAAATGATTGATGATGAACGTCTAACACAAACGGCTAGTGAAATTGAAGATCGTTTAATGAGTTGTATCGTAAAGAGTAAATAATTATTAATAATAATGTTAAGGAGCCTATAAGACCGTAGGTTCCTTTTTTTTTCGTAAGTATAAATTGGCTAATTTCTCACATAATAACATTGCTGTTTGTTAATCAATGATAAAAGGTGAACGATAAAATATGACTGAAACGACCCAATTTTGGAAGGCTAATCAAACTATTCTAGTTAGTGACAAAATAGAAGAGAATAAAAAAGTATTATTTCATACATTATCAAATATATCAAAGGTTTTCCAAAGGGATTTTACGATTAATGTAAAAGACGGTAAAGCAATTTCACTTTTTATCATGGGAATTGACGGATTAATAGATGATGACATCGTTCAAAAACAATTAATTGCACCATTGTTGTCATTGAAATTAAGTAATGGAGAAGATTATTTAATATCTATTAAAAAAAGTCTATATGTAAATAAAGTCGATGAAGAGGAACATTTAAATGAATGTATATTAAAAATGATGAAAGGATCAGTTGTTTTATTAATTAATGGAATATCAATTGGATTAGTAATAGCCGCCGAAAAATCGGAAACACGTTCTATTGAGGAACCACCAACTGGGACTGTAGTATGTGGTCCTAGGGAAGGATTTATCGAAAATGTTCATACGAATATCGCTTTACTTCAAAAACGAATTGCCAACCCTAATTTAAAGCATAAAATGTTTATTATAGGTGAATTTAGCCAAACAAATGTTGCCATCACCTATATAGAAGGTATTGTAGAGAAATCAATTGTACAGATGATTGAGAAAAGGATAAATGACATTATTGTTGATGATATTACAAGTTCGGGACAAATTGAACAATATTTAGGAGAACATTTATATTCAATATTTCCCACAGCGGGCAACACTGAGAGAACCGATCAACTTGCAGCGATGATGATGGAAGGAAGGGTTGGGGTCATGGTAGATGGTGACCCTATGGTGTTATTTTATCCAAGTTTATTTATAGAAAAACTCCAAGATGTTGAAGATTATGGATCTAAACCATTTTATGCTAGTTTTGTTCGGTTACTACGTTTTTTGGCTTTCTTATTAAGTATTCTGTTACCGGCATTATATATATGTGCGGTTAATTTACATAAAGAAATGATTCCGTCTACCTTTTTATTATCATTGGAACAATCACGGGAGGGGGTTCCACTTCCCCTTGTACTTGAAACCTTAATGCTATTAATTTTATTCGAGATAGTGAGAGAGGCTGGGATTAGAATGCCAAGGGCCATTGGTCAGGCGGTAAGTATTGTCGGAGCTCTAATTCTTGGCGAGGTGTCTGTCCAAGCGGGAATCATTAGCTCGCAAACAATTATTGTAGTGGCAACTGCATCGATTACCACTTTCATTGTTACTCCTGTGGCTGGTCTTGTGTCATTATTGAGACTCATATATGTCATTCCGAGTGCCATATTCGGTTTTTATGGTTTAATGATATGTATCTTAGTTACGTTAACCCATATGGTAAATTTAACTTCAATGGGAGTTCCTTATTTACAACCACTGATGCCATTTTACTTGCGAGATTTGAAAGACTTTTTAGTTCGTCTTCCTTATCCACTGTTAAAATATCGCCCTAAAAGTATTCCTAATGTACGACCGATTAGATTTCGACAAGTACCAAATAATTTAAAAGAAAAGGACTAATAATGAATATATTAAAATATATCATGGTGATATCAGTCATTTTTTTATTAACAGGATGTTGGGACAGTATTGAACTTAATGAAGCAATTATGGTCGTTGGAGTTGGAGTAAGTAAAGATAAAGAAAGAGATCACTATCATGTTGTATTAGAGGCTATTTCACCCGCGGAAGAAGGGGCTACATCTGGGGAAGTACAGCATGAAAGTGTGTTATTAGAAATAACAACTAAGTCTTTAACCGACGCATCAAGGGAATTAATTAGTATTGCTAAACGGCGATTGTTTTTTACCCATACAGATATATGGGTTATTCATGATGAAATAGCAAAAGAAGATGATATGTTAATTTTTTTAGATATTTTGAGAAGGGAAAATATGATTCGCTTAAACAGTCATTTATTTATTTCGGATGTTATGCCGAAAGAAATTTTTACAACTGATAATATTTTCAGTGATATTTTATCAGAGGAATTGATCTCAAGTATTGAATATGCCAAATATGTTTCGAGTTATCCTTCCGGGAAAACGAGAGAATTTATGAGGAACATGTTAGGGCCATTTAACAATGGAGTATTACCTACAATAACAACTTTTAAAGATGATGGAAAAATATTATCGAAACTAACAGGTGCTGCAGTATTCAAAGAAGGAAAAATGGTAGGTGAATTAAACGAGGAGGATACCTTCGGTTTACTGTGGATGAATAAAGAAGCTGAGGGCGGAACGATAACTATTTCAAATGATGAAATAGGTGGAAATGCCTCATTAAAGCTTAAAAAATCACACATAAAATTGGAAACAGATTTACAAGGTGAAAACTTATTAGTACACATTCATGCTAAAGCAATTGGGACATTAGCCGATCAACAGCTGGAAGTGTCTTCAATAGAAGAATGGAGTAAAACTTTTTCAAAAAAAATCAGTGAAAAAATTAAAAGTGATATAGAGTCAACATTATATAAATTGCAAAAAGAATATAAAACAGATGTGACAAATATTGGGCGACAAACTTACCGCCAACAGGTTGATGAATTTAATAAGGTTAGGGATGAATGGGGCGATGTTTTTTCTAATGCAAAAATAGTGATTGAAGTTGAAACAATTATTAAAAGTAAGGGATTAATTAACAAACCTGGTTACCAACCACCGGAAAAGAATGATCAAAAAGTATATCAATTTAAAAGGATAAAATAGTTGTATGATTAATAAATGGGAGACTTTCTTTTTAATAGTATTAACCCTACCTATTATGGGACATGTTGTATTACTACCATTGGCATTAAATTTAGCCGGAAGGGATAGCTGGATGTCGGCGCTTATTTCCTTGTTCATAGGTAGTTTATTTGTATATTCGATTTATCTTATACGTCTTAAATTTACTAATAAGGATATTCATCAATCTCTTCATCAATTAATTGGTCGGGGTATGACGACAATATTTATATTGATCATCATGGTGTATTATCTGTTATTATCGGGTCTTTCTTTAGCCATTATTTCAGAGATGACGAATACGGTTTTTTTACAAAGGACCCCGTTATTTGTTATTGTACTAGCATTTTTGTTATTAAGTATGTATGCAGCACTAAAAAGTACAAAAGCAATTGCTTTAACGGCTGGTATTTTATTTTTTACTGTGATGTTTACCGGTCATTCTATCACATTTATAAATTTTAGAGATCGTAATTTTCTAGATCTAATGCCTTTTTTGGAGGATGGGTGGATACCAGTCATATTAGGGACAATTTTGTTGAGTAATGTCTGGATAGAATTGCTTTTTTTAATCATTGCCCCGATTAAATCAAATAAGGAAAAAAGGTTATTATTTGTTTGGATGTTAGGTGTATTCGCAAATGTAATGATGATGTTATCTACAATGACAGGAGTTATAATGACGTTTGGTTTAGGACAATCTAAAAGTTTTAATTACCCAGCATTAGAAATCGTTAAAATCATTAATATTAACTTTGTTGATCGTCTTGATGTATATGCCCTTATTTTAATGACTTTTGGCTCTTATATTCGGTGTAGTTTATTTTTACACATTACATATAATGAAACGATAAAGTTATTTCTTGTGAACAATAAATGGTATAAAGGGATTATTTTCATCATCTTTAGTTTATTAGTAGGAATATTAGCCTTTTACCTAAGTGAAACAAGAATAAGATTAGAACATGCATTAGTATATTATGCTTATACCTTTCTTTTATACCCGATTCCTTTCATCTTACTATTTATAACATGGTGGAAGAGGAAAATTAATAAAAGTCTCCTTACTACTTATAAATGAAGGCTAGATATTACTATACATCTAAAATAAATTTTGCTAAAATATTAATAAGTAAACTGGTAGTGACGTCATGATGAGTGAAAGGGGATATATATGCTTGAAGAAGGGAATCCCGTACCATACCATTTTCAGATTAAAGAACTGTTAAAAAAGGAAATTATTGAAGGGCGTTACCAAAAAAAAATTCCTAGTGAACGTGAATTAATGAACCGATTTTCGGTAAGTAGAACTACGATTAGAGAAGCGGTTAATAATCTAGTTCATGAGGGGATTTTAAAAAAAGTACATGGGAAGGGAACGTTCATTACACAATCAAAAGCAATCGAAGAATGGTTACATACATTACATAGTTTGACAGATACAGTGAAAAAAATGGGGTTAACCCCGGGGTCGAAATTATTATCGATAAAAACAATCGATAAACCACTGCTTATTCTTAATACAAAAATCGATAGCAAATTAATGATGATTAAACGTCAAAGAACTGCTAATGGGGAACCAATTGCCATCGAGCGACATTATGTTGCGATTGAATTGGGTGAAAAGTTAACTGATTATAATTTAGATGAAGTGACAATTTATGATGTCATGGAAAATGAATTAAATGTTGATATGCATGAAGCCGAACAAAGTATTTCATGTAAACAGGTGGATGATGAAGATGCTACACCACTTCAAATAGAAAAAGGTACAAATGTATTAATCGTTGAACGAATCATCCGTAATCCAAATGGGGATATCATCGAATTTTATACAAGTGCTGTGAAACCAGGAATGTATGAATTTCGTATTAAAATGAATCGATGAGAAAAGTAAGGTAGGTGATTAAATGGTGCAGACTATACATATGCCCAAGAAGTTGATCCAAGGGGTTGGTACATTTCAACAATTAATTGAAGTCTCATTACAATTACGAATGAATCATCTATTTGTAATGGTAAGTCAACGGAATCATCAAGAAATGAATACGATTACATCGATGGTTGATGAACTAAATGCAAGTGTTACTTTTTTTCATAAAAAGACCGGTGAGCCTACTACTGAAGATTTATCAATATCAGTAGATGCCTTCCTCAAGTCCGGGGCAAATGGAATTGTAGCGATTGGTGGAGGTAGTATTTTAGATTTAGCAAAAGCGACGGCCGTTATTGCAAAAAATAAACATTTAACAATCGCAGATTTGCAAAACGAAATGACAATTTCAGGCTATCCACTCATTGCAATGCCAACAACTGCAGGAACGGGAAGTGAAGTAACAAAAGTAAGTGTCATCACTGATAGTGAAAAACATATTAAATATAATCCCGGGCATCCGGATTTAATACCTGATGTTGTGATTTTGGATCCGCAATTAACAGTGACGATGCCAAAACATATTACAGCTCAAACGGGAATGGATGCATTCGCGCATGCACTAGAAGCGTTTGTTTCCACCAAGGCAAACGGGTGGACTAATATGTTTGCCCTAGAAGCAATGCAACTCATAAGCGAAAATTTGCCAATCGTATACGATGATCCTGAAAATTTGAAAGCAAGGGAAAAAATGCTTTATGCAAGTAGCTTGGCAGGGATGGCATTTTCTAATTCATCAACAAATTTAGCCCATGCAACAGCACGGGCCCTAGGGGCTAAGTTAAATATTCCGCATGGACTGAGTGTTGCTATCATGTTGCCCCCAGTAATCGAATTTACGATGGAAGTGACATATGAACGTTATCAGCAAGTTGCTGATATGCTCGGGGTTGATGATATGGTTGATTATGTACATTCATTAAATAATCAATTTAATTTATATGTGAATGCACGTCAATTGATACAAATAAATCAATTACAATCATTAATACCAACTTTAGTAACAGATGCACTATCAGGGAACGGAATTTTAACGAATCGAAAAATACCAACAAAAAAAGAAACGCAGCAAGTTTTTGAAAAAATGATATTAAATATACAGGAGGAATTATAAATGGCTGAATGGACAGGTGGAGAAGTTGTCGCAAAAATGTTACATAAAGAAGGTGTGGAGAATGTCTTCGGAATAATTGACGGGACCTATTTTGGTTTTTATTCCAAGTTGAAAGAAAATGATATGAAACTTTATTCTCCTAGACATGAAACGGGTGCCGCCCATATGGCTGGTGCCTATGCAAGAGCAACCGGGAAACTCGGTGTATGTATGGCAAGTAATGGGCCAGGGGTCGCCAACTTATTGCCGGGATTAGTGGTAGAAGAAGGGGAAGGAAATCGCGTATTAGTGATTACTAGTGCGAGAAGGACCGGAATTATGTATCCAGATAGGGGCGGAACTTATCAATGTTTTAATCAGACAGGGGTTATTTCCCAGTTTGCAAAATGGAGTGAGGCTATTCCATCATTTGATAGAATACCAGAAATGGTCAGAATGGCTCTTAGAAAATGTTATGAAGGCAGGCCTGGTGTTGTCCATTTAGATATTCCAGAAAATATTATGAATGGGAAGTTTAAAGCCGATCTTACATTTATGGAACCTGAACAATACCGGATGACAACATATCCGTCACCGACAACAGATCAAATAAATGATGTTATCAATATACTATTAAAAGCTAAATTTCCGATCATTCATGCTGGAGGAGGGGTTATTCATTCTAAGGCATCGAATATGTTAGAAAAAGTAGCCGAAAGACTGCAAATGATGATTACCACTAGTTGGGCGGGAAGATCAGCCATTAGAGAAAGCAATGAATTAATGATGCCAATGTTTCATATTCAAGTTAATAATGACATGCGTAATGAGGCAGATGTTGTGCTCGTATTAGGATCGAGATTAGGGGAAACAGATTGGTGGGGGAAAGCACCTTATTGGAATAAAGACCAAAAGGTCATTCAAGTCGATTTAGATTCACAAATAATAGGGGCGAATAAACCTGTCGAAATAGCCATCCAATCAGATATTAAAAACTTCTTAACAGCCTTATACGAATCATTATTAAAAAGAGGCGACAAACTTAAATTAAAGCAACGGAAAAAATTAATCAATCAGTTCGTAAAAGAAAAAGAGAAACATCGGAAAAAACTCGATGAAAAATTAAAGGATAAAGCATCGCCGATGAATTCGGCTCACGTACCAGCAATAAGTAACAGAGTGTTTCCAAGTGATTCTCCAGTCGTATTTGATGGTGGGAATACAGTAATTTGGTCTAATTTTTATTATGAAATTGAAAAGCCGGGGAATGTTTTTTCTACATTTAAATTTGGCATGTTAGGTGCGGGAATGGCACAAGCGCTTGGTGCAGCGGTTGCCAATCCAAATAAACCTGTTTGTTGTTTAATTGGTGACGGTGCCGCAGGTTTTCATCCGCAAGAAATAGAAACGGCGGTTCGTTATGATTTACCAGTTGTTTATCTTGTTTTTACTGATAAACAGTGGGGAATGGTGAAAATGAATCAACATTTTGCCTTAAGACCAATTAAAACACTCGTTAAAAAATCATTAAGTGAAAAAGAGAGCATTGAGTCTGATTTAGGTGAAATTGAGTTCGATAAATTAGCCATTAGTATGGGGGCACATGGGGAACGTGTCAGTGATCCTAAAGATTTGGAAGGCGCAATCAAACGTTCTATCGAAGCAAGGAAATGTGCTGTTATCCATTGTGATGTGGACCCAGTAAAACATATGTGGGCACCTGGATTAAGATTTTTTAAAGATTTACACGACGAGCCGAAGGGGGAGTAATATGGGGATAGATGAGGTACAACTAAATTTTAATCCAACGACATTATTAATTATGAATATTGCGATTGGATTTATTATGTTTGGTGTGGCACTAGATTTAAAACCGAGTGATTTTAAACGCACATTAAAATCACCAAAACCGTTTATTATTGGTTTAGCTGCGCAATTTTTCGTCATGCCGGCACTTACTTATTTATTAGTATTAGCGATTCAACCGAGACCGAGTATTGCCTTAGGGATGTTTTTAGTTGCCGCTTGCCCAGGGGGGAATTTATCAAATTTTTTAACGCATTTAGCAAAAGGGAATACACCACTATCGATAAGTATGTCAGCAACATCAACAGCATTTTCGATGATCATGACACCGTTAAATACGATGTTATGGGGATCATTATATGGACCGACAAATGAAATTTTGCGTTCATTTAAAATTAGTCCATTTGATTTAGTCCAAACAATTATTATTTTATTGGGAATACCTCTTATGATTGGAATGTTAGTAAATCATAAATTTCCAGAGCAATCGAAAAAGTGGAGTATATGGATGAAACGCTTTTCGATTACGTTTTTCATTATTTTTGTGTTAGGTGCATTAGCCGCTAATTTCCAACATTTTCTTGATTTCGTTGGTATGGTAGTTGTTGCTGTTTTTTTACACAATTTAATTGCTTTGTTATCAGGTTATTTCTCTGCCCGGTTAACACGTTTACCCGAAATAGACAGAAGGGCAATTGCCATTGAAGTTGGCATCCAAAACTCTGGTCTTGGTTTAATTTTAATATTTAACTTTTTTAATGGTTTGGGTGGAATGGCTATAGTTGCGGCTTGGTGGTCGATTTGGCATGTCATTTCCGGTATGTCACTTGCCCTCTTTTGGTCAAAACGTGATAGGGTCAAAGCAGAAAGGATTTCAGCATGAATATTTTAATAACAGGTGCCTCTGGCTATATTGGGAGCCAGTTGGTGCATCTTTTACAAGAGAAAAATAAAAAACTCGAACAACCGTCAAAAATTATTGCGACTGATTTACGGGAGACACCGGTGTATGAATTAGATGAATTTACTGAACATATCAGAATCGATGTACGATCTACTGGCATGAGTAAATTGATGAAAGAAAAAGAAATTGATACTGTCGTCCATTTGGCAACAATTGTCACGCCGGGTAAGAAAAGTAACCGGGAATTTGAATATTCTGTTGACGTATTGGGAACGGAAAATGTGCTACAAGCATGTGTTGAGAATAATGTAAAACGAATTATAATTTCATCCAGTGGAGCAACATACGGGTATCATGCTGATAATCCAGACTGGATAAATGAAGATACACCCCTTCGTGGCAACAAGGAGTTTGCTTATTCTGATCACAAAAGAATAGTAGAAGAAATGATGGCTATGTACAGAGAAAAACATCCAAATTTGGAACAGGTCATTTTTCGTATCGGGACTATTCTAGGGAAAGAAGTTGACAATCAAATAACGAATTTGTTTGAGAAACGTTATTTGCTCGGTGTGTCAGGTTCAAATAGCCCATTCGTTTTCATTTGGGATGAGGATGTTATCGCTTGTATTGTAAAAGGGATTTATGGCGAGGAAGTGGGAATTTTTAATGTAGCGGGTGATGGGGCTTTATCAATTGATCAAATTGGGGCTACATTGAATAAAAAAGTAATTCGTATACCGGCATGGCTTATTAAAGTAGCATTGTTTATTTTGAAACGATTACGCCTGACCCAGTACGGTGAAGAACAAGTAAATTTCCTTCGTTACCGTCCAGTTTTATTAAATGAAAGGCTGAAAAGTAAATTTAAATATACGCCAACTTATACAACAAAAGAGGTATTTGATATGGTCATGAATTACAAAAATACATGGGTTAAAAAGTGAATAGTGTGACATAGGGATATCGTAAGATGTTTCTGTGTGCTTACGGGTTATCTGACTGCCCTTCTCCTTGGAATTTTCATGTAGAAGGGCACGAATAAGTATTAATCCTTACCTTCTCAATTGAAATTGCAGATAGAAGGTCACGAATAAGCATTAATCCTTACCTTCTCAATTGAAATTGCAGATAGAAGGGCACGAATAAGTATTAATCCTTACCTTCTCAATTGAAATTGCAGATAGAAGGTCACGAATAAGCATTAATCCTTACCTTCTCAATTGAAATTGCAGATAGAAGGTCACGAATAAGCATT
>DAMCTP010000003.1:0-40125 GCA_032113595.1 Pseudogracilibacillus sp.
TTTTCTTGTAGTAACCATTTCAATGAAAATGATACTCCTAGGGCAGCAAGGCCCTCCTTGAAGTAATCATTTTGTTTAAAATTCCTTTTTGACGACCTTAAGATTTTCTTGTGGTAATCATTTCAATGAAAATGATACTCCTAGGGCAGCAAGGCACTCATTGGAGTAATCATTTTGTTTAAAATATCCTTTTGACGACCTCAAGATTTTATTATTATCAGTTTTTATCATTAAAATGAGAGTATTTGTCCGTAAGAATTTCTTCACTCTATTATTTTTACCAAATCTATCAAAAGTCTCTTATCGACTTAAATCATTTGCTAATTCCCTGAAAAAATATATAATATTGATTAGTGTCATTTTATATCCAATTTCTTTTCAGGGGCATTAGCTCAGTTGGGAGAGTGCTTGTCTGGCAGACAAGAGGTCACCGGTTCAAGCCCGGTATGCTCCATCCTAAAAACGTCCAGATCAACTAATTGACTGGACGTTTAATATTTCCCTTTTTATATTTTTCAAAGTAGCAAATTTTAAAACCCTACAATATCCCAAAAAATGGCTAAAATTACAATCAACTCAAAATCTTCCCGGTAAACTTTTAATATTCACTAAAATGCGTTTAATTTAAATTCCTCTTTTATCATTTCAACATCTAAATCTAGGATATCACAAAGTTTCTCCACTTCTTCCATAAAGTTAAAGTTATTATCAATTGGCTGGTCTCGATTTTCCGAATAATATATTAATAAATCATACAGCTTACTAAAAGCTTTCGTTTTTTCGACCTTACCCATAGGGGCCACTCCTTTAATTTTAATCTATTTTGAAAATCATGGATGGATGAATAAAAAGTAATTTCTTTGTGAAATTTACACTTTAAATATGAAATCATGATAGATTAATGATATATCTTAATTTTCACAGAAGCAAGTTTTCTGAATATTCTCTTAGCTATTTAACAGATGAATCTTACGATATTGGTCTAACTAATTTCCCATGATTTTCTACAATTATCTTCCCATCCTTCATTACAGTCTTACCCCTAACAATGGTTGCTACAGGGTTTCCTTTTCCAGTAAATCCATCAAAGGCTGTTACTTTGCTTTTACTATGCAAATTTTCCCTTTTAATTTTAAATGGTTGGTTCAAATCTACAATAGTAATATCGGCATCAGTACCAACTTGTAGTGACCCTTTTCTTGGATATAAACCAAATTGCTTTGCAGGATTTGATGACAAAAGAGAAACTAATTGTTGTATCGTTATTTTATTTTCATTTACTGCATTTAACATCAGTGGAACTAAAGTTTCAACTCCACACATTCCTGCCGGTATGGACCAAAGATCACCCGTTTTCTCTTCCTCGGTATGTGGTGCATGATCAGAACAAACAATTGAAATTGTTCCATCATCTATACCTTCCCAAAGTCTGTCTTGGTCTCCTTTATATTTTGTTGGTGGATAAACCTTCATCATTGGGCCTACATCATCATAATCATCAGCATTTAAAAACAAAAATTGGGGACAAGTCTCAGCTGTAATTTGATTTGTTCTTTTTTGCGCCTCACTTATTGCATTAACTCCCTTTGCTGAAGTAACATGAAGAATGTGTAATTTAGTCCCCGCCTTCTCTGCAAATGAAATACCTGTTTGAATCGTTGTTAATTCAGCTAAATCTGGTCTAGCCTCAATGAATGCGTCATAATCTGTTCTACCTGATTTCTTTATTTCATTCGTTAAAATCTCAATTAGTTCATTATTTTCTGCATGGATGGATAAAACTTTTCCTGTTTTTGCAACCTCTTTAAAAATTTTATAAACTTCTCCATCACTTAGAGGAGGTATAATATTTTCCATTTCAGCATCGTAATTATAAACCAATTCATAAGTATCTTTATTTATTGCATATCCCCAAAAGAATTTAAATCCAATGACTCCGACCTCGGAAAGTAATTTGATACTTTCCAAATTAAGGTCTCCTAAACAAATTCCCCAAATAGCAAAATCTACGTTGGCTTTACTAGAAAAATTACTTACTTGTTTTTGAAAATTCTCAACATTATTAATTGGTGGATTCGTATTTGGCATTTCAAATACAAGTGTCACACCCCCCGCAGCTGCAGCCAGAGTTGAGTGATAAAAATCCTCTTTGTAGGTTGAACTAGGGTCCCTAGAATGAATATGAATATCCATTAAACCGGGTAATACATGACATCCTGAAGCATCGGTTATTTCACGAGCATCTTCAATAACATCCTTCGTTGTAATTGCAGCAATTTTACCATCTTTAATATATAAATTACCTTTAAAACAATGTTCTGTTGAAGTAACGATACCATTTTTTATCACATGATCCCACTTCATTTTTAAAGCACACCCCTTCCAACACTTAATTTAACTATAATCATCTTTGGGTTTATTTTCGATAATGATATTCCCGATAATTTCATTAACACTTTTAAATTGATGTTCATCTAAATACGATTCAATACCATGAATAATATCAATCATTGCTGTAGGATTAACAAAGCTTGCTGTTCCTACTTGTACTGCTGTTGCCCCCGCAAGTATCAATTCAATAGCATCAGCAGCATCCATTATTCCACCACAACCTATAATTGGAATGGAACAGACTTCATTTACCTGAAATATTTGCCTTACAATAATTGGCTTAATTGCTGGGCCAGAAAGCCCCCCCATTATATTAGCAATTTTAGGTTTACGTGATTGGATATCTATCGCCATTGCAAGTGGAGTGTTGGCAACTACTAAAGAATCCGCACCTGCTTTCTCTGCTGCTAGGGCAATGGACTGGATATTTGTCACATTAGGTGTTAACTTAACTAAAATCGGTTTTTCTACAGCATTTCTAACTTGGGATGTTAAATCATAAGTGATTTCTTCACTCATTCCAAATGCTTGACCATTGTTCTTTAGGTTAGGACATGAAATATTTAGTTCAATAGCTGCTACATTTTCTGACGAAGAAATTACCTTTGACATTTCTACAAATTCTTCAATAGATTCGGCTGATATACTAGAAATTAGCGGGACATCGTATTGACTATAATATGGTATCATTGTATTTAAATAATATTCTAAACCCTTACTTTGAATCCCTATAGAGTTGATCATTCCCCCTTTTGTTTCACAGGCTCTTGGGTTTTTATTTCCTGGTTGGGGTTTTTTAGTGATACTTTTAGGAATTAATGCACCCAACAGATTAAAATCTAATACTTTATCCATCCCCTCTCCAAAGGCCCCTGAAGCAGGCATTACAGGATTTTGTATTTTCAGCCTTCCAATATCCACCTCTAATTTATTCTTTAGTACTTTCATTCAAAAATAACCTCCTTTAAGGAAAATACTGGCCCTTCCTCACAAGATTTTACAATATGAATTCCATCATCTTTTTTCACTTTACATACACACGAATAACAAACACCAATCCCACACGCCATGTATTCTTCTAGTGCCACTTGACTGAAGATTTTCTGTTCATTCGTAATTTCTTGTAACAAAATTGAAAGTCTCCTTGAACCACATGTATATGCTGCATCAATATTATTTTCAAAAATTAATTTATTTACAATCTGTCTTACATTATTCACATCGCTCGTTTGTTCTTCTTCTGTTACAGCGTATATTTTTGTACAATAATTTTCTAATTCTTTTACCGCTAATAAATCATTTTTTGTTCTTGCACTTAAAATTGCATAAATATTCCTTTTCTCCTGGGCGGCCCTTTGGGCAAGAGCCGCTAAAGTGGCTATACCTACCCCTCTCGCTAATAATAAAATATTTTGACTATTATCCCTTATTGTAAAAGGAAACCCAGCTGGTCCTAGTATATTAATCGTGTCATTTGGCCGATATTCTTTTAAACTTTGTGTACCTGCTCCATCAACTTTATACAGAAATTCCAAAGTATCATGAAAGATACGAAAAATACTAAATGGCCTTCTTAACAGAGGAAAATAGCTCCCATATTCTGTTGTTTGAATATTAAAAAATTGTCCGGGATCGATTGTTTCTTTAATTTTTGTAGCATCTAATACCATGTGCCAATAACGATTACTCACTTTATCGTTAGAAAGTATCGGTAAATTATAATCCTTCAAAAGTATTCCTCCTTTAACAGTTCAGGGATATATTGTAGCCACTAAAACATTCATTTTGTTACTCTTCGGAAAAAACGAATGATTTACTCCCTTAAATTCATGTTGCCCACTTTAATATTTCCTCTTCTAAAATATCACAGCCAATTTTTATATTTTCTATCGATGTATATTCATCCTTATGGTGGCTTAAACCATCCCTACATGGAATAAATATCAATCCCGTCGGACATATCCCTGCCATATTCATGGCATCATGTCCTGCACCGCTAGGCATTTTTTTATATGAAATATTTAATTTTTCACATGATTGAATAAGAGATTTTATCATGTCTTTGCCTAACACGACAGGGTCCTCATGTGTCAAAATTTCACAATTAATTGATAAGCCTCTTTTCTTTTCAACATCTATTATTTTTTCTTTTATCTGTTTTAATATAAAATTTTTCGAATTCATATCGGGACTTCTTATATCAATTTTCATTTCCGTTTTTCCCGGTATGACATTCATTGCACCTGGGGCAACAACACAATCACCAACTGTAGCCACAGTTCCCTTGTCAGACTCCAAGTTTGCCATTTCTTCTAAAAATAATGCCAATTCAGATGCCGCTAAAAATGCATCCTTTCTTAAGTTCATTGGTGTAGACCCCGAATGACCAGATTTCCCTTTTACGGTCAAAATTAATCTAGTAGGAGCCGCAATACCAGTTACAATCCCTATTGAAATATTTTCCCCTTCCAATACTGGTCCTTGTTCAATATGAACTTCAAAAAATGCCTTTAATTGCTCCTCTTTTCTGGAAGCCATTTCTATTAATTCAATATCCAGACCTACATTTTTAAAGGATTCTCTTAAAGTAATATTGTTTTTATCTACAATATTACTAATCTCTTGTTTATTTAATTTCCCCGCCATTAACTGGCTACCTATCGTTGAAATTCCAAATCTTGAAGATTCCTCACCAGCAAAACAAATTATTTCTATCGGATTTAGAGTCTTAACCTTTTTTTCGTTGAGCCGACTTATCAACTCTAATCCAGCAACTATCCCAACTGTTCCGTCATATTTACCTCCATTAATCACTGTATCCAAATGGGATCCGACTAAAACTGGAGGAGATTCATCTAATATGCCTTTCCTCCGGGCAATATAATTTCCACCTTCATCTACCCGGACCACCAACCCCATTCCTTCACAAATTTTCGAGAAATTTTCTTTAACATTTAATTCATTCTCAGAATAGGCTAACCTATTCATACCTTTACAGGTATATCCAATCGCATTTAACATATTCAATATATTTTCTATTCGATGAAGGCTCATTTTTATTCCCTCCATATAAATGATGAGCTGAATTACACTTTTGTATTATACTTATTTTAAAATTTTCAATAAAAACAATGACACATCTGGAACATAAGTTATGATAATTAGCCCAAAAAGGTTAAATAACAAAAAAGCCATAAGTCCTGGTAACATCTCTTTCATATTAATTTTAGTAATTGTTTGTGTCACAAATATATTTAGACCGAATGGAGGAGTATACATACCAATAGCTAAATTAGCAATCATGATTATTCCCAGATGCACTGGGTCAATCCCAAGTGAAATCGCAGCCGAAAACACTAATGGTGCGACAATAATTATGGCTGCAACACCTTCAATGAACATTCCTAACACAAGTAAAAGTATATTAAATAGTAATAGAAACAAAAATGGTACGGAGATATTTTCAGCAATGAATGTTGCAATCAATTGAGGTACTTGACCTTTTGTTAATAGCCAACCTAATACCTGTGCTGCTGCAACTAATACTAATACTTGGGCGGTTGTTATTGAGGAATCGACACATATTTTGTAAAACTTTTTTAAATTCATTTCCCTATATACAAAAAAGCTAATCAATAATGCATAAACAGCAGATACCCCAGCCGCCTCTGTTGGGGTAAATACTCCCGAGTAAATTCCACCTAAAATAATTACTGGAATCATTAAAGCCCAACCAGCTCTTTTTGTCGAATTCCATAATTCTCTTTTAGTCGCCTTTTTATCACGTGGAATATTATATTTTCGGGCGTAATAAATGATGTATAAAATGGAAGAAAGGCCGAATACAATACCCGCTCCAATTCCAGCGATAAATAAACTTCCCACTGAAACACCGGTAACCGATCCATAAATTATCAATGTAATACTTGGGGGGATAATTAATGAGACTGCCCCTGCTGATGCTAACAGCCCAGATGAAAATGATTTACTATAACCCCCACGGGATAATTCAGGAGTCATAATTTTACCAATCGCAATAACAGTAGCTGGCCCTGAACCTGAAAGTGCTCCAAAAAACATACTTGCTACCTGAGTAGTCATTGCTACACCACCAGCTAGATGACCAACGAGCGCCCGGGCAAATTTTAGAATTCTTTCAGACAGTCCCCCTCCATCCATGATATTGGCTGCCAGTATAAACAATGGCAACGCCATTAATGCAAACTGATCTAGACCCGCAAATAACCTTTGAACTAATAACATGGGCTGGATATCTGTTAGAAAAATTGTCACCACAAATGTAGCTATTCCTAGCGAGACATATATTGGTACACTCCCTAGTAGTAAAATGATGATAAAGCCAAGTAATATTGCAATCATCCTAACTAATCCCTCCTTGGTGTTCGAACTCTTCATAACCACGAACTAATTTTACAGTTCGAATTATCAAGTGAATTAGTGAAAGGAAAGCCCCTAATGGAATCGCTAAATAAGCCCAAAACATTTTAATTTGCAATGCTGCTGCTAATTGTCCGGTACCTTTAGTAAACAGAACTAGATCTGTCCCATATTTGATTAAAAACAACATGAAAAGAATCCCCAACAAATGGATAATAATTTGTAATGTTTTTCTACCGGTCTTATTCAAGGATTCCAAAAGCACGTCTACACCAACGTGTATTCCTTTCCGAAAACAAACTCCCCCACCGATAAATGTGATATAAATAATCGAATATCTTATTAATTCCTCAGCCCAAGTAATTCCAGAACTAAAGAAAAAACGCAAGATGATATTCAAAGATAATATAAAAAGTACCATAATCATTGAAAATCCAATAATAAATTCCTCAAATTTGTAAAATATTTTCATGTCTTTCTCCTTTCTCCCTTACTGAATTGTTGATCATAAAATGTCAAATAACGTTTGGGCTTTCTTATTATGGATTTATACCATTTTAAAAATCTAATTAATTACGCCTCTGTATTGCATCTAGTTCCGTTTAGAAGCAATAAAACAAGGGACTAGTCGAAAGATTACAAACTACTCCCTTGGTCAAAAGTATATTCTCGAGGTTATTACTGAGAAACTTCGTCTATTTTATCATAAATTTTTTGTAAAATTTCCAATTGATGTGGTTCACCATATACTTCCTTATGGAACGGTTCTGAAATTTCTTTGAACTTGCCAATTTCTTCTTCAGTTAATTCATAGTAATTTATGCCAGAATCAATAATATCTTGACGATAGTTATCCTCAGTTTCTTCTAAGGCGATCCTTCCGGCTTTTCTCCCCTCTTCTTCAGCCTCTTTAATTAATGCCTTTGTATTATCAGGAAGTCCATCATACCAAGATTTATTTGCAATTAACATATAGGACATGATTCCATGATAACTTTCAATTACATTATCTTGTACTTCATGATAATTGTTTAAATAAATGGTTTGTAATGGATTTTCCTGTCCATCTACGACCCCTTGTTGCAAACTATTATAAACTTCTGCATACTCAATAATTGTTGGATTTGCCCCCCACAGTTTGTATTGTCCTTCTAATAAAGGTGAAGTCATTACTCTGATATCTAGTCCCTTAAAATCTGCTGGCTCATGGATTTCCTGTTTATTTGTTGTTATTAATTTAAATCCACCAGGCCAATGACCAAGCCCTTTAAATCCTCCTTGTTCAAGGACATCCAATACCGCTTCACCTGCTTCACTGTCTAACACCTCATAAAGTAATTCATAGTCAGCTGGCCACAGATATGGCAAATCAAGAACCTTAACATCATCTACAAAAGGTGTGATATATGCACTTGGTTGCATTGTAATATCTATATCGCCCAATTGTGTACCTTCTACTTGTTCACGAAGACTTCCTAATTGTGAAGCTGGGAACATATCAACTTTTATTTTTCCACCAGATTTCTCTTCAACAATTTCCTGGAATTTTGCTGCCCCTATACCTTCTGGGCTATCAATTGGTTGATTATGACTAAAAGTAATTGTAAGTTCCTCATAATCAGCATCATCGTCCCCAGTTACATCATTGTCATTATCTACTGCTGCGTTATTTTCCCCCGTATTATTCTCGTTCTCGGAATCTCCTCCACTTTCATTATTGGCATTGCCACATGCACCTAAAACTAACAAAAACATTAACCCTATGACTAAAAAAAATTTCCAACTTCTCATTTTGCCCCTCCTTTTATAATAAACTGAAACTAACCCCTAAAATTGAAAACGCATTCATTTATTCAAATATATGATACATATTACCGGAATTCAATAGTCTATTAAGACAAAAAGGAGATTTAAAATTGTCTGTTCAGACATATTGGTCCTTGAATAATATACAAACTTGTCACTTTATCCTCTCAGTTCTTGTGGTAATTAGTTTAGAACCTAAGATGCGTCCCGCTTACTTCCTTGTTTTTATGTCCATAATTCGAACACGGAAGAATAAGCAGATTTTTGGGATATCTCCTATCACATAACATGACTAATCACCGATCACCATAAACATCTAACAAATTAGAATTGTTGCCTTTTATTAAATTATAGATTTTCAAACCCAAAAATATGGAAAATTTGTCTTCTGAACTTTTAAAACTTAATGATGTAATGTTTTCAATTTGTTTTAATCGGTATTTAAGCGTATTAACATGTATAAATAATTTATCAGCAGTTTTTGTTAATACCTCATTTTCATTAAAATATTCTTGTAATGTATGGATAAGTTCCTTCTTTCCCTTATCTTTTATTAATTTTCCTAGAGTATTCTCAAAAAACTCCATTAGCTGGTCTGTACTTTTTAGTGGTTCTAACAGACAGTAAATGCCTAACTCCTTATAAAAAACAATATTTTGAGTCCCTTTAGTGATTAATGCTAATTTAACTGCCTGCTCTGCCTGATTAAAGCTACTACGTATACCCTTAATCCCCAATTGTGTATCCCCAACACCAATACATACTGTAGTAAAAATTGATCTTTTTTCATTAATAATAGATTTCATTATGCTAAGATCCTGTTTTAATTGACTCAAATTTTTTGTTTGTTGAATGATACAAATTTTTCCTCTTACAATTCCTAATAGTACATTATGATATTTGTTTTGTAATATTAAATACACTTCATTAATTAATTTCATCACATCAGATTGTGATTCATTTTCTTTTTCTATCTGTATTAGTATACAGGTATATTTCATATGTTCGGTTATATAATATTTACCACCCCACTCTAACATGTCGTTTTTAGTTATATTGTTATTAAAAAGTAATTCTCTCATAAAATCACTTTTATACTGTTGCTCAGTATCATGTCTTACCTTTAATCGCAAAAACTCTAATGATACAAAGAAAGAAGCCTGTTCCAAAACAGCGATATCCATAGAAATATGATTACTGTGTACCCCCCAACTAGTTATATTTCCATAATATTGGTGGTCTACAATTATAGGGGCAACTATACAATCAATATTCTCATTTTGATATATTCTTGTATAACGAACAGGTCTTTTTAAAACAGAAAGTTCATGCTTTTGTTCATCTGTTAAAGGTATAATCGGGTATGATGGTTCAGGGGTTTTTATAATAGGCCATTCACTTTCAATTGTCACCATATTTTGTGTAATAGAATGGAGACTTTCAACAAATGCTTCCATTCCATGTGAATTTAATGCAATTTCCTGGAGAATGTTTGTGGCACGTTCTAGGTCTTCCTGGAGTACAACTTTTTTATTAAAGATTTGATGCATAGTTGGAGACAATATATCTAAATATTTCACTTGATTAGGGACCTCAATAACGGGGAAATCAAGTTTATTAGCATTATCAATAATTGTTTTTGGAATCCCCTCCAATGTTTCAAATGGTTTAACAGCTAATGCAGTAGCCCCGGCATAAAATAATCGATGAATTAATAAATTTTGCGCATCAGTATCATCCTTAATCGCGAATAATGACGTTATGATTAATTCCTTTTCCTTTAGCCATTTAACAATATCCGGGACTTCCATTATTGTGATGTTTTCAATTACTCTATCCATCCCTTCTTCACCGGCAACTACTTTACACTCATTAAATTTACCAAATTTCATTGCTTCTCTAAGGGATATACTCATTCCTATCACCCCACCTAAATGTAGTTATAATAATAATATATCATGAAATCTATTTGTTTACTCTTATACTTATAGTAATGTCATCACTTCCAGGTTTGGAAGAATTGGTATTCCCCTTTAAAAGGAAAAAATCCGGATTGTATTTTTAAAATAAGTGTAGCCATTTTTGAGGGATTTATAATAGTGTAAATATAAAAGGTTAGAGAATATTGTTAAACATAACCATTAGCAATTTTATAATATTATAATTAATAATATTACTTTTTAACAAGGGGAGTTTTTGGGATATAAGGGAATTTGTGGCGTAATATTTGGAATGATTATGGGTTTTACAAGTATTACACTAATAAGAGGATATTTGAGTGGTCAATATGATTGGGGGCAAACTTAGGTAGGCGAATCTGGAAAGTTCTTATATTTCTGGCAGACAAGAGTTCACCGATTCGCCCGGTATGCTCCATTATTCTTAAATTCGCTGTACACCTTATTATAGTGTAGTACAGCGATTTTAAATTCCACTTTTATTTGTTGTGAGTTAATAAGGATAAGAGTATTGGGGATTAATTTTTGGTTGAAAATTAATCAAATATATCCTTTATCAATTAATAGATGTTCAAATTATTTAATGAACCTTCCACAACTAAGTTCACGGATGTTCTTGGCAATTAATAAAACTAATAAATGCTCATATAGGGTGCATGTAATTCATTCATCCCTTACATTATTACGGTTATCTTTTTCCTATCCATGGACAAAACTTTAAGTATATTTAACAAAAGGTTAAAAACCAAAAAAAATAGCGAATGCTAAAATAGCTGCTATTCCGAGATTTTTCACCAATTATCAAGGCCTGACCGACGATTGAACTCTTTCCCTGTTTTATGATCAACATATACGATATCAAATATAAATTCTTCTCCTTTGACACCATTCTGCATCTGATAAGCAAATGCGGTTTCAGCAAACTGCTCTAAAATCCAATCCTCTAATCCATCATCAGGTAAATCTTGATTCACCACAACGATAAGTTCGGTAAAAGTATCATTAAACTTCAATTCTTGAATCGCTTTTAACTCATATCCGTTCATAATACCAGACAATTCACGCTCTACTTCAGCTCTGATACTTTCTAGGGTTTGTTCATGGAACGCTTTCGGCATCGTTACCTGATAAGAACCATCCTCATTTGCTGTGACGCCCTCAATCCCTTGCTCCTTAAAATTAGCAATGACCTCATCCGCCGTCAAATGCTTAAAAGCCGCTTCAGAATATATAATGGTAATTTCATCTTCCCCAGCCTCTTTCATCACTGGTTCCCCTTCATCTTCTTGTTCCACATTTTCCGATTCATCTGTCCCATTATCCGACGATTCTTCTGAATTATTTAGTTCCTTTTGTCCTTCATTCGCTTCAGAATTATCGGTTAGTCCCTCATTATTCGCATTAGAGGAAAACGATATATTACAAGCAGACAGAACACAAAATACCGTTACCGCTATAAGTAATAATATTAATCTTTTCATGGAATTTATACCTCCTTGTTTTACAGGAACAAATTAATCATTCCTTCTTTTGTTCACTGTACATGAAGAAGGTTAAGTGTCGGTTAACTTTTAAAAAAATGCAACAATAATTTCCCATCAATTCTTAAGTTCCCAATCGAGTAGGAGACTATCCATTAATTGGCTAGTCGTCCTCTCACACCACCGTACATACGGATCCGTATACGGCGGTTCAACCTTTTAAGTACCTTTTCTCATAAAGTAGGGTCATATCTTTTAATCCCCATTTTATGAGTTTCTCTTTTGTTAACGCTCTGTGTATTATCTCACTTTTTGAAATACGCCAATACCCCTTACGAGAATTAGCTAATTTCATTGCATCATCATGGTCAATACCATATTTACGAAGCATTCGGTATTTAGTACGTGGCACTTTCCATCTTTTCCATATTAATTGTCTTAAACGGTGGTTTAACCATGCTTGGGTTTCTTCCATGAATTTCTTCATAAATGTAATTCCATAGTAGTTAATCCATCCGTTTGTTACTTGATTTATTTTGACAACAATATCATGAAATGTACCTCGTTGTTTCCTACTTGTTTTTGCTCTTAGATTATCTTTAAATCGTTGTTTTGCCGACTTACTTGGTCGGCTACCGACTTTCCCATAGAATTGTGTATGTTGAATCCTAGAAATGTTGATTTTGTTATTGCGGATACTTTGCTTTTCTTTCGGTTAATTGTAAGTGCTAAATCTTTTTCAAGGTATTCAGTGATACTTGCCATCACCCTTTCCCCCGCACGCTTACTCCTAACATAAACTACAAAATCATCCGCATATCTGATGAAACGATGTCCTCTTTTCTCTAGTTCCATATCTAACATGTTTAGGTAGATATTTGCTAAGATTGGCGAGAGTGGACCACCTTGCGGTGCGCCTTCTGTCGTTTCAATATAGATATCCTTGTCTAGGATTCCTGAACGTAGGAATTTCCATATTAGTTTTAATACAATTTTATCTTTGATGAAATATTCCAAGTAGTCCCTTATTCTATGATGATGGATGGTGTCAAAATAGCTTTTTAAGTCACAATCCACCACAATACGATAACCTTCTTTGTAGTAAACCTTTGCTTGCTTTATTGCTTGATGTGCATCTCTTCCTTTACGGAATCCATAACTATTTTCAGAAAAATGTGGGTCAATCAATGGGTTGATAACTTGCAGGATTGCTTGTTGGACAACCCTGTCTAGTACACACGGAATACCTAAGTATCTCTTGGTTCCATCTGGTTTCGGAATAGGTACCCGTTTTACTGGTTGTGGTTCATATGTTCCTTCTTTTAATTTCCGTTGTAATGGATTAAAATACTTCATCATATGGCCTTCCAGTTCATATACCGTTATCCCATCTACTCCCGGTGCTCCCTTATTTTTCTTTACTTTCTTACATGCATCCCATAAATTTTCGCGTGTGATAACACGATTGATTAGATTGTTGGTACCATCTTGTTCTTTCATATCTAGGCGACATCCCTACACTCTCCTATTTACCCTTTCGCTTCCAGCTTATCTCTCCATAGGTAGTCATCTCTCCGGCAAATGCCACGATGATTTTCGGTGTTTAGGCGGCGATGTCTGCACCTCCTTGTTTTCCAAGATTTAAGATTGTTCTGTCCTTCATTCCCTTGGGAATTACTATGACGTCTGCTGACTTCTCATAATTCATCATATTATCACTAACATGATTGTTAATTAAATAACCCTTATGAGACCTCCCCGGGTAAGAGCTATAACCTTCCTCCCATGTAACTGCTGTATTTACTGGATGGAACTCGTGCAGTATCGGACTTTGTTTTGTTTCGCAAACTCATCCATTCCAAGTCAGCCTTATATACAGTTTCTGTTCGTCAGTTCGGGATTTTGCGTCCGGCTTCCTTCAGATTCTTGGTCACCCAAGACACCCTTGCCTTTCGCTAACAGTTCCTACTGCAAAGTCTGTAGTGGACTTTCACCACCAAGTTATAACCCATGCCGGGCGCACGAAAAAAATTGCACAGCAAAAAAATGCTATGCAAAAATAGTTATTAAATATTACTTTTAAATATGCATAAGGGTAATTCAACAACAACTACTCTTCCCTATCGCCATTTGTACAATTGTTTGATCTATTTGTTCCTTCTTTTGCTATATCTGGAGGGTTAGTTATTGATTTGATATTATATAGTAAATCTCCATGGGGAGAGGGAACCCTCCTCTGTAGATAAATCATATTCTTTATGAAATAAACATAGTAGATTCCGCTTCCGCACACATAACAAAATGTCCCGGTGTCACTTCCTTAAAAGACATGTCCTCACCAGCACCGTGATTTATTTCATTACCCTCATGATAAATGAGCTTTTCTTTGTTGCGTTCTGATTTTGGATCTGGCCTTGGAATAATGGATAACAAAGATTTAGTGTATGGATGCAATGGATTGCTGTAAAGCTCCTCACTCTCCGCTAATTCAACAATTTTCCCAGCTCGCATAACGGCAATTCGATCACTAATATATTTTGCCATTGACAAGTCATGAGCAATAAATAAAAATGTTAATCCTTTTTCCACTTGCAGACGTTTTAATAAGTTCACTATTTGTGCTTGTATGGAAACATCTAATGCAGAAATTGGTTCGTCGGCAATGATCACTTCCGGATTTAACGCCAAGGCTCTAGCAATTCCCACCCGTTGCTGCTGGCCACCACTCAATTGATGTGGGTAACGATGTGCTAGTGAAGGGGCTAGTTCCACATCCCTAAGTAATTCGTAAACCCTATCCATCAGCTCACGTTGGTTTCTTATTAGTCCATGGACCTTAATTCCTTCTGAAATAATCTTCGCAACTTTCATTCGGGGATTGAGTGACGAATATGGATTCTGGAAGATCATCTGGATTTTCCTAGACAATTCATTTCGTTCTTTTCTTGATCTTTTCGCATAAATGTTTTCGTCATTAAAGAGGATTTCTCCACCTGTAAGTTGTTCAAGACGAACAATGGTACGACCTGTTGTTGATTTTCCGCTTCCTGATTCTCCAACCAACCCTAACGTTTCACCTTGATAGATGCTGAAGGATATATCGTCAACAGCCCGAACCTCATTTTTTTCATTTTTATGATAATATTTTTCCAAGTGATTTATTTCTAATAATTTCTTTCTCTTTTTGGGGCTACTATTTTCTGTATACGAAAAAGTAGATTTTTCTTTTCCACGTTTATCAGAATTTACTTTTTTTACGTGCGATTTATCTGGATCTAACAGCCATGTTGCGGCATATTGGGTGTCCGACACTTTAAACATCGGTGGTGCCTTTTCAAAATCTATTGGCAATGCGTCGGGATTGCGTAAGGCAAAAGCATCCCCTTTTGGCGGGTTCAACAAATTTGGTGGTAAACCTGGAATCACAGGCAACGCTATATTTTTCGAACTATCAAGATTAGGCATGGACGATAATAATCCTTTTGTATATGGATGTTTCGAATTGTAAAATATATCACTTGCATGACCAATTTCAATTATTTTCCCTGCGTACATAACGGCAACCCGATCCGCTATCCTAGCGACTACACCTAGGTCATGGGTAATAAATATAATAGAAATGTTCAATTTATTTTGTAAATCTTTCAGTAGGTCTAAAATTTGTTCCTGAATGGAAACATCTAATGCAGTTGTTGGCTCATCAGCGATTAATAACTTAGGATTGGTGGCTAATGTCATGGCAATCATTACCCTTTGGCACATCCCGCCACTAAATTGATGTGGGTATTGGTTAATTCGCTTTTCCGGCATTGTAATCCCGACTAAATCTAGTAGTTCAATCGCGCGTATTCTTGCTTCTTGTTTGGACATTTTAAGATGTATTTGCAACGACTCCATAATTTGGTAGCCAATAGTAAATACTGGATTTAATGAAGATATTGGATTCTGAAAAATCATCCCAATTTCTTTTCCCCGGATTTTTTGCATTTGATTTTCGGATTTTGTTAATAAATTTTCCTCATTAAACAAAATTGTGCCACTTTTGATCTCTGCCGGTGGGGTTGGAATAATTTTCAATATTGATTGTGCTGTGACACTTTTTCCAGAGCCTGACTCCCCAACTATGGCTATTGTTTCGCCCCTTTTAACATCGAAGTTTACTCCTCGTACAGCTTGTATTTCTCCCTCAGTTGTGTTGAAAGATACTCTCAAATCTTCTACTTCTAAAATTTTCCCCATCATTATCCTTCCTTTGTTTGCTTTTTAATAAAAGGTCATCCATTTTTATTGTAAATTCATATGGACAATAATAAATTGACGTACATCAATTCAATCTTATAATCGTAATAAAAGCACAATAGTGATGAAAATATAAAAACAAATTGTTAATTGAATTTTACTAATATAATTAACCTAAACGATAGGGTTTTCCGAAGTAAGTAGACTAATTAAAACTATTTTAGGAAATTCCAAGTATGTTAAACAAAGCATTTCTTAAGGCGAATAAAATATATTTTAACCTTAAGGATCGGTTTTAATCTTTTCAACAACACTTAGCAAGTTTCGAACAATTTTACTTCCACTAAATCTTAATACTGTCCAACCCTTTTTTATTAACATTTATCTCTCTCGATCAGAAGCTTTTTATTTCGTTGTTGAATGCCACTCCTTTCCATCATATTCCGCTGCTACCATGTGGTGTGGAAATGCAAGATCAATTCTATATCTCCCCACCCAGCCGATATTGTGGTGTGGCGTGTAATCCATCACATAATAGTCCGTAATAAACACGTCTTTCTATAGAAGATCCGCACTTTTCTATATCAGGTATTGATGAAAATTCCTGTTGTGGTGGCCAATACACAATCGCCAAGATGAAACTAATCAATAGGAGCGAAAAGAAAACAACATACTCAATTATAATCATTGATAGTCACCACACTTTTTTAAATATTGTGTTATCAAATAAATCATATATTAATCCCCTAAATTCACAAATGACTATGAAAAATAGGAAACTATTTTGAATCCAAGCATATCTGATACCTAACTATTCATAGACCCATACAAAACGACAGATAATTTACAAGTTTTCACTCATCATCTAATAATTTAAGTCTTTTTTATCTGTCCCTAGCAGCAATTGATATAAAACTTTCCTGATGCTTCCTAAAAAGGTAATTTCCTACTTCTACTCAACACCACTATCTAAAACAGAATAGCTCCTCCATTCACAATTAATCTCATCCATTGTGCGATATGGTAAAATAAACATCGGTTCCGTATGGTCAAAATTTAAAGTGTATAATATCGGTAGATGTTCTTCCCCATATTTCCTCATCACTGTTAATATTTCCGTTTGTATTCCTCATCATACGCCCCATCTTGAGGTTTGCCAAAAATGATTCCCTTGGGTCGCATAATTACGTAACCAATATTTGATATCGTTTGGACCTGGTTTTTCTCCGATGTTACAAAAAATAAAATACTGTCTTCCCATTGTCAGTCATCTAGCCACAGCCCGGTACCCTTGGTAAATTCCAATACTTCTATACACCTACCGATTAGATGACACCTTCGCCCAGAAGCAGTTCGTATGCTTCATTTTTTTGCCTTGTTCGTCTTTTGCACTTATTTTCCTCACATCAGGGTAAAAATTCACTCTTCCATTCGGTTGCGGGTTGAATTTCACCATTTGTGTTTTGCAAAGTTGTATATACAGTTCCTTTTCCGAAATACAGACAAATGCCAGGATAGCTATTTCTTGTATTTTTTGCTTAACTCTTTTAACTTATTTAACCCATAGTATCAAGAATTTCCTTGGATTTGGATGCTTTCCTTCCTCCCATGGAGAAAATAGTACAGAAAAGCAGTTAAAAAAACTAATATACTGATTATAACGTAAAAATTTCTAAAACCAGTTAATGTAATAATCTTTCCAATCAAGTATGGGCCAAATCCAAGACCTAATTGTACAAAAACGAAATATGTTGAGATTGCTATTCCAATACGATTTGCTGATGCTAATTTAACTGTAATAGCATGAGTAATTGATTGCATATTTCCAAATCCTAGGCCAATTAAAATGCTAGAAATTAATAAAGATACGGAACTATTTGCTAAACCTAATAAAAGCATTCCCAAACAAAAGATTAAAAAAGCCGGATACATGATAAAATTTGCACCTTTTTTATCCATCAAAATTCCTGTGAACGGGCGAGAAAGTAATACAGTTATTGAATAAACTACAAAAAAGAAAGAGGCCGCTTTCATTAATCCAATTTCAATTGCATACATATTTATAAAAGAAAGGATACTTGAATAACAAAAAGAAATAGCCAACACTATGATAGCAATCGGCAAAACATTTGCTTCGATAAAATTAGATAATTTAAATTTACTGGACCCTCTTCCCAAAGATACTTCTTTAGAGGCATTACCACTAGAGATATCAACTGATAGATTAGAAATGAAACTGGCCGTTATAATACTGATGACTCCTAGAAAGAAGCAAGTAATAAAAATTAAAGGATAACTAGTATATTGGCTCATTAATAATCCTATAAGCGGCCCAACAGCAGTTGCGAATGTCTTGCTCATACTATAATAGCTGATACCCTCCCCTACTTGTGATTTCGGAATAACTTTAGCCGCAATCGTTCCCGCTACTGTACTTGACACCCCTATTGTAAACCCATGTATAAATCGACTAAAAAGAAGAAAATAAAAGCTAATATTTACGAAATATAAAAGTGTTGCCAACGTAAAAAAGAGCAAACCAAAAAGTAAAGTTCGCCTTTGATTAAATGAATCAATAAATTGTCCAATAAATAGTCTACCAACTAATGCACCAATAACAAAAATGCCTGTAATTAAACCCGCCTTATTAAGCACTACACCATATTCTTCTAATGTAAATACTACAATAGTAACCATTAAAATGTAAAATATTAATGACATAAGGAAGTTAATGGCAGAAATAATGATAAAATCCTTTGACCATAGCCTAAAAGTTCTCATATGCTCCCCTTACCCCTGATTTAATTGCTCTTTACATATTATCATAATCCATATTTCCTAAATATCCAGTAGGGAAAAGGGAATTTCTTGAATTTAGTATTAATTTATTAACTTTTTATTTTAAACTATTCTATGAAAAAAACATGCATGTGCCTATTTGTAATATTAAAACATAGTGTTCAGGGTAAAGGATATAAAGCTTTAGAACAAAGGTATAGTAATGATAAGATCCACAAATCCCCATATGGAAAATATTAATTTTAAATTCCTTTTTTGGTAAAAAAAGAGCCACTCCCAAAATTTTGAGTATGGAAATAACAAAAGTAATGTAGTAATCTAATTTTACATTTATATGATCCAAGAAATAAACCTTTATTGCCGTTTTGCAAACGATTTATGGGGCAGCCACTAGGTCCCAGGTTAAAGTAGATTCGTATGTTCCTACTTTAGCCGTTGTTGCATCTACTACTAATGAAAGGGCACCACTTGGGAACGTTAGATCAAATGCCCCCATTCCTGAACCTACATTTGCTTTTGCAACTTCTATTGTTCCTGCATCTATGATCATCTCACCTGTCATGCTATTGGATGGCAATCCCCCCGAACCTGCGCCCACCCGAACTATACTATCTAGTGGTACTAACCCTAACGATCCGCTTGGAAGGTCATGATCTCCATTTGAAAATGGGCTGGCTGATACGTCTAATCTCCAGCCTTCTTGTGATCCACGTAAATCTTTAATTTGAAACGCCTGGTCAAATGAAGTGTGGTAAACCTGTGCTGAATCTTGTAATGTCACCTGGCCAAAAGTCTGAATCGGTGGAGCTAATAGTGAAAGTCCACCCGATAATACATTCGCCGTTACAGTGTTTTCTGTCGATGGATTTTTTGCTTGTAATGGAACGAAATGGTGAATATAATGTTCGGCGTAGCTTTTCGCTGTTGATGGATCTTACCCATAGATGGTTAATATGTTATTTTCACCAAAAGCTGTTCCAGCAATAGAGACGTTTTGATTTAACATTGTTATTTCTTCCAATGAACTATTGCCACTAAATGCACACGAATCAATAGTGGTGACATTTTCTGGAATAATCACTTCTTTAAGATTGTTTTCAAAGAATGCATACCCTTTTATATGTGTTATTTTATCTGGAATGATGACTTCAGTAAGATTGTTATCACCAAAAACAAATTCTTCAAGAATTGTAATATTTTCAGAGATAATAACTTCCTCAAGCCGATTTTGGTAGAAGGCGCCTTTACCTATACTCGTTACACTATCTGGAATGAAAACTTTCGTAAGAAGATTATATTGAAACGCATTTTCCCCAATGGTTGTCACACTGTCAGGGATGATAACACTAGTAAACTGTTTTTCATCCTTATTCTGGTGATCAAAAGCTTTTTCTCCGATTGTTGTAACCGTTAAACCGCCCAATTCATTAGGAATGATTGTTTCTTTGCTTGTACCTGTATATCCCGTTATCGTGGCAGTATCATCACCGTTATCCACCCATGTATAATCAGTTTCACTTGCAAAAATAGTAGGGCATAAGATGATCATACTCAAGAGTAGAAATATTAATACCGTCAGTTTTTACATAACTTTCTCCTTTAATGATTTATTCATCTACTTGATTGAAATGGCATCTGATGTTTCGATATTTTTCTTCTTTTTTTTGTGAATCATCCACGCAATGATTAATGCTATTGGAACGATCAGTAATAGTGTCATCCACAAAGGGGATCCACCTTTTTCAATTGGCGCTTTTAATGTGTTCATAACTGTACTTACATTTTTGTCTTTCTCATAGATAAATGTTTCTTCAAATTCTTTGACGAATTCATTTCCATGCTGATTTCGATAGGTCAATTCGCCTTTTATGATGTAGTTCTCATTTTCTTTAATTTCATCATGTTCATAAGGAATGGACACGTTTGTTTTCGTGTATGGTGCAAAATTGAATTCTTTTTGATTTCCGAATAGTTGTTTATTTTGATGCATAACCTGATAGTCGATAGACACATTTTGTTGTAATACGGGTGCATCCAAAGTTACAGGTAGTCGAATAGCAAAATAAGCAGGCATTGGGTCAATAAAAGGTTCCCCTATAATAAATTCTGCATCTTTGTCTGTATCAAAACTGGCCATGACACCGATTACCATATTGATTTCATTATTAATTTGGAAAGTGCTGTTTCCTTCTTCTTTTTGTTCTTGTGCTTCTTCAATGGCACTAAAGCTAACGCCACCTAGTAGTACTCCTTCAAGGGAATCAACATTTAAAGACGTAGAAATCATTCTTGTTTCACCTTTTTTAAGCGTAATGATATCGTTGTTGCTCTCTAAGTAGTGAGATAGTTTGTACTTATCATTTATAATTTTGCTGTTTTCTGATTCTTCTTGTACATATTGGATAACTCCATTTGGTGAGGTATAAGCATCTACTATATTTATTTTAATGTTTTGTTCTTGATCACTTTGGTTTGTTAGTTTAAATTCAACCTGTTGGTTGAAGGATTTTTCTGTCGACGATACCGAAATATAACTTCTCACATCCTCGTCTTGGTTCTTAGGTAGAACAGGTTCAACTGAAAACGGAAGTCCATTTGAATCAGCGAATATATTGTTTGCTTCAATGTTAATGATAAAAATAAATATCAAAAAGAAGAAACTTATTTTTCTAATAATTTTCAAAAATATTCCTCCCATTGAATCCATTTTTCCATTTTAAAATAAAAATTGAAATAATTCATGTTCGACCAGAACCATTAGATGATTTTTTACGTCTAGCAAAAAATAATGCTAAACCAAGAATGAACAACAGCCAACCGATTAGTAAAATATTATAGAAATTTGTTGCTGTTTCTGGTAGGAGTCCTGATTGTTTAGCACTGTCTTTGGAGCCAACTTGCGCTATGTCGCTACTACTTTCATTTTCAACAAATCCTAATTTTAGCGCTTCTTCTTTTGTGATCACTTGTTTTACGATTGTCCCATTTTCTTCTGTAAGAGTGATTAAATATCGATCATCTTTGGCTTTTTCAATGATAAAATTTTTACTTTTAGGTAAGTTTATAAAATCTTCACGGTAACCTAGCTGAACCGCTTCAACTTCACTAATGACTTGTTTTACTTCATTTCCTTGACGGTCAATTATTGTAGTGATAAATTGATGCACTGAATCTTTTTCAATGATGACGACTAGATTTTGCGGAAGATTGTCGACGATGTTTTCAATATAGCCCAATTGTTGCACTTCATTTCCAGTGATTACTTGCATTTTTTGTTGACCATCATCCCTAATGACAAAAACGATATATCTCCCTTTTTTGTTCTTGTAAATCGTAATGTCTTTCTTTTTTAGCTCATCCAACGGCAGATCAACTAATGATTCATCCAGTGTAAATTTTACGTCTATTTTATTAGTTTGCTGAACATCATCGGCATAAGAAAAAGAGACGGGATTTACAAAAAAACCTAAGGCTATCATTACTGCTATGCTTATAATTCCTTTTTTAAACACAATTTTCACCCCTCACTTGTCATTACGGAGCATTTACAAGTTTCCACGTAATGGTCGATTTATATTGCCCAACTTTTGCTGTTGTTGGATCAATCGTAATTTCTAATCCACCAGATGGGAATATAATTTTGTATTCGCCTCTTGAGTCATCGCTAGTTACAACTGTTCGTTGTCCGTTGTCAATTTCTTCAGTTGTCGTAAATCCTTGTTTTGGTAATTCTCCACTACCACTCACGCTATTAACAGATACCGATTTTAATTTCATTGTACCTGCTGGTAAGGAAAAAGATTCTTCAACTAATGTCAATGGACTTGCCGAAACATCTAATCGCCACTCATTTGATCCGTCACGCCAATCTTTAATCGTTATTGGCGATATATTTGTTGTCATCGCTATTGGTTGGTCTTGCAAAACAATCGGCTCAAAACTACCGATCGTTGGTTGATCAAATGAAATGGTTTTGTCAATATTATTAATCGTGATCGACTTTGTTGTTGTATTTCCTACGTTATCTTCAACGACAAATTCATATGTACCATTTGTTTTAACAGTATACGTAATCTCTGAATCATCTATCCACTGATCAGCAGGTGTTTTTATTCGTTTGATTCCACTATGTTCATCTGATCCACTAACCGTTAACGTTATGTCCTCATGCGTTGTATCTACTGTACTAGGTGTAATCGTTAATGATGGATTCGTATTGTCGATGATAAACGTATCTGACTCGACATAATTTGATTCACCGTCGTTCGTGACACTCTTTACTCGAAATCTAGCTTCATTCGTATTGATATCAGTTGGTAAAGTATAATTAAATGTTGTATTTAAATGGTTTGACGCTAATTGATCCCAATTATTTCCGTCTTTACTAAATTCAATGATGTATTTTTTCGAACTTGGATGACTCCCCCAGTTAATTGGTTCATCCCAAGTTAAGGAAACTTGAGTATCTCCTTTATATGCTGGTTGTAAGTCGATTATAGACACATTTCGTGGAACTTTAGGTGGATCCTTAACCGTAATGTTTACCGTATAATTGACTGTCTGATCTTCACCGCCATCCGCAACGATCGTCTGGATGCTTATTTTGTTATAACCTGGTTGAAGTGTGAGAGTTTCTTCGTTAGAATGTACACTTCCATTAACTATTATGCTTGTCCTACTATCTGCAGTAGTCGCATTAAATTTGATTGAATCTACACCTTCCTCAAGAAATACATCATAATCGTACGTATCTCCACGAAAACCAGAAATCGATTGATCATTCAATTCAAGAGTATTTAGATTAGCCTTATATTTCGGAGTCCGTAAAAATGGAAACCCATCATTTATATTTGGATCGATATCCCAAATACTACCAAAACCCCAACCACTAAACGTGTTTTGCTGCTTCAATTCAGCAGAAGTCTTTTCTTCACCCATCGAAAAACCAAAGCTACACGAAACACATGTTGTATTCCAATATGAATTTTCTACAACTCCAGTACCAGAATAATCGTTATTTTTACCTGCAATCCCTCCTGATTGAGAACCTCCCCCATGAACACGACCATTAGCAACATAACTATTAGAAAGCTTTCCACTAAGTACTCCTATCAGGCCGCCACGAGGAATGGGACCTTTAACATCTACATTAAGGGCATAAATATTCTCCATTATATTTCTATTGGCCCCAGCTGCTCCTCCTGCGGTATTATTTGTGTTTTCTACCGTTCCGGAAGCTACGTATGAATTTTTAATTACGCCACTTCCTTCCCATACTTGATTCACTAAAGCACCAACGACATTCCCACGAACATGAAAGTTTTCTACTCCTACATTACGGACTTCTCCAGTTACGTAAGCAAATAGTCCAGTAGATCCTTGTAATCCTGTTACTTTATATCCTCGTCCATCAAATGTTCCTCCAAAAAATTGTGGGGAAACATTCCAATTCCCGAAAGTGGATAAATCGATGTCATTACCTAAAGAATAATGACTAGTTCCAGAATTTTTAATTGCACGTTCTAATTGTGTAGGAGTCGTAATAATATATGGGTCAGTTGATCGACCTGAACCACCCGCAAATTCACTATTTGCTTGTACATTAACAGAAAAAGAAGTCGTATGGATAATTCCATTCAGTAGGAATAGAATAATTAGTAAATAGATTGTTCTTTTACCCATAAAAGCCCCCCTTTATACTTTTTCTTAACTTGTAATTTACTGCTCACATTACATAATTAATGAGTGAGGATTTATCTTTTATGGCGCCGTAACTAGAGTCCATGTTAATGTCGATTCGTACGTTCCAACTTTTGCCGTTGTTGCATCTACGACAAGGGAAAGTGCATCGTTAGGAAATGTAATTTCAAATACACCCATTCCTTCACCTGCACCTGCTCTTGCAATCTCTATCTTCCCATCATCAATAACTACATTTGTAGTTGTGCTCTTTGTAGGTGGATTTCCTGAACCAGTTCCGACTCGATTGATTTCAAAAATTGGATCTAGCGTTAATGAACCTTTCGGAAGTGTATTTGCCCCACTCGTAAATGGACTCGCTTCAACATCTAAGCGCCACCCATCTTGTGAACCTCGTAAATCTTTTACGGTAAACTCTTTTTCAAAAGATGTTTGGTACGTTTGAGGTGTTGCGTCTAACGTAATACTTCCAAAAGAATCAATGTTTGATGTCGTTACACTAAATTCCCCCGCCTGAACATTAATATCTACATCATTTGTTTTTGTTTTTGTGTCTGCAAATACTCCGGTTGCCATTGTCAATGAAACGACTAAAACTAACCCTGTGGCAAAAAACTTCTTCAAGTTTAATACTTTCATCATTCAGCACTTCTCCTTCGAAATTAAATTTTCTAGTTTGATGGTACGGACATTAAGTTCCAGGTTAAAGTAGACTTGTAATCTCCTTCTTTCATAAAAGGTGTTACCATGAGATGAACTGCTTCATCTGGAAAAGTTAAGGAAAACTGCCCTAAACCTGAACCGTTTTCAGATTTTGCAATAAGTACATCTCCATCATCTAAAACGCTTTCTTGACTTAGTGCTTTATCTGGAGTAACCGTATAGGTTGTATTACCTACCCTTACAATCCTATCTAATGGTGAAATACTCAACACATTAGAAAAGACGTGGTGTGCGTGATCTAAACTCTGTAGTGGTGTAGCTGAAACCGTTAATTGCCAGTTATCATCAAGACCACGTAAGTCTTTAATTACAAAATCCCTTTCAAATCCAGTTGAATATTCTTCGTCATCTAATTTGATTGTAATGTCTCCAAAGCTATCAATCGGTGAAGTTGTTAAATCAAAACCCCCACTTTTTATTTTTGCATTTACCACATCAACTTCTGTTGCAGCTTCTGCCAATACCCCTGCTACAAGTTCAAGCCCCATGATAATTATTAATCCTGTCACCAACATTTTCTTTACATGCACCATTGGTTAATTCTCCTTTCCATAAGGGTTTACTTTGGTGGAATAAGCAAAAATGAGTTATTTGAATCATCTACTTCGCATTAAAAACATAGTTCCATAGACCCCTGTATATTTATGACATTATACGACACTAGGCGTTACGGTATCGTTACACTAAATTAAAAACTAATCACTTACATTAAATTACAGAGAACATCTAATAATCAGATAAATCATTAATCTTGTAATGATTTAATAGTGCATCAAATACTTCAGTACAACCTTCTAGTTTTAGATATATATTTTTCTTGTCTAATAGAATTATAATATTTTTAATTTTGTTAATACCTACGGGGTCAATGCTTACTACATCAGAGAGATTTATTACAATTTCTTCAAGTAATTTATTTTTGCTGACTCTTTCAATTGTTTCTTGAAAATAAGATATTGTTAAATCATCCAATCTCCCACTTAAATATGAATTTAGTTTACCTAACTTATCATTATCCATCTTTGCAATTTGTAACAATTTATATTATCCCCTATATATAAGATCATTCTCTATGACTAAATGTTACCTACGCTTCCAATCCAATTTTCTCACCTTTTTTCCACACCGAATACAATATTCACTATGATAAGATAGTTTATGAATACCACGTATTTTACATTTAATAATTTTTTTAAACCACTCCACTTACTTCCCCTCTTCTGTGATAAAAGTCTCTAATATTTCAGGATCTATTTCTGAACAAATTAGCTATGAATCTATTTCATCTAAATCATGACCCTAAGCTAATAGGTTTATTTTTATTTTTTAAAAAACAATGTATACTTATTTATGATAATACTTATTTTGACATTATACGACACTGCCCGTTACGATAACGTTACGCTAAATTGTTTCATTAATTATTAACCGAAAACTAATAATAACTATAAATTAAAATTTACATAAGTTTTATTTGGAAATTACCATATAGAAAAGAGGGGGAAATATGCCATTTTTGCAGAAAAAAAATGATAGAATATTTTATATAAATAAACCCGCAAAATGTAGGAGAGAAGCCGATACAATAATTTTAATTCATACGAATATTATGGACCACACTATCTTTGATTCTATAATCCCATTATTAAATAAGAATTTTCATGTGGTCACCTATGATCTTCGTGGATTTGGTTTAAGTGAGCAAGGTAGTAAAGAATTGACCCTTGATTTATATGTCAATGATTTAAAATTTTTAATAAAATCATTAAGATTAGAATCCGTTCACATAGCTGGTTATGGATTTGGTGGATTAATCGCTCTCAAATTTAGCATATTATATCAGGACTTAGTAAAAAAACTGGTCTTAATGACAATGGCCTGTTTCCCTAAGGAATCTTATGATTTTGTAAAATCTCATCGCAGAAAAGTGAGTGAAGGCTACACAAAAATCCCTGTAGATACATTAATTAAAAAAGTAACAAGCTTAACAACCGACAATCCAGAATATGAACGTCTGCACCAGATGATAAGTAGGGTACCTATTTCTCTTTATAAAAAAATTATGGATTTAACATTATTTACGAATCCAATTCCATTCATGGAAAAAACTATAAAACAAACTTTAATTTTGTCTGCAGAAAAAGAAATTGTTTTCCCACAAAATTTATTGAAGTTTGCTGCAAGTTATTTAGATAACTTTCATTATACTGTTGTCCCGAATTCTTCTTCTTTTTTAATGATTGATCAACCAGAAATATGCACTCAATTAATGTATGAATTTTTGATAACGGGGGATCAAGGGCGTTATTCAGAAGATATAATTACAAATGAAATCTTTGAAAATATACGTGTTTACACAGAAGGTATCTATAAGAAGGGTTCAAAAAACAAGAAAGAAGTTAATACGATCCAAGTTGATTTTCTTTATTCTTTTCAAGCAATAGTTAATGGGGAAAAAATTGTATACGGTTGGAATCAACGTTATGCTAAACAACTACTAATCTATTTAGTATTTCATCAAACAGCAAGTCGTGATCAACTTTGTGAACACTTGTGGCCTAACAACCCCTTAAATAATTCAAGAAGCAATTTGAGGGTATATTTATATCATTTAAAACGTTTGATTAACAATCACTCTTTGCATGATCCTGTCCTAGTAATTGATCGAAATAGCGTTTACTTAAATGGGCATATAACTAGCGATGTATTATCATTAATATCCAAGGTTCAACAAGCGATTGATGAAGAATGTGAACACACAAAATATAAACTAACACAAGAAGCCTTTAGTCAATTAATTACACCGGGATATTTAATAGAAATATCTGATGATTGGTTTCTTCAATTACGAAACAAAATAGAAAGTGATCTCATCAATTTATCAGTATGGATGGGGAAATGGTTAATCAAAAATGGGGAGTGGAAAACAGCAAAGCAACAATTAAGAAGAATAAACCCACTTTTTGGTGGCGATGAAGAAATTGAAAGCATTTTGTTGGAGTTGGAATCAAAAACTATTGATACAAAGTTATAAATTTAAGCATTTCTTAAACTTTATTTCAGTTTGGTGATTTTTATTAAATTCCCTGAAATAACATTTATCCCTGCCTATAATTACTTATATATCTCATCTTATCTGATACCGAAATAACGAATTATAATGACTGAGATTGAACATTAAATATTTTCATGCAAGAAGACTAAGACTTTGATCTCTGAATAGTGACGATAGTCAAAGGTTATACGCATTGTCTGCGTACCGGCAAAATCACATCAAAAAAATTAACTTTAATATTTTGATTTATCAAGTTAAGCGCGACACTATTTCTTTTCCCGCATGTTCGATGAAACACTCTATTGGTGTTTGATAATTTCATGATTTTCTAGGAATGTGGTTTCTTCTCGAAGAAACGCTTGTGATAAATTCTTAAATTGCGCGATTTAGTAGGGTTTATAAATAATTGCGACAATAAAACTTAATAACAGAATCTCGTCTAAAAACATCAAATATAGTCAGGCTTTTTTTAATCCACAAAGGAATAAAATCATCCACCTAAAAAGTTTTATCCCCATTGCCATTTTTAATTGGCGGTATTGAAGCAAATCTATCACTCAAACACATACTTGTTTTTCCCTGCACCCATTCCCATCACAATGACAATGATAGCCATACCCGATAAAATAATGAGCGGAATCGTCCATGACTTGGAAATATCAAAAATTGCCCCAACGAAGATTGGACCAGATGCAGCTAATACATAGCCAATCGATTGGGCCATTCCCGAAAGCTCGGCAGCATCCTTTGCGGTTTTTCCACGGACGGAAAATAACACAAATGCTAGGGCAAAATTGGCACTTTGGGCAAATCCCGCAAAAGTGACAATCATGACCGTCACGAACATTGATGGTTTGAAAATTAATATGATAAATCCGAAGATATACAATGCATTCACCATGATGACTAATGGACTTTGTGATCTCATTTTCAATGCAATGATAGGAATAATAAAACTAATTGGAATTCCGATTAATTGCATGTAAGAAAGCATATATCCCGCCATCGTTCGACTCATTCCAGCATCGATTAATATTTCTGGTAACCACGAAATCATCACATAAAACAATAATGATTGAAAACCCATAAAAATAGCAATTTTCCAAGCCAATGGTGACCTCCAAATGGCGCTACTACTCCTTTGTTCATAAATTCCCACCCTATTTTTAGTCGCCTTTTTAGTTTTCAAACTAGTCATGACAAAAAATATTACTCCGATAATGGCTGGGCTAATCCAAACGAGTAGTGAAAATTGCCAATTTCCATTGAATACACCCAACAATGGCACACTTGCCGCTGTTGCCAAAGTGGCGATCACTCCCATTCCAGTCGTATAAATACTTGTCATTAATGCCATTTTGTTTGGAAACTTTTCTCTAATTAAGGCAGGTAATAGAACATTACAAATGGCAATGCCTGCCCCTAGCAAAAAAGTCCCTAAAAAAATAAAAAACACCATTGAAATTGACCGTAATGCGATACCTATCATTAATCCAAATAACCCTAAAGTGATTGCCTTGTCGTTTGATAATCTATTCGCTATTTTAGGGGCAATTGGTGAGATCATAGCAAAGGCTATAAGGGGGAGGCTTGTCAGAAAAGCAACACTCCAATTAGAAAAACCAACATCATCACGAATAATGCCAATGAGTGGCCCTATCGAAGTAATGGCCGGTCGCAAATTAATAGCGATAAAAATAATTGCCACTACCGATAAAATTCTGAATATTTTGTTGTTCTTTTCCTTAGTTAATGTTTGTACGTCCAAAATAGTTCCCCCGAAAAAAGTGATATTCCACCTAAATAGATTTCACTTAATTAATGAATCATCGATTAATTCGCATTGACTCAAATAGTGTACTCTTATTTTATTAAAGCTTTATAAAAGTGTACCTATTCCCTATCATAAATTGTCCCTTTTCATATAAATAATGGTAAACAACATTTGTCATATTAACAACTATAATTCATAGGACTCATTAAATCGCTACTAATTAAAAATCAAGCCTTACCTTTTAAAAAATAAAAAAGCAAAGTTTCCCTAGAACTATGCTTGTAATAATATGGTGTGATAAAACACCTATTCGAATGTAATAAACCCTAATTTTTAATTTTTACCTTGTTAAGATCCCTTCAGTCATCTTAATCCAGACGATAATAAATTCAACTTTCCCATACCTGTAAAATTTATTACACACTTTGTCTTTGCTTTGTTTCCACAACAATTTGGTTTAATACTTTTGTTAACTTTCTCTCCTCATCCATGGACATTTCCTGGAATTGAACACCGTAAGATACTAATTGGTTATGCTGATAATTTTCCTTTCTTACAATCTTTCCTGTGAGGCAAAACTCTTGTTCCTTTAAACTGAAAGTTATTTTAATGATAATGCTTTGTTTAATTGGAATATCATATTGACAAACTAATTTCAAACCACCGATACTAATGTTTTCAATATAACATTCAAATTCCCTGTCCTTCAACTTATTGAACTTATTATTTTCAAATTCCACAAACTTCACTAAACAATTTTTTTTATCTACACCTACACGAAACGTTCTTCTATAATTAGCACCAATATAATTCCGTGTAGTTACCCCGTCCCCCCCCCTATTTACTTTCTCCGCTGAGTTCTGACTTTTTTCCTTGGCAAGAAAGGTTTTATAAAAAAACAAACCTATTAACATTACGATTAATACAGTTTGCAAAACCACAATAAATAACATAGAGTTCACCCCCTTAAATCGATTTCTTTATCATAGCTGGTTTGCCCAGAAGATATCCTTGACCAATATCGACTCCTAGCCTTTTTGCCATCGCTAAGTCTTCTATTGTTTCTAATCCCTCGATAATTAGCTTACTTTTATATTGCTTACAATAATTCACATAAAAGGCAATAAAAGATTGTTTTTTTCTTGAAACATTTAAATTTTGCGAAAAGTAGCCATCCAACTTTAAATAATCCGCTTCTAGTTCAATCAATGATTTAACATTTGTATAGCCAACGCCAACATCATCTATCGCAATTAAAAATCCTAAGCTTTTAATTTTAGAGAGACATGTTTTAAATGTATCAAAATCTTCAATTGTTTCAGATTCAGAAATCTCAAGGACAATTTGTTTACTATTAATTTGCGTCTCATGAATCTTGAGATCGAGAAAGGCCGGAAAATCGTGATTTAAAATAGTAGATGGTAAAACATTTAAAAAAAGATACTCATTGTCCGTCGATTGAGTTGCTGATTGATAGGTTGAAATAGCTTTATTTATTGACCGTGAATCTAATTCATAAAGACTCTCTTCTATTTTAGCCTTTTGAAAAATCATTTCCGGATTAGGATAACTGGAGGATCTAATTAGTGCCTCTTTACCTAACTTTTCAAACGTATGCAAATTGTAAATCGGCTGAAAATAATGGTGAAATTTTTCCTTCCTGAGAAAACAGGTGAAAGACATTGTAAGCCTCCCTTCTTATAATAGTTTTCTTGCAAGTAAGAAACACATCAAAAAAACGAACCAAAGAAAATATGGTTCGCTTTTTAGAACGTAATAGTTTCCTTCGGTAACCCGACTGCCATAGCAATATTGCTTTAGGCTCGTAGTTTTGCGTCCTTATCTTTCGATAGGTTTGCCTTTATCGATTCACTTGTCAAATATTATACAGTATTATATACTAACAATACACATAAATATGACTAGATGTCCACAATTTCGACATATTTCACCAAAATATAATGCTTTAGTCCTATAAAATTGTAATATTTTAATGATTTCTATCGTGTAATTTCCACTCAAATGATAAATTTGTATCAAACCACCCTCGACTATCGCCGCAAATTCGTCCACAAAGATCACTCCAAATTTTCTAAGGCTTTAATTTTTCCGAATAAGCCCAGATTTTCCCAAACAAAAAAGCACAGTTCCCCTAAAAATTCCCCCAGGATTACTATGCTTACTATATATTAAAATAAGTGTTTATATTTATCGTCTAACATGTGGCATGCTGCCCAATGGTTATCTTCATATTCTTGGAAAGCAGGTTTCACCTCTGCACAAATGTCTGTTGCAAACGGGCACCTAGTCCTAAATACACAACCACTTGGTGGGTCAATTGGGCTTGGTAATTCTCCCGTTACCTGAATAATTTCCCGTGAACGCTCAACTTGTGGGTCCGGAACAGGTACTGCACTTAATAATACCCGGGTATACGGATGGAGAGGATTTTCATATAAATCCTTACTTGTTGCTATTTCCATCATATTCCCTAAGTACATCACTCCGACACGGTCACTAATATGTCGAACCATCGATAAATCATGAGCAATAAAAAGGTAAGTGAGCCCACGTTCCTCTTGTAATTTTTTCATTAAATTTACCACTTGGGCTTGTATAGAAACATCAAGCGCTGAAATTGGTTCATCAGCTACAATAAACTCTGGATCAACCGCTAATGCTCGTGCAATACCAATTCGTTGTCTTTGTCCGCCACTAAATTCGTGTGGGTAACGATTGACGTGTGATTTATCCAAACCAACTGTTTCTAATAATTCTATGACACGCTCTCTCCGAGCCTTTTTAGATTTTGCCAGTCCATGAATGTCTAGCCCCTCTGCAACGATATCTAGAACCGTCATCCGTGGATTAAGGGATGCATATGGATCCTGAAAAATCATTTGCATTGTCTGATTAAATTCTTGTAGTTGTTTGGCGGTTTTTTCAGCGTGAACCCGCTCACCTTTAAAATCTACCTCACCGTCTGTGGCTTGGTACAACCTCATGATTGTTCTACCTGCAGTAGATTTCCCACAACCCGACTCTCCCACAAGTCCAAAGGTTTCCCCTTTATATATATCAAAGTTAATTCCATCAACAGCTTTTAAAATCTCTTTACGACTAATTTTAAAGTGCTTCTTTAGATCCTTTACCTCGACTAGTTTTTCCCGTTGATCACTCATCTTCTCTCACCCCTCCTGCTAAAATATCTTCGGGTGGAGATACTTTGGGCGCCCGATCGTCAAGTAACCAACACGCAGTTTTATGTGTATCGGACGTTTCTGTGTATTCCGGCATATTTCCTTCGCATACTTTCATCGCATAAGGACAACGGGCGACGAATGGACAGCCTTTCGGTGGATCTTTCAAATCTGGTGGAGATCCTGGAATAGATTTTAATTCTTTATTTTCATCATTTAATTTAGGCATTGACCCTAATAATCCCCATGTATATGGGTGTTTCGCATAATAAAATATTTCATCTACTGTGCCAGTTTCAATGATTTTTCCACCGTACATGACAGCGACACGTGATGCTGCATTGGCAACAACACCTAAATCGTGAGTAATGAGAATGATCGCTGTTTTTGTTTCTTTTTGTATATCCTTTAATAAGTCTAAAATTTGTGCTTGAATCGTTACATCAAGCGCTGTTGTCGGTTCATCAGCTATTAAAATTCGTGGATTACAGGAAAGGGCTATAGCAATCATTGCTCTTTGCCGCATTCCGCCAGAAAATTCATGCGGATATTGATTAATACGTCTTTCGGCATTAGGTATCCCAACCAATTTTAATAACTCAATTCCACGCTTTTTCGCTTCTGATTTTGATAATCCATGATGTTTTAAAAGGCCTTCTGTTATTTGCCGGCCAATTTTCATCGTTGGGTTTAAAGATGTCATCGGATCTTGGAAAATCATCCCCATCTCTTTTCCGCGAATTTGTTCCATTTGTTTATCTGATTTTTCAATCAGTTCTTCCCCATCTAATAAAACTGAACCCGATTTAAACTCCCCAGGAGGCATTGAGATTAATCTCATAATTGATTGTACTGTCACACTTTTTCCTGATCCAGATTCCCCTACTATGGCAAGTGTCTCTTCCTCATTTAAGTGGAAGCTCACATCACGAACTGCTTGTACCTCACCACCGTAGGTATGGAATGACACTGATAAATTATTGACTTCTAATACTTTCTTTTCCATTTATGTTTACCTCCCTACTATCGGCGGTCTTTTGGATCAAATGCATCTCGTAATCCATCACCAATGATATTAAATGCCAACATCGTAATACTGATGAAAAATGCTGGGAAAAATAATTGATATGGATAAAAACGTAAAGCATCCAATGCATCTGATGTCATTGTACCCCAGCTCGCTTTTGGATGTGGAACGCCAAGCCCTAAGAAACTTAAAAATGCTTCTGTAAAAATAGCTGTTGGCACTGTTAACGTTAACGTAACTAATATCGGTCCTAATGTATTAGGAATCAAATGCTTCCACATAATACGCATGCCTTTTGCGCCCAACGACCTTGCCGCGAGGACATATTCTTCACTTTTCAATTGCATGACTTGTCCCCGTACGATCCGTGCCATATTAATCCAACCAGTAATTGTCATGGCAAAGATAATCGTCCAAAGCCCTTTCGGCATGATAACTAGTAATAAAATAACGACGAGTAAATATGGAACACTCGTTAAAATATCAGCAATCCGCATCATATACTCATCTACTTTTCCACCGACATAGCCGGATACAGAGCCCCAAATCACCCCAACAATGAGATCAATAAATGCAGCCATTAAACCGATAAATAATGAAATCCGCGCCCCATACCATGTTCTGGCAAATAGGTCACGACCTAGGTTGTCTGTTCCAAACCAATGCTCCGCTGATACTGGTTTGTTGGCATTAATTAAATCATTATCAAAATAATTTTGTCCGGAAATGACTGTTCCAAATGCAGCCATAAATGCTAAAAACAAAATAAACACAATGCTCGCAATCGCTAATTTGTTTTTTCGAAATCGACGCCAGGCATCTTTTAGGAAAGAGGTACTCTCACCTGAAATTTTCTCAGCATCAGCTTGCTTCATTGAAATTGGTTCAAAGTCAGCCTGATCTAATTGAACTTTTGACATTTACAGATCCCCCTCTTCTTTACCGATAATTTTCATGCGGGGATCTATCAATCCATAGATTATATCGACTAATAAAATAGATATTAATAAAAGAATACTAAAAAATACTGTCGTTCCCATGATGACTGTATAGTCACGGTTAGTCACACTTTCAACAAATTCATTTCCTAAACCTGGTATGGCAAAGATTTTTTCAATAATAAAACTCCCCGTTAAAATAGCGACTACTAACGGACCTAAATAGGAGACGACTGGTAAAATAGCATTACGGATTCCGTGTCGATAAATGGTCACCCGAGCATTTAACCCTTTTGCTTTTGCCGTTTTAATATAATCTGAATTTAATACATCCAACATGCTTGCACGCATTAAACGGGCAATAAATGCTAATGGAGTAGTGGCAAGTGCAATAGCGGGTAATACACTATGTGCAAAGGAATCAAACTTGGCTATCGGCAGGACCTTTAGTTCCAAGGCAAATACGTACTGTAATATGGTTGCCAATATAAAGCTTGGTACAGATATACCGAGAACGGCAATAATCATGGCGGCATAATCCCCGAATTTATTATGATAGAGTGCGGCGATGACCCCGAGTAAAATACCGATGGATAATGCAAGAAAAATCGCTTCCATTCCTAGTATGAAAGAATATTTAAAACTTCGATTGATAATATCGTTAACACTTTGTCCTTTATATTTATACGATGGACCGAAATCCCATTTAACAATTTGTTTGATATAACGAAAATATTGTATGTGGGCTGGGTCATTTAATCCATATGCTTCATTCATTTGTTCTTCAATCTTTGGTGGGAGCTTTTTTTCTGAAGTAAATGGCCCACCTGGCGCAAATTTCATGAGAGCAAATGTGATGGTCACAATAAAGAACAAAGAAATAACAATATATAAGAGACGTTTAAGCAAATAACTGAACACCTGACTACACCTCCAATGTAAAATAAATATCCACCAATGAAAATAAGAGGTGAAATATATTTCACCTCTTATTTCACATAAAGAATAAATCTGTTTTACTAATTAATGCTCAATGTAACCCCATTTGAATTGGATAACACCGAGTGGGCCTACTTTAATGTTTTTCACATAATCTTTATGTGTATAAACATTAGTGTAGTAGTAAACAGGAGCCACTACCATTTCATCCATAAATATCTCTTCTGCAGCTCTCATATGCTCATAACGTTTATCAGGATCAAGCTCTTCACGTGCAGCTTTTAATAAGTCCTGATATTCAGAACTTTCCCAGTTAGTATAGTTGTTTCCACCAACTGTTTCAAAGATTTCTAAGAAGTTAATCGCATCGTTAAAGTCACCAATCCAACCAATTCGTCCGATTTGGTAATCTCCGTTTCCTAATGAGTCTAGGTAAACGTTCCATTCTTCGTTACTTAACTCAACATCAACTTCTAATGATTTTTTCCACATATCTTGAACAGCTTGAGCAATTGCTTCATGTCCTTCATCTGTATTATATGATAAGTATACAGTAGGAAGTTCATCTAAGCCTAATTCCTCTAAACCTTTTTGTAAATATTCTTTTGCACCTTCAACATCGTTATCTTCATAATATCCATCTTCATTTTCTGGGAACATTGATGGTGGTACGAAGCCCATTGCTGGTTTTTGTCCACCTTGTGTAATGTTTTCAACAATCGCTGTACGATCCATTGCTAAAGAAAATGCTTTACGAATATTAACGTTTTTAAAGATTTCATCTTCATGATTTAGTGTGTAGTAATATGTTCCTGCACGGTTTGAAATTTCAAGTTCTCCGTCAGCTTTCATAGAAGGAATTGCTGCTAATGGAATTGAACCTGTTGGGTCACCAGCCCAATCTAAATCTCCATTTTCATACATTTGTAGTTCTGTACTTTCTTCACCGATCATATGCATGTTAACAGTTTGTAATTTAACTGTATCTGCATCCCAATAATCATCATTTTTCTCAATGACAATTTTGTCTTTATGATCCCATGAAACTAATTTAAATGGTCCGTTTGACACATAATCGTCGCCTGCATCTAAATCCCATTCATCGTTTCCTTCAACAACACTTTGGTTTAAAGGATAGTAAGTATGGAATGCTGTTAATTCTAAGAAATAGCTTGTCGGTTGTTCTAACTCAACAACTAAAGTTTGATCGTCTTCAACAGTAATACCAACATCATCCAATGATCCCTCACCACCATCAGCTGCTTCTGCACCTTTAATTGGATAAAGTTGATATGAATAGTCTACTGGATTGTCAGGGTCTAGTACCCATTTCCATGCGTATTCAAAATCTCCGGCTGTTACTGGATCCCCATTTGTCCAAGTAGCACCATCACGAATGGTAAATGTGTAAGTCAATCCATCCTCTGACACTTCAATGTTTTCTGCCATTGCTTCCTCTGGCTCACCAGTATCTTGGTTAACACGTGTTAACCCTTCGAATACTTGGTCAAGAACAGAACTTGATGTAGTATCTGTTGATTTACCAGGGTGTAATGATGGTGGTTCCGTTTTTATGTTAATGTTAAACACTTGTTCGTCTTCCCCATCATCGTTAGCATCATTATCATTTGCCTCAGATGCATTGTTGTCATTTCCGTTATTATTGCTACCTCCTTCATCATTACCGCCCCCACATGCGGCTAGAAAGATGCTCAGAACGAAAACTAAAGCTAAAACTAAAGACCATTTCTTCCAGTTCATATTTTATGAACCTCCCCTTAACTAGTATTTAGATATCTATGAAAATATCTGTAAATTTATTATACATATTTTTATTAACTATTCCACTATTTTTGTCATATTCAGAATATTCCCTCTATTAAACTAGCAATCTATTTATGTGTTTTAAGTTTTCTCCATCCATATAATGCTTCTATGATGGGATTCAAGTGGTTTTTGTTTATTTTTTCCGTAATAAAAAAGTAATACCTAATGTTAAAATGGAAAATACAACCGGCAACAATCGTAAACCATAAACCGGCTTAAAGCGAACACGTTTTTCCGTAACTTCATAAACTCCTATAGGTTTTACGTAAAAATGTCCACCTCCCCCTTCTCCTTTACCGATAGCATTCCCAACTAATTTCCCGTCAGGCCCGCTACCACCTCCACCACCGCCACCAAAAGTATAATTAAGCTTAGCAACAGGAATGACACTTCTTTTCCCTTTATCAATTGGTTCACCGAATACGAGTGACACATCTTTATGTCTAGAAAATTTATCAAATACAGCTCTCACCGGTGAATGAAAAATTGCTCCATCTATTTTCTTCTTATTTGTATCTTCTGTGTTTGTCAATTTTATCCTCCTTTTATTAATATATGTGTAAATTTTTATTTTATTAAATGTTATCCTTCTTTGGCTACCTTGAACTTCCTATTGTCTTAACCTACCTCTGATGATTGGCGATTTCTTTTATAGTTATGATATATAGAATCTGCTTTTGATAATACCCATTGAAGCGCGAGCCCCTGAACAATGACACCAGCAATAGAAACAACCGTGAGGAGCGATACTGATAATGTATGTTCGATAATAAATATTCTATGGCCAAAAAATAACAAGTGTCCAAATACAACAAACATACCATCAAGCAAAGTAGTAACGGCCCCTTCCATTTTCCAAACTACACTTGAAATGCTGATTAATATTCCCATAAATATTGCAAAGAACAATAGTAATGCCTGGTACGTTAATCTTGATGCATATGGCATGATATAATATTTTGCTATCGTTTTTATTCGAAACAGGTAGAAGAGTCGAACGATTCTCGCCATTTGAAAAAATTGATCTAGTGGAATAATGGCTATTAGTAGGAAAGGATTGCTTTTAATGTAATCCCATTTCTTTTTTGCCAATACTAGCCGAATTAAAAAATCGACAAAAAATATGATCCATACAACTGTGTTAATCGTCGAATTGTATGTATTTTCTGTCCATAACGTTACAATTGTTGCGATGACAAGGGCAACCATAAGACCTTCATATGTATATTTCAGAAAATGTTGCATCTGTATACACCACTTTAATGTAAATATCATTACCATTGTATCATTGATGTGATTATTGTTTAAGAATTTTTGTAAATTTTGTTGAAAAATTTTTTCTTCAGTTAGGAAGGGGATATTTTCGTTAGGATTTAAGTTATTCATGATTCCCGGTTGGGAATCTACCACTTACTTCTTTTATTTCACGACTTTTCCATTTTCTAAACGGGAAGAATGGGCTTCCTCATTTAATATGACGACTTTTGCATTTTTCAGGGGAGCTAGACACTCTAGCACACTTGAAATCACGGTTTTTACATTTTTCAGAGGAGCTAGACACTCTAGCACACTTGAAATCACAGTTTTTGCATTTTTCAGAGGGGCTAGACGCCCTAGCACACCTGAAATCACGACTTTTGCATTTTTCAGAGGAGCTAGACGCTCTAGCACACTTGAAATCACGGTTTTTGCATTTTTCAGAGGAGCTAGACACTCTAGCACACTTGAAATCACAGTTTTTGCATTTTTCAGAGGAGCTAGACACTCTAGCACACTTGAAATCACGACTTTTGCTTTTTTCAGAGGAGCTAGACGCTCTAGCACACTTGAAATCACAGTTTTTGCATTTTTCAGAGGAGCTAGACACTCT
>DAMCTP010000003.1:40225-72527 GCA_032113595.1 Pseudogracilibacillus sp.
AGACACTCTAGCACACTTGAAATCACAGTTTTTGCATTTTTCAGAGGAGCTAGACGCTCTAGCACACTTGAAATCACAACTTTTTCATTTTTCAGAGGAGCTAGACACTCTAGCGCATTTGAAATCACGACTTTTGCATTTTTCAAAGGAGCTAGACGCTCTAGCACACTTGAAATCACAGTTTTTGCATTTTTCAGAGGAGCTAGTTACCCTTGCATTACGATGTACATCGTTATATAATGGTGTTGAGTATATAAATGGAGGTCTAATCATGGATAAAGAAATGATGAAGGGAACAATTGATATTTTGTTGTTATCGCTTATTGAACAGCGTGATCTGTATGGTTATGAGATGACCCGTATTTTAAAAAGATTGAGTGATGACACATATGAAATGAGCGAAGGAACACTATATGCTGCTCTAAAAAGAATGGAACGGCGAGGTTGGATAACATCTTATTGGAAGGAAACGGATAGTGGTAGAAGAAAATATTATCATATAACAAATGAGGGAAAAAAGGAATTAACAGCAAAAAAGGAAAATTGGGATTGGATGAGTTCGCTTATTCAGAAAAGTTCGGAGGGATTCAGTTGAACATCGCACATCAAAATTATATCAAGCAAATAATTCGAGAAATTGATGGCAGTGATATGGAAAAGGCTGATATCGCTGAAGAAATAGCGATTCATTTGCAGTTAACAAGCGACCATTTCGTTGAGGCTGGTTATGAAAAAAAGGAGGCGGAGAAATTAGCGATGAATGAATTTGGTAAAACGAATGAAATTGGAAAACAAATGCAGGAAGCAATGTTCCCATTTCGAAAATTAATGTTTATGATACTAGTGGTATCATCTTTCCTATATGCTTATATCGCTTATTCGATAAAGTTATTTTCCGAAGGAGATGCCCATATTGGTTGGTTAATAATGGCTGTCATATCAAGTTCGTTATTACTACTCTTTGTTTTGCGAGTGTTTCCAAAGTTAGATCGGAAATTAACGTTAAACAGTATGTTGATTATTCACATTTTCACCTTTGCTTATGGTACATTTTTAGCATCGAGCTGGGACAATGATTTCAGTTATATCCTTTCCATTTTTGCATGGGCAATCGTGCTTTTTACATTGGGCCTTATTTATCGAACAACGATTGTCGATAGTCAAAAAGAGGCAACTAGTCTGTCAAAACATACAAAAATCATCCATTTTCTCAATATTACATTTGGGGTATTCATTATTATTGGGACATTATTTTTCCTCTGGGCGCTACTGGCCTTTGGTGAGGAATTTTATTTACGGATGACACTTATTTTCATTCCCTTTCTCATTTGGTTAGTTACCTATTATATTCAAATTCGTTTAACGAAAAACAATAAGCAAATCCATGCCTATTTTGTTGCCCTTATTCCGGCAATCATGTTTGTAGCCATCACCATCTGGTGGTTCCAGTAATGACAGAAAGGAGTCAATTTAATGAATAAACAAAAAATCATTCTGATGTATTCCGTTATTGCAGTGGTCACCATTGGCTTTATCGTGATGGGGTTTATGTTTAAAATGTCAGATTTAGAAAAAATGAATGGTCTAACCGAAATTTACGACGTTTCCCAAAATGGAACAATTGCCTATGTTTCCTATCAAGAAGGAAAGCCCGGCATTTATTTAAAAACAGAGGAGGAAGAAAATTTAGCCATCCAATATAACGAAGAAAAAATAGTCGAGGATATCAGTTTTATTCACGGTGAAAACTTATTAGTTTATAGTTTAATAGATAGAGATTTAGATGACGACAATAATACGAGTACTATTCATCTTCTCGATACAAAAAACGGTGATAACAAAAAATTACATGAGTCTAACGGTATCGTCACCGAAGTTGTCGTTGACCCAAAGGATAGTGGGAAGATTTTTTTCTTAAAATCCTCATCTTATGAAAATTATTCTCCCATCGCAAGAAAGGCACCACATGATATTGATATTTATCGCTTTGATTTGGAAAATAACGAGGAAACCAAATTAACGAACTGGGATAAATATTCAATGGATTCGTTAAATATTTCAGCAACAGAAGAGATCGCTTATGTGCAAATGATGGATGATGAGGATGCTGACACGGCAGAGGACATTTTTGCTGCAAATCAAAAGGTATTTCAAGTGCCACTCGATAACCCGAGCGAATTAACGATTGTTAGTGATGAAAACAGGGAAATTGATATTTACGATTTTGTAATACTTCCTGATAATTCTGGGATGATTTTTCAATCAATTAGTAATTTTGAAACCGGGGGGACTTACCAATATGAACTTTATGCATATGATTGGGATAAAGGTGAAGAAAAACAATTAACAACGTTTAAGCAATATGCTGGCAATCCAATAATTTCAACGGCCGATGGGAAAATATATTTTATCGTCAATAAAAAGTTTGCCAAGCAATTTCCTGATCATTATTTATATATGATGGATATAAATGGGGAAAACATCGAAGAAGTCCCATTAAAATATCGATAAATTTATGGGGAGATTTTAATTCAATGGATATCGTTAACTTTCTTATTTTAAGCCTCATTTGTGCTAGCACCCTTGTTTTATTGCATTTAATTTTAACTAAAACTATCCCTAAGAAGGCAACAAAAATAACTTGGACCATAATTAGTGCCATCGTTATTTTATGTACTATTGCTTTTATGCTTTCCATTTTTATCGGGGGTTGGACGGGAATGGGATATGGATTATTGATCATTTTTATTTTAGTGGGGGTTTTTGCTGCAAGTATTGTTTTACTTTTCATCAAAGTATTTTTAACATAATCATTCTAGTAGGCATTGCTTAAGGGGGGATTATCTAGATATTTTTTCGAAAATGACTAATGATAATGTTGCAATTGGCCCTAATATTAATGAAAGTAAGAACCAATTGAGGCCACTGCGATTTTTCCCTTGGGCAATGCCAGCATTTATTAATGCTAATGTTCCCCAGCCAACAAAATATGTTTCATACATTAATTCTACTTCCTTTCCCTTCTACTCCCAACCTTTACGTCGTAATTCCAATTGCTTTTGAAAACAAAATTGAATGATTTTACTTCTCTCTGATTCCCTTATATTCGTAAAATATAAAAATAACTTTTGGAAATTATCTGGGGCTTCACCAATGCGAACTAATTTACATTCCTCCTCAAATTCAGCTTCTCCATTTTGCAAAGGCAATTTAAATTTACATAATAAAATATCGCCTGCCCTCACATTTATTTGATTAGATAAGATAGCAGACATTCCCCCGCCACTCACATTCGACATGGTTGCTTTTGTAAATGGCTCGTTTTCATGTAATTTAACGAGAATATCCGTAATCATTTCTACCCTCACATAGGCACGTCTTTGAATCTTTTTAAATTCATCGTCTAATGGGCGCTTAAGCTCAATCATCGGGACCTTTTTTACAGTATGTTCGATAATTTTTGTTGGAAATTGGTAAACGGTTCCATTTTCCAACACGACTTTGGCAATCAAAACAGAACCGATATGTAAATAATCCGTTTTACTCGTTCGCTCATTGATTGGTAATTGAATAAAAATAGATTGCTCGTTTAATTCAGTAATTTTTGTTTTATATTTATCTTTATATTCCTGATTATCTTCTATTTTTTCTAGATAAATAGTCCGACCTATTTCTAACATGTTTTCCCTCCAATACTTAGTGACGATAGGTATTTATTACTAATATTAATACGTTTTCATCATATAATCAATCTTTTAAAATATGTTTTTTGATCATACGTCATTTTTAAATGGGTATAGATAGATTTAGTTAAAGGTCGTTTCCTTGCAACTACTAATTTCCATTAGAATGTAAGCGGATTATTTGATATAATAAAGTAAGTCACATTAGATTTGTTAGCAAATACTTCAATTTATATGGTATAATGAAATAAACATTTCACAACCAATGTAAAGTTAACTTTTAACCATCACATGAACTATGGTTTGTCACATATTTATTAAAAAGGAGGATTTCTGTTTATGAAGCAAATTTACACATCATTTTCTGAAGTGGTAAAAGATATTAAGGATGGATCGACGATTATGGTTGGTGGTTTCGGGCTTTGTGGAATTCCCGAAAACTCCATTCTAGCTCTTGTTGAAAGTGGGGTAAAAGATTTAACTGTTATTTCTAACAACTGTGGTATTGATGACTTCGGTTTAGGATTGTTATTGAAAAATAAACAAATTAAAAAAATGGTCGGATCTTATGTAGGGGAAAATAGAGAATTTGAACGCCAAGTAATAGAAGGAACAATTGAAGTTGAATTAACTCCCCAAGGTACGTTAGCAGAAAAGATTCGAGCTGGTGGAGCAGGTATTCCAGCATTTTTCACTCCGGCAGGAGTTGGAACACAAATCGCTGAAGGGAAGGAAGTCCGGACATATAATGGCAAGGAATATGTGTTAGAGGAATCATTAACCGCTGATTTCAGTTTTGTTCGTGCGATTAAAGGGGATAAAATGGGTAATCTTATTTACAACAAAACAGCCCGTAACTTTAACCCGATTATTGCCACTGCTGGAAAAATTACCATTGCTGAGGTGGAAGAAATAGTGGAAATTGGTGACATTACACCTGAGGATGTCCATACACCGAGTATTTATGTGCAACGGATTATTCAAGGAGACCAAGAAAAACGAATTGAACGTCGAACAGTAACAGCTTCATAACATGTTAATGGACTAGGTGATTTTCGGTTGTGTGGATTTCTAGGTTGTAAAGCCTTAACTGGGAAGAATAATTTATAATTAATTATTTGAAAGGAAGTGACTTGAGTGAGTAGAGCTGCAATTCGTGAAAAAATTGCTCGTCGGGCGGAAAAGGAAATTAAGGATGGGTATTATGTCAATTTAGGAATTGGTATGCCAACATTAGTGGCTAACTATATTTCTGATAATAAACAAGTCGTACTTCAGTCAGAAAATGGACTGCTCGGTATTGGTCCTTATCCAACTGAGGAAAATATTGATGCTGATCTCATTAATGCTGGAAAAGAAACAGTGACGATGATTGATGGGGCGGCAATCTTTGATAATGCGGAATCATTTGCTATGATTCGTGGTGGACATATTGACTTAGCAATTTTAGGTGGCATGGAAGTTGCTGAAAATGGTGACTTAGCTAATTGGATGATCCCGGGAAAAATGATCAAAGGGATGGGCGGTGCCATGGATTTAGTTCACGGTGCGCGAAACATCATTATCATTATGGACCATGTCAACAGAGATGGTGAACCAAAAATTTTAAAGGAATGTTCACTCCCTATTACAGGGAAAGGTGTCGTTAACAAAATCATTACAGAACGTGCTGTCATTGAAGTGACTGACAATGGATTGGTTTTACTAGAAGTTGCTGAAGGATTCACAGTGAACGATGTGATTGAATCAACCGAGGCTGAGTTAACTGTTTCTGAAGCATTATTAGAAGGGGCTTTTTAAAAAATCGCCCAAAAGAAAAGCATTGTATGATGAAGTTGATTGATTGTACAATGCTTTTTTATTTTGACTTACGAGTGTCGTTCAGAATTCATTCATGATAGCTATCCCTGAGCTAGTCCCGATTCGATTGGCTCCCGCTTCAATCATCAATTTCATTGCTTCCAAATCCCGGACCCCTCCGGAGGCTTTCACACCGATATGCTCACCTATCATTTCACGCATTTGTTTGACAGCTTCAATTGTTGCGCCACCGGGACCAAATCCTGTCGACGTTTTCACAAAATCTGCCCCCGCCTCTTTTGCCAATCTGCATGACGTCGTTATTTCCTCCATTGTTAAAAAACCCGTTTCAAAAATAACTTTTACAATGGCTTGCCCTTCGGCCGCCCGAACAACTTGTTTTATGTCATGATAGACGGCTAGCTCATCACCTGATTTCAATGCCCCGACATTCATTACCATATCAATTTCTGTTGCCCCATTTGCTATCGCATCTCTCGTTTCAGCAACCTTTACAAACGATGTTGTCGCTCCTAGGGGAAAACCGATAACTGTTGCGATTTCGACTTTAGATTTGTGTAATTGTTTGGCAGCAGTATTCACCCATGTTGGGTTCACACAAACTGCCTTAAATTGATATTGATCCGCTTCCTCACATAATTGAACAATTTGTTCCTTCGTACTTTCCGGTTTTAGTAAAGTATGATCAATCATTTGTGCTATTTCATTTTGCTCCATCTGCCAATTCTCCTTACATGCCTTATTCATCGTGCTTCTAAAAACCGTGTAAAACTTTCACCTCGTCTATCACGGAATCAAGGTTAATTGTTTTGAATGCAAAAAACCGTGTAAAGTTTTCCCTCCCCATTATACTTTACACGGCAACGATGATTCAAGATTACTTTCTATCATTGGCATAAATATTCATCGCATCACACATAAATTGAGCCAGCCCATCACCAAATTGATCAATATTTTTTGTAAATCTTTCATCTGTCACATACATTTCACCTAAGTTGGCAAATGCCTCATACGAATAATTTCCTATTTTATTTAAATATTGATACCATGTTTCGATTTTCGCTTGGGCCTCATTTGATGCTGGTGATACATGACGAATGCTTGCGAGATCACGATAGATTTGGTTGAATTTTTGCTCAAATGCACCTTTTTCTTCCGTAGACATATGATCTATTTTCCTTTGCGATTTATCGACTGCTTCATTCCCCCATCGTTCACGCGCCTCTTTTTCATATTCATTTTTGCTGAAGTTAAATCCACTGAACCTTTCTTCTTTCGTCATCGAAATTTCTCCCTTCTGGTGTTCTATCGTTTTGCTAACCGTCTTTATTAATGTATCAATATGGTCCCGTTTTTTCATTAACATTTTCCGATGTAGTTGTAATGCTTCGAATTGGTTGAAATCTGGAACACCAATCATTTGCTTGATTTCCTTTAATGAAAAGCCAACATTTTTGAAAAATAAAATTTGCTGCAATCGTTCTAAATCATGTTCCGAATAGTGTCGATATCCGGATACCGTCGATTTTTCTGGAATTAACAAGCCTATCTCATCGTAATAATGTAATGTTCGCACACTAATACCGGTTAATGTTGCCACTTCCCTTACTTGCACTAGCGAACACCTCCTACATTTACATCATAAAGGATAACGTAACGTTAGAGTCAAGACTTTTATCATTTTGCTTGTTGAAAAATGACATTAGAATTAGATGGGATGAGTAATAAGAAAATTAATATCCCTTACATTAAAAAACCTGCTACGACTAAGTAACAGGTTTATCTCATCATCCAGTCAAACTTCACTTAACGCTTTTTCGATACTTTCTACCGTAATTTTTTGATGTGAGGTATTCCACACAGCTTGTTTATTTTTAACAATAAATATTTGTGGTGATTCATGTTTGATGCCCAAATCATCTGCAATTTGATTCGACACAGGACGCGTCTCCCTAACCTTTACAAAAAATGCAACTACACCATCTTGATCATTTTTATCGAGAAATTTTCTAAATTGACTGAATGCCCTTGCACTAATTGGACAAGTGGTACTTTGCTTGAACAGTAATACGGGGCTTTTTTCAGATGCCTCCCATACTTCTTCTAAATCTTCCATTTGAAGCAATTCCTTTAAGGCCATGTATATTCCTCCTTCACCCTAGATTATCCTAATTTTAACCATTCATACCGAGAGAAACAAATGAACTGTTTTCATGAAAATTTAAACCTTTTTTCTAATCGTCGTGTAATAACCCCCATTGACAATAAGCAGGATAATGCACATTAAAGCAATCGAAAAAAATTGGGATTGATCAACAAACATTGAATACATCGTTGCGGCAATAATCCCAAGCACAATAGCAATGTTAAATAATCCAAATGTTTTGTATAAACCTTGCAAGATCACATGCCTTTCTCCTTCATCTGCCATTTGAAGTAATTTGTCGGGATATTCAGGATCCATTGCATTTGGAATTTCCCTTTCACTATATAAGGATTTTACCTGATTTAATGACACGACAATGAAAACATAGCTGGCAATAATTGATCCAATTCCTAAAAAGATTAATACGACACTATTTGCCTCGATGATCGAAATACTTGTAACGAACAACGAAATGAATGTACTAGCTTGAAAAAGTAACATAAAATCTGATGAAATTGTGTATTTTTTCGCTTCAATTTCATCTTCTTCATCACCGGTTACATCCAATTTAGAAAGGCGTTTGGTTTTTTGCAATAAAATTAGTCCGATTAACCACAAAAGAGCAATAAAAATAAGTAATCCAATCAATAACTCATTAACTATAGTTGAAAAGTGAATGAAAGGGGAAATGATAACAACGATGGCAATCCCAGCCCCTATCACCCCGCCAATAACCAACTGTTTTAAAACTTTCATGTCATACATCCTCCTCAAAAATAAAAATGTCCTCAATCCGTTCTTGAAAAATTCGAGCAATCCGTACAGCAATTAATAATGAAGGAATAAATTCCTCCCGTTCTATAAGACTAATTGTCTGACGGGAAACTTTTGCCTTTTTGGCTAATTGTGTTTGATTTAAGCCATCCCTAGCCCGAAGTTCCTTTATACGTGTCTTCATCGGATTCCTCCCCTTTAAACACTATTGTACGTTATAGTTGTCACTTTGACAAATAAACTAGTCACTTTTAAAAATAAATTAGTCAATAATTCAATTGGTAGGAAGACTAAACTGGCATAATAAACTTGGAATTGCTATGGAATTTTTATCAGGGGGGTAATGCCAAGGGTGATAAAATCCAATTGAAGAAGGTCCCAAGGAATTTTATGAATGATATTTTATGTTCGGGCCAGTAACGTTTATGTGTGGTGGATTCAGTTTATGTGCGTCCCTGCCATGTTTATGTGCGATAGATTCAGTTTATGTGCGCTCCTACCATGTTTATGTGCGATAGATTCAGTTTATGTGCGCCCCTGCCATGCTTATGTGCGGTTGATTCAGTTTATGTGCGGGCCTGCCATGTTTATGTGCGGTTGATTCAGTTTATGTGCGAGCCTGCCATGTTTATGTGCGATAGATTCAGTTTATGTGTGCCCCCGCCATGTTTATGTGCGGTTGATTCAGTTTATGTGCGCCCCTGCAATGTTTATGTGCGGTCAGGTAACGTTTATGTGCGATAGATTCAGTTTATGTGTGCCCCCGCCATGTTTATGTGCGGCGAAAGCACGTGCTCCTAAGAAGATTTTCTAGAACGTGAATTAGTCGGATAATAAAACATCCGACTCGTCAAAGAATAAATAAGTTTAAATAAAAGGACACCAATTATTGCACCAAATGTATTAAATACAAGGTCATCGACTGTACCAAATCGGATTATCGTAAATGTCGCTTGGATCAATTCAATACATAATGAAGCCATCAGCCCAACAATGCCAACGATTATCACGGAGTTAAATTTTTTATTTAATAATGGTAGTAAAAATCCAAGAGGAACGAATAGCATAATATTGCCGACAGAATAAAGTAATTGATAAGCCAAATAACCTTCGGCCATATGAAGCAAGTTATAAAATAAATTTGTGTCAAAAGAAAATTCACGGACAGTGAATGGGAATTGAAAATGAAATGGTCGCATTGTCAAATAGCCGACAGACATGGCGTAAATAAAAAACATTTGCCACGGCCAATCCTTATACATTGGTCGTTTTTTGCTTCTATATTTCCGGTAAGTTCGCCAGCCCCAACATAGGGTAATTATGATGAGTAAAAACCATCCGTTTAATTGAACATACATGTTTAACACCTTTTTCTAGAAAAAAATAAACCAAATGAATGTTTACATTTGGCTCCTACTAAAGTTAGTGATACTAAATGAACTTTCTCATTTATATGTAATTGTCGTGTAAATAATTATCATATTATTGGAAAAATTATTCACCTTTAATTTCAGCAACGACGTCTTCAACTTCTTGACGGGACATTTTTTCTTGTCCACTTTCCATTGCGTTTAATGTCCTTTTTGCAAGTGCTAATGGGATCTTACAAAATAATAAAATCGTTTTCGTTTGGATAGATTGTAAATATAAATCCCCAAGATGTAAATTTTCGCGTGCATAATTAAACACATCATCACGGGTCCAGCCTTCTGGGATAAAACGAACCCCTCTTTCCGCAAAATCTTCATGTTGATTACGTAAAATATTTACAGCCTGAAGTCCTCTTCCGAAACCTATTGCTTGTTCATGATCTGTTTCAGTTCCATCATACCACTTCCAAATACGTGACAGCATTACCCCAACAAGTCCTGCCACATAATACGTATAATTATCTAAATCATCCTTCGTTTTAATAACCCAATTTTTCTTTACCCAGTCAGCCATTCCACCAGCCATTTCAGCTGTGGCTGCTTTTACCTCCTGAACGACTCCTACGGGACAAATAGCTAGCCAATCTCCTAAACGAATCGTCACTTCAGGTAAAATATCTTCATAAGGGGTCATGATTGTTTGATAAGCTTCTAAGTCAAAGTTTTCCTCTAACAATAATTGTTCAGTTTTTCTCAGCAATTGTTCTTTTATATTCTCATCCATCGTTTCATGGTCTTCAATTTCGTCAATTGCCCGCATACATAAATAGGCCGAACCGACTGTTAGCCTTAACTCTTTCTTCAACAATGTGATTGGAATATAAAATGTTCTACTCGTTTCTTTGAGAACCTTCATTGCCTCTTTTTCCAACTTTGACACCCTTCATTCCCCCTAAACCCTACATTAAATATAGTATAACAAAAATAACTTTATATTTCTTTCATTTTAGTTACTCCACTTGTTAAAAACGATAATAATTGTAGTGTAAGCGCTTTAAACCTGATATAATAGCATTATCATTAAAACTATTTTTTAAAAATTTAGAAAGTTATCCGATATATTATTTATAGAATATGCGCCAGATTGACATACATATTCTTTTACATATAATTTTTTGTGTTATTTATCAATCATTTCTACTTAGCAAATTAAACAAAATCAAGATTCTCAACATAAGGGAGGTAGTTCTATTGTCAAGTAAAGAATCATTACAGCAAATGTATGTTAAAAGTAACAATTTGATTATGCTTTTTGCTTTTTCTATCGCTTTATTAGCGGCTTTTATCGTTGCTACATTGGAAAGTGGCAATAACATTTACTATGGCTCCGGACTTGTCGTTTTAATTTTAGGCTTTATTGTTATTCGCTTTTTATTGAAGGCTCATATCGTTTTTCCATATTTTTTAATTATTGTCGGTTATACGATTATGGCATGCAATATTGCTGCGGTAGGCATTAGCATTGAGGATACGACAATTTATTTCTTTCTGCTGCTTTTATCCATTGCCCAGCTACGGATTTCGATTTTCCTAATCGGTTTTCTACTTGGAATTGCTGGTATTACAATGACCCTATATTTTCCATCGGAAAATGTAGCAGAGATTTTGGCTGATAGTTATTTATCGATACTCCTTACTTACATTTTAACGGGGCTTGTCGGTGGTGTCATTATATATTTAAATAATTATCAAAAGAAACACATTAATGAATTGATGGACAAATCACAGGAAGAAGCAGAATTTAAGGAAAGAATTCACAAACGATTACAATCCGGTGTTGAAAGTTTAAATGCAAAATTTGCCCAAGTGAATGAGCGGGTACAACATAACCATATTTCACAAAATGAATTAGTTACGGTTATTAATGAATTAACCTCATCTACTACAGCCATTTCTGATGAGGTGACATCAATTTCTGAAAATGCTGTCAATGCCACCTCACAAATGAATCAAATGGTGACCGATTTAACTGGTTTAAAAAGTGATTTTGTTGAGTCAGAAAAGATGGCTGAGGACGGAAATAAACTTGCCAATGAACTTTCGCTGAAAATGAATGACGTATTAAGTCATATTCAGGAATTAAGTAATACGTTTCACTCCCTAACGAGCAACATTGAAAGTATGAGTAATTTTTTGTCACAGATTACGGATGTAAGTGAACAGACAAACTTATTGGCACTTAATGCTTCAATTGAAGCGGCCCGTGCGGGTGAGGCTGGACAAGGATTTTCCGTCGTTGCAAATGAAATTAGGAAACTCGCTGAAGTTACGAATGGTATTGTTGAAAAAATTGAACAGAATGTTCAGGAGGTAAATAAAACAAATCACCATGCAGTCGAACAAATGAATTTAAATATGGATATCGTCCGAAAACAGACGGATGAGACAGCAAAAGTTAACCAAATGTTTGATCAAATTACGAATTATTTAATGAAGATTAATGAGCAATTTACTGTCTATGAAGCATTGGCAAAGAACTCAGAAAAACGTGCCATCGATATCGGTAATTCAACGACTGATTTATCTGCAATGATAGAGCAATCAGCGGCTAGCTTTGAGGAAATATCGGCAACAGTGGAAAATTTAAGTGAAGAAAATGAATCGATTCGCGATGATATGAAGGAAACGGAAGCAATTGCACTCCAGTTAACAGAAGAACATTAAGAAGGAAATTATAAATACAGAAGACAGTTTGGGCAAAGGTTGATAAAATTGCCTACACTGTCTTTTTTTATCTGGGTAAATCCTCTCCTTACTATTTTCACAGTTATATTACTGATAAATCCGTGAATCTCGCAATTTGTGGGGAATACTTCGCCATTTCTTGTGCCCCATTTAGAACGGTTAAGGGGGCGATTTCTATTAACCTCTCTTAACCGTTTTTCATTACTATTTACGTAATAATCTAACTCTATTAGTCATGTATTTCCATTTTTCATTACCATTTTTGAAAACTTAATTACATTGGTAATGCATTTCTATTTTTCGTTACTAACTTTACAAAAACCATCTAGGTTGCAATATTTCACGTATCCATTCCCTACTCAACATAATAAATGTAATCCTCTACTTGGGATTCAACGGTAATATCCTTAGGAACAGAAATGTATAATAGTTGTTCCCCGGCATTGAAATTAAAAATATCATGTTGCCAATCATGCTTATTTTCATTGGAAAACTGACTATAAACGACATCGTTTGCAATACTATAAAATTTCACTTCAACCATTTCCTGCTCATAATCTAGCACAATGTTTCCATTATTGACTCCGATATCGTTTAACGGAATTTTATCAGATATATCAATGTTACCTACTAATGTGGGTGTTTCATATAAAGTGACATTCACACTCGGATCATCATCTTCCCGTTGTTCAACAACGATATTGGAATAAAACGAATTGTCCTCCATCGAACTCACATCCAACCCAACCGTCTTTGAATCTACCACCCATGTCCACTCATCTTTTATATATTGTTTAGGTAACTCTTCTTGTTTACTACCATCCAACACCATCAAAAAAATATCAGGTGATGTCCCAGAGGCGACTGCTTTCATTTCTATTTTAGGTAATATAAACATCATCAATAAAAAACTAATCAATACGATAATGGCTAAATAGCTATAAAGTAGTCTCTGTTTTGTCATAAAGGTGAATGGGTGTTTTCCACCCAATTTCTTCAAACCGACAACGACACCAATAATAACTGCACCGATTATTAAAACAACCATGATGGAACTTATCGCAAGAAATGTCATGGATTTCTAACCTCCATTCTTCGACCAATCAATGTTGCCAAAAATAATGCAACAGCTGAGGTTAATATTGTTTTAACAGCAAACAACAGAAAGTTTTTCTCAAATATAAAAAATGGCACGATTTGGCTAATCCATTTTATTTGCTCATAATTGGCTGCAACAATGAACAAGCCTAAAATCACGGCTGGAACAATATACACCAATACTTTATGCAACCGAATAACTTCCCCAAGAAAATAAGCGACAGACGCCAACAAGAGCATATACAAAATAGTTCCCATCATGCCAATTACCAATAAAGAGGCAGTTGGTTTTTCTATATATAATAGTATGTCCGTCCCTTTCCACAAGTACATCGATATTTTGAAAATAAAAGCTAATCCATAAGCGGAAACCCCACCGATAATACTCAATATAACAATTAATAGTATATTAGCTATTTGATTTGTTTTATGATCGGTCACAAATGTATACATCATGTCTTTTGCGTGTTGTAAAGTAAGGCGAAACCCCATAATTGTTGCCCAAGCAATTGATAAAAATATGATGATGTTTCCCGCATAACCATCACTATGTATATGAATATGATTCATTCCGGAACCGACACTGCTCTCAGCAAGACTAAATAAAACGGCAATTAATTGCATTATTATCATCGTTGTAAACATGCCATAATGAGCGCGAAATTTAAATCGAAATTGAGTTTTGATGGCTTGGAGCGTACTAGGGATTGTTAAATCATTGAGTTGTTTTTCATTCCCTAGGTTTGTCGCTTGTGCATTATGTTCGGAAAACATCATCGATTCCTCCCTTCGTTTTGTTCGTTAAGTAGACAGACACATCATTGGCTGATACATTAGCAACACCGAATCCGGTCTCCCCTAATTCCTTATCTGTAAACTCATTTTTCACGACAATTTTCAATTGATCAATGCCGACTTTTTCTTCGTATAACACTTCTTTATCTCTCGCCCATTTTTTTAGTCTTGCCTCATCACCGATTAATTCTACTGCATATTCCCGAATAGTATCCATCGATTCATGAAGGATTATTTTCCCACTGTCGATTAACATAATGTTCTCTAGTAAATCGTCAATTTCTTCTAAATGATGGCTTGATAAAATAATGGTGCGCGGATGGGCCAAATAGTCCTTTAATAATGCCCGGTAAAAATCTTTTCTCACAGCACTATCCATTCCTGTCGTCGGCTCATCAAAAATAGTTAACGGGGCGCGTGATGCCAATCCAACAATCATGTTGAAAGTACTTTTTTGCCCTTTTGAAAGTCGTTGATGTAATTGTCTTCCATTTAAATTAAAATAATGAAATAGCCGACTAGCAAACGTGGCATCCCAAAGTGGATAAAACTTTCCCGCCTCTTCAAGAATTTCTTGCAATGTTAATGTTTCGGGAAAAACCATTTGGTCGTCAATAAAAATTGAATTTGCCGAAACTTTTAAACTATGAAAAGGATTTTCGCCAAATACTTTTATTTCACCGCTCGTTTGTCTCCAAAATCCAGCAATCATTTTTAATAACGTTGTTTTACCTGCCCCATTTCGACCAATTATACCCGTAATTGTTTTAGGGGCAATCTCCATCGATACTTGATTGATAGCTGTTGTAAAAGTGTATTTTTTTTCTAATTGATGGCATTGAATAATTGTCGTCATTTTAACATCCCTCCTAATTGCTGGTGGACTTCCTTAATCATCATCATCAGTTGTTGTTCCGATAATTGTAAATGGGCTGCTTCCTTAATAAGTGTTTCAATTAATGTTTGCATCGTTTCATTTTTCCTTTTTTGTTTGATAATACGGCGTGCTTCGGGAGAGACAAATTTACCAAGACCACGTCGATCGTATAAAACTCCTACTTGACCGAGCAATGTTAATCCCTTTGCAGCTGTTGCTGGGTTAATGTGAAAGACATCTGCTAATTTGTACTGTGAGTACACTTTTTCATCTACGAGAAAATTTCCTTTTAAAATTTCATTTTCAATCCATGTCGCAATTTGCATGTAAATTGGCGTTATGCTCTGATGGTCTAGTTTCAAAAGCTCCCCCTCCTTTTGCCAAGTTGCATTAGTGCATTAGTGATGTAATGTAGTATATAATAAAAAGTGGCATATTGTCAATAACAAAGGTCAGTCATTGACAATTCCACTCATACAATCTATTGTCAATAGCATAATTCACTTTTTTTATAGGGGATGGATGATGATAGTGAAAATTTTTGTGGATGCGGATGCTTCACCAGTACAAAATGAAGTGATAGAAATATGTCGTGCCTATGATATACACGGTGTATTCATTAAAAGTTATTCCCATTTTTCTCATACTGATTTACCTTCATTTATTGACACCATTTATGTAGATTCAGCGAGCGATGCTGCTGATTATAAAATTGTTCAAACAGTAGCCAAAGGCGATATTGTTATCACCCAAGATTACGGATTAGCCGCTTTATGTTTGGGGAAAGGATGCCATGTGCTACATCATAAAGGCTTTCAATATACGAAAACGAATATTGATGAATTATTAGCAAAGCGACATGCTGGGGCTCAAGCACGAAAGGCAGGTTTTAAAACGAAAGGACCGAAACCTTTTACGAATGAGGATCGGGAAAAATTTTACGAAAGATTAACTGTATTAGTGGAAAAAATTTTGCATTAATTATCATATTTTCTGCTGTATCCCATGATTTAACAATGATTGTCAGACGGAACTAACAGCCAGTACAAGCCCGATTGGTTCAACTAACAATCAGTGGATAAAGGGCAAATACTTCCACTGATTGAAGTTTCACTTTATCGCTTTAATACGGTATATTAATACAATTTTTGCATTAAAAATGCTATAATATACAGATGTTAGATAATCTAACATTCATTTAAATCATGTGACCAATTAAATTATACATAATTTTTTACAATGGATGGAGTGACGATGTGAAAAAGGAAATTTCATTAGGTTTATTAGGTTTAGGCGTTGTTGGGTCTGGGGTTATAAAAATTGTCGAAGACCACCAGGAAGAATTAATTCACCAGCTTGGACGTCGGGTAAAAGTTGAAAAAGTGCTCGTAAGAGATATGGAAAAAGCCCGCCAAATCGAGGTGGACGAGCAATTATTAACGACGAATAGTGATGATGTGTTAGCCAACCCAGATATTGATGTCGTTATTGAAGTAATGGGTGGAATTGATGAGGCAAGAAAATATATTTTGAGTGCTTTACAAGCAAAAAAACATGTCGTTACAGCAAATAAAGATTTAATTGCTTTGTATGGCCCAGAATTAGAGGACACTGCTCGGGAAAATGGTTGTGACCTTTTTTATGAGGCAAGTGTTGGCGGGGGGATCCCATTATTAAGAGGATTGTCCGATGGACTTGTGTCCGATCGGATCCAGCAAGTGATGGGGATTGTGAACGGAACGACGAATTATATTTTAACGAAAATGGACAAAGACGGTCAGAGCTATGAGGATGCTTTACAAAAGGCTCAGGAGCTTGGCTTTGCCGAGGCTGACCCGACGGCAGATGTCGGTGGATTAGATGCCGCCCGTAAAATGGTCATTTTAGCCAGACTGTCATTTTTTACAGATGTTGATTTAGATGATGTTGAAGTAGAAGGAATTTCTGAATTATCTTTAACAGACATTGATTACGGGAAAAAATTAGACTTACGAATGAAACTTATCGGTTTTGCCAACCATCAGGATGGTGAAATTGAAGTAAGTGTACAACCGACATTTTTATCAAAAAATCACCCACTAGCCGCTGTTAGCAATGAATATAATGCAGTATATGTTAATGGAGAAAATGTTGGGGAAACGATGTTTTATGGCCCAGGAGCTGGAAGCCTTCCAACGGCAACGGCTGTTATGTCTGATGTTGTCGCCGTCATAAAAAACATGCTCCTTGGTGTCAATGGGAAAAGGTTTGTGAAAACACGATTTGAAAAAAAATTAGCCCCTGAAGAAAATAAATTTAGCCAGTTTTACTTACGATTACTTGTGAAGGACGAGCTTGGTGCTTTTGCCTCTATATCCGATTTGTTTAATCGTTATAGCATTAGTTTTGAACGAATTTTACAAACACCAAACAATGAAGGGCATGCTGAGATTATCGTTGTCACCCACAAAACATCCGTAGCAAATTTCAAAGCAACAATGAAAAAATTAGATGAACTATCTGTTGTAGAAAAAGTGAAAAGTTACTTCCGAGTAGAAGGAGATGCATAGAATGAGCTGGCAAGGATTAATTAACCATTATGCTTCTTTTTTACCTGTTACAGAGCAAACCCCAAAACTATCATTGTATGAAGGGAATACGCCGTTAATTTATTTTTCACATTTATCGGAAGAATTAGGTATTGAATTGTACGGAAAATATGAAGGATTAAACCCGACAGGGTCTTTTAAAGATCGTGGGATGGTCATGGCCGTCGCAAAAGCAAAGGAAGCTGGTAGTAAATCTGTCATTTGTGCTTCTACTGGAAATACGTCAGCATCCGCTGCTGCCTATGCTGCTCAAGCAGGAATGAAGGCCATTGTCGTTATCCCTGAAGGGAAAGTAGCACTTGGAAAATTGGCACAAGCAGTCATGTATGGAGCTGACATCGTCCAAATTGCGGGGAATTTTGATGATGCTTTGAAAATGGTGCAAAATATTAGTGAAACACATCCCGTTACATTGGTCAATTCAGTAAATCCGCATCGACTTGAAGGACAAAAAACGGCTGCTTTTGAGGTGATTGAACAGCTCGATGGAGATGCACCCGATATTTTAGCCATTCCAGTGGGAAATGCCGGGAATATCAGTGCTTACTGGAAAGGTTTTAAAGAATATCAGGAACGAAATGGAACCCGCCTACCTAGAATTTATGGATTTGAAGCCGAAGGTTCGGCGGCGATTACGAAAGGGGAAGCTATTGCATCTCCTGAAACGATAGCTACTGCCATTCGAATAGGAAATCCAGCTAGCTGGGATTTGGCAACAGCAGCCCGTGATGAATCTGGTGGTATCATCACTTCTGTTACTGATGAGGAAATAATCACTGCATTTAAGGAGCTTCCGAGAAAAGAAGGAGTCTTCGCAGAGCCTGGTTCTTGTGCATCGATTGCTGGTGTTTTTCAACAAGTAAAATCAGGAGTCATTAAACCTGGAACAAAAGTCGTTGCCGTGTTAACAGGTAATGGATTGAAGGATCCACAGACAGCCATCGACAAAATTGATATCGTCCCAGTCTCATTACCTAATGATGAAGCAGCCGTCACCGATTACATTAAAAAGGCAGTGGAATAATCCTATGTTGACAATAACTGTTCCTGCAAGTTCAGCTAACGTCGGGCCAGGATTTGATTCAGTTGGTATGGCCGTCGGCCGTTATTTAACATTACGTGTGACAAAATCTAACGCATGGGAATTTTCCCATGAATTATCCGACATTCCAGATGTTGAACATTATAAAAATCACTTTATATATAAAGTCGCTAAACAAGTCGCTGACTGGCATAAGGTTACGATGTTCCCATGCCATGTCAATGTACAGAGCGACATTCCTTTAGCACGTGGATTAGGAAGTAGTGCCTCAGCAATCATTGCTGGAATTGAACTAGCCAATCAAATTTGTCAATTGCAATTATCAGATGAGACAAAATTTTCTTATGCTGTTACCATCGAAGGCCACCCTGATAATGTGACACCTTGTTTATTCGGTGGATTTATCGTAACAGTGAAGACAAGAGATGAAACTTTTTATAAAAAGTTACCGTCAGTTGAACTCGACACTATCGTCTACATTCCACCATTTGAATTAAAAACTTCCGATGCTAGAGAGGTTTTGCCGAAGGTTTTTCCGATCGATGAGGCTACGTCAGCCAGTGCAATTAGTAATATGGTATTAGTCGCATTGGTAACAGGTGATTATGAACTTGCCGGTAAAATGATGGAAAAGGATATGTTCCATGAACCATACCGAGCAACCCTTATTCCACAATATGAAGCCATTCGAATGAAAGCAACTAAACTCGGGGCATACGGTACTGTTATTAGTGGCGCGGGACCAACGATGATTTCTTTTGTACCAAAAGGAAAAGGACAAACAATTGCTGAAAATATGGTGAATGTAATGCCCGAACTTGATGCTTATGAAGTAGTTTCACTTGCATTGGATGAGCAAGGATTGCAGGTTAACGGGAAATTGTAAGTTAGTATAGAAGGAATGACATAAATGATCCGAGCAAATCTGCTAAATACGATTGCTCGGCTTTTTAATTTGGATGAAACCTAATTCATCGCTCATAAACGTTGATTTACCGCTCATAAATCGGAATAAGCACTCATAAACGTTGTACCACCGCTCTTAAACTGAAATGAACGCACTTAAACTTGATTTACCGCACATAAATCGTGATTCAACGCACATAAACTGGGAGTTATCTTGGTAAATAAACCCTGATAGAACACCAAAAATTTTTGACCCAATACAGATGAAATTGTCGGAATCGACAATTTCCACTACTTAAAACAGCAGCAAAAGTAATTTTCGCAAAAACTAAGGTTCCTTCACTAACGTTTTCCCACATCATTTTATCCTAGCACTGTTTGATCTGTCACCAATTGTTTTCCCCTGATTTTTTGGAACTCTTCTAATAAGTCGGTTACCGTTAAGTTTTGTTTTTCTTTTCCTGAAACGTCAAAAATAATTTGACCAGCATCCATCATAATTAATCGGTCACCTAAATCAAGTGCCTGTTGCATATTGTGGGTCACCATCATCGTTGTTAAGTTAAACTTTTTTACAATATCTTCTGTAATGCCGATAATTAATTTAGCTCTAGCTGGGTCGAGAGCTGCTGTATGCTCATCCAACAACAATATATTCGGTTCAGTAAAGGTGGCCATTAGTAAGGATAAGGCTTGTCGTTCTCCTCCTGACAATAAACCTACCTTGGCATTTAGCCGGTGCTCTAATCCAAGATTTAATGTTTTTAAATAATCCTGAAAAATTTCCCGACGCTGCTTTGTGACTCCCGGACGAATCCGGCGTTTTTTATTTCGGGAATATGCGATAGCTAAATTTTCTTCAATGGTCATTGCGGGAGCAGTTCCCGCCATTGGGTCCTGAAAAACACGTCCAATATATTGTGATCGTTTAAATTCCGGTAAATGAACGACCTGGTCATCGTTAATAAAAATATCGCCGACATCAGGGGTTAAAGCCCCAGAAATAACATTCATTAACGTCGATTTCCCAGCACCATTGCCACCAATTATTGTAATAAATTCCCCTTCGTTCATTTCCAGATGAATATCTTTCAGGGCCTGTTTCTCGTCTAATGTGCCTTCATTAAATGTAATGGAGATATGTTTTAACTTAAGCATCTTCTTTGGCCTCCTTTACTTTAAGGGCAAGTCTTTTTTTAGCACGTCGTTGCTTTTCCCGACGGGTCTGTAACATTTTTGGTGCAACTAATGCAACAACAACGAGTAAAGCTGTTATAAGCTTCATGTCACCTGTCTCTAAAAAGTCAACCCGCAATGCTAGTGTTACAACAATTCGATAAACTACTGCCCCTAAAATAACTGCTAATGTTACCCTAGCAATCGTTTTGACACCGAAAAGCGCCTCACCAATAATAACGGAGGCAAGCCCGATAATGATCATGCCAATTCCCATTCCAACATCAGCAAAACCACCGTTTTGTGCAATCAAAGCACCAGACAAGGCAACAAGTGCATTCGATAGTCCAATTCCAATAATAATTAACGTGTCAGTATTCGCTGATAAACTACGGATCATTCGTTTATTATTTCCTGTCGCCCGTAAAGCTAAACCAACTTCCGTCTTCAAATAAAAATCAATCAAATATTTAATGACAATAATGACGACAATCATTACAATAACAATGCCCCATGAAGAAGGAAAACGTTCAATCCCAAAATGCGAAACAATGTTATTGAAAAAATTGTCTATCCCAGTTTTTTCCCAAAGAGCAACAAACTGTTTATTTAAAGTTGTTTCTTGATTTAGTGAAATTTGTGGTCTCCCCATGATTCTTAAATTAATCGAATATAAAGCAATCATCATAAGAATACCTGATAACAATGCATTAATTTTACCCTTTGTATGAAGTATTCCAGTAATGCATCCCGCGAGAAAACCAGCAACAACCCCTAGTACAGTAGCTAAAATTGGAGGTATACCTTGTGTAATCGATATGGCTGCTACTGCGGCACCTGTTACAAAACTACCATCTACTGTCAAGTCTGGGAAATCCAATACCCTAAAAGATAGATAAACTCCAAGTGCCATAATCGCATAGATTAATCCCGATTCTACTGCACCAAACATTGATAAAAACATATAATCCCCCATTTTAACGCGTATTTATAACATCTACGATTACTATTGGTGAAATTAATCTAGCAAGTGATCCGACGATATTCACTCTACTTAAAATCAATCTTAGAAAAAGTCCTCCATAATGTCAAAAATTCGCTGACATTCTTGGCCTCCTAAATTGTTCATCCCTGTTGTTTTTCTATCTAAAACAGGAATGTAAAAGAGGAGGCAGTAATAATAAACTGCCTCCCCAAGTTATTACTTAATCATCATGGCTCTGTTAATGTTTGTCGTTTCCGTGAGTCTGTTTAGCTTCAGCCAACAGGTCACTTTACTAAGTGGACCTTCAGCATAAGCTATCCAATGAGTCCAACATTCTACTGTCAGTGTTGAGCATTTACTTGCTGTCCCCATACATGACCGTTCCGAACCAACCTATAGGAACCCCGGATTTTTATCAAGCATTTTCCTTTTTCAATATGAAAGGTTAACATAGCCTTTAAATAGTTCTATTCAACTATTGATATAAAACGATTACTCGATAAATTCTGCAATATCATCCCACTCATCATTCCACTCAACGTTTTGTTTTTCTGCTGCTGTTTTGTTAATCATGAGTTGCATATCTGACGGGTATTCTGGCTTAATATCAGCTGGTGATTTACCATCTCTTAGAATCTCAACTGCCATTTCACCAGTACGGTAACCGATTGTAAAATAGTCGATACCATATGTGGCAAATCCACCACCTTCAAGTGAATCAGGCTCTCCAACAAATAAAGGAATTTGTTGTTCATCTGCTACCCCTACAACACTATCAAATGCGGATACAACTGTATTATCAGTAAAGATGAAAAATACATCCACATCACCAGCAAGTGTCATTGCTGCTTGTTGTACTTCAGCAGAAGTTGATACTGTTCTTTCTGATACTTCCAAGCTAGTCCCTTTGACAGCCTCATTAACTGCGTCTATTTGAATGACTGAGTTTGCTTCCCCAGCGTTATAAACGATACCGATATTAGAATCTGGAAAATATGTATCAATAAATTCCATTGTTTTTTCTATTGATCCAGGATGTAAATCTACGACTCCAGTAATATTACCACCAGCATTGTCCATTGATTCTACTAATCCCGTTTCCACTGCATCCGTAACAGACGTAAATAAAATCGGTATATCTGTTGTCGCATTTTGTGCCCCTAATGCACTCGGAGTCGCATTAGCAAAAATTAAATCAACATTATCTGCTACCAAATTGTCAGAAATTGTCTTGACATTATTTTGATCTGCTTGTGCATTTTGAAAATCATATTCTACGTTTAATCCAGCATCTTCAATCGCTTGTTTAAATCCATCGAAAGCTGCATCTAATGATGGGTGTTCTACAAACTGTGATGCCCCAATGACAAATGTTTCACCAGAATCCGCTTCCTCTGAATTTGCATCATCATTTGATTCCGCATTGTTCGATTCCGCATTATTATTCTCATTACCTTCGTTACTATTACCTTCATTATTTCCCCCACCACAAGCTGCTAACATGATGGCACTAACCATTGCAATGACTATTAATAACAGCCATTTTCTCATAAATATCCCCCTTATCTAATTGCTACTATATTTAGTAATTGTTATCCTATTATACGTACAACGGGAAATTGTTGCAAGAGTTTTAATCTTCAAAAGATAAAGTCTATTAAACAGTGTAATAGGATTACAAAATGTTTAATAGACTGATAATTGCTCCTCATTAAGTCGCTACATTCATATAATACCATAACTTCTTTAGAAAATCTTCACTTTTGGCCCAATTTGTTTTTGTTGAAATTTTACCTTAGATTCTTTTCAGAAGGTATCCACACTTGTCACTAATAAGCTTTCGCTTTTCACGAATTAGACAAAATTAATGTTAAATTTAATTTTTTTTAATTATTTTTACCCGTAATAGCACAATATTATGTATAATAGACTTGGTATATAGGGGGAATTTCAATCATGTCAAGATTATTATATATTGTCGTTATCGTTGCTTTTTTAGATACGTTTATTCAATTACCAATTATAACCCCATTCTCATTGCAATTGGGCGCATCTTATGTATTAGCTGGAGCCATTGTCGCTGTATACTCATTAACTAATATGCTTGGTAATGTGATTGGTGGACATTGGATAGATACATTTGGCAGGAAAAAAATGCTTTTAGTCGGAATGTTTGTCGTTGCGGTAATTTTATTATTTTATCCTATCGTCCAAACTGCATGGCAGTTATTTTTTGTACGATTTTTTCATGGATTGGCCGGAGGTGTATTAATTCCGGCGGCGTTTGCCTATATTGGTGATCAAAGTGCTAAAACAACGTCACGAGGAAAAACGATGGCTTTTACCGGGGCTAGTATAGGAATTTCCGCCATCATTGGACCGGCTATCGGTGGAGCAATGGCTGCAAGAGCCTCAATGGAAAGTGTCTTTATTTTAGTTGCAATTTTATTTATTATCTCATCGCTGATCGTCTTATTTTTTGTGAAAGAATCTTACTATACGACAGAAAAAGGGAAATTTAATTTCAAAGAATTTATCCCACTTCTAAAACATCCATTAATCATTTTGTCTTCATTAGCAGCATTTTCTTTAATGGTAAGTAATGGGACATTAGCCTTTGCTTTACCACTAAATGTTGAAGAAATGGGCAGAACAACTGCGACGACAGGAATGTTGTTAAGTACGTTTGGCATTGTCGCCTTAATCGTCTTTTTAACTCCTTTAAATTTGATCTATGATCGGTTCTCATCTGTCAAACTCGTCATTGGCGGACTATTATTAATTGGTATCGCCATGCTGACACTTAGCTTCTCAACGTTATTTATGGTTAATTTCATTGCCATGGTCATCTACGGTGTTGGCTTTTCATTTATCTTCCCTTCAATGAATAAAATTGTCGCCGAAGCATCAACTGAGGTCGACCGTGGGAAGGCTTACGGTGTTTTTTATGCGTTTTTTTCACTTGGAGTGGTTGTTGGCTCATCCCTTTCGGGAAGTATCGCTGGCACACTTGGTTTACCTTTTTTAGTCTGTGCGACTATCATGATTATTTCAGTGGGAATTATTTTACTCATTGATAAAAAAATAGCTCGAGCGTAATAATAAAAAAACTTGGATTGCCACATTTATATGGCTCTCCAGGTTTTTTTACTTCTCACCAATTATTTAAAATGTGGATCTAACAATATTCGTTCGATTTCTTCCTTATGTCCTGTTTCATCAGCAATCATGTCTTCTAATGTAATTACTAATTCTGTTAAACGTAATTCTTCTGCTTGTAATTTTCGCTTCTCGTAACGGTCAATCGTATCGATTTCCGCCTTTAATAAGGCTTCAAGTAATTCTTTTACTTCTGTCGGTTGTGGCACCTTAGCCGAAGTCGTCGTCGGTATCCCACCTAGCGATTTAATTTTTTCCGATAAATATAAAGCATGTCCCAGTTCATCGGTTACTTCTTCTTCAAAAAATGATTTAAGAGACGTTCGATATAATCCGGAAACAACTGATGCACTATACGTATACTGAATTGCTGCCCCGTATTCGTTTGCTAAATCCTCATTCAATCCATCAATTAATTGTTTCATTTTATCATCCATCTAACTCATCCTTTCTATTTTTAATCGTATGTTGTAGTATCTGCCATTCCCATTTCTACCAACAATGAAACCGCCAAAGCCAATTGGTCCCAATGAATTACTCCCATAGATATGGTGTTTCCTGATACACATAGTAGTTTAACCAATTTGAAAAAATTAAATGTGTATGTGAACGCCACATGTTTAATGGAGCCTTGTTCACATCATTATTTGGAAAATAGTTTTCCGGGATGGCAATGTCTAAGCCTTTTTTTACATCCCGACGATATTCATCTGCTAATGTTGTTGCATCATATTCCAAATGGCCTGTCACCATGATTTGTTTATTATCCTTAGATTTTATTAAAAATATCCCTGCATCGTCAGAAACCGAAAGTATTTTTAAATCAGGGTGATTTTTTATCTCATCATAATCCACTTTTGTATAACGTGAATGGGGCGCATAAAAAATATCATTAAATCCTTGAACTAATTTGACAGTAGGATCTGTCACAGTATGAGCGAAAATCCCTGAACATTTCTTCGGTAAATCATATTTGTTTACCCCGAAATGGTAATATAAGGCAGCCTGGGCTCCCCAACAAATATTAAACACAGAAGTGACGTTCGTTTTCGACCATGCCATAATTTCAACGAGCTCATCCCAATAAGTTACCTCTTCAAATGGCAAATGTTCAATCGGTGCCCCGGTAATAATTAATCCATCAAAACGTGAGTCCTTAACTTCAGAAAAAGTATGATAAAAAGCATCTAAATGGGATTTACTGACGTTTTTTGAATTGTGTGATGCCATATGTAAAAACGTCACATTCACTTGTAATGGCGTATTCCCTAATAACCTTAATAATTGAAGTTCCGTTCGTTCCTTTTCTGGCATCAAATTAACAATCGCTATCGTTAACGGACGAATATCTTGTGTTCTTGCTCTTTCATCATCCATGACAAAAATTTTCTCTTGTTTTAATCGTTCTCTTGCTGGTAACCCTTTCGGTATATTAATTGGCATGTTCCCACTCCTTACAAACTTCTCCTTAAAACCTACCTATATTATACCATCATTTATGACGAAAAAAATGATTCCAACCTCCGTGGTCCAGAATCATTATCAATAAACAATTTATTCCCAATAGAAACATCTCGTTTTATCACATCATCACATATTTTCGAGTCGCTCAATCCGTTCCTCCATTGGTGGATGAGTTGCGAAGGCACTCCCTCGGTTTTTCCTTTTACGATTTAGTGGTCGCGCAATATACATCGATGCTGTCGCATCCTTGGCTTTTTCCACATCACGTTTGTCTTGACTAATTTTTTTCAATGCTTTAATTAATCCTTGTGGATTTCTCGTCAATTCGACTGCTGTCGCATCTGCTAAAAATTCCCGATTCCGCGACACGGCAAAACGAATCATTTGTGCAACAATTGGCGCTAAAATAACAACGGCTAAGGCGATAACTAAAATGATCGGGTTTGATCGATTATTACTGCTTCGTGACCTCCCACCAAAAAATAACATTCTCATGGCAACATCCGTCATAATAATGATAAGACTCACTAAGGCAATACAAATCGTCATTAATCGGATGTCGTAATTACGGATATGACCTAATTCATGAGCAGCCACACCTGCTAATTCTTCCCGATTTAATTGGTCTAACAATCCTGTCGTAAAAGCTACCGCAGATTTCTCCGGTTTAATCCCTGTTGCAAATGCATTTGGTGCAGGATCATTAACAATGTATACTTTTGGCATTGGGAGCCGTGCAGGGATGACTAATTCTTCAATAATACCGAACAATTGTGGATGATCTGCTTTTTTAATTTCCCGTGCTCCTGACATACTTAACACTTGAGATCCGGCTGACATGTATGTAAATGGAATATAAAAAATTAACACAATGGCAGTGATTATTAAGCCTAAGTAAATACTTTCAGATAATATAAAGCCAAGTGCTCCTCCGAAAATCATGACGACGAGGCAAAACACAATGACTAACCAGATTGTTTTTCGTTTATTTTCTTGAATTTGTCTATATAACATATTTTATCACCAATTAAAATTTTACAGTCGGTGCTTCCCTTTCCGCTTCAGGGATGGTTAATTGTTCCTCTTTTTGAAAATTAAACATACCGGCAATGATATTTGTTGGAAACGACTCACGTTTTATATTATATTCAGCCACAGTCTTATTGTATAACTGACGCGAATACGATACTTTATTTTCCGTTTCAGTTAACTCATTTTGTAAATTTAGAAAATTTTGATTTGCCTTTAAATCCGGATATGATTCTGATAAAGCAAAAATCGACTTCAAAGCTGTTTGGATTTGATTATCTGCTTCAATTCTTTCTTGAGGTGTTCCTGATACGAGTTGATTTCGTGCTTGGATGACTTTTTCTAACGTATCTTTTTCATGTTCAGCATATCCTTTTACCGTGTTGACTAGATTTGGTATTAGGTCATGGCGTCTTTTTAATTGTACATCAATTTGACTCCAGGATTCTTTCACCCAGTTTCTAAATTTAACAAGGCCATTATATTGTGATACAACATAGGCTCCAATTAAAAGTACTAACACGATAACGATAATAATCGCAATCATTTCTACACCTTCCTCCATCATTTTAATAGTTAGATTATAACATAATTCTGTCTACAAGGAAGGCATTTATTATCCACATCCCAACGTGTATAATTTTGTCGAATGGGGTAAAATCTTGTCATATCAACTTCCTTTCTTCTGTGGATAACTTTGTGGATACTGTGGACAACGTGGATAAGTTAAGCTAATTGTTGCCACATAAACAGTTAAGTAACCCTTTTGATTGTGGATAAATTTCCTCCATATGTTAGACTATAATTGGTGATAAAAATGACCCCCTTTACAAAAAAGGCAACTGATATTTTACAAAAGATTCCCCATGGGAAAGTTACCACCTATGGGCAAATTGCCTATTTAGCTGGCAATAAACGCGCAGCAAGACAAATTGCTCGGATTCTCTATTCGATGAGTGACAAACATCAGCTTCCATGGCATCGTGTCGTTAATGCCAAAGGGGACATTGTTTCACCGAATAAGGAAAAACAAAGGGACAAATTAATCTCAGAGGGTGTTACTGTCAATCACAATGACCGTGTCAATTTAAGTATTTATCAATGGCAATATGATGGCCATGAAGCCGATTGGATGGAAGGATAGTCTTCGTATATTAAAATTCGATGTCTACCAGCCAATACATACCATTCTTTCACAAAAACGTCACCATTTTTAAACATACATGTAAAATTTTCGCTTATAATTTAATTATGGCACTTTTTTTATAAAAGAGGGATGAAAATGCATTCATTTTTAAATCGTTTAACCGATAAAATTGTTACGAAAAAAGGAGTATGGTTCACTGTCGCTATTTGGCTTGCCGCCATTGTTATGTTATCTTTGTTAGCTCCCGGTTCTAAACAATATTCCGTCAACAATGTTTCTGAACTATATCCTGATAAAAGTCCATCTGTTATTGCTCAGAAAAAGTTAGATGACTATTTTCAAGATGCTGATGGATTACCGGGTATTTTCGTATTTGAAGCGGAACAAGGAATCGTTCATTTAGAAGAATTAACTAATTTCACGGAGGCATTTCTTGAGGAAAATATTCCTTATGTGAAGTCGATGATTCCATTACACTTTCTACCTCCTGAAGCAACGAAGTCATTTTTTTCTGATGATGAAACAGCAGCCTTTTTACCAATTTTATTTGAGCCTGATATGACATCAAAAGAAATTAAAATTGCATTAGCAGACATCATGCCATTAATTGAAAAACATACAGATCTCACTGTCCATGTGACAGGGCCAGCTGGTATTGCTGTTGATGCGACTGATTTATTTTCCCGAGCTGATTTAGTCTTATTGTTTTCAACGATTGGTATTATTCTAATTTTATTGATTGTTACTTATCGCTCCCCACTGCTCGCACTCATCCCATTATTAGCGGCTGTGTTTGTTTACGGATTGGCTGACCGTGTCCTTGGTTTATTAGGATTAAGTGGCGTTGAGTTAGCGAAGCAATCACTTTCAATTATGATGATTTTACTATTTGCTGTCGTCATCGATTATTCATTATTTATCTTTTCTAGATTTCGTGAAGAATTAAAAGTAATTGATGATAAATACGAGGCAATGCGGCGTGCGATGCGAGAAATTGGCATCCCGATTTTTTATTCGAGTTCGACGATATTTTTAGCGATGGTTGTCTTATTTTTAGCCAGTTTTGGTGATTATAAAAATTTTGCCCCGATATTTACGACGACAATATTCGTGGTGATGATAGGGGCAATCACGCTTATTCCGGCATTGTTTACTATATTTGGTCGGCGCTCCTTTTGGCCTAAGGTACCACAAGTAGGTGACGAAGGAATTCGCTCATCATCATTATGGTCGCAAATCGGGAAATTAGTATCGAGTAGACCTGTTGTTGCTGTTATCTCAATTAGTGTTATTTTACTCGTCTTTAGTGCTAATATTTTTGGATTAACATTTGAATACAATACATTAAAATCTTTTCCTGATGATATGCCTTCACGTGAAGGATATCACGTATTAGAAGAAAAGTTTGAAAAAGGGACACTTGCACCAACAGATATTATTTTCGAATCAAAGGCCCCATTAGCAGAAGATGAGCAAAATGCTTTAAAGGAAAATTTAGAAAAACAACCTTTGGTAAGCAGTGTTAGAGTTGCTAACATTTCTGAAGATGAACAAGTGTTACATATGGAGTTGACATTTACTGACGACCCTTATGGTGTGCCCGTGATGAATGCATTAGAGGAGATGATGAAAAGTTCCAAAGAGGTAATGTCAGCAGCGAAGGTAAATGGTGAATTCCATTTCGCTGGTGAAACAGCCGCCTCAGTTGATAATCGTAACGTCAATTACCGTGACCTTACCGTTATCGTCCTTATTGAAACGTTTCTCATTTTTGCCATGCTCATGTTGTTAACTCGTTCAATTACGATTTCCGGTGTGATGATTGGAACGATTGTCTTGTCGTTTTTAGCTGCATTAGGATTAGGTGTCTTTTTAACAGAATATATCTTCGGTGTTTCAGCCATTAGTAATCGAATCCCAATTTATGCCTTTGTATTTCTTGTTACACTAGGAATCGACTACAACATTTTTCTTGTCTCCCGATTTTTGGAAGAGAAAAAACATTTTCCTGTTAAAAAAGCCGTCGAATTAGCCGTTGCTAATACTGGCGGGGTCATTTCATCAGCGGGAATAATTTTAGCCGCGACATTTGCTGTTTTAATGACACAACCTATCCAAGATTTATCGTTATTCGGCTTTATCGTCGCACTAGGTATTTTAATGGATACATTTTTAATTAGAGGTGTATTACTCCCTGGTCTCTTAATTTTATTAGAAAAAAATGAACATTTACGGATTGTTCGACGACGCAAGCCATCATCGAAATCATGATGACCTATTTGAAAAATGGCATTTATCATGACAAATGCCAAGTATTCTCTAAGGTACTTGGCATTTTTATTAACTATTTGTTTATTTTGAAAAGCCTGTTTTTGTAATACACTTAATCATTCGTTTGCATATTCGGAATTCGGAAAACTTGGGCATTAGCTTTAACTTCATCAGGCACTGTCACGACATCGACATTGTTAAAATTACTATAAGTGTAGTTGATTGTTTCGATTGAACGGACTTCCCCCGCACCCATATCCACCGTTTGTTCGTAATCCATTCCCATTTCCACAATATAAAATGTGTCTTTATCTATTTTAAATCGATAAGAACCTGAGACATCTTTTATTATACTTGTCATCGTGTCATATAATTCACCATTGCTGTAATATTTCAGGCCCGCAAAGGCTACTTCCTTAAATTCCCCACCAGAGCCAGTATATGATAATGTATAGTGATGACTATCTTCCTCCATGTCAAAGACCTCGTAAACATCTTCATAATACTTTAATTGTTTATCCGTTACCATCGCAATCATATCACTGAATAAACCGCCTTCCCCTAGTGGAATCAACATCCATTGGGGTAATTCAGATCCTTTCATATAAAAATTCCCATCTGACATATACATCTCATAGTTTGAATTCCCTTCCAATGATGAAACGGTGTTAACATTAATGTGTTGTTGCACAGGATTTAACGACAGTTCACCTATCACTTCACTCTTTTCATCTTCAGTAACACCCATCATATCGGTAGTCGAATCAATCGTGCCAGAGATTGCCATCCCTGTCATTTCACTCATCACTTCTGCTACTTTTGCCAAAATTTCTTGTGCATCTAATTCCGAAGGTTCCTCCTCATCATTCCCATTTGATGGCTCATTCTCGGATGAATGACTCTCATTATTTTCTGTTGTTGTGGACGTAGCATTTTCGACTGAATTGTCGTTATCGGCTTGATTACTTAAAAAATCTAAATCAAAACTACATGCTGACAACATAAAAACGAGCAATAATAATACTGGTAAATAAAGCCTTCTAGCATTAAGCAACTTTTCTCCTCCTCTGCCTATGTTTTATTATTAGGGTTATTAATCTATTTTCCACCTAATAAACACATTACTCCCTTAATGTTAACTAAAGGTTAATTTTTAAAAATTAACTTCAATTTTTATCTTACACAATCTTCCGAAGGCCGTGGAGATCGCTCACGGCTACTAAATC
>DAMCTP010000003.1:72627-72779 GCA_032113595.1 Pseudogracilibacillus sp.
CAATTTTCAGCGAATCTCTTGCCGTGAGGAGGTCGCTCACGGCTACTAAATCCAATTTTCAGCGAATCTCTTGCCGTGAGGAGGTCGCTCACGGCTACTAAATCCAAATTTCAGCGAATCTCCTGCCGTGAGAAGATCGCTCACGGCTACTA
>DAMCTP010000003.1:72879-125659 GCA_032113595.1 Pseudogracilibacillus sp.
AATCCAATTTTCAACGGATCTCTTGCCGTGAGGAGGTCGCTCATAACTACTAAATCCAATTTTCAACGGATCTCTTGCCGTGAGGAGGTCGCTCATAACTACTAAATTCAATTTTAAGCTAAACCTCATGAAAAAATGACAACCCCAAGAAATTATCTTAGGGTTGATGTGGTTTCCAATTTAATTTTTGTTAGTGACTGTTTTACTATCCCTAAATAGATAGCCTAGACCACGTGTCGTAAGGATAAACTTTGGATTTGCTGGGTCTTTTTCTAATTTTCGACGAATGTTACTTATATGTACCTTAACTGTTTGCAAGTCCCCATAAGATTCAAATCCCCATACTTTATCATATAATTGTTCAGCACTAAGCATTTGATTTGGGCGTGTTGCTAATTCAATTAATAGTTGAATTTCCTTCGGGGTTAAGTCTATTAATTGGTCGTCTACATAACATTCATAACTTTCCAAATTAATTTTCAATTCATCATACTGTAATATATTTCCTTCACTTGTGTCCACTTCCGTGTTGTATCGACGAAGGTTAACCCTTATTCTTGCCTCAAGTTCCGCGTAATCAAAAGGTTTCTCAACATAATCATCTCCACCTAATTCAAAGCATTTTAGTTTATCCATTACTCCCCTTCGAACACTCAAGAAAATAATGGGCACTGTCATTTCTTGTCTTATTCGGCGGCACACTTCAAAACCGGTCATATTAGGCATTTCAATATCAAGTAAAATTAACTGAGGATGTAAAGAAGTCGCTAACTCAATTCCCTGCTCTCCGTTTTCTGCCTCCAACACTTCATATCCTTCTTTTTCTAAATACATTCGAATGAGCTCCCGAATTCCCGTTTCATCATCGACAATTAATATTGTACTTTTTTCCATGGTTACCCCGCCTTCATTAATTGGTCAATTGGTAATGTTACGAAAAAGCTAGTACCTTTATTTTCTTCACTCTCAACCGTAATGTGACCGCCGTGTGTTTCAACAATTTCTTTTGCAATGGCGAGTCCCAATCCCGTTCCTTTTTCATCATCAGCAGATGAGGGTGTTACTTTATAAAAACGGTCAAAAATAAAGGGCAAATCATCTTTTGCAATACCTATGCCATTGTCATGGATGCCTATCGTCAATTCCTTTTTCATTTCATTAACGGAAATTGACATGTTGATTTCTCCATCCTCCATAGAAGTATGCTTAATTGCGTTCCATACGAGGTTCGAAAATACTTGTTCCATTCTTTCTACGTCAATATAACAAATCATATCCATCATTTTTACTTCTTTTACTGGCGTTAACAATGTCATCGAACGTCCCGATTCCACAACGTCCATTTCCAACTTATGAAACATCCCTAACAGATTTTGATTCATTCTTACTTCATCTTGAATTAGATTTATTTTTCCTGCTTCAAGTTTTGATAAATCTGATAAATCATTAATTAAACGGCCTAAAATCCCAACCTTATGTGAGACCATTTCCAAATATCGAGGATGATCGATAGTTATCATTCCTTCCTGAACCCCTTGCACAAATCCGTGAATAAGTGTGACAGGGGTACCTATTTCATGGGCAATATTTGCTAGCATCTGTTGACGAGACTCTGTCATCTGTTGTAAGTGAAGATTTGTCTCTTGCAATTCTATCGTTCTCTCTTGAACCTTTTTCTCCAAATTACGATTTAGCTCTTGTAGTTGTTCATTTAATCTTCTTAATTGTATGAGTGTTCTTACTCTCGATAATAACTCTTCTTTTTCACACGGTTTTGCTAAATAATCATTTGCCCCTACTTCAAATGAAGTAATCTTATCTTTTACTTGATTTTTAGCTGTTAACATTATGATTGGCAGTTCCATTAAGGAATAGCGTTTTCTAATCCACTGACAAACTTCATAACCAGACATTTTTGGCATCATGATATCTAATATTAACAAGTCAAATGACTGTTTTTGCATTTCTTTTATTGCATCTTCCCCATTGGATACAGCAACAATATCATAACCTTCCAAAACGAGTTGATTTCTTAATACTTGTAGATTAACTTGTTCGTCGTCAGCAATTAAAATTTTCGCATGTTGTTCCCTGAAGGGAATATTCTTTGTATCAATCATAAGTGTTTCAACTTCAGGAACTTCCCTTGTTACTATAGTTGCACTGACTTCTTTCATTAAAGAAGCTTCACTATCAGCCAACGGCAAAGTAAAATAAAATTTAGTACCTTGACCAATTGTTGATTTGACTTTAATCTCCCCACCATGTAATTCAACTAAATTCTTCGTAATACTTAACCCTATTCCTGTATTACTAGATTCAGAGAAAACTTCACGATCCCCTTGGTGGAAAGGTAAAAATATTGTCTCCATTTGACTCTCGGGAATGCCATTTCCAGTGTCTTTAACCGAGATCTCCAACTTTTCTTTTTGTAAAATCGTCGATACTGATACATGGCCTGATTCGGTAAACTTAATCGCGTTGCCTATAAGATTATATAAAATTTGTTGTACTCGATTTTCATCAGCAAATACTAATGAAATATCTTCATCAATATCATTTATGAGTGTAACTGGTTTATCTCTCACTAATGGTTGACATACTGTTAACACAACATTCGTCACTTCATATAAGTTAACTGGCTTTGGATTAATGACTAATTCATCGTTTTGTAACATTGAAAAATCTAAAATGTCATTAACTAAATTTGATAGCCGCCTGCCGCTTAGGATAATCATCCTTAAGTGCGAATGTACTTCCTCGGAAACTTCCCCAGCAACTCCATCCTGTAATGTTTCTGCAATGCCAATGATACCATTTAAAGGGGTACGTAATTCATGAGAAGTAATTGCTAAAAATTCATCCTTTAGCTTATCTAATTTTTTCATATTTTCTAGCGCTTGTTCACGGCTCTTGATTACTTCCTGCTCAATTTTCTTTTTTTCTTCATTGATTACTTTATACTTATCACCCAATGCGAGGGATAATACGACAACCTCAATTACTGTAGTGACCTGCCATGCGTATTTTGTCCATGTGGTTAGTGGAAGTGTGCCAATTTCAACTAATATCGACATAAATACACCAAACAGGAATATCGTCCATGCTAAGGCAAAGATCAAAGCCGGGCGATAGCCTTTACTCAGACTGACAAATGAGGTTGGAATAACGAGTGACACAGTTAATAATGTACAAAAAAGTGTCGCATACATTGCATATGTCAGTGAAAACAGTCCCCAAATTCCAACTAATGAACTAATAACGATAAGGAATATAAATAACCGGTCTATTTTCGGAATTAGCTCATCTGTATGTAAAAAACTACGGGTGAATAGTAAAGCAGATGTATTCCCAAAAGCCATTATAAAAATTGTTGCCCTTAAGTTCCACTCAACCTGTTCAGGCCACAAAAATTGAAATGATAAGCCAGATTCAGTCAAAAAAAGCAATGCATTCATGATGACAAATAAAACATAATACAAATAGCTACGGTCTCCTACGGAAAAATAAAGGAACAAATTATAAAGGGACATAATAACGGAAACACCTATCAAAATACCGAACAGTAAATACACATTTTGACTTGCCTGACTAAATTCATCGGGGTTCCAAATGGTGATCGGTATTTGCATCGAGCCTCCAGTGCGAAGACTCAAATAATATGTTTTAGTTTTTCCCTTATCAATATAAAGCTTATAAACTAAGTTTCTGTGATTGACATCTCTTTCACCAAATGGATAAAAATTACCAGTTTCTTTTTTATGTACATCCCCATAAGGATCCCGACTATATAAGATTACCTCATTAATTTTGGGACTATCAATCTCTAATAACCAATCTGTGAGATCAGATCGATTTTGCAATTCTAAACGTACCCAATAGGTGGCATCCGTATAACCAAAATTTGGGCGACCAATTTGTGTATATGGCTTAAATCGATGAAATAAATTTCCCATCACAATATTATCAATGACATATTCATTATGTTCATCTATTAAAATATCAATTTTACGATCAGCGTTAATTTTTTCAGTATCGTTAAATAAAGTAATGCTATCCTGATATTCGTTCCCTGTTTCTGCGTAGGCAGTCATTGATGCATATCCTAATGTGATAAGCAACAACCCAATTAACAAAAACATTCTCTTTGATGGATGGTTGGTCATTCTATACACCTGCTTGCTATAACATATGAGTAGACGAGCTTTAAAACAACTTTTTCAAAAATTCAGTTAATAATTAAATATAATTCTATTTTACTATAATTTTACTGTAATTGGTATCCTCCATATCACAACAATTTATCACCATAACGTTAGTTTACATGGCGAAGGTTAAGAATAGGTAAAAAGTAGATAAATTATTTTAGGGTCTTTTAGTGCTTTCGACTTTCCTTTAAATAATTAACACTTAAATTTTCCCCCAAATATGTTATGATGTAAAAGTATACAAATAGCAAAACGTTGTTCGAGACCATCCAACGTAAAAAAACTAAGGAGAAATGTATCATGAACATCAAGACACTTGTTGTCAATGCACTTGTTGCTGCACTTTATTTTGTCGTCACTTGGTTAATTGCACCATTCGGATTTACTCATATTCAATTTCGAATTTCTGAGTTTTTTAACCATTTGATTGTGTTTAACAAAAAGTATTTTTTCGGAATTGTTATTGGGGTTTTTATGGCCAATTTGTTGTTATCTCCGGTAAAAATTGATATTTTATTCGGGTTAACCCATACGATTGTCTCCCTCGTCATAACCATGTTATGTAGTCGATGGATAACAAATAAATTTACCCTCATGTTCATTAATTCCGTTATATTTTCGGTAAACATGTTTATCATTGCCTATATGTTGAAAGTTTTTGCGGGGTTAGAGTTTTCTTTTATATTTATTTGGCTAACGACAGGAATTGGGGAGTTTATAACGATGATAATTGCCATCCCTATAATTTACTTTTTAAATAAACGATTAGCCTTCAAAAAATTAATTTAATTTTAGCAAAGCATGATCAAGATAACTTTTACAAAAGTTATCTTTTTTCATAGGGAATAGTTTATAATGGAGGTAAGTAAGAATTGGATTGTAGCGTTGAATTTTAACTAGTATGTGTTTGTGTTAAAAGGATAAAATGATAAGAAAAGGGGCCAGATGAAAATGAGGTCATTTGCAAAAATACTAGGTATATCAGCAAGCATTGTTAGTATAGTATTATGGATTGTTCTGATTTTTTTCAATCCATATACGACTGATCCTGTGGATAGCGAGACAATCACCCGAACATTGATGATGTTGTTGCTACCAGCATGTTTAGCATTGGGAGCGACAATCACCGCTAGAAAACCTTTTTTATTAATTGCTTTTATATGGTCGTTACCAATGAGTATTTATTTGGCATTGACTCCCAGTATTTTTGCGCTTTTTGCTTTCACTAGTATACTTTATTTGATGAGTTATTTAATTCTATATTTTAGTGACAAACGGGGTCTGAAGGATAGTTCAAACTAAAAAAGGGTTGTTTTAGCCTCATGTAAAAGTTGCTTTACCTCGGCTTCATAATTTTCCTTTTGATCTTTTGACCATTTCAAATATTTTCCCATCACATTGCTTACATTTTCTAACTCATCCTGTACAAATTTTATGTTAAAGTACAAATATCCCGTTCTCCTAATGAAAAAATCAGCCAAAGTATAGGCACTTTCGTATTGCATAGCATAGAGTACTTCAGCATACAGAATTGAATTAATTCCAGCATTGTTAAAATCTTTCAAAGTTTGATGATACAGCCCATAAATTATTTCTACATTAGATCCATAATGTTGAACAAGTTTATAAGCATTCCTATATTCCATACCGTACTTCTCGCCTAAATGCGCTTTCTCAACTTTATATTGATCAAAATTTTTGGATCCCTTTACATCACCCCCGGAAATAGGTAAATGTTTTGTTCCCGATTCTGAATATATAACTCCTTCTTCCCGTTTCAATTGTTCAACAACGTGATTAACTACTTCTTCAGCCATTTTACGATAACCCGTTAATTTGCCTCCCGCTATAGTAATAAGTCCAGTTTCGGAAATAAACAATTCATCTTTTCGGGAAATTTCACTCGGATTCTTTCTTGATTTAGCAATTAACGGACGTAATCCTGCCCAGCTTGATTCAACCTCCTCTCCTGTTAAGTTCAAAGTAGGGAACATAAATTGTATTGCATTTAGTAAATATTCCCGATCCATTTTGGTTACTTTTGGGTTCATAAAATCACCTGAATATGTTGTATCTGTCGTACCAACATATGTTTTATCCCCCCGAGGAATCGCAAATACCATTCGTTTATCTTCTGTATCAAAATAAATTGCTTGGTGTAAAGGAAATTCTTTTTGTGAAAAGACGAGATGAACACCTTTAGTGATATAAAGTGGTTTTTCACATTTTGATTGATCCAATTTCCTTAAATGGTCAACCCAAGGACCCGTTGCATTAATTATTTTTTTCGCTTTAACCACAAATGTTTCCCCAGTTATCTGATCTTCTACAGTAACACCAATCATTTGATTATTTTCATAGATAAATTGTTTGGCCTTGACATAGTTAATGGCGCTTGCACCAAATTCTACTGCTTTTTTTAACACTTCTATCGTTAAACGAGCATCATCAGTTTTATATTCAACATAATAGCCGGCACCCTTTAGTCCTTGTTTAGATAATAATGGTTCCTTCTCCAAAGCCTCTTTAGGATTCAATATTTTACGTCTCTCCGGTTTTTTAACACCTGCTAGAAAATCATAAATCTTTAAACCAATACTTGTTGAAAAAGGACCAAAGGTACCACCTTTATAAAAAGGAAGCATCATCCATTCCGGCGTTGTAACGTGTGGACCATTTTCATAAACAATAGCTCTCTCTTTTCCTACTTCAGCAACGAGGCCAAATTCAAATTGTTTTAAATATCGAAGTCCTCCATGGATTAGTTTGGTTGAACGACTAGATGTACCAGACGAAAAATCTTGCATATCAATTAAACATGTACTTAATCCACGTTGAGCAGCATCTAATGCAATCCCCGCCCCCGTAATACCACCACCGATAATGAAGAGATCAAATTCATTTCTTTGTATACTTTTAACAATATTATTTCTATTATTACTTGAAAAATATTTCATATTTATTCCTCCAATGGGGTTTTGGATTTCATACTAAAAAAAAACAAAGTTTAATGCCAATATGACTCTTTGGCATTAAACCTTGTGAATTACTCCATTTCTCCACACAAACATTTTCACTTTTAATTAAATAAATTGTTTTACATCATTATTGAGGGTAACCATAATGAAAACCATGGTACAAATGTTATGATAAGTAGTGCGATAATTGCTGCTATTATATAAGGAATAATATTAACAATTAGCTCCTGAAGGGGTATTTTCCCTATATTTGCAGCTACAAAGAGATTTACTCCCACAGGTGGTGTAAACTGACCAATGGCTAAGTTAACAGTAAAAAATACTCCAAAATGTACAGGATCAATTCCTAGTTCCATCGCTATAGGAAACATGATTGGGATTAATATAAAATATGCAGATATAGTATCTAGGAAAAAACCAGCAATTAAAAAGACAACATTCATTAATAACAAAATTAAGATTGCATTCGTACTTATTGAAATAATTCCATTAGCAATATCATCGGCTAATAAAGAAGTAGTTAGTAACCATGCATAAACTGTTGCAAATGCAACAATATACATGATCACGGCGGTTGACATTGCTGAATCAACTAAAACCTTGATGATCCCTTTTATAGAAATTTCCTTATAAATAAATACACCTACAAATAATCCATAAATAACGGCTATACCAGCAGATTCCGTTGGAGTAAAAATCCCCGAATAAATTCCCCCTAAAATTATGACAGGTGCCATAAGACCCCAAAAAGCATCTCTAAAGGCAATCAGTTTTTCCTTTAATGTATACTTATTTACGGATGAAATTAACTTAGTATTATTTCTAATTAAATAATAACTACAAAATATAAAAGCTACTGCCAGTATCAATCCTGGGAGAACACCGGCTATAAATATTTCAGCTACGGATACTTGTACTAAAGAAGCATATATGATGAATGCTATTGATGGTGGGATTATAATCCCTATACTTCCCGCGGAACTTAATAATGCACCGGACATCCCTCTAGTATAACCTTGCTTAATCATGGCTGGAATTAAAATTACCCCTAGAGCAGCTACTGTTGCAGGGCCTGAACCAGAAATTGCTGCAAAAAAGACGGCCACTACAACTGTTGTTAATGCTAGACCACCCCGTAAACCTCCCAAAAGTGTTTGAGCAAAATGTATTAACCTTTTTGATATTCCAACCTTTTCCATAATTAAACCAGCTAAAATAAAAAATGGAATGGCTAACAAGGAAAATTTACTAATTGAAGAATACACAGTTGGTGCTAGAATATTCCATGAAGTATCAGTATACCAAAGTCCTATTAGTGAAGATATACCTAGGGAGACTGCGATAGGTACGTTCAATAAAATTAGCAGTAAGAATGAACCGATTAAAATAAGCCCAAACACTATTCTTCCTCCCCTTCCCTTAGACTAGCTAGTTGATTTAGTGTCGACTGAATCACCCTAATGATGACTAAAAGGGAGCCAATAGGGACTGATATACCGGCAAACCATTCTGGCAATAAAAGTACAGAAGTTGTTTGATTAAATTCTATTTGTTGACTGACCATGTTATACCCACTAATTCCAAGCGCCACCATTAAAATTATTGACATTAATCCAGAAAAAACAATTAATGATTTCTTTAATACAGCAGGAACAAGATCAAGAATAAGAGGGAGACCTAAATGTTCTGAACGTTTATAACCTATAGCTGCTGCTAACATAACCACCCAGACAAATAAGATAATTAATATTTCTCCAGTGAATGACCATGAAGCTTTTAAAAAATATCTAGAAATGACATTTCCAAAATTAATAATGGCCATAATGGCTAAGAAAAATGCTACTAAATACTCCTCTAATTTATCAATAAATTTTAATCCAGTCACTTAGGCTCTTCCTCCTTTTATAACACATTGTATTTACCATTTAATAAATAATTAATTAAAAGGATTTTATAAGTATAAATATATTATTATAATGTTTAATTTACCATAATTATTCTAAATAGTTAAATGCTTCCCTTAGTTCTTGACTGTAATCATCTTTATATTGTTCGTAAATTGGTCCTGCTGCCTGTTTAAATTCCTCTAATACATCTTCAGAAGGTTCATACACCTCTAATTCTTCTTTTAAAAACTCCAAAGCCTCTTCATTTGCCTCTCTTGCATAATTTGTTGCAAATTCTGTTGCTTCTTTACCCGCTTCCATAAATATTTCTTGATCTTCTTCAGACAAGCTGTCAAATAATTTATTACTGAATGTAAAGAAAAAGAAATCAAAATTATAATTATTAACAGACATATATTCAAGAACTTCATAGAATCTATTTGTTACCATAACATCTACGACGCCTTCCATACCATCTATTGTTCCTTGCTGTAATGAGGTAAACACTTCAGTAAAATCCATCGCTATAGGGTCAGCACCTAACTCCTTATATAAATCTAAAAAGAGTGGCGTACCAGGTACTCTCATCTTTAAATTTTTTAGATCTTCAGGTGACTCTATCTGATGTTCATTATTAAGCATTTGACGATAACCTGTTTCTCCGATTGCAACTGCTTTCACACCATTATTATCCAATATATCCAATAGCATTTGTCCACCTTCACCTTGGATAATTTCCTCCGCTGATTCTAATGTAGGTAAAATCCATGGCAATGCGGTGATCCCCAATTCAGCGTCAAAATCAGACCATATCAGTGCAGAAGTAATATCCACATCATAATTCCCTTGCCTTAACATTTCTATAGCCTTTTGTTGATTACCTGATGATATTTGTCCATTTGGAAATATATCCACTTCATATCTGCCATCAGTTCGTTCCTTAATTAATTCAGCAAAATGTAACGCCCCTTGATGCCAGTTTGAATCTTCAGTTAAGGTATGTCCAAACTTTATCTTTGTTACTTGATCAGAATCCGTTTGACCTTCATTATTATTTTTATTATTATCTGATGCACCCGAGTTCCCATTGTCATTTGATGAACATCCAACAATTAATACTAGACTTAGAGCAAAAAGAAATAATACCATCCATTTTTTATTCATTGTTTTCCTCCTAAAATTTTATTATCTTATAGTTATAAAATTGCGCCATTTTCAATTAAGTTGGCTCTTAACTTACTTACGTCTATTTCTGACAGTAAATCACCCTCCTTTATTCCCATTGCTGCAGCGGCACCTGTTGCTTCACCAATTGCCATACATGTTGCCATGGCTCGTGTAAGACCAAAAGGGAATGGTTCTACTGAAATACATCTGCCACTTGTTAACAAGCCTTCGATATTTTTAGAAACTAAACAGCCATAGGGTATACCAATTGCATGTTTCGCGGGTAAAAAGTGTAATCCACTTCCTACCTGATGAATATCAATGTTATATCCGGCTAATGCCACACTATCTTCGGGTACTAATAGTTTATCTATATTTTCCTTTGTTATCGTTTTAATACCTGTAATCCTTCTACTTTCTCTCGCATAAGTACCAGAGGCTGTATTTGCTAAAAAGCATTCTTGAAAGCCCGGACAATATTTTTGAAAGAATTTCACTAAATTTTGTACTTGTCTATGCCCTTCTATTTCTGCCTCACTTAAGCTTACCGGGTCTGTTGGATCAACATTTATCATTCTTGTTGCATTGATGACAATTTCGTTCTTATTCGGTTGCTTTGCAAATATTACTCGATCTCTTGGCACATCAAAATCACCATTCCGTTTAGCCTCTTCAATAAATTCTCCAAACCCCGTAAAATAGAATGAATCTGTATTTAAGAAGTAGTCTAAAGTGTATTCCATCCCTTCTCCATATGTATCTGGGGTTTCAAAAGTTTCAGGATTCTCTTTAATATAATTTAATAATTCTTCAACATTTACATTACCAACGCTAAACACTAGGGATACAGGCTGAATTTGCCCTTCCTCATTTCCTTTTTCATACATTGCCCCCGCTAAGTATGCTGCTGTCCCGTCTCCAGTGGCATCAATTAGGACTTTACAATTCACATCATAAACGACACTTCTAGAAAACAATTCAACACCAGTCACTTTTCCATCTTCAACAAAAACATCCTTAATTTCTGTTGAAAACAAGAGATCTACACCAGCCTCCTTACACATTTCTGCAGCGACATGTCTGAAGGAAAAGCCATTTACAGGAGTGAATGAATTGTGTAAGGGACAAGGCAAATGCCCTCCAAAACTTCCTCCTATTTTTGTTAGCCTTTTTATAAGGTCATCACCAATTCCCCCAACAACTTGTGAACCCGTTCTATCATAAAAAGCCAAAATCGGCAATCCCGTTGATGCTACTCCACCAAGAAAAGAGTTTCTTTCAACTAACAGGGTCTTCATTCCCGCTCTCGATGATGAAATTGCAGCTGGTATTCCCCCGGGGCCACCCCCAACAACAATAACATCATAGTTATCTAACTTTTCTCTTCTCATCACTTTCCTCTCCTTTTTATAAATTGTTATAAGATTCTAAAGTTAGGCGAATTGTTATCAGAAAAATAAAAAGATCCACAAACAAATACCTCAGCTTATTTATAAACAAGGTAAATGTGGGATCTCCATTCCTCCATCACTTAAAAAATATTAACTTGTAAATAGGATGGTAGCATAGGTATGTTTATTTGTCAATGTGATTTTCAAAAATTCAAAAAATTTCAATTTTCAATTTTTAAAACATTTATACATTTATTTAATTTAAAATTGGTGGGGCCTAGTCCCTTCAGACTTTTTTAAATTTCACCCCAAACCTCCCTACTAGAAGTTGATATTCCAATTGCACCCGCCTTTATTACACTTTCGACCTGTTCCTTGTTTTCAATTAAGCCACCAGCAATAATAGGGATTTTTGTATGTAATCTTATATCCTGTATCATCGAGGGTAAAAGTCCTGGTAATACTTCTATACAATCTGGTTTAAATCTATTGATTAATTGTAAATTTTGTTCTACTGCCCCCCTATCAATTAGAAACATTCTTTGAATTGATAATACTCCCTTTTTTCTAGCATAAGTTATCATATTTCCCCTAGTTGTTAAAATTCCATCAGGATTTACATACTCATACAAAAATTCCATTCCAAATTCATTTGTTTTGAGACCGTGGATTAAGTCAACATGAATTAACACTTTTTTGTTAGACCTCCTAGCATAATCTACCATACTTTTCAACTGGCTTAGTCTAGTGTCTAGGAGGATAATCCATTTATTTTTCAATTTCAAAGAATATTCAAAATCCTTCATTTTTCTTACTGCTGGTATTACTCCAGTTGGTAATTCCATTTTTATTCCTCATTCCCTTAAAACATATTTCTTAAACTTTCTTGTTGCTTCCACCGCCTCTTGCCATCCACCGTATAAATTTTGTCGTTCTTTTTCTGAAAATTGGCTTTTAAATATTTTGTCTGTTTTCCACTGGGTAGCAATTTCTCCCTTTTTTCTCCAATAACCTACAGCCAAGCCTGCTAAGTATGCTGCACCTAACGCTGTAGTTTCTTGAACTTTAGGTCTCTCCACTGGTACCCCTAACATATCACTTTGAAATTGCATTAAGAAATCATTTTTTACAGCCCCACCATCAACACGTAATGTCTCTAAGTTAATACTTGAATCAGTAACCATTGCTGTCAAAACGTCTTTCGTTTGATAAGCTAAAGATTCTAAAGTGGCCCGAACAAAATGGGCTTTTGTCGTGCCCCTTGTTAAACCGAATGCTGCACCTCTGGCTTCAGTATCCCAATATGGTGTCCCTAATCCTACAAATGCGGGTACAATATAAACACCTTCTGTGGATGAAACTGATGTAGCAAGTCCCTCAGTTTCCGATGCAGTCTCGATTAGTTTCAATCCATCTCTTAACCATTGGATTGCTGAACCAGCAATGAACACACTACCTTCTAGAGCATATTCAACTTTTCCATTTAATCCCCAAGCTAGTGTTGTTAACAATCCATGTTCTGACGTTACCATTTCACTCCCAGTATTCATTAACATAAAACAACCGGTGCCATAAGTGTTTTTTACCATTCCCTTATTAAAACAGGCTTGGCCAAATAAGGCTGCCTGTTGATCTCCTGCCACTCCAGCAATAGGAATTTCATAACCGAAAAAATGATAACTTATCGTATTTCCATAAACCTCTGAAGATGAACGGACCTCGGGAAGCATTGATGGTGGGATTGTTAAAATTTTTAATAACTCCTCATCCCATGATAATTCCTTTATATTAAACATCAAAGTTCGAGAAGCATTTGAATAGTCAGTTACATGGACCTTCTCCCCTGTCAATTTATAAATTAACCATGTATCAATAGTACCAAAAAGTAAATCACTATTCTCAGCTTTTTCACGAGCACCCTCAACATGATCCAAAATCCATTTTACTTTTGTCCCAGAAAAATAAGGATCGATTAATAATCCCGTTTTTTCCTTAAACGTCTGTTCATGACCACCCTTTTTTAAGGTCATACATATGTCTTCTGACTGACGGGATTGCCAAACAATTGCACGGTATATGGGTTTCCCAGTATGTTTATTCCAAACGACAGTTGTTTCACGTTGATTCGTTATACCAATCCCTTTAATTTGTGTCGGATGAATATCAGATTTGCGCAAAACCTCCGTTATACAACCGAGCATCGAAGTCCATATTTCATTAGCATCATGTTCGACCCAACCTGCCTTTGGAAAAAACTGTTCAAATTCTTCTTGTGCTGTTTCAACTATTTCCCCTTCATAATTAAATATAATTGCTCGTGAACTCGTTGTTCCCTGATCAAGTGCTAAAATATATTGTTTTTTTTCAGTCATACCCTTATCCCCCATCTACCCACCGATATAACTCATGTTTATTTTTTTGCGTTTTTTTGCGGTTTCTTCTGTCCGTTCATCTGAATAACGGTCTGCTCGTTTTTGCCAAACGTTACTGATTGCCTCGGTTACTTCCTTGTCGGTTTTTCCTGAACGTAGTAATTCTTTTATATCAAAGCCGTCGGAAGCAAATAAACAAGTGTATAGTTTACCGTCAGATGACAATCGTGCTCGCGTACATGAAGAACAAAAAGATTCTGACACTGACGTAATAAAACCAACTTCTACACCATTGTCTTTGTAACGATATCGTTGCGCCACTTCCCCAAAATAATCAGCATCAATAGGCTCAAGTTCAAATTCTGATTGTAACAGATTTAACATTTGCTTTTTCGTGACAACTTTGGCAAAACTCCACGCATTATCATTACCAACATCCATAAATTCAATGAATCGTAAGGTAATCCCTCGTTCCTTAAAATGCATGGCCATCGGTAAAATTTCATGTTCATTAACATCCTTTTGTACGACCATGTTTACTTTCAAATGAAAGCCTATTTCTTTTGCAAATTCAATATTACGTAGGACAATTTGTGGATTTGTTCCCCGTCCGTTCATTTCCCCGAAAACAAATGGATCGAGAGCATCTAGGCTAATATTCAGCCGCCTTAATCCTGAATCATATAATTTGTCAGCTAAAGCCCCTAACATGACGGCATTTGTTGTAAGGCCGATATCTTCAATCCCATTTATATCGTGTAATTTCTTTATTAAATAGGGCAAATCTTTACGTAATAACGGCTCGCCCCCGGTAAGACGGAGCTTTTTTACTCCCAAAGTAGCAAAAATGGTCGCTAATCGTTCGATTTCTTCAAAACTTAACAATGCTTCCTTTGGTAAAAATTGATAATCATCCCCAAAAATCTCCTTCGGCATACAATATGTACAGCGAAAATTACAGCGATCTGTCACTGAAATTCGTAAATCCCTTATTGGCCTTCCGAGGACATCGACGATTGGGTCCATTTTCTCAACTCCTTTACATTTTCACGTGTATTTACATTCATTAAAACTGGTCGATTCCTGGACAGATGATCGACAGGTAAATAATGTGTCTTTATTGTTTCTAACACTTTTTTCATCATTAATTGATTCGTTTGTAACGAATGAAAAAGCTGTTCTTTCACATCTTTGCTCCAAATTGATACGAGTGGGTGAATCGTTTTATGCTCTGTGGCTACTGTGATAAGTGGTTGATAATGTTGGATGAGATAGCAAATGACATCAGTTGTGATAAGCGGCATATCACAGGGAAGGACAACATACCGTTCAGCGTTAACATGTGACATCACCGTATAAATCCCTGCTAAAGGTCCTTTTCCTTTCACCATAGGAAGATCAACGATAGTTTCATAATCTTTGGGAAACTTATGTTGTAATTGTTCGTTTGTAACGATAATAACACGGGAACAGACAGATGACAAAATATCATGAACAATGGTAAAATATGCTTTCCCACCATACTGTTCAAATGCTTTAGGAGAGCCATATCGACTTGACATGCCCCCCGCTAACACAATGCCTACATCATTATTTTTCAGTTGCATACTATCGACCTTTTCTGTCTTTAAAAAATATCCCCATAAAATAAATCTATTCAGCAAAATTTGCTTTGATGACTATTCTGTTTTCATCCATTTTAATAGCCATTCATCTAATCTAGCACCGTGAGTTCGAGATGGAACGCTTGGGAAACGAATATTTTCACTCAATTCACCGACAACAAGTTGAATGCCTGACAATTGACAGAGTTCATCCCAATCATCGTCATCACGGAGTAACACAACTTTATCACCAGTCTCTTGTTTGTACCCTTCTACTAAAATGACGTCAGGATTTTCTAGAGCTGCCAAATAGATTAACTGAGAAAAATTTAACGGCTTGTTTACTATATATTGAGTTTTACCGCCTCCGGATACGAGTGAGGCATCTGCACCACTTAACAAATATTGCACCGAATCTTTATGTTCATCCGGCATCGCTAATGATGCTCCATGACCATGATGTTTAATCACGGCGACGTTTAAACCTTGGTTTTTCAATAATGCAATCCATCGCTTCACTAATGTTGTTTTACCGCTATTTTTAAATCCTACAATATGCAACGTTTTTATTCGAGCTCCCAATTTTCTACTCCCTGTTCTTGCCCTAACAATAAAACATCTACTTCATCGCCCTTTAGATAACCTTGAGACCCTTTTGGAAGTACGATAATCCCGTTTCCACGGGCAATCGACGAAACAGCATTTGATTTATTAAACCCTGCTGGGACGACAACTGGCTTGTTTGACTCCATTGACCAAATAGCACGAACAAATCGGGTAAATGGATTTTGTTTTGGAAAATCTTCCCCTAACATTGCTTTCATCCGTGGTAAATAGGGTTGGTTACACCCCATCATCGTCAATATTGCTGGACGAGCAAACAATTCAAATCCAGTAAAACAAGCTGAAGGATTTCCCGATAAGCCAAACAACAATTTCTCATCTAACACTGCCACTGTTGTAACACTTCCTGGACGCATACTTACTTTATTAAATAAAACCTTAGCACCGAGTCGGCGATAAATTTCCGGTAAATAATCAAAATCCCCGACAGAAACACCACCGGTTGTCATGACGATATCAGATGTGTTTAATGCTTTTTCAACGATATGTGTACATGCATCAAGGTCATCTTCCATCATGCCGAGAGATTGAAATGGAATGCCCATTCTTTTCAGTTGGGCCATTAACATCGGACCATTGGAATTTCGTATTTTTCCAGGTTGTAACTCATCTGTCACGTCTAACAGTTCTGTTCCAGTAGAAACAATACTAACAAACGGTGGCTTTGCCACAGTTACTTTTGCATATCCAAAGGTGGCAAGTAAAGCAATTGTCCCCGGATGGATCACACTTCCCATCCCAATTAACTCTTCCCCAACACCAGCATCTTCCCCACGGTGGGAAATGTTATCATTCGTTTGCAACGACTTTGTCAAAGTAAAACCTTCAGCCGTTTCCTTCGTATCTTCTAACATAACGACTGCATCCGCATTTTCAGGAATCATTGCCCCTGTCATAATACGATAGGATTCATTTTCTTCGATTGGCTTGTCACCTAAATAACCAGCACCAATTTCACCGACCACACGAAATTCCACGGGGGTTGCCTCTGTTGCCTGAACTGTATCTTCAGCACGAATTGCAAAGCCATCGTAGGCAGAGCGATCAAATGGTGGAACATCATGTTTTGCCACTATTGGTTCCGCCAAAATTCTCCCATGTGCCTTAATAAGATTGACAGACTCTGTCGCAGTTCGTTTACTATAGTCAACAACAAGTTGAATTGCTTTATTCACTTCAATCGGTTTTCTCAATCTATTTTTTCACCCTTCAAAATAATGATAAAAATTTTCACTTCTTCTTATTTGCTAACTTACTAAGGGGTCAATTCACTAAATGTACCAACATAACGAACAATGTCACCTGAAGCATCTTCAATCGAATTGATTGTCAACAACTGCAAATATTGTTCGCCATTTTTTCGTACGTTCCATACTTCTCCTTGCCACATACCCTCTTCATTAATTGTATCCCACATCTTTTCATAAAATGCCTCATCCTGTTTGCCCGAGCTTAACATACTAGGATTTTTCCCAATAACTTCATTTAATTCATACCCTGTTAAAGTAGTAAATGCAGGATTGACGGAAATAATCTTCCCTTTTTTATCTGCAACGATAATGCCTTTTCCAGTCGATTGAAAGACTTCATTCGATAATGATAACCTATCCATGTAATATAACCATAACACTAATACTAAACTAACGAGGGCTACTTGCGAGAAGGCCATGAAGCCAATTGCATACGACCCAGTAATGGAGAAAATAACCGACAATAAAATTGGTGGAAAAAAGCCTCCTAGTCCTCCCATCATCGATACAATTCCGTTAGCAATCCCAGCTTGTTTGTTAAAATAAAAAGGGACGAGTTTGAATATGACCCCATTACCAACCCCAGCAGTAAAGGCAATTAACAGCACCCCTACCGTATACAAACCGATAGCGGGAGAAAAGGCTAAAATAATGGCAGCAAAGGTTAACCCAGTAAATACTCCCATTAAAATAAATAATGGCTGAAATTTATCAGCTAACCATCCACCTATTGGCCGAACCGCTGTCGCTATAATAATAAAACCAGCCGTTCTTAGCCCAGCATCAACTTTATCTAATGCATAATAATCAACGAGAAAACTTGGGAGAAATACTGTAAAAGCAACGAAAGAGCCAAAAGTAATGAAATAAAACAACGAGAAAAACCACAGTTTTTCATTTTTATAAACACCTTTAATTTGTTGCATAATTGGCTGTTTCACGCGACTTTCCTGTCTATCACCTAAGAAAAAGTTTATAGCAATAAAAACAAGCAACAACCCAATATAAAATTGAACAGTTAATTGCCAGCCAAATTTTAACGCTATGACAGGTGCAGCAAATGTCGAAATAGCTGTACCGATATTACCCATCCCATAAATTCCGTTAATGAGTCCATGTTTTTCCTTCGGATAATATTTAGGAAGGGAAGTAACACCGATGGAAAAAGTTGCTCCACTGACACCTAAAAAAACGCCACTAATAATTAAACTAGTAAATGACGTGGCCGTACTTAAATAATAGACTGGGAAAAGTAATGCAATGAAACTAATAAGAAAAATATTTCTTGCTCCAATAACATTCGCATAATAACCTAGTGGGATTCTGAGAATCGAACCAAGCACTACAGGGATTGCTGTGACAATTGCGATATTTTCTGGAGCAATGGCAATATCCTCACGAATATAAGGTAATAATGATGAGATTAATACCCATACCATAAAGCCTACAACGAGATTAGATGTCTGTAATGGTAGTTGAATTTTTTTAATCATCACTTTCCACTCACTTTGCTATTAAATTATTTGTGAATATAAATTTTCAAATAAATCATATTGTTCGTTATTTGATAAAATATCTTCAACCATTGGAAAAATAACGGATTCCTCTTTGACAAAATGAAAAGTTAATACTTCATAGATTTCACCCGCATCTTGTGCCAGTTGACCCATTTGCTCCAATGTTAACATACTTAAATCGCCTTCTGTATGGTGTAAAAAGTGTTCGATGTACATAGTAATATCTCCATGTTCATCTTCTGTCGCCTTGACAGGCCCCTGTTCATTTCCAATATATTTCGCTAACTTGGGGAATAAGTACTTCTCTTCTTTTAACGTATGCTTTGAGAGAACCTCGCTAAATTCAACAAGTTTTTGCCGTAACGATTGTATTGCGACGAGCCCTTCCCCTTGTTGTGTGAATTGGTCCTGTTCAAAAGCTAACACAATTGGATGCCATTCATTCATTAAATGGGTTAACAAATAATGTTCATTTTCAATAATCCGTAAGGCCGGTAAAGATGATGTTAATCGACTATTATTTTGCATTTGTCAATTCCCCTAAATTAACTTACCCTTTTTGGTTTTTGATGTCTTCTAAACAAAATGTAACTTCTTCTCGTATAATTTAATGGCACACTCCATACGTGGACAAGACGGGTAAATGGCCATAAAGCAAAGATGAAAAATCCTGTAAATGTATGAATTTTAAATGTTAATGGTACAACAGCCATAATGCCCGGATTTGGTTGCAACATAAATAATGAACGGAACCAAATGGATAAATTATCACGATAGTCAAATCCAGCAACGACATTGTTCGTTACAAGGGCACTATATAATCCAATAAACACAATAAACAATAACAATGTGTTGACAATTAAATCCGACATCGAAGATAATTTAAAGACCGTTTTATTCGTAAATCTACGAGATGTCAAAATAATCATTCCAGCAAGTGTCATTATTCCAAAAAAGCCACCTATCCAAACGGCACCTAAATGATATAAATGATCACTGACACCAAATGCTCTCGTTATTTCCTTAGGAATTAACAAACCAGAAACATGCCCAAGAAATACAGGAATAACCCCGATGTGAAACAGGAAACTACCAATCATTAACTGCTTTTTTTCAATAAATTCACTCGATTTTGCTGTCCAGCCAAATTGATCATATCGGTAGCGAAAAATATGACCGACAATAAAAACCGCGATACATAAATACGGAAAAATAACCCATAGAAACTGTTCAATCATCTTATTGTACCTCCTCACGAATTATGCATTGCTTAAATGCTTCCCTCATGCCTACAATTAAGTGATAATAGGGACTTTCGTATTTCCGTAAAGCATTCATTAAATGATAGGAACCGTCCTCAAGTACTGCTAATAATAATGAGAATCCTTGTTGTGCCCGTCGGTCTCCTTGCCATTCAGCAGCATAAATAAATTCACACATTAATGGTAGTAAATCAGATAGTTCACCCTTTGGCATTAGTAAGCCAAACATTTCATAGAGCACTTTCAATCTTGCTAACATTTGTCCACGTTCTTTTGAATCTTCAAATTTAACATAAGTCATAAACAATGTCGCATCTTTTTGGAAATCAAAGGTTTCTGTGTAATGGGATTGAATTTCTGCTAAACTTTTTTCAGACATTTTTCGACAAAATCTTTTAATCGATACATACCCGGGATGGGCGGGAGAAAAAGGTAATTTCAATTGTTGACCAAATAAATATTCATCCGGATATGATAAATGTTCGGCAAAGAAATGAAATACCTCTTTTTCCTCGTATAGCAGGTCAAGATCAATCACGCCAAATCCCTCCGTAGAAGTTTTCTTTATAAATATCTTGACCGGTTTTCCCTTGTTGTGATGGCGAAATTGGTCCACAACCATCACATTCACCATTACTTCCCATCACTGAGTACTCATATTTCGCTGGTTCTGCTGCACCTAAGTCTTCATAATAACCTGTTGACCCTTGGGCACGATAAACATTAACTCGATCTTCACGGTGGGACGATGGAACAACGAAACGGTCTTCATATTTAGCAATAGCTAATAGGCGATAAATTTCTTTCGTCTGGTTTGCCTCTAACCCAACTCGTTCTAATTTTGACTCATCAAAATCCCTTCCGGATGAAATAGCTCGCATGTAAGAACGCATCATCGCCATTCTTTGTAAAGACCCTTTCACTGTTTCTGTATCTCCTGCCGTTAACATGTTCGCTAAATATTGAATCGGAATCCGCATTTCTTCAATCGCAGGGAATATCATATCAGGATTTTTAATCGAATCTTTTCCTTCAAAATAGTTCATGATCGGACTTAATGGTGGTACATACCATACCATTGGTAGTGTCCGATATTCTGGATGGAGCGGGAATGCTAGTTTATGAGTAATTGCCAATTTGTATACTGGTGAATTTTGGGCTGCTTCAATCCAATCATCAGAAATACCATCTCTACGTGCTTGTTCAATGACTTCTGGATCTTCGGGGTCCAAAAACAAATCACATTGTGCCTCATACAAATCTTGTGGATTAGGTGTCGATGCTGCTTCTTTAATACGGTCTGCATCATAAAACAATACACCTAAATAACGGATTCTCCCTGTACACGTTTCCGAGCACACTGTCGGTAATCCTGACTCAATTCTTGGGTAACAAAATGTACATTTTTCCGCTTTATTCGTCTTCCAGTTAAAATAGACTTTTTTATAGGGACAACCTGTCATACAATAACGCCAGCCACGGCATGCATCTTGGTCAACGAGTACGATACCATCTTCTTCCCGTTTATAAATCGCGCCAGATGGGCATGCTGCGACACAACTTGGGTTTAAACAATGCTCACATAATCGTGGTAAGTACATCATAAATGCTTGTTCAAAGTTGAACTTTATTTCTTCTTCAATTTTTTCAATGTTAGGATCTTTAGGACCAGTCACATGAGCACCTGCTAGTTGGTCTTCCCAGTTTGGCCCCCATTCAGGGTCCATATACTCATCTGTGACTAGCGATTTTGCTCTCGCAACAGGTGTGTGTTCAACATCTTCTGACATCGTCAAATTTTCATAATCATATGTCCAAGGTTCATAGTAATCTTTCATTTCTGGCATATCCGGGTTGTAGAAAATCTTTCCTAAAGCAATTTTTGATAATTTAGAACCGGAGCGCAATTCTAATTTACCATTTTTTAATTGCCAACCACCTTTATATAAATCTTGGTCTTCCCATCGTTTCGGATAACCAATACCTGGCTTTGTTTCAACGTTATTAAACCACATATATTCTGCACCTTCACGATTTGTCCACGTCGTTTTACAAGTGACACTACACGTATGGCATCCAATACACTTATCTAAATTCATCACCATTGCAATTTGCGCTTTAATTTTCAAGCCAATTTACCTCCTTTTTCTTTCGTACTGCTACATATTCATCACGCTGGTTCCCGATTGGTCCATAATAGTTGAATCCGTAACTTAACTGGGCATATCCACCAACCATTTGTGTCGGTTTCATATGAATACGAGTCGGAGCATTATGACTTCCTGCACGTGTATCTGTTAACTCTGAACCTGGTACGTGCACATGTTTATCTTGAGCATGATACATGAACATCGTGCCTTTTGGCATTCGGTGACTGACAACTGCTCGAGCGGCAACAACACCATTTCGGTTGTATACTTCTACCCAATCATTATCATTGATGTCATGTTCTTTCGCATCTAGTTCCGAAATCCACACTGTTGGTCCACCTCTAAATAACGTCAACATATGCTGGTTATCTTGATATGTCGTATGAATGTTCCATTTCCCGTGTGGTGTTAAATAACGTAAAACTAACGCATCTACGCCACCTCTTACTTCCTTATCTCGCGGACCAAATACCATTGGTGGAAGTGTTGGTTTATAGACAGGTAAGGCTTCACCAAACTCCATGAACAATTCATGGTCTAAATAAAAATGTTGTCTTCCTGTTAATGTACGAAAAGGAACTAGTCTCTCGACATTAATCGTAAATGGTGAATAACGATTTCCAGATTTGTTTGAACCACTAAATACCGGCGTTGGGATTACTTCCCGTGGTTGGGCGGTAATACTTTGGAAAGTAAATCGTTCCGCAGCTCTATCTGCTGAAATATCTTTTAATTCTACACCAGTTAATTCTTCCGCAACTTCATATGCTTTTTGTGATACACGTCCATTGGTAGCGGATGACATTGTTAACATTGCCTCAGCAACTTGTTTACCAGTGTGTAATTTCGGACGATCATTTTTTATCGTTTCATCAAAATAAGCACCGTTAATGCCTTTTAGCATTTCGTATTGTTCAGCAATATTAAAATTAACACCATGGGCACCGACTTTGCCATCTTCTACATTCGGTCCTAAGGTGACATACTTATCATGAATTTGTGTGTAATCCCGTTCAACGATTGTCATTGACGGCATCGTTTTTCCCGGGATAGCCTCAATTTCACCTTTTTTCCAATCTTTAATTTCCCCTAATGGTTGGGCAATTTCTTGTGGTGTATCATGTGCTAATGGCGCTGTTACTAAATCTTTATATGTTCCCGGTAAATGTGTTTTCGCCAACTGTGAAAATTGCTCAGCAATGGTACGGTAAATATCCCAATCTGACCGTGCCTGCCATAATGGATCAACAGCACGATTAAACGGGTGGACGAATGGGTGCATATCTGTCGATGATAAATCTTCTTTTTCATACCAAGTTGCCGCTGGTAACACGATATCGGCATAAATCGGTGTTGTCGTCATTCGAAAATCGACTGCCACCATTAAGTCCAATTTCCCTTCCACATCTTCACGCCATTTAATTTCTTCCGGTTTCATTTCTTCATTCGGTTGTGCAAATAAATTGTCTGTCGCTCCTAATAAATGTTTCATAAAATATTCTTGCCCTTTGGCGGAACTTGAAATTAAATTAGAACGCCAAACGAATAGTGTTCGTGGATGATTTTCACGGGCTCCAGGGTCCTCAACAGCAAACTGTACATCTCCCGATTTAATTTGTTCTACTGTATGCTCGATAATCTCATCATCTGTTTCTTTCCCTGCTTGTCGTGCTTCTTCAGCAAATAACAAACTATTTTTGTTAAATTGCGGATATGATGGTAACCAACCTAAACGAGCTGCTAACACATTAAAATCTGCCGGATGCTGATAACGGGATTTTTTAGTTAAAGATGACTGTAATGTATCTATGCCCGCCTCTTCATATTTCCATTGTTCTGTAGCATAATAGAAAAATGATGTCGCATTTTGTAATCTTGGTGGCATTTGCCAATCTCGTGCAAACGCAATGGTACTCCACCCTTCAATCGGACGACATTTTTCTTGCCCAACATAATGAGCCCATCCTCCACCATTAACACCTTGGGAAGCAGTTAAAATAACTAAATTTAAAATCGAACGGTAAATTGTATCACTATTAAACCAGTGATTAATTCCCGCCCCCATGATGATCATCGAACGTCCACCAGTATCTAAGGCATTTTGCGCAAATTCACGACCAATTTGGGTAACAAGTTCTTTTTTAACATTCGTGATTGGCTCCTGCCAAGCTGGTGTGTAAAATGATGATGCATCATCATAATTTTCAGCAACATGTGTCGCACCTTCTCTTGCGATCCCATACTGACTTAGCATAACGTCATATACCGTAGCAATGAGTTTTGTCGAGCCATCGGCAAGTTGTAGTTTTTTCACTGGAATAGAACGAGTGAACGTGCCGTTTCCATCGTTATCAAAATATGGGAATGCCATTTCAACCCATTCGGCTGATTCGTTTAAAACAGTCATTTGTGGATCTATTTTTGATCCATCCTCATTTTCCAAAATTAAATTCCATTTGACATCGTTTTCCCAACGTTGACCCATCGTTCCATTAGGTACGATAATTTCCTCAGAGTTACCGTCAATGATTACTGGTTTCCAGTCTGCATTTTCCACTTCATCTTCACCGCTAATATCACTTGCACGCAAAAATCGACCTGCCTTATACATGTCTTCATGTTCATCTAACATGATAAGAAAAGGCATGTCTGTATATTGTTTTGCATAATTGATAAACATCTCTTCTTGTCTTTTTTCATAAAATTCATCTAAAATAACATGTGTCATCGCCTGTGCAACAGCAGCATCTGTCCCTGGATTTGCTGCTATCCAATCATCTGCATGTGTGACACTTTCCGCGTAGTCTGGTGCAACAGAGACAACCTTTGTCCCTTTATACCTGACTTCTGTTAAAAAGTGAGCATCTGGTGTTCTCGTCAATGGGACATTCGAACCCCACATGATGATATAGCCCGAATTAAACCAATCACTCGATTCAGGTACATCTGTCTGTTCACCCCAAATTTGCGGTGAGGATGGTGGTAGGTCAGCATACCAATCATAGAAACTTAGCATTTCTCCACCTAGTAATGATAGAAAACGTGCCCCAGATGCATAACTAACCATTGACATTGCAGGAATAGGAGTAAAACCGGCAATTCGGTCTGGACCATATTTTCTAATCGTATAAATCAATTGGGCAGAGATGAGCAATGTTGCATCTTGCCAATCTATCCGGACGTGTCCACCTTTTCCACGTGCTCGTTTATATTCCTTTGCTTTTACAGGATCCTCGACAATACTTTCCCAAGCTTTTACAGGGTCCTTATGCTCCTGATTTGCTTGACGCCACAAATGCAATAATTTCCCACGCATATATGGATACTTCACACGTAATGGACTGTACTCATACCATGAAAAGGAAGCCCCTCGCGGACAACCCCGTGGTTCAAATTCTGGCATATCAGGCCCACAGGAAGGGTAATCAATTTGCTGGTTTTCCCATGTGATAATGCCATTTTTCACAAAAATCTTCCAACTGCAGGAACCAGTACAATTTACTCCATGTGTCGTACGGACGACTTTATCATGAGACCATCGTTGACGGTACATATTTTCCCAATCACGATTTTTCTCCTCTAAAGCAATCCAATCACCAGAATATCGTTCCACTGGTTTGAAAAACTTTAATGCTGATTTTTGCTTCATGAAACGTCCACCCCTTTACGATAATTTTATCTAAAAAGCGACATAGTTTTATCACGACAGAAATGGTCAGACACCATTTCCTGACACCGTTTTCACGATATCTCTTAGTCGAATAATAACATAAATGGACCTTATGATAAAGCCTCTATCAGTGCCGGAATCACCGTTATTTGAAAATTTAGTGTACTTTTTTATAATAATTATAAATTGTATTCATTTGGTAAAAATTAATACATTCCGTTTATGATTTATTTAATTGACATTTCATCCAATAGTCTTCCAATTGATTCTCATTCCAGACCCTTTATTCTCAAACATATCAATTGTGACATATTTTAAACTTTTTATTTTATAAGTCCCTTTTCCACAAGAAATTCGCGGGCGACATCTGCCGGTTTCTCTTCATCGATATCCACTCTTGCGTTCATTTTCAACATATCTTCTTCACTAATTTGACCAGCTAACTGGTTTATCGCATCTTCAAGCTCCGGCAATTCCTCTAACAGTTCCTGACGTACTAGTGGAACAGCATCATATTTAGGAAAAAATTGTTGATCATCTACTGTAGTCACTAAGTCGAATAAGTCGATGCGACTATCCGTTGTAAATCCTGGGATAATGCCTACTTCCCCATTGTTCACAGCATCGTACATAATATTTGGGTCCAAACTAATCGTCTCCGTAAAATTAAACGGATATTCCTTCACTAAATCATCGTATCCTTCCCCAACCCGCTCATAAAAAGCATGTGGAGCCCCAAATATGACATCATTAGTTTGCGAATACTCGGCTAACTCTGAATATGTATCCCCTTCAATGCCACTATCTTTCGAATAGGCAAGTGTATACGTATTTTCAAAACCTAACGGTTCTAACCAAGTGACTCCAAACTGTTCCTCATAACCTACCTTTACACGGTTGTATACACTGTCAGAACTTTCCCCTGGCTCAGTATCTTCTTCTAAGACGTCCATCAAGCCCGTTCCTGTATATTCAACATAGACATCAATTTCCGCCTTATCAATTGCCGGCGTTAAAATGGCCACTTCACCTAAACCTTCCTTATATGTTACGTGATAATCCGTGTGTTCCTCAATCACATAACCAATTAAGTATGGCAAAATATATTGCTCTGTCCACGGTTTTCCACTAATAATAACCTCTTTCTTTCCACCACCACAAGCACTCAATAAGAGCACTATGAGGAGAGTGCTTACCAACAACCATTTTTTTACCACAAAAAAACCTCCAGTACATAAAATTTACTATAAGACCACACATAACTTATGAATTACACATACCCTAATTTCCTACTTTTAATCCCTTCGGTGTAGTTTTTTTCTCAATCACTTTTAACATCACATCAAATAAAATTGCCAACATTGCCACTGGCAAGGCCCCAGCTAAAACTAATGAATTATTATATGATTGCAAACCACGATAAATAACATCCCCAAGACCACCTGCACCTACGAATGTGGCAAGTGTTGCGATTCCGACAGTTAACACCGTTGCCGTACGAATCCCTGCCATAATAAACGGCAAAGCCAGTGGGAGTTCAATTTTTAATAAAATTTGATTCGGAGTCATTCCCATCCCTCGACCAGCTTCAATAATCGACTGATCGACCCCTGTTAATCCTGCAAATGTATTACGCAAAATTGGTAAAAGGGCATAAATGATTAACGCAACAAGTGCCGTTTTTGAACCAATTCCAATCAAAGGCACAAGAAAACCAAATAAGGCAAGGCTTGGTATCGTTTGGAATACAGCCGTTACTCCGATAACAAATTCAGCGTACTGGCGAAATCTAGCCACATACATGCCTAACGGTAAAGATATTAATACCCCGATAGCTAAGGCAACAAATGATAGAAATATATGTTGTAAAAAAGCATCAATAATTAAATCAGACCGATCAATCAACGTATGGAAAAATTTATTCATTCGCTCTTCCCCCTTGAATGGCTGCCTCTAACAACGTGTGGAAACCAACATAACCTAACACTCTCCCATCATCCATGACCTCTAAATGAACATTGTCATGTTTATTTAATAATGTCGTTGCTTGTTCCGTTGTCATTGACCCTGTCACAGGGTGGATTCTTTTTTCCGTTTCTTTATCAAAAATTGCTTTAAATTCCTTCAATTGCTTCATTGAAAATTTCCGCTTCTGATCAATACGTTTTACCCCGATAAATTCCCGCACAAATTCATTCGCCTGTTCGGCAAGTAGCTCAGAAGGAGAGGCCATTTGTTCCACTTGCCCATCCCGCATGACGATAATGTTATCAGCAATATCTAATGCCTCGTCCATATCATGGGTCACAAACACAATTGTTTTATGAATCTTTTCTTGTAAACTTTTTAATTCTACTTGTAATTGTTCACGACTTATTGGATCTAAAGCTGAAAAAGGCTCGTCCATTAAAATAATATTCGGGTTACTCGCCAACGCTCGACTTACCCCTACACGTTGTTGTTGCCCCCCTGATAATTCAAGTGGGTACCTATCTTTATATGTCGTAGGATCTAAATCAACCAATTGTAAAAGCTCCTCCACCCGTTGTTTCGTCTTCTTTTTGTTCCATTTTAGTAATTCAGGAACAAGGGCAATATTCTCAGCAATTGTCATATGGGGAAGTAAGCCAATTTGTTGAATCACATAGCCTATCAGGCGGCGAAGTGCAACAGGATCCTTTTTAGAAACAGGTTCATCATCAATGTAAATTTCCCCTTCCGACGGTGTTTCTAGTCGATTAATCATCTTCATTAAGGTTGTTTTTCCACATCCTGATGGTCCAATAATCACTGTTAATTTATTCGTCGGTATTGTTACCGTCACGTCGTTAATCGCTTTCGTTCCATCCGGAAAAACCTTTGAAACATTTTTAAAAGAAATAATGTGCAACCACTCCTTTCAAGTTTTTAAACTTTCGTCTTTATTGTTCCATGCCTAATTTACAAATAGCTCTGCAACCGATTTTTGCTCTTTATCAAAGTTAATTGCTTCACTTGAATGTAGGAAATCTATTGCATATTGGACTGTTGCTGCTACACCAATTTTTAAAACGGATTCATCGATATCAAATTGTGGATGATGATGTTCTGCCCCAGACCCTTTTGCTTCATTTTGAATGCCTAGAAAAGCAAAGACCCCTGGGAAATACTTTTGATAAAATCCGAATGGCTCTGATGCCATCCAAGCGGGCAATGTCGCTAGCACCTCACCCCCAATTGAATGTTCAATGGCATTTTTCGCTATCACCGCACATTGCTCATGATTATAAACACCGACATCTTGAACTACGGGATTTATCACATATTCGAAACTACATTGATAGATGTCACAAGTTTTTTCTAAAAGTCGTTTAAAGTTTCTCTCTGTTTCCCGTCCTTGCTCAACATTCAAAAACCTAGCAGTTCCTGAAAATTCTAATTCATCTGGAATAACGTTTGCGGCATTTCCAGCATGGACAGAGCCAACAGAGATTGTTAATGCATCGTGCGGATTTAATGTTGTAAGTCGCATCGCCATTAACTGTTGATAAAAATGATGAAAACAATCAATCGGTGATTGAGCTAAATCTGGACGTGAGCCATGACCACTATTCCCGATGATTTTCACATGAAAAGGCATGACCCCAGACATACGTGGACCGGGATCGACTGAAATTTTCCCAGCCTGCAAATCATTTTTAACGTGGATGCCCCATACACCATCTGCACCAATTTCAGTTAATCTAGTTACTAACTGCTTAATACCTCCCCCCATTTCTTCACCTTGTTCAAACACAAGTAGCAAAGTTCCATTAAGTTGTTCCCGATGTTCACTTAAAATTTTTGTGGCGCCTAACAGCATTGCCATATGGGCATCATGACCGCACATATGAGCAACACCATCTATTTGTGAAATGATCTGCCTTTTTTCTGTTAAATTTGTGGCAGACTCCGTGACAGGTAAAGCATCCAATTCAGCCCGCAAAATAAGACTCTTCCCTTCCTTTGCTCCTTTAATTGTTGCAATAATGCCACCATCAGGTACAATTTCATATGGAATGTGTAAATTCGTTAAGTAATCAATCACATACTGCATCGTTTTTTCTTCCTTCATACTAACTTCAGGATGCTCATGCAAATACCTTCTCATTCGGATGACATCAGCTTCAATATTTTTGGCTAATGAAAATACGTTCATAAATCCCCCCACCTTACTTAAATTTGTTATTTGAAATCGGTTCTTTTACAATGAATGTACACGAAAGGAGTGAATAGGAAAATGATTATCCGTGAAAATGACCATTCTTTCATCATGATTGAGCAGCATCATCATGCAGAAATTTCGGGATATTTATTCCAGCAATTATCGGAGAGATTTTTACTATCAAAGTATCATTCCCTGCATTATGCCATTGTAAACCATGATTGTGGCTGGATTCCTTTTGATGATATGCCAATTTGGAATGATGTAAAAAATCAGCCCTATTCCTTTATCGATTTTCCTATTTCTTTCAAAACAGTGCTGTATCGACACGGTATTAATCAAGTCCAGGAAAACGACCCTTATGCTGCTCTGTTATGTAGTGAACATTATCGTCATTTTTTGAAAAACAATGATCTAGACCGTGCAAAAAAATTTGTGCAACAAGAAAAACTTCGTCAAGAAAAAATTATCGATCAACTTGCTGATTTTAATCATGATGACCTCTCGTTACATGTTAGTATATTACAATTTTTCGATAGTTTATCCTTGTATATTTCCCTAAATGAACCTGGTGTAGCAAAGGAAAATGAACATAGCTATTTCAAAAATGGCATCCCTCTGCCAGCTTCATTTGGCGCAGGTACATTACATCCTAATTGGGATATAAACGATACCATTTATATTGATCAAGACTTATTCCATGACAAAATTCATTTACGGTATATTTATAAGCAATTATCTAAGGATACTGTGATGCAAAAAGGGATCCATCAAGCTTACATTGATACGCACTATGATGAACAGCAACTAACGATTACATTTAAACCGACCTTACTATCATAACAAAAAAAAGTTGCAGTGACATGGTTAAAACAACAAACTCCAGTACGTCATTATATACTGGAGTCAAATTTATTTTATTTTTGCTTGCAACTCTCTTAATGCATCATTTAAATCATTAGCCATCATATCCATTGCCTCTCTTTTGGGCACATCCGTACGTAATAAAATCGGGTCACCAAAAATTAACTTCGGGCGTTGCCAACGGAAAAGTTCTTTAAAATTGTTAGGCCCAACATATGCTGCAGGTACAATCGGTGCTTTAGCATAATTTGCAATCGTCACAGCCCCTCTTTTTAAAGGGACATCCTCACTCGTTCGTGTACCACTTGGGAAAATACCTACTACTTTCCCTTCCTTAATTAATCGCATTGGTTGCTTGATTGAGCTCGGACCAGGATTGTCGCGATCAACGGGAAAGGCATTTAACTGATTCATTAACCAACGTAAAAAAAATGATTCGAATAATTCCTTTTTAGCCATATAATGTGTTTTAGTTGGGAGTAGTGACACACCTAACCATAAGATATCAACCCAACCAGTATGGGTACAAGCCAATACATACCCTTTGTCTGTTGGTACTTTTTCCTTTTGAAAAACTTTTAAAAAACCAAAAATACTTAAAATAAATTTGGCAGCATAGCCTGCAATATAATAAACCATCACTCTAGTTCCTCTCTATTACTATGGTAAATTTATTTCTATTACTACTTTATCATAAGAATAAGATAAGTAGAATTTTTTTAAGTAAAAATGAACTTTTAATGCTTCTCATGACTCTTATCATTGAATGGGGTGAATACATGAATGTATCGAAACTGATTAAAAAAGCAAAAAAGGGGAACAAACAGGCACTCGTAAAGCTCATGATGAACGAAAAAGATGCCTATTTTAAATTAGCTTTTACATATATGGGAAATGAACATGATGCAATGGATGCGATGTCGGAAATGATCATCACTGTCTATGAAAAAATACAGCAATTGAAAAATGACGCCGTTTTTTACAGTTGGAGTAAAACGATTTTAGTGAATGAATGTAAGGCATTATTGCGAAAAAAACAGAAAGTCATTACAGTCGATACATTTTATGAAGAAAAAAGTGAGTCGAGCGATTTTCTACGGGTGGATTATCAAATAGATATTAATGCTATGCTTGAATATTTGAGTGAGGAACAAAAGGAAGTCATTCAATTAAAATACTTTCATGATTACGATAATGAAACAATTGCAAATTTAACAAATACATCGATTGGCACAGTGAAGTCACGAATTTTTTATGGACTACAAAAGCTAAGAACTTTAGAGGGGCGTGATAAAAATGGATCCTATTGAGAAAATGTTGCGTGATGAACGAGAAAAACGAAATAATATGACAGCTCCTGCATCAATGGAGAAATCCTTAACTGAGGCTTTGCAGTACACTGCCCCACAGAAAAAGCCCCGAAAAAAGACGGTGATGAAAATAGTTGTTTTAGTGGCAGCAATCTTACTGTTCAGTTTAACTAGCTATAACTATCCCGCCCTCGCTTACTACAGTAAAAAAATGATTGGATTTGAAGGAGTACCTAATTTGACATTAGCTGTCTTGAATGAACAAGAGAAAGGGCAAGTGATTGATAAAAGTGTGACATTAAGTGATGGAACGGTATTTACTATTGACGGCATTATGACGGATGAAAATCAGTTTATTCTTTTTTATACGCTTGCCAATTCCAATGGCGTTAAAATGGAATTTCCGTTCATGCATGTAAGTGGATTTTTATCCAATGCACGTAAAAGCCATGGTACCGGTAAAAGCAATGATGATGGAACGGTATTTAAAGGAATTGCCCATTTTACCCCTATCAATCTTTTTGCGAAGAATTTAACCTTAAAGATTGGCTATGAAGGAATAGAGGAAAATGAGATTTCATTTAAACATGATCCTAATAAAGCAATGGCGACCAATTTTAAACAAAAAATAAATCAATCGTTTACAGTTGATCAAGGAAAATTAACCTTTTCCACGATTACAGCTACCCCAACATCAACGATTATTACGGGAAAATCGACCGTTAAAAACCTTGATAAACTTAATAGTACATTTGATCGTGTCAAACTGATAGCTAATGGAGAAGAAGTAATTCAATCCGGCTTCGGTTATCACACCGAAATAACAGGGACAGAATTTGACATAACATATAATGCTTTACGGGAAGATACTGAAACATTAAGTGTCATGATTCAAGATTTTGTTGGCTATGATGTTATTGACAAAACAATTTCTTTAGAAAAAGTGTCAGACAGCCCGATAACATTAATCAAAGAAAAGGAGTTATTGATTAAAGAGATAAATCAAATCGATAATCATGTCGAAATTACGATTGCTACTGATGAGAATGTTTTGCTTGATGGCGTTACAATTGAAGCGAAAAATGGTGAAACATCGTTAAAAACAACGATAGGGGAGGACTATGTGGATAATAAAGATGGGGAGATGATGAAGGAGAGAACTCTAGTTTTTGAAAGTAATGAGCTCCCTTATACCATGAATGTTAAAGGCATCCATCATTTAAAACCTTATTATCAATCATTTGATATTCCCGTGAAAAAATAATAACCAAAGCGATGTGGACCTAATTTTGGTCTACAAAAATTATTATTTGGAGGGCTAAATCACATTCGGTTTAGTTCTCCTTTTTAAATTGTATATCAATTTACAAGGTCCTTTTTAATCCTTTATTAAAATTTTTATGTACTCGAATCAATTTCATCATTACTCTTTTTAAAAAGTTACAGTTTAACAGAATTTCTAAATGTAAATTTAAAAATTATTGTTTTCTGTGTTTACCGGCTTCACTTCGCTTTCCGTGGGCAACGCCTACACTAACTTCAAAAGTTTGCTAGGGCAAACTCTTGAAGTGGATTTTCCGACGTACAGGATGTACTAGCGTAGACGTTGCCACAGGACGTGGCGATTTTAGTCTACGTTCCCATGTTGTTTTCCCACAGGAGTCTACATGAAGCCAGTGTCCACACAGACTTTATTCTAACATTTTAAGCAACTTGCGTCTGATTCTGTAATGCATTATTTATACGGTCCACTGCTAATTTTGAAGCATTATAAATAAGTGTGACGATATCAAAATGTATCCTAGCCCTCTTTTCGGTTCGATAACGAACATTATTTAATTGAAAAAATTCTTTTAAATAGGCGGGCTTGGAATTATGAAATTTACTCACTCAATGCCATATTAAAATAATGAATTTTCCACCGTCTTCTATTTTTAATTCATCATCCTCTAGCATCTTCAAAATTTTTTCCATAGCAAAAGCACCATCCGTTTCATAGAGTGACCATTTCTTTCATAAATTCAGATCCGTGGAAGCTTAACGGTGAATGTCGTCCAGTTATTTTCTTCACTCGAAGCATGGATTTCCCCGCCTAATTCACTGGTGATTGATTTTGCAATCGATAAACCTAACCCAAAGCTATTTTTCTCCATATGGCGGGAACGATCACCCCGATAAAATCGGTTAAATATCATTGGTAAATCATCCTTTGCTATCCCTTTACCAGTATTCCTGACGCAAAAAATGGTTGTCCTTTTATCTTGTTCTAACGTGATGTCAATCTTTCCTTTTTCATCTGTATACTTATAGGCATTATCAAGGAGGATCATGACTAACTGTTTTAATTTATCGGAATTACTTTTCACCATTATTTGTGGCTCAATCGAATAAGTCATTTTAATATCTTTTTCTCTTGCCGTTGCCTCCATAGAAAAAACCATTTCCTCTATCATACTGCTAATATGTATCCATTTCATTTCTAGCTGAGAGTTGGCCTGATCAAGTTTTGCCAACTCTAACAAGTTGGTAATCATTTTTGTCATTCGATCGGTCGCAATTTTTATATGACCGAGCCATTTCATTTGATGATTGATTGTCTCATTTTGATTATCTATCAGAACATCATAATTTGCTTGGATGATTGAAAGAGGTGTTTTTAGCTCATGCGATGCATCAGCAACAAATTGTTTCTGGTTTTTCCATGCTTTAGCTATAGGTTGTACTGCACTATTTGCAAAATACATACTAATAAAGAAAATAATGACTAGCATCATAAATCCAACTACAAGTAACGTAATCAACAGGCTTCGTAATGTTTGATTCGCTTCTGTCACATCCAAAAAAGTCATTTGGTAAAGATGATCCGTCATCATTAATGACTCGCCATTTTCTTGTATTACATTCACTGATAAAGGTGTAATCTCATATTGCCATTGTTTATCGTTAAAGTTAACACTACCTTTTTCCTTCGCTTTCCATACTATCTCGGCAACTTTCATCAATTTTTCTTTAGGTAACCCCACTGATGAATCAATGTCTACAACTTTTCCTTGGTCATCGACGATTAAAACAAAAGAGGTAAATCCACTTGTTGAGATTGTCTGACTAAGGGAAAACGGTGCATCCCCTTTTCCATTACCGAATAAATCATCTCCATAAACAGTCATTTCAGTCGCAGCACCTTCGTTTAGTTTTTCTTCAATGTCCGAGGAAATATGATAATAAATAACCGAATAGATAATGATAAAGGCCACTATGATAACCGAGGAGGTGATCGACATATTTAAGAAAAGAAATTTATTACGGAGCCTAGTAAACATCATGTGATTCATCCTTTTCTTTTTGCAACAAATAGCCTACACCGCGGATTGTTCGGATCGTAACAATGGAGGCTAGTTGTGTTAATTTTTTGCGCAACAATGAAATATGTATTTCCACACGACTATCATTGGCATCGGTATCAAATCCCCAGATTTTTTCAATCATCATTTCCTTAGAGATAATTATGTTTTTTCGTTTCATTAACAGTTCTAATAATTGGGCTTCCTTTGGCGTGAGGGATACCTTCATTTTTTTACAACTTAGTGTCAGTGTAAGCTGATTGAATTCAATATCCCCATAAATGAAAGTATTATCATGGGCCAATTCAGTAAATCTTCGTCCCAAAGCGCGCAAGCGTGCTAGCAATTCTTCGGTTTCAAAAGGCTTTGCCAAATAATCATCTGCTCCACTATCTAAACCTGTTACTCTATCTTCAGTATCACCCCTTGCAGTTAACAGAATAATCGGTGTATGGATCTCGTTTTGGCGTAGCTGCTTAAGTACACTTAAACCATCCATTTCTGGTAGCATAATATCCAAAATTATGACATCATAAATACCAGATAGTCCGTAGTCTAGACCATCTATCCCATTATCGACAATATCCACTGTATAATGATGTTTTTTCAGAGTATGAACAATTGCCTCTGCCATGTACATTTCATCTTCTACCATGAGAATTCTCAAGTTGAATCATCCTTTTTTTACTTTCAATCACCCGCCACAAGACATCTGCCTAAATTTTTTGTGGCGAGTGTTTTAATGACTCACATTATCATTTCATATTACTCTTCATTAGCAGGAACAGTTGTCCAAGTATTTCCTCCATCAGTAGAATACTTAAGGGCACCATCTACAACTTCTGTTTCGATGGTACCAGTATTTTGTTCTGAATTAGTTACGGTCCATGTTTCTCCGCCATCCAATGAATAGCGAATTTCACCTTCCTCTAATGGTGTCATTACGTCATTTCCAGAAACATCAAAAAGGTCGCCTTCCGTAATAATTTGTTGACCATCTTTCTCGATAACAGTCAAACCTTCTGGGACTTTTTCGCTCCATGTTTGCCCATCATCTACAGAAAATTCAACGGTTCCATCCTTTTCTTCTATTGAGACGGACCGATTAGATTCTGCTGCTAGAACGGTACTTACACTTAGTAGTGCAATCAACATTCCGATTACTAAAAAGACTCCAAACTTCTTTTTTGTAAATGGTAATTTTGAAAAAAGGTTTATATTCATATGTTCGATACCTCCTATAAATTGAATGGGCAGATGCCTTATGTTGATCATTATAGGAAGCCTACCTTTAGTGAACCTTTAAAAATTTGTTTTTCTCTTTTTTCTATCAAAGACCAACTAACTCCCAATGGTTACTTATAAGACTTCATTATCTGTTCACCGTTAGTTTTTTCAAATGAAGATAATGATTGATATTATCCAAAATTCGTTAAGTCAATTATGATATTAACCCTACTAATGATCGATTCCAACCCTAACTGTCTAAATCACTTGAAATACCCTTTCCACCAATGGGTATCGATGTATTTATTTTTTCCATTCCTACTATGATCGTTTTGGCTTTTTGAATTAATGTCTGGGACGCCTCCATGGACAAGGAGGCACGATGAGTATTCTCATCACTCCATACTTCGTAAACATAAACCGTGTTAGTATTCTTACCATCTAAACTAACGACATATAACAGACAATCATCTAATTCCTCCATTGATTTCGATGCTTCTAACAATATTTTTACCAAAACATCCCTTTTCCCTTCAATAGTGGTAAATTTGTTATACAATCCGAATTTTTTATTCAATGCCATTCCTCCATTTTTTAATATAAGGTGATTTAATTCCACTTCAATAAATCATTCATTTACTCCACAAATAACTACGGGAAATCAACACATTATTCCAGGGAAGTATCCAAAAAAATAACAAGATTTTAAACCATCTAAATATTCATTTTCTATTTTCTAAGTAACCCAATTCTTATGGCTGTTACAGCACCTATTTCCATCTAGATATTAAACTAATCATCTTGATGTTGCATAAGTTTATATATTTTACGAACTGTGTTGACATTCCTTATCGTAACTTGTTGATATAATTTTGAGCCAACAATCTTTGACATGCCACTTTTAGTTGCATTTATCTTATCAATGGACCATAGAATCGCACCAGGAACATATTTTACTGTGTCGATATTTGGTTTGATGGCCAAATTCATCAGTACCGATTCAAGTTAAATCTAATTTAACCACATTAAATAAAAATACAAGGGTATATTTTCCTATTTTAAAAATTACTCATCTTAAAAATTTTATATAGAATGGAAAATTAATGCTACATTATGAAAATTTGAATATTAAATCTGCTATTTATAAACAAAGAAAGGGTGATTGCAATGTAAACATGTCATTGTTGTTTTGGGACCTATCGAAGGGGTTTCCAACAAACATAAATATTGAATCGAAAATTATTGTTGTCCCTTTCCCTACTATTACTAGGACTGTTTTGTTGATGGTGATCCCCCTTTGAAATGTGGTATTATTCGATTACATGATAGATAAATTTTGCTTTTACCTTTTATCTTTGGCTTATTAAGTATTGTATTTGAATGATTGGATTTCAATGGGAATTTGAGAATAAGACTTTTCGGAAGAAATCTTAGCATGATTTTTTATCCTATATTTTCCTTCTAAGTTCAGATGGTTTCCAAGAACCTTAAAATATTTCTTCTGATAAGGTTTGTGTGATAGGTAAATAAAAAAATACAACAAAAATGAGCTTGGTTTATCCGAACCCATTTTGTTCTATTAAATTTGTTTTTAATTATAATGTAAATTCACATACTGTTACTAATAATAGTGTCGTGATAATACTGTTTCCCTAAATCGATTCCCCACCGGAATTGTGGCAAAATTTTTGTTATTAAATTAAAGGTTTTTTTCTTCAATCACTTTCACTATTCTCTCAACGTATGTTTCGCAGAACTCATCTGTTTCCGCTTCAACCATCACTCGTACAAGTGATTCGGTCCCAGAAGGCCTTACTAAGACACGTCCAGTTTCGCCTAACTCTTCTTTCACTTCATTAATTACTGCCATTATTTCCGGATGTTCCAATGCCCTTCTCTTATCATTTACAAACACATTTTTTAATAATTGTGGATAGATGGTGATTTCGGCTGTTAATTCGGACAACTTTTTGCCAGTTTCTTTCATAATGTTAATCAGCTGAACAGCCGATAACATACCATCACCTGTTGTGCTCGTATCTAATAAAATCATATGACCTGACTGTTCGCCACCCAAGTTGTAATCGTTTTTACGCATTTTTTCCATCACATGACGATCACCAACTTCAGTTTCAACAAGGGTAACGTCAATTGCTTCTAACGCTTTTTTAAGTCCCAAATTACTCATGACTGTCGCAACAACAGTATTGTCCTTTAATCGCTTTTGTTCTTTAAAAAATTTCGCAAAAATATACAACATTTTATCGCCATCAACGAGCTCACCATTTTCATCAACAGCAATTAAACGGTCCCCGTCACCATCGAAAGCGACACCGATATCGGCTTCTTCTTCTTTCACTAACTCTTGAAGCTTTTCCGGGTTAGTTGAACCGACCCCTTCATTAATGTTATAGCCGTCAGGTGTATTACCAATCGTCATTAAGTCTGCTTCTAAATCGGCAAATAGATGTGCTGCAACACTTGCAGTGGCCCCATTGGCACAATCAATTGCTATTTTTATTCCTTCAAAATCAGAATCAATTGTTTCCTGTAAATATGAAATATACTTTTGCGTTCCTTCAAAATAATTACTGACAGTACCAATATCTTTTCCTATCGGACGTGGTAAAGTGTCTTCCTCATCCATTAATTTCTCTATTTTAGCCTCTTCCGCTTCTGATAGTTTAAAACCATTCACCGCAAATAACTTAATTCCATTATCTTCAAATGAATTATGAGATGCAGAGATCATAATGCCTAACTCTGCGTTCGTTACTTTTGATAAATATGCTACACCTGGTGTGGAAATGACGCCAAGTCTCATCACCTCTGCCCCAACAGATAGTAATCCGGCAATTAAAGCACCTTCATACATGTGACCAGATACCCTTGTATCCCTTCCAATGAGTACTTTAGGGATTTTTCCATCTGTTTTGCAAACATGTCCACTAACCCGACCTAGACGAAAAGCTAGCTCCGGAGTTAGGTCTTTATTTGCAACTCCCCTCACACCGTCTGTGCCAAAATATTTACCCACTTAAACCTCTCCTTAACATAACCTAATTAGAAAAACTTTTACGTCATTAAATGATGTTCACTACTTAATTTTCCACGTTTATTCTATTTGAACGTCTATCTTTATTCTAGTTTTCTGTGTCGTTAATCTCACATTACTTGGTCCTTCTAACGTTACATCAATATCATGTTCCCCTTCAGTCAAATTACTGACATCAATTTTTGCGATAATATCATCTTTATTTAATGCTTTAATAATTGCTTCATCACCATTAGCAACAATATCAATAAAACCGTTAGCCGGATCAACGAATGTCACTTGCTGATCATTAGTTTCATTCGTTTCAATCGGAATTCTTTCAAATATTCTCTCTTGTTCCAACTGTATCGATACAGACACTATTTCATTGTTAACAGCAATATTATCCGGTAAGTCTAGTTCAATGTCAATTTCTTCTGACTGATTCATTCGTGATAGATCAATTTCTTTCGTCACCACTTCTTCAATTTCATTGATAATATCCCTTTTACCAAAAATATCTATTTCATTGATGGTTGTTATTGACTTCAACTGATAACCATCTGGAAGCTCACCCACTGTGCGAATGCTAACAGGGACTTTTTTACTTGGACGATCTACCGGAATAGATATCATCACACTCGTCGGATCTAACCCTACGTTAAGAACATTACCTTGAATATCACTGACACTAATCGGTACCTCTCGGTTCCTTATTGACTCTCTTAAATCAGCTACATCAACATATACCTTAACCATGGCAACACGTTCAAGTACCTCTTCAGAACTTACAATTGTCACCTTGCCAGGGGTTATTTCTGGTTCCCCTAATTCATAACCAACAGGCAGTTGGTCTAAGTTAACATAGTCAACTTCAATATCGAATTCTTTTGCTGCTCTTTTTTCTATCGACACATCAATTGATTTTGGCTCTAAATAAACAGTTAAATCTTCGGGTATATTTTCATATTCAATTTCAATGGAATGTTCTCCTTCTTCATACTCCGTTAAATCGACAAAAAAGTTATAGTTACTTTGTTTCAAATATCTATTTAAAACAGTTGATTTCCCTTCAAAAGAAACCGTAATATAATCAGGCACACCACTGACAACATATTGATCTGTATCCATTCTCACTTCAAGAGGGACGTCTTCTAAAGTTTGGATTTCCTGAGAGACACTTGGTAAAATGCTCGCATCTTTTTTCGCGGGATTTGATTCAAGATCAACGTATAAAAATAATGCCACAGCAAATATGAAGGAAATGACGGCTACAAACCATTTATTTTGAAATAAATTATCCATTCTTTTTCCCTCCTACGTTAAAAAAGGGTGTGTCTTGGGATTTAACTGATTGGGATAAATTTTTCGTCAACAATTGACGTAATTTAGTATCGTCTAAACTACGATATAGCTCCCCATTTTTGGCACATGAAATGGCACCTGTTTCTTCCGAAACGATAATTGTCAACGCATCAGTTACTTCACTTATCCCTAATGCTGCCCGATGTCTCGTACCCAATTCTTTAGAAATGGTTGTACTTTCTGATAAAGGTAAATAACATGCAGCCGCGACTATTTTATCTTCTTTTATAATGACAGCTCCATCGTGTAAAGGTGTATTTGGAGTAAAAATATTCGTTAAAAGTTGATTCGTTAATTCCCCGTTAATCGGAATACCAGTTTCGGCATATTCACCAACACCTGTTTCTAATTCAATCGTAATTAATGCACCAATCCGTCGTTTTGCCATATAGATACAGGAAGTAATTAACGATTCAACAATTTGCCCAATAACTTCTTCTTCAGACTTTGTTGAACGTTTAAATAATCCACCCCGACCAAGCTGTTCCAATGCCCGTCTTATTTCAGGTTGGAATAAAATAACAATAATGACAAAACCCCAGATAATAATTTGATTTGTAATCCATTGTATCGTCGGTAAGTTAAATAAAATACTAACCAACCAAACAACAATTAAAACGATAATTCCTTGTAATAACTGGATTGCTTTCGTACCACGAATAACCATTATTAGTTTGTAAAAGACAAACCATACAATGGAAATATCGATGACGATTATTAATATGTCTAACAGTTCAATTTCTTCTCCAAACACGTAGACACTTCCTTTTAACAACTAACTAGTCTATCACTATTTTACAATGAAATTAAAAACTTTATGCTCACATTTATTCACATTTCATTATAACATAAAAAAGCCCGAATCCATATTTTAGGTGTGATGGGTCAATCAATCGTTAAGAAAAATAATTGGATAAGTTTCTAATTATTTAGGGGTGGATTTTATGCTACTTTTCTAATATTAAAACTACTAATAATTCCCCAAAGAAAAGCCTTGACCTGATGATTAAGATGGAACCCATCAAACGACCGGGTTAAGAAGATCCTTGACCAGATTAGCACTAGTTTCCTTAAACGATGAGTAACCTATTTCCTACAGCCATTCGCCATTTTCGCCCTACCCTTTTTTCCAAACAAAAATCTGCCACCTTATTGTGACAGACTTCAGGAATCTTTTCGAATAAATTCTATTCAATTAGATTTACTTTCTACCAGCATTTTTTCAAACTAAATTACTATAACAATTTTTCCCCAAGTAAAGAGGCAATTAAAGCCACTGTTAATGTGACTGTTTTATTACGCTTATCAAGCATCGGATTCACTTCCACGAATTCGGCTGACGTAATTAATCCGGACTCAGCTAACATTTCAAGCGCTAAATGACTTTCCCGGTATGTTGCCCCACCAATGACTGGCGTGCCAACCCCCGGTGCCTCAGTAGGATCTATCCCATCTAAGTCAAAACTTAAATGCACCCCATCTGTTCTTTCCTTTAAATATTCTATCGTCTCTTCGACTACTTTTGCCATTCCTAAACGATCCACTTCATGCATCGTGTACGTTCTAATGTTTAATTTTTTTATAAAGTCTTTTTCCGCCTCGTCTAGTTCCCTAATTCCGATGAGAACAACATTTTCCGGCTTTACCTTTTGCCCATGATACAATATATCCGTTAATTGCGGATTGCCAAGTCCCAGGCTTGCTGCTAAGGGCATGCCATGTATGTTTCCTGAAGGTGTCGTTTCATCAGTATTCAAATCACCATGGGCGTCATACCAAATGACTCCTAAATTTTCATAATGCTTTGCTACACCAGCAACAGTGCCAATGGCGATGCTATGGTCTCCTCCTAACACTAAAGGGAAATTCCCTTTCCCTACTTGATCACTAACAGCTTGAGCTAAATTTTCATTTGCTTTTACAACTGCTTCAAGATTTCGTAATGTTGGATGATCCCCGTTTTTTTGATGTGCCCTCTGTGGAATTTCGACATCCCCTAAATCATCAATTTGAAACGGCAATTTTTTTAATCGATCAATTAAGCCTGCATAACGAATTGCACTTGGTCCCATATCGACCCCACGACGTGCTTGTCCTAAATCTAGTGGTGCTCCAATTATTGAAACTTTTTTCGGCATCTATATCTCCCCCATCGTAATCCCATTTTACAAAATTATAGGAGATGACTCAACTCGACAAAAAAGTGAATATTTATGCATTTATTTCTTCTACTCCATGTATGTATATTGTGATGGGGAGTAGGGCTATTCCTGCCGCCATCCATTGCGAGTACAATGCACTTTCAGAGGCATTTTGCGGAATAAATGCAAGTCCACAATCACCACCACCTGCACCAGACAACTTGCCTGCACCACCAAGTTGTTCAGCCACGATACTTAATTGATGAAGTTTTTCCGTTTCAATCGATACATTCGCAATTTTACCTAGTTCAGCCAATGCATGCCGATTCCCCGTTATTCCTTCAAAAAATAATTGGCTATCACCTTCCATCATCCCTTTAACTATTAGTTCCACCGCAGTTCGACTTTTATGTAAAAACTGATCATAAGCAGTCAGATTTGTTTCCTTTAACTGTCGCACTTCTTTCACCAAATTCGTCGTTGATGCTGGCTTACCCGTCCATCCAACAAACAGCTTAACCTCTTTCGGTAGCTGTAATGATTGGTTGGAATAATATGGCCATTTTTTTTCGACAATTGTTTTGACTGATTGAATTTCAGCCATCTCTTTTAACAACCATTCCGCTTGAAAAGATGTATACTTCATCATGCCACCAAATGTCGATGCTGCAATATCAGCCCCAGACCCACTTTGTTGTGTCACTGTATGTGCCATGGCTGCTAATTTAAAAATAACTTCTTTTGATACACCCTTATTAAACAATTTCAGCACACTTGAAATAACAGCAGTAACAACTGCAGCACTCGAACCTAATCCATACTTTTTACCTGAAGCATCATCTAATTCGCTACGGACAGTTAATGAAAATACAGAAAAGTCCCGATCCTTTTCTTGTAAAAATTGTAATGATAATTGTAACGCATTTTTAATAAAATTTAAACGAGGGTCTTCATTGTTGAGAAAAATTTCCCAATCATGAAATTCCCATTTTACATGGTCCAGTCCTAAATCTACCAAGTGTAGGGAACCCTCAGTTTGCGATTCAATGGTACAATAAACAAACCGATTAACCGCCATCACGATAAGCGGTTGATTCGGTTCAAGGACAGCATATTCACCTGCGACCATTAATTTCCCAGGCACTTTAACTTTTAACCGTTGACCCATTATCAAACACCTTTTCCTTACTTCACGTCGAACAGCTTTTAAATTTTAACTTTAACCATTGACCCATTATCAAACACCTCTAAACATATAACCCTAGACAATTATACGTATGAAATTCCTGCCCCTACTTTACTGACAATGACATCCGAGACCCCATCAATGTCCCGTAATGCTGCCATTACCGTTGCATCATTTTCCGGCTCATATAACACTTTCACATTCGGACCAGCATCAATCGTAAAATAAGCCAAAATGCCTTTTTCCCGTAATTGCCAAATCGTTTGCATGACATCCATCGTGACATTTTGCCAATAAGTAAATGGTGGTGTTGCGCCTAATGTCGTCGCATGCATTTTCAAACAATTCGCCTCAGCAATCTCACCGACCTTCTCAAAATCACATGCTTGAATTCCGGCCTTAATTTCCTTTAAATCATCGTTAACATTTTCCAACCATGCATCATAAAAAATCGACGTGTCAACCGTCCGTTTCATTCCCACTCGACTTGAGACACTTTTTTCCTTCGCATCAAGAACGACAGCGGCGACTCGTAAATCCCAATGATCTTGGGGGGCTATTTGAACAGCAAAGGAATCAGAGCCGTCCCCTTTTGCTCCTTTTTCCCATTCAACGAAGCCACCGTAAACTGAGCGACAAGCCGAGCCTGACCCCCTTCTCATAAAACGTGAAAGTTCCTTATCGGTTAAACGTAATTGTAATGCCTTCGCTGTCGCTGCCGCTAATGCTGCAAAGCCTGATGCTGATGAGGCAAAACCAGCAGCTGTTGGCACATGGTTCGTTGAAATTACTTCAGCAAATAGGTTGGGCTTTTGTATGTAATCACGGAACAAATCTAAATATGTCGTCACTTGATCATAAGGAATACCTGAAATAACTTCATCATTTAATTTAAATACATCTTCCGTTAACGCTTCCTTAAAATGAACGGTTGTTTCAGTGTAAAATCCGTCCAACGTTATCGATAAACTATTATTCGTCGGTAAAATTAATTGCTCATTTCGTTTTCCCCAATATTTAATTAATGCGATATTCGTATGTGCTTTTGCCGTTGCTTGCATCGATATACCCCTTTTTCAAATTTTTCTCTGTAATATAGAAGAAATCGGCTTTACACCGATTTCGATTCATTCATATTTTCATGCCGTAATATAAATGGCCACACTTGCTCTGCCCCATATTGTTTTAATTTCTCCGATAATTGTCGGGAGTGGATTTCGTTTTTGGCGAGTGCAATAATGCATCCCCCATTACCCCCACCTGTTAACTTTGCACCTAGGGCACCTTCCCGACGAACAAAGTCAATTAATTTATTTAGCCTTAAATTACTGACGCCAATAGACTCTAAGTTTCTTTGTGCCTCATTTAATATAGAACCTAGCATTTGCTTACTTGCTTTTTCCAATGCGTCCCTTGCTTCGTACGTAATCCGACCAAGTCGTTCCATTTTGCTACTTGCCTTTTCAGGAAATTGTTCTAAGTAATTTTTCACATTACTAACAGCTGTCTTTGTATCCGCCATTTCACCAGAATCAGCGACAACAAAATGAAAATCACCTTTTGGAATAATGTAATCAATCGGGTCATCTTTTTTATACCATATTGGACTTGATGACGTAATGGTTAACGGGTCAATTCCACTTGGGGCTCCGTGAGCGTATTTTTCTGAAATATTTGCTAGAGAAAGCAATTGTTCATCAGTATATGATTTGTTCACATAGGAAAAAAGTGCCTTAATAATCGAAATCGCAACAGAAGCACTAGACCCCAATCCTTTTCCCGGGGGGATAGATGATTTGACCCGGATTAACAAATCTTTATAAGGTATTTTTAGTAGTTTTAACGTCTGTTGAATCGTGTTCACAATCCCGATCAATGATTTTGGCGCATGATCAATAGGCCCCTTATAAAGCGAGCTATCAAGGTAAACCTTTCCTATTACATGTTCAATGTAGGATTCTGCTCGAATTAAAGGGAAGGGAATGGCAATTGCTGGTTGCCCATGAACAACCGCATGTTCCCCAACTAAAATTAATTTACTATGTGCTACGCCTGTAGCAATTTTTTCTGGGATTGTTACTTTTTCCATATTCATTTGACATACTCTCTTAATAAAGTTTTAGCGTATCCTACGCGAATATTTCTATCTTCGACTAATCTTGTGGCAATTTTATCGATTAAATTACCTGTCGCACCAGCCGCTACTGCTACTGATCGCGAATGTAAGGCCATATGGCCTTTTTGAATTCCGTCGGTTGCAAGTGCCTTTAATGCTCCAAGATTTTGTGCTAGACCAACGGAAACGACAACTTGCGCTAATTCCTTCGCGGATGTGATGCCTAATATTTTTTGGGAGAGCTTTGCCATTGGGTGAACACGGCTGGCACCTCCAACGATACCTAATGACATCGGCAATTCTAATTCTCCGATTAAATTGCCATCCTCATCTTTTGACCAGGTGGTCATGGAACGATATTGACCATCCCGTGCTGCATAGGCGTGAGCTCCCGCTTCCGTAGCTCGCCAATCGTTCCCTGTCGCAATAATGACGGGATCAATTCCATTCATGATTCCTTTATTATGGGTAACCGCTCGATATGGGTCTGTAGCTGCAAATTGATAGGCATAAATAATCCCATCAACAACCTCATCGCCGGAAAAACCTGGTGAAGCTAATAAATGTTCCGGTATTTTACATGTTGCTTTTGCTAAACTCCGATCAGCTAAATTGGATAAGATGCGCAAATAAACTTTACCGGAAGTTAAATGTTCAACGACAGGAGCTAACGATTCTGCCATCGTATTTATGATATTGGCTCCCATGGCATCACATGTATCAACATACAGGTGGATAATAAGCATTTGACTATATTTAGATGATCCCTCATTAATAATCCGTGCATCTAAATCAACCGTCCCTCCACCACGTGAAATGAGACTTGGATAGGCATCATTTGCCGCACGAATAAGCATCTCTTTTTCTTCTAAAATTTTTGCCTTTGCATCAGCAAAATTATGGCAACCGACAACTTGAATTTGCCCGATCATTACCCGTTCTGTCGCAGTCGTTTTGAAACCACCGGCTTCACGAACGATTTTTGCCATATAACTAGCGGAGGCTACAATTGATGCTTCTTCTACTACCATCGGAATCATATATTCCTCATCATTGATTAAAAAATTCAGGCCCAAGCCTAAAGGTAAAGAAAATGTACCAATCACATTTTCTATCATCTTATCGGCAATTTCTTTCGGAAGTGATTCATTCCCGAATAATACTTCTTTCTCTTCTTCTGTTAAATCAAATAGCTCATTTATTTTAGCTTTTCTTTCGTCTACCGGCATTTTGTAAAAACCGGCAATTCTCGACGATGCTTTCATCCTATTCACCCTTGTATGATGTGATCTAGTAATCGTACTTTTAGTATATTTACTCGCCAACAATACGTGTAACCATATATAATTATAACAAAAATTCCATGAAATTGGGTGCTTTTTATTCATTTTACACTTATTTCTAGGGGAAAACAGTAGAAATTGACAAATTTCCTACATTTACACTGTCATCATTATGCAAAAAATTCCCACATAATGCAAATAAACAAGGTGTTCTGGCTTACCTTGTTCATTGAAAAGTATCATTTCATTAATTTTTTAAATTGGCTGGGCTACTAGGATTCGAACCTAGGAATGACGGAATCAAAATCCGCTGCCTTACCGCTTGGCTATAGCCCAATTATTCCTTAGTGGTGGAGGGGGGCAGATTCGAACTGCCGAACCCGATGGGAGCGGATTTACAGTCCGCCGCGTTTAGCCACTTCGCTACCCCTCCATATATTGAGCTAAAACATTTATTTTTATGTCTTCAAAAGAAAAAGTTACTAATATTATTTGTCATTTTATGTATTATTTGTATTCTAATTAATTTTATTACTTTGGTTGGTGATTAGGCTTTTAATTATCATCAGCATACCGGCCAGAGGACTTGACCCCCCAACCTACTGATTACAAGTCAGTTGCTCTACCAATTGAGCTAGGCCGGCCTGAAACTAGGATGACCCCTACGGGATTCGAACCCGTGTTACCGCCGTGAAAGGGCGATGTCTTAACCACTTGACCAAGGGGCCGTATTGACTAATTTAATGATTCAACTACCACTTTTCTCGCAAAAATCACACGATTTTTATTATATACAAGCTTGGAAGTTTTGTAAAGTAATTACTAAGTCAATGCTAAATCAATGTCTACTGTTCATCGACAGCTATTTATACTATAATGTGGTTATATGATTAAACTTGTTGGGGGTTAAAGCATTATGTCTGATCTATTAAAAGGAAAAAACATCGTTGTCATGGGTGTCGCCAATCAACGAAGTATTGCTTGGGGAATTGCCCAATCAGCTCATCGTCAAGGTGCAAATTTAATTTTTACAAATCGACAAGAACGTTCTTATAAAAAACTTCAACAATTGTTAGAAAAAGTAGGCATTGAACCGTTATTAATGGTGACATGTGATGTCGCTAGTGATGACAGTATCGTTGAAGCATTTCAAACCATTAAGGAAAAAGTCGGCACCATTCATGGGGTAGTCCACTCTGTTGCCTTTGCCAATCGGGAGGAATTGCAGGGTGAATATGCTGACACATCACGTGATGGATTTTTATTAGCCCAAGAAATTAGTGCCTATTCGTTAGTTGCTGTGACGAGAGAAGCGCGAAAGCTAATGACTGAAGGCGGAAGCATCGTTACCCAATCATATCTTGGAGCAAATCGAGTTGTGAAAAACTATAATGTCATGGGCATTGCCAAAGCTTCATTAGAAGCAAGTGTGATGTATTTAGCAGAGGATGTTGGAAAAGACGGGGTTCGGGTCAATGCCATTTCAGCTGGACCGATTAGAACGTTGTCTGCTAAAGGAGTTTCGGGATTAAATGAAATTCATTCAGTGATTGAGGAAAAGGCACCACTAAGACGTAATGTCGATCAGGACCAGGTCGGAGATGCAACGATGTTTTTATTAAGTGATTTGGCCCGTGGCATTACTGGTGAAGTCATTCATGTTGATTCCGGTTATCATGTAATGGGACTCTAGTGGATATACATCATGAAAATTAGTTGGCGGAAACCGTGAGCCACAAGAAATGTAGAAGTATTTCGCATTTTTATGTGGCTTATTTTGGTGGAAAATTACTTGTCTGTCGTCAACAGTATCTTCGCCTTTTTCAAAGCTTCACAGGCTGCATCAATTTTTTCCATTGAATCAGCCTCTAATGTATGCAAATGAACCCCAGCAGTTAATACGGATAATAATGATGCTTCCTCATTTTCGATGACATTCATAAACTGGGTCACGTCAAATCGACTACTAATCATTAATGAGCCGGTTAATTCACCGTAAAAAGGATGTTCAACTGTCACGTCAACAATTGTCACACCACAGTCAACGATCAATTGCAATTCCTCTTCCGTTTGCTCTGGAGAATGCTGACAAACAACTACTTTTCGATAACGATTTTCCTCAGGTTGCTCCTGTACGTATAGATAACCCCGATTCGTCCCAATAATCGGTACTTGACTCGTTTTTAAAAGTGCGATATCGGTAACAATGACTTGACGACTGACATTCACCATCTCGGCTAATTTTTGACCACGAATCGGTTCTTTAGACATCTTTAACGTATCTATAATAAAATTTCTCCGTTCTTCCCCTGTCCATTTTTTCGACATTGATTATCCCCCTCCCTTGGATGTTAATCCCTTATTTATAAAAGTTATCCCCAAAGTGTTGTTATAAGAAACTTTTAATAAATCACCACAGTCCCGCCGCCTCTCGGATAACTAATCGAAAGTGTGATTTCTTTTCAGTTCCCAAGGGCATCACCAGACATCGGTATTGGGAACTATTTGGTTGTTTCAATGCCCATTCGTAATGCATTTTTTGACATTGGGAACTATTTGATCGTTTCAGTGCCCATTCGTAATGGATTTTTTAGCATTCGGAACCATTTGGTTGTTTCAGTGCCCATTCGTAATGGGTTTTTTGGCATTCGGAACTATTTGATCGTTTCAGTGCCCATTCGCATTGCATTTTTTAGCATTCGGAGCTATTCAGTCGTTTCAGTGCCCATTCGTAATGGGTTTTTTGGCATTCGGAACTATTTGGTCGTTTCAGTGCCCATTCGTATTGGATATTTTGGCATTGGGAACTATTCAATCGTTTCAGTGCCCATTCGTATTGGATTTTTTGGCATTGGGAACTATTCAATCGTTTCAGTGCCCATTCGAAAAATGACTTATATTATTCGGCACTGTTATAACATTTTATTCACCAACCTCATCAATTTCAAATCCTAATTTCTCCTCTTACTAATCTAGCAATCACATGTTAAACTGAAAAACCAATTTGCCATTTTCCAAAAACTACGCTAGAATAGGTGGTAACAAGAAAAGTATATCATGAAAAGCTTACAAGGGGAGCCAAATTGGCTGAGAGTGAATGAAAATTCTTACCCTCTGAACCTGTTAGTTAATTCTAACGTAGGGATGTAGCTTTTTTGATGGGTAAAATGTGTAATGTGAGCGGAGTTCCATCAAAAAGCCTCCCAAGATCATTACTTTTTTTGTGCTTATTTTTAACAAAATTTCAAGGGAGGAAATTGGATTGAGTTCAGCACGAACATTGTTTTTTATTGAGGTTGCTATTTTTACCGCACTTGCATTGACACTTGACCTTTTACCATTATTAAAATTTAAAATTTGGCCTGCAGGGGGGGCAATTTCGTTAGCGATGATTCCAGTCTTTATCGTTGCCTTTCGATGGGGAATCAAAGGTGGATTATTATCCGGGTTTTTATGGGGAATCTTACAAATCGCCGTCGGTGATGCGTACATTTTAAATTTTTTTCAGGGACTAATTGAATACGGGCTTGCCTTTACTGTACTAGGATTTGCCGGATTGTTTGCATCACAAGTACAAAAAGCAGTGAAAGAAAGAAATACCAAGGAAACGCTTCTATATATTACATTAGGTGTATTTGTCGGTGGCATGTTGCGATTTGCAGGACACTTTTTTGCCGGATGGGTCTTCTTCGGTGACGCTGCCCCGGAAGGACAGCCAGCATGGCTTTATTCCTTCATTTACAACAGCACGTACATGATTCCAGCCATGATCATTAGTTTCGTTGTGCTATTTTTATTGTTTAACAGCCAGCCACGTACATTAATTCGAAAATCATAAGAAAACCGAATCATCTCCGCATGTAAAAATGAAGTAAGGGGCTCTATTTGCTCCTTGCTTCATTTTTTCCATTTACTATAGGAATCAATGTCAATTGTCGAAATTTCGGGAATCTTGGCTACTTCCCGATAAATTTCCGGCGCCGTTACCCTTTCATCAACAGTAATGACAAGCGAAATTAAATGTGCATTTGCCTCCCGGTCTTGAATATGAATATTTTTCAGTTCATGTACTTTATTTCTAATTTGATGAATCACATCTTCAATATAGTCACGATTGTCTAATGTAATTTTCAAATCAAGTTCTGTTAAATGAAGACTTTTTACGCCAAGTTTTTTAATAAGGTATGGAATGAGTTCGACACTTATCAGTAATAAAGTTACCCCAGCAATTGCTTCTATATAAAAGCCAGCACCTGTTGCAATTCCTATCCCAGCTGCCCCCCAAACTATCGCCGCTGTCGTTAAGCCAGAAACCGTATCATCTTGACGGCGTAAAATGACACCTGCTCCGAGAAAGCCTACCCCAGAAACGATTTGGGCAGCTAGACGGAGAGGGTCCATCCGGATTTCTACAAATTCACTTTGGGGAAAAATATAAGAAGCCTGAATTGACACTATCGTTAATAAGCAGCTCACTATTGAGATGACCAAAATCGTTTTTAAACCAAGCGATTTTCGTTTCATTTCACGTTCTAAACCCATTAATAACCCGAGAATCGCTGCAATAAATAAACGGATTAACATTTCCAAATCAGTATTAATTAGGGATTACTGAATAATTAAAAACCTTTGATTCTATTATATTTGTTCC
>DAMCTP010000004.1:0-21737 GCA_032113595.1 Pseudogracilibacillus sp.
CTTCTGTATCAAAAGTCTTTTTCAATAATACGTAAATGTTCACCTGAATTCCTCCATTCTTTACTTATCCTGAAAATTTGGTTTTCTCTTCTCAATAAAGGCTTGGGCACCTTCTTTTGCATCTTCACTACCAAAAACTTCTCCAAATGCTTTTGCTTCTTGATTAACACCATCATTAAATGAAGTTGTTTTTGCGTATGGGACTAATTCCATTACTTTATGAATTGAAGGACCACTTTTTTCAGCAATTTGTTCTGCTAATTTTTGTGCTGTTGTAAATAGGTCGTCATCTGCTACTACTTGATTTGCTAAACCAAACTTGAATGCATCTTCTCCGCTAATGGGTTGCGCGGTTAACATCATTTCATATGCCTTCGCTGTTCCGACATATTGAGGTAATCGTTGAGTGCCAGCAAAACCCGGAATAATACCTAAGGATAGTTCTGGTAAACCTATTTTTGCATTATTCGTCACAATTCGCATGTGACAAGCCATAGCTAATTCTAAGCCACCGCCCAAAGCAGCACCATGAATAGCTGCAATAATTGGTATATGGAACTGTTCCATTCTATTGAATAATTGTTGACCATTTTGGGCTAAACTCACAAAATCATCCGCGGATTGTAATGAAGTAAATTCTTTAATATCGGCTCCCGCAGAAAAAAACCTGCCTTCTCCCTTTAAAATAACGGCTTTAATTTGCCGATCTTCAGATATTTCTTTTAGCTTTTCATCTAAATTCTTCAATAGTAACGTCGATAAGGCATTTGCGGGTGGACTTTTTATCGTTAAAATACCAACCTTATTTTGTACCTCCAATGATAATATTGACATTGACAGCCTCCTTAAATTAAATATATAACATAAAAAATGAGAATCATTGATGCTTTATCCCATTTATTAATAACTGATGTACACTATCAACTTGATCCTTAAGAGAATATCGTTGTGATTTCATGACCCAAGTCGTCACAGTTTCGTCAATCGTACCAAAAATCATTTGTCTTAAAAGCTTAGGATTCACATCCTTTCTAATTTCATTCTCTTCAATTCCTTGAATCACAATTGAGTCTATTACTTCTAAATAAGATTTTAATACTCGATTAATTTCCATTCTTAATTGTTGCTTCGATTGCCGTAGCTCCAATTGAGTAACGATGGCTAAATGTGGGGAATTGGAAAGTTGTTCATAATGCATAGCTATTAAGGTACGCAATTTTTCATTAGCTGTGTCATTCTTTTGAATTGCTTCCATCGTTTTGTTAACAAAGTCCCCCATCTTTTCCCTAAAAACGGATATTAGAATATCTTCCTTGTTTTTGAAATATAAATAAATTGTACCATCAGCTACGTTGGCCCGTGTAGCAATTTTGGATACTTGAGATGAGTGATAGCCATTTTCAGCGATTACTTCAACGGCGGCATTGATGATTTGGTGATATTTAGGTTTGTCCTTTCCCAATAAAACCCCTCCATTTCAACGGGACATTTTCGATTTAATTTAATAAATTAATAATAAAAATAACTTATGAATGATTAATCATTCATAAGTTATTGTATTACGGAATTTTTGTGGTGTCAATTAAGGTTCATCAATTAAAAATTCAGCAAAGAATTTCACCCTCGTAATTAATTTTCCTGCTTCATTGCCTCAATTGATTCTTTAACCAACTGCCTTTTTAATACTTTCCCAATAATTGTTTTAGGTAATTCATCACGAAACTCATAAAGTTTTGGAACCTTATACGCTGCTAAATTATCACGACAAAATTTATCTAGCTCTTTTTCTGTAATCTTTTCACCTTGTTTCAATACAATGACAGCTTTAACAGTCTCGCCACGGTAATCATCCGGCACTCCAATAACCGTTGCCTCCTGAATACTACTATGCTCAAATAATACTTCTTCCACTTCCCGTGGATAAATGTTAAATCCACCAGCGATAATCATGTCTGATTTACGATCAACGACGTAAAAGAAACCATCTTCATCCATTTTCCCCATATCACCTGTTAAAAACCAGTCACCAATTAGGCTTTCTTTTGTTGCTTCCTCATTGTTCCAATAGCCTTTCATCACCTGAGGTCCTTTTATGGCAATTTCACCAACTTCTCCAATTGGGAGTTCATCTGTCGTCCCTTCCTTAACGATTTTCGCATCCGTATTTGGCCACGGGAGACCGATACTCCCATTAATTCGCTTTTCCCAAATATTATTGGCATGTGTTACAGGAGAAGTTTCAGTTAAACCATAACCTTCTACTAACCTTCCACCAGTTATTTTCTCAAATTGTTGCTGCACCTCTAATGGTAATGCAGCCGAGCCACTTAAACATGCTTCAATTGATGATAAATCATATTTTTGAATATCAGGATGGTGTAATAAGCCGATATAAATTGTCGGGGCGCCTGGAAACAAGGTTGGCTTTTCTTTTTCAATTGTTTTTAGCACTTCACCAGCATCAAATTTTGGTAATAATACCATTTTATATCCTTGCATAATGGATAAATTCATCACAGTTGTCATACCATAAACGTGGAAGAAAGGTAATACGCCTAAAACCGTTTCATCGTGCCCTTTCAATTTATACATCCATTCCGTACACATTTCGACATTAGCAACTAAATTGAAATGTGTTAACATGACCCCTTTTGGTTTTCCGGTTGTCCCGCCAGTATATTGCAGCAAGGCAAGATCTTCCTTAGAATCAATTTCAACAGGATCGTAATTTTCACTCGTATTTTTGATAATTGTTTTCCATGCATAGGCATCTTCATAATCTTCGGCTTTTACGACAATATTATATTGTTTCTTTTGAATAAATGGATAAATAAGATTTTTTGGAAAAGGTAAATAATCGGCTATTTTAGCAACGATGATATGTTTTAAACCAGTTTCTTTTTTAACATTTTCAACCCGTGGTAATAAAATATCCAAGCAAATGATAAATGTGGCTCCAGAATCAACAATTTGATGTTTCAATTCCCTTTCTGTATATAAAGGATTAACTTGTACAACAATACCGCCAGCTAAAAGAGCACCATAATAACCGATAACTGCCTGTGGTCCATTAGGTAGCATATTGGCTACACGGTCACCTTTCTTTAAGCCTTTCGATTGTAAAAAATGAGCCATCTTCTTCGCTTCTGTGAGCACCTCACCAAATGTCATTTCTTTCCCCATAAAATAAAGCGCTTTCTTTTCTTTGAAACGTTCACCACTTTCCAGTAAAAAACTTGGTAAAGACTTTTCTGAATAGGTTGATGTAGCTGGCACTTCCTCTGGGTAATGTTTTAACCAAGGTTTGTCTTTTTCCATTTTTATCCCCCATTTCATTTATAGTAGCAATTCACTTACTATTTAATTATAAGACCCAATAAACGATCCCAACAAGGACGAAAACGATGGCAACTGTTATTAAAATTTTTGCTAATTTATCTAAAACCATGACGTCTCCCTCCAGAAGTTGTCAGTAAAAGGTAAGTTTAAAAAAATTTTACCATAAAATGAATACTAATTCAATTCTATAATCGTGACGCCTGTTCCACCTTCATTTGCTACCCCTAATCGAAATGATGAAACATGAGGGCTCTGCTGTAAAAACTTTTCAACACCTTTACGCAATGCACCAGTTCCCTTCCCATGAACAATCGTTACCCTTGAATAACCACTGACAACCGCATCATCTATATATTTATCTAATTTTAATAGTGCTTCCTCATAACGTTCACCACGAATGTCTAATTCTAGCTTCACGGGTTGTTGCCCTGTAACAACCCGGCTCGTTGATTCTAAATTGTCATCCAATAACTGGTTTCCTTTTTTTAAAAGTATTAAATCTGGTTTTTTTGCTGTTAATTTCATTGTGCCAATTTGAATGATATATTCCTTGTCACTCTTTTTATCGATAATTTCCCCTTGTTGTTGTAATGTTTTATGTTTGATTTCATCCCCGATTTCAAATTGAATATGGTGATTAGAAACAGCACCTTTCTCATCTTTTTCATTGCGTAGAGAAGGTTGTGTTTCTTCCAATGATTTTTTTGCCTCAATCCATTCATGTTCCTTCCATAATGCTTTTTCCTTCATATCACGGACCGATTGAACAATACTTTCTGCTTCTTTTTGTGCTTTTTGAACTGCTCGGGCTGCCTTTTCTTCCGCTTCGGCAAATAATTTATCACGTTGCTGTTCAAATTGCTGCCATTGCTTTTTAAGTGTTTTATATAGTTGTTCATTTTCTTCATATAATTCATGAGCCTTTTCTGCTTCCTTTTGAGCTATTTTCTTTGATTGTTCTAATGCTTCAATCATATTTTCCACGTTTTCACTGTCGATACCAACGTATTGTTTTGCACGCTCAATAATTCGATTTGGCAAACCTAACCGTTTCGATATTTCAAACGCATTGCTTCGCCCCGGAATCCCAATAATTAAACGATAAGTTGGACGTAGAGTTTCCACATCAAATTCAACAGAGGCATTCATCATTCCCTCTTGTTCATAACTATATGCTTTTAATTCAGGATAATGAGTCGTTGCAATGACCGTTGCCTTTCGTTTCATAACATTATCTAAAATAGCCATCGCTAACGCTGCACCCTCTTGTGGATCTGTTCCAGCACCAATTTCATCAAATAATACTAATGAATTTTCATCGAGGGCATTAACAATTTGGACAATGTTTGTCATATGGGATGAAAAAGTACTTAAGTTTTGTTCAATTGACTGTTCATCCCCAATATCAGCATACACTTTTTTGAAAATAGCCATTTCTCCGTTATCCAGGGCAGGGATTTGCAGTCCTGATTGTGTCATTAGTACAAATAATCCGACAAGCTTTAATGTGACAGTTTTCCCCCCTGTATTTGGACCGGTGATGATCAATGCATGATAGTCATTACCTAACATAATATCATTTGCAACAACATCTTCTTCAGCAATTAAAGGGTGACGGGCCACCTTCAAATTGATGATACCTTTTTCATTTAATGTTGGTTTTGTACCTTGCATTTTGTTCGCTAAAGAAGCCTTGGCAAAAATAACATCTAATTCTCCAATAATTGAAAAGTTTTCCGCAATTTTAAAAATTTCATTGGCTATTTCAGCTGTTAGTGCATTTAAAATTTTTTCAATTTCTAGTTTTTCTTTGACGATTGTTTGTTGTAATTCATTATTTAGTTGAACGATAGCATTCGGTTCCATGAATAACGTTTGGCCGGATGATGATTGGTCATGAACAATGCCACCAATGGCACTCTTGTACTCCAATTTTACGGGGAGAACAAATCGATTATTCCTAAAAGTGACAATGTTATCTGATAACATTTTACTTTTAGAACGAATTGTCCGTTGCAGGCTTTCACGAATTTGCCCCTCCTTTGTTCGAATTGATCGACGAATGGCATATAAATTAGTGGATGCACTATCAACTACTTCCCCATGTTCATCAATTTTATCATGAATCATTTGTTCTAACTTTTTTAATAAATAAATCGCTTCTACCTTTTCTTTGAGAATTGGAAATGGTTCTTCTAACTGTGACACAAACTGTTTTAAATTACGGCTACAATATAATACTTGGGCAATGTCTAAACATTGGTCTGGAGTTAACGTTCCCCCTATTTCACTTTGGCGAAGTAATGGTCTAATATCTTCTACATAAGAAAAAGGGGCAGTTTCATTTAATCGTAACACATGTACTGCCTCATCCGTTTCATTTTGTAATTGAGCCACTTCCTCAAATGTAATAGCAGGAATGATTTTATCGATAGATTCTCTCCCGATGATTGTTTGCGCTTCTTCACGTAATAAGTTCATTACTTTATTATATTCTAAAACATTTAATGTCCGTTCATTCATGATCATTACCCCTAAGTATTCTTTATTGATTCCGTTGTAAAAAAGTAGTTAACCGCTTAAGATCCCACGTATTTAACACATGGTCATTTTGCAACCATGCCTTCCGGCCAACTGTTACGCCGTATTTCATATGGGCTAACGTGTTTGTTACATGTGCATCCGTATTGATAGCAATCGTTACACCATTATCCTTTGCCAACTCTAAGGCCCAAGGGGCTAAATCAAAACGATGTGGATTGGCATTGAGTTCTAATACCGTGTTAGTATCCTTGGCCTTTTCAATTAACTTTTCAATATTAACGGCATAGCCATGACGTCGCCCAATAATTCTACCTGTAGGATGGGCGATAATATCGACATGTGGATTTTCCAACGCATGGAAGAGCCGTTTCATGATATCAGTTTCTGTTTGAGAAAAACTTGAATGGATTGCCGCGATTACAAGATCCATTTCTTTTAAAAAATCTGAAGAGAAATCCAATTGTCCATTTGGTAAAATATCCATTTCAACACCAGCAAATATGTGGATATCATCATATTTTTCATTTAATCGGGCAATTTCCTCCCGTTGTTCACGTAATCTTTTTTCATTTAAACCATTAGCAACACGAAGGAATTTTGAATGGTCAGTGATTGCTATATATTCATAGCCAATTTCACGGGCTTTTAAAACCATTTCCTCCATTGATTGGGCCCCATCACTCCACGTCGTATGCATATGAAGGTCACCTTTAATAGCATCTAGTGTCAATAGGTCAACCTGTTTTTGAAATTTTTCTGTTTCATGAATTCCTTGACGAAGTTCTGGTGGAATATAATGTAATCCAAAATGCTGGAAAAATTGTTCTTCGGTTTGAAAATGAATAATCTCATTAGTTGATATTTTTTCCACACCGTATTCATTAATTTTTTCTTGACGTTGTTTGGCAAGTTGACGCATTAAAACATTATGATCTTTAGACCCCGTAAAATGGTGTAAAGTGGTTGCATATTCTTTATCATCAACTAAACGAAAATCAATTTGAATATCATATTCCGAAGCGATGACAAATGATATCTTTGTGTCACCATCAGCGATAACTTGTTTAATATTGTCCATATTTAAAATCGCTGCTTTCACTTTTTCCGGATCATCAGTGGCAATAATAAAATCAATATCCTTAACAGTTTCCTCTAATCTACGGACACTTCCAGCGATATTGAAACGATTAATTTCTGGAATCTGTTTCAAGTATTGTTCGATTGTCTTAGCTAAATATAGCATATCGTGAATGGGGATTCTTTCAGGACGGCTCCCAATTTCTTCTAATCCTTGTAAAATATTGTCTACTGTTTTTTTACCAAAACCTTTTACCTGTTGAATACTACCACTTTTACAAGCCTGTTTTAGGCTGTCAGCATCTGTAATGTTCAGTTGTTGATACAATGTTGCAAGACGTTTCCCACCAAGTCCTGGCAATTTCAATAATGGAATAAGCCCCCTAGGCACTTCCGATTCTAACGTTTTTAAAAATGATGATTCACCAGTTTGAATAAATTCAGTAATAATTTCATTCGTACCCTTACCGATGGCTTCTACTGTTGTAAAATCATCGATTTGCTGGATGGATCGAACGTCTTTTTCAAGTGCTAAAGCCGCCCGACGATAAGCGCCAATACGAAAGGGGTTTTCTCCTTTTAATTCTAAATATGTTGCAATAGTTTCCAATAAACGAATGATGTCTTTTTTATTGATAGTCATATTTATCACCCATTAAAGTTTTTCACCAAATCATTTCATGAAAAAAACTGATTCATGGTTCGATTATGATCATGGCATCAGTTTTTTTATTGTTTCCTTAACTATACAATTTACTTAACATTTCGGTAAACCAAAGTGATTCAATCGCTTTTGATAAAAACGGTGTATGTTTTATCATCCACATTGCCAGTCGGGATGATTCCAGTAAGTTTTGTACTTTTTCCACTGGTAATAATGCGGCGACATAAAGAAATAAAAACAAAATTAAATATATTTCAATAAAACCGAGAAATGAACCAAGAGATTTATTCACTAATTTTAATAATGGCAATCTAGCGACAAAATCTAGCATGGAAGCAATAATTTGTAGAACTACTTTTGTAATGAAAAATATTATCATAAAGGCAACTGCATTATAGAAAGCATTTTCTAATGGCATACTATTAAGAAATGCAGCCCAGCCTTCATTATTTAATTCGGGATATGGTATCCACAATGACAGGGATCCTGCCAATTTCCGAAAATAAATCATCGCCACAATATAGGAAATGATAAATCCGAATAGGTGAAATAATTGTAAAATAAGTCCACGCTTTAAACCGATAAAAAAACCAATTAATAATAAAAGTAATAGTAAAAAAGTTATCATCTGCTATTTATCCTCTTCTAATAGTATCATTAATTCATCATATTCTTTTTTTAATTTTACATAGTCATTCATCGTGTTCAGAGCCGTTAATACCGCCAAGCGGGCTGTGTCTAAATGTTTATTGGAGTGATTAATCTCCTCCATTTTTTCATCGACAAGGCTAGCAACTAGTAAAACACGATCTCTCGACTCTTTACCAACGATAGTATACGATTTATTATGTATCGTTACAGTAATTTTATTTCGTTTTTTCTCCGTCACACTAACGTTCCTCCCAATAAAATGGTACACTTAATTTTAACATGAATTGACAAATATAGATACTAGAAAAATATTGATTCGAGTAAATTATCTGACTTTTCATTTAGGAGGGTTCCTATTGTCTCAAAAAGTAGTATCATTCTCAACCTCAACAATCGAGAAAATGAGAATTTATTATGAGAAATTTAAAGTTGCTTCACCCCCAGGGGCTGTGTTTCGAGCAAAGACAAATGATGCAAACGTTACTGCATACCATAGTGGTAAAGTGTTATTTCAAGGGAAAAATCCACTAGCAGAACTAAAAAAGTGGTCATCCCCCGAACAAACTAATGATAAACAATTATTATTTTCAATGCAACCATCAGAATTTATACCGTCCGATTCTATTTTTTCCAATAATCATATAGGTTCAGATGAATCCGGCACAGGAGATTATTTCGGACCTGTCACAACTTGTGCTGTTTTTGTACATAAAGATCAAATTGAAACATTAAAAAGTATCGGAATTCAAGATTCTAAACAAATACAAGACAAGCAAATTTATGAATTAACAAAGCAATTAATGCAAATGAATATTCCTTATTCTTCAATGGTTTTAGATAATTTAAAATATAATAAATTACAAAAACAAGGTTGGACCCAAGGAAAAATGAAAACAATGCTTCATTATCATGTAATTAAACAACTAATGAAAAAAATCAAAGACTTTTCATATGAAGGAATTGTGATTGATCAATTTTGTGAGCCAAACACATTTATTAATCACTTATCAGCGGAAAATTTAACATTACCTGAAAAGACATTCTTTATGACAAAAGCTGAAAATTATTCTATTGCAGTCGCTACGGCATCAGTAATTGCCCGAATACGTTTTTTACAAGAAATGGAGCGATTGTCTAATGAAATAGGTGTCACCCTCTTAAAAGGGGCTTCACAAGCAGTAGATAAGCAAATTGCTGGATTGATACGTAGCGAAGGTGAAGATGTATTAAAAAACATAGCCAAGGTACACTTTGCCAATACGAAAAAGGCAAGAAACTATTTATAATTTGTCGTACTACTTTTTTAATCACTTTTGCGCTAAAATATAACAAAGGAGTCAAATAGGTTAGGGGGTAATTTATTTGAAAGTGTCATCTGTCATATGGAATGAGCAAATAACAACTGAAAATATCCCTTCATTTATTGATGACGTTCTTGTGCAAGCAAAAGAGACAAAGCAACAATTACTTGTTTTTCCAGGTCTGGTTCATGAAATTTACGAACAAGATCATTTTACAGTCACAGATTATCTCCTCCGTTGTTCAAAAAGCTTCACAGATTTAGTCATATGTCCCGGAAGTTTTTTAGAAAAGTCTGCTAGCGGTACTTATCATACTGCCTACCTGATCCAAAATGGTGAAGTGATTTTAAAACAACGACAGTTATATTTAGCAAACTGGGAACGTGACCTTGGATTAACTCGTGGTAGCGATTTGCAATTTGTTCAATTGAACAATATGATAGTAGCTTTGGTCGTATCGACAGATACGTTTTATCCACAAGTCATTCGTTATGCTAAATTATCTGGAGTTGATCTCATCATTTCACCTGTCGCTATGTTGGATTCGGGGAATTTCTCGCGTCAATTAAGTGGTTTGTGGCAAAATGTTCAACAAAATACATTGTATGCTATTGAAAGTGGTTTAAAAGGTGAATTTAATAATGAAATTTTTAATAGTGAATCTATCATCCATGCCCCGATAGAATTGACGAAAAATAACGATGGGATGTTAGTACGTGAACATGATCAGGGGAACATCATTCATATAGAAATAAAAAAAGAATCGTTAACAAATGACGTGATCTTTCGACCATTAGACCAACTTAATATAAATGCTTATAAAGACATATTTTAAAGGAGCAACAATTTATGAGGCGACTTTTTGCTTTATATCTTCGTAAACGTTTACATCATCAACTTGTAGATGACTATTTACAAAGTAAATGTCAGCTAGATATGACATTTGACAAAATTGAAAATCGTGTTGCTGTTATTCAAAAATCAATTAAACCAGTAAGAAAAGTAAAACGATTTATCGATACTATTTATTCATTTGTTGAAAATGCCACGAAAAATGGTGCTACATACGTCATTTTTCCAGAGTATATCTTTTTTGATTTATTTGGTGTTATTCCCTTTTTTCGTTTCATCAATTATTTTTTAAACCGTATTACTCTACCGACAAAACGAAAAAACAAAAATCATTTAACCGAATCAAACGATAACCGATTGTTATATGTCATTTTTGATTTATTTGCTCAACCAACTGAAAAAGTGATCGTCAATACGATGAAACGGTTAGCAAAACACTTTTCTGTATATATTTTTACTGGAAGTTATCTCCATAAAGAAGCTGATAGATTATATAATGTCGGAACATTAATCGATCCCGAAGGAAATATTATTTATACACAACAAAAAGTTCATTTAACAGATTTTGAAGCAGATATTGGGTTGGCACGGGGAGACAATTTCCAAGTTTTAGACCTGCCAATTGGCAAAACGGCTACCCCTATTTGTATGGATGCGACATATTTTGAAACATTTAGAATAGTCCGTCATCAAGGTGCTAACATTGTGATCATTCCAATCGCAAATAATGAGCCTTATCAACAATGGAAGGCCCTTCGTGGTATTTGGCCACGGGTGCAGGAATCATACGTTTTTGGGTTAAAACCAGCATTAACTGGTTCCATTGCGGGTATGCACTTTACAGGGAAAGCGGGAGTTTTTGCCCCAATTGAAATGACAGAAAAACGTGATGGCATTATTGGAATTACCGAAAATGCTATTGGAAATGACATTATTTATGCTGATTTAGATATTGAGCAATTAGTTTCAACAAGGATTAACGCTCCCTACTACAACGATGCTAATCCACTTTTTGAAACCAATTATTTTGAACGTACCTATCTACACTTTACTTAATGGATTAAAAAAATTATATATAAAGGGATGGAAAAAACGATGGACACAAACAAAAGTTATTGGTTAGAATCTCTAGGAGAAATAACACCAAGAGCATCACTGTCTGGTGATGTGAAGGCAGATATTTGTATTATCGGTGCTGGGTTCACTGGTTTATCGACTGCGATTCACTTAAAGGAAAAAGACCCGAATCTAATTGTCACTGTCGTCGAAAAAGGAATTGCCGGTATAGGCGCAAGTGGACGAAATGCTGGTTTTTCCATGCGACTATTTGGTGTCACCATGGATTTAACTAAGTTACGACACGGAGGGAAAAAAACCAAAGCAGCAGATGACTATATGTTAGATGCCGTTGCCTATTTAGAAAGTATGATTGAAAAATATGAGATAGATTGTGATTATGAACAACACGGTATGATGACCATTGCATCGAATCCACAAGAGTTAAAAAATTTAAAGAAAGAATATGAGATTGCTACTGGATTGGGAATGAAAAAATTTAAATGGCTCGAAGAAAAAGAAACTCGCGAATTAGTTAATTCGCCAACTTATTTGGCTGCCCGATTTGATGAAACCTGTGCCCTACTTCACCCGGCAAAATTAGCTCGGGCACTAGGAGAAATTGCTGAAAAATTAGGTGTTACTATTTATGAAGATAGTGAAGTGACCCATGTTCATCATCGAGAAAAAACAGTGTCCACCAAACATGGGAAAATTACCGCTGACAAAATAGTTTATGCAACAAATGCCTACTCATCAGATTTTAAAAAAATAAAAAACAAACAAGTACCAATTTATACATACATCACCTTAACTGAACCTCTGACAGACAAACAAATTAAATCGTTAAATTGGGATCGTCGAATTGGAATAGAGGATGCCCGTAATTTCCTTCACTATTATCGTTTAACCCCTGACAATCGGATTTTATTAGGGGGAAGTGAAGCACTTTATTATTACGGTAGCCCCCTAGAGGCAAAAGATAAAAATGAAGAGATGAATCAGATTCTACAAAATCAAGTGAAGACGATTTTCCCACAATTGGGAGACATTAAATTCACCCACCATTGGGGAGGGCCAATCTCGGCCTCGATTGATTTAATTCCCGCAATTGGAAGATTAGGAGATGACATTTGGTACAGTCTTGGTTGTATGGGGCATGGTGTTTCTTTATCCAATTACAATGGTCTAACTTTGACAGAATTACTCTATGGAGAAACCACTAAACGGACGGATTTTTTTGCTGTGAACCGACGGATTTTACCAATTCCACCAGAACCATTAAAGTATGTAACAATTTCTAGTATTCGTGCTTTTTTACGTTTAGATGATAAAAAAGGTGTAAAACAGCAGAAAAAACTCGATCAGGAAAAAGGTTAAGGTGACTATTAGATAGATAGATTTCGGTTCGTATTGTGGGGGATTGATGTAGATGTTTAAGAAAATTTTAATTGGATTATTAATTTTCTTTTTCTGCTTTTTACTTATTCCTAATGTAATAATTGCTTCCTCTCATACATATTATCCAACAGAAAAAGTTTCTGGACTTGTAAAAAACCCGGGAATGGGATGGGTGTTATATTGTGATGCCTTTGGACAAATGACGGATGGAAGTTTTCCAGATGATAATAAATGTGTGTTCAATCCTACATTATTCTGGAATGCATTTGATCGTTCTGGGGCCACAGAAAAAGCAAATATTTTTTATCTACGTGCCCCATGGTCATTTTTTGAAATGGATGAAGGAGAGTTTGCTTGGGATGGAGACGAAGATTATCAAGCGTTAATTCAAGGGGCATTAGATAGGGATTTAAAACTTGCTTTTCGTGTCTATACGGATAGTCAAGATTCATGGCAGCAAGCAACCCCGAATTATGTAAAGGAGGCAGGTGCAAAAGGATTCGTCAACTCATACTGGACCCCTTATGTAAATGATCCCGTATTTTTAGAAAAATACACAACTTTTATAGCCCAATTCGGCAAAAAATATAACGACCCAGCAGTTGTCAACTATATCGATGGAATGTGAATCGGCTGGTGGGGGGAAGTTCATAATATACGTAGGGAATTTATTCTACCCTTGAAGGAAAGTGGCAATGGACTGTTGGTCCTTAGTCTTCAGTTATTGTCGTCTTTTTTTCAACCAAATCATTTATTTTTACATCAGCCAAACCAATCTTTAGTAAAAAATATAGACCAAATAATGAACTTAAAAAGTGTAAATAGTAGCCTAAACAGTATTACAAAAGCATATAGAAACTCGTTCGATGAAGTGTTATTAGGTGCCCAGCAAGGGGGGCAAAAGATAAGTTTTCCGAATCATTAGTTGAACAGAATTTATATGATGTGTTAAGACGTGATAGCTTAGGAATGCCAAAATATTTTAAGGCAAAAGATGTTTTATATTATGAAAATCAAATGATAACTGATGGAATCCCACTTCTTGCAGAGAATGGATGGAACTATTTTGCCCATGATTTTGAAGGATATATGGATTCCGCGGGTAACCCTTTTACAACGATACGCGATATGTTAGAAGCAAGTTTAAATGATGCTAAGGCATCCCGGGCAAATACTTTTGACCTTCGGGTCCCTGAGGATGCTAGAGAATGGATGAATCATGAAGATTTAGTTGATGACTTTATTGTAAATGGTGGTTATCGGTTCGTGCCTGTATCATTCAAATATCGTAATGTCGTTTTATCCAATGAATCAATGCAAATAACGAGCACGTGGAAAAACACGGGTTTGGGGAGAATCCCCAATGATCGTCCAGCATGGAATTATAAATATAAAGTTGCTTATGCATTTTTAAATCCTGAAATGCAAAAACCAGTACTTGTTCATATAACAGAAATAGACCCTTCTGAATGGATAAAAGGGAAAGATTTTGTTTATAAAACAAATATAAATATTCCTGATGTTCCTAATGGAAATTATGTTCTATCATATGCCATCGTTAATACTGCCAATGGGAATATTCCTGAAATTAATTTAGCTGTAAAAGATGAAATATCAGCGACGGGATGGTATATGGCTGGAGAGATAACTGTTCATAACAGTGATGTTGATAAGTGATATTTGTTCATTATGTTCCTGCTGGAAATTCTAGAAATAGATAGGATTTTTGATCATCAAACCTTAAACTTTAATTTAAATTGATTATAAATCTATCTTTAAACTAATTCATTTAACAAAGTAATCGACAATGCTATACTTATACATTAGAGAATATTTTACGTATTAGGAGCTGACAAATTGACTAATAAACAAGAGATGATTAACACCTTCAAAAATGCGATGGCTAATTATCCAACAGGTGTAACAGTTGTCACAACCATTGATGAGAATAATGTTCCTACTGGTTTAACTGTTAATTCATTTGCATCCGTATCAGTTGATCCACTACTCGTATTATGGAGTATTGATCGTCACGTATCAACGTTCAAAGCATTTAGTAAAGCCGATAAATTTGCTATTAATATTCTACGTAAAGACCAGGTAGACCTTGCTTATATTTTTTCATCTGGTGAAGAGGAGAGTCGGTTTAAAAATTGTCCGTGGCAACTATCTAAAAACAATCTACCAATCATTGACAATGTAATTGCATCTTTACAATGTACCTTATATAAACAAGTACATGCTGGTGATCACCTAACACTAATTGGTGAAGTGATAGACATTCAGGCAAATAATGAAGAACCATTGCTATATCATAATAGAAAATTAGCTCCGTTACCACCATCGTTTCATGAATAAGGTTATTCTAGGAGGTAAAAAATGAATGGCTTAACGCGTTCACTTGATGATCGAATATTATTTGGAGTATGTGGGGGAATTGCAAAACAATTAAATATGTCTTCGTTGCTTGTGAGGATTCTATTTATCCTGCTACCAATTTCTATTATTGCCTATCTTGTCATGGCCCTTATTATTCCCGAAGAAATTCGTTAATATTTTATCTTTAAGTCCGTTGACTTGCATTTTCACCACTACAGGTTCCTGTAACACCTGTTAAAATGCACATTCGTTCATTATTGCAGTAACTGCCTTATGGTGAACTTGTCCTTTTTTCAGCTAAACTCGTAAGGAAATCCACTCAAAAAAATTAATTACTTATTTTTTGTTTCCCCTACTATAGTCAAAGGATGTTATTTTAGTCATTCGCACTGATTAACGATATATTAAAAAAATTAACTGGAATAAAAGGTTTAAGAATGCCCTCTTTTCCAGTTAATATTTTTTATAGCATTTTATGTGGGTAACTTATTCTGTTCTAACATAAGCGTCAAATTGTTGTTCCATTTCTAACATGATATGTTGAATGGATTCATCTACTTCCTGATCAGTTAACGTTCTTTCATCATGTTGATAATGTAGATGAAAAGCAATTGATTTTTTTTCTTGATCTAAAGTCTCACCTTCGTAAACATCAAATATTTCTATTTTTTTCACAAGTGGTGCAGCGACTTGTTCAATGACCGACTTTATTTGATTAGCATCCACATTACGATTAATAACAAAAGCTAAGTCTCTTTTTATTGCTGGATATCGGGGGACTGCCAGATATAACAAGTCACTTTTTGCATGTTGTAATAATTTTTCAACATCTAGATCAAATACAAAAGTTTCCTTTAAATCTAATTGTTTCGCAAGATGGGGATGAACCTGTCCAATAAAACCGACAACTTCTTCTCCAATAGCAATTTCAGCTGTTCTTCCAGGATGCATTTCATTTAATTTTGTCGGGAATAATTGACAGTCAATACCTAAATAGTTAAATAATCCTTCCACAATTCCTTTAACTACGTAAAAATCAGCCCTCACAAAAGATTGTTGCCATTTGTGATCAACCCACATACCTGTTACAGCCCCTGCTAATCGTTCGTGTTCATTAGGTTGTTCTGAAATTGATTCTTCGTGAGTTAAAAAGACTGACCCTAATTCATACATTGCCACATTTTGTTCTTTTCTTGCCAAATTATAAGACAGAGATTTTAATAAATGTGGAATTAAACTTTGGCGTAAATAGTGGTGTGCTTCACTCATCGGCCAACTTAATGCAACAGGATATAACTTTTTCTGATTAAATGGTGGTGATATAAATTTACCAACTTGTGTTGAATCTGTTAGCGAATATTGGATTGTTTCAAATAGCCCAACAGATTGTAAATACGATTTTATGTTTCGTTTTAATTGTTGTTCTTTTGTTAAGCCACCTGGCTTAGAACTATTAGCCGGTAACGTATACGGTAATAAATCATAACCATAAATTCGGGCCACTTCTTCTAACATATCCTCAAAAATTGTAATGTCACTGCGACGTGGAGGTATTGTTACTGTAAAATTTTCACCATCAACAGTATAGTCAAAGCGCAATTTGCGGAAAATATCAGCCATCGCTGACACTGAAATTTCCGTTCCCAATCGACGATTGACTTCAACACTATTAAGTGAAATCTCTATTTCCTCAACATATAAATGATTAAATTCAGCTGCATCATCAACTAATTTCCCATCAGCATATTTTACAAGAAGCTCACATGCACGAAGTCCCGCTTCACGTACACGATAGGGATCAATTCCTTTTTCAAATCGTGTACTTGCTTCACTTCGTAAGCCTGTTTCATTCACTGCATTCCGTACAATAGACGGATTAAATAATGCTGCTTCGATTAATACCGTTTTTGTATCCTCATTTACTTCTGTGTTTGCTCCTCCCATGATTCCTGCTAGGGCAATACCTTCTTTACCATTTGTAATAAGCAGATTATCAGTTGTTAAGGCACGAGTTTTATCATCTAGGGTGATCATTTTTTCACCATCTTTTGCTCGACGAACGACTATTTCTTTTGATCCAAGGAGGTCATAATCAAAAGCATGTAATGGTTGTCCATATTCTAGTAGTACGTAATTTGTAATATCAACAACATTATTAATAGGACGAATTCCTGCCGCAAGTAAGCGATTTTGCATCCATAATGGGGAGGCTTCGATTTTTACATCTTTAACAACGAATGCACCATAATATGGGCATAAATCATCCTCTTCTACAGAAACTGATACATATTCTGCTACATTTTCTTCCATCGTCTCTATTTCTGGGTTTGGCAAAGTAATTTCCTTATCCAAAATGGCAGCTACTTCATAACCAACTCCGATCATACTTAAGGCATCTGCACGGTTAGGTGTTAAATCGAACTCTAAAATAGCGTCATCTAAATTTAGCAATTCTTCAACTGAGGTACCAATTTTTGCGTCTTCAGGTAATACTGCAATCCCTTCAGCAAATTGTTCGGGAATATAATTTTCTTGGACGCCTAATTCTTTCAGGGAACAAATCATCCCATTCGATTCAATCCCACGTAACTTAACTTTTTTTATTTTAAAATTACCCGGTAAAACTGCTCCCGGCTTGGCAACGGCCACTTTTTGACCTTTTGCTACATTCGGTGCACCACAAATTATTTGTAATGTGTCATCTCCTACATCCACTTGACATAAATTTAGTTTATCAGCATTTGGATGTTTCTCACATTCAACCACATAACCAACGACAACATTTTCGCTTTTTTCAGTACTAACATAATCGATGCCATCAACTTCAATGCCTGATTTTGTAATTAGCTCCCCTAATTGTTCTGCTGTAAGTGATCCATAATCAACATAATGTTTTAACCAGTTTAATGAAACTAACAATTGATTTCCTCCTATTACGCTTGATAAAATTGTTGTAAAAATCGTACATCATTCGTATAAAATTGACGGATATCATCAATACCATATTTTAACATGGCAATTCGATCTGGCCCCATTCCAAAAGCGAAACCTGTATAAATGTTAGGATCATATCCTGCCATTTTTAATACTTTTGGATGAACCATTCCCGCCCCTAATATTTCAATCCAACCTGATTGTTTACAAACCGAGCATCCTTCACCAGCACACACTTTACACGAAATATCCATTTCTACTGATGGCTCTGTAAATGGAAAAAAACTCGGTCGTAAGCGAATTTCTCGATCATCACCGAACATTTTCTTCGCAAATACATTTAATGTTCCTTTCAAATCACTCATGCGAACATTTTTATCAACATAAAGCCCCTCTATTTGCGTGAACTGATGTGAATGAGTGGCATCATCATTATCCCGACGATAAACTTTTCCAGGACAGATCATTCGGATTGGTTCATTATTTTTTAGTGATTCCATCGTTCTCGCCTGAACTGGTGACGTATGTGTACGTAGCAACAATTCATTCGTTATATAAAAGGTATCTTGCATATCTCGAGCCGGATGACCCTTCGGTAAATTTAGCGCCTCAAAATTATAATAATCAGTTTCTACTTCAGGCCCTTCCTTCACTTCATAACCTAAACCGATAAATAGATTCTCAATTTCCTCGATGATTGACGTTAATATATGGCTCCCACCTACTTTAACTGGTCGTCCCGGTAGTGTGACATCGATTGATTCCGTTGCGAGTTGTTTTTCAAGCTCCTGAAACTCCAGTGTTTCTTTTTTTGCATCAATTGCAGCTTGAATTGTTGTCCGAACTTTATTTGCTAGCTCCCCTATGACAGGGCGTTCTTCTTTAGACAACTTACCCATGCCCCGTAAAACCTCTGTGATTGAGCCTTTTCTTCCCAAAAAGGAAACTTGTACTTGTTGAACAGCTTCCGAAGATGAAGCCTTTTGAATATTACTTAATGCTTCCCCTTGTAATGTTTGTAATTTCTCTTTCATTTTCTGATTTCCTCCTTATCAATCAAATAAACCCATCATATTATTGGCTGATTTTTTCAATAAAAAAAACCCGTTCCTAAAAAAGGGACGAGGTTATTCGCGGTACCACCCTTGTTGATACATCAATGTATCCAACTCAATTTGATAATGGATTGTTCATCCAGAACACGATTACCGTGTCAGCTCAAGAGTGAATCATAACAAATCAATATGATAGAAATAATTGCAGTCACGTTATTTCCTTCCTAAATCATATTAGACGATTGATATTTTGCTCTTTCAAAGCCTTTTAATATAAAAACTAATACTAGTATATATAACAATACGGATAGATGCAATTATTTTCTTACATGATACATTAAGATTCCCGCCGCTATACTAACATTTAATGATTCAGCTTTACCATAGATGGGAATTTTAATACATTGATTAGCCATGTTGATGAATTCTTCATTAATACCGGCACCTTCATTGCCAACAATTATACCAACAGATCCCTCAACATGATACTGATGGTATGGAATTGAATTTTCATGTAACGTACTTGCTAAAATGGTGACACCACGTTTTTGTAGCCGAGTGATTTCCACGTGCAAATCGTTTTGTATAATGGGAAGATGAAATATTGATCCCTGTGTTGCACGAATTACTTTTTCATTAAATAAATCTACGGTTCCTTTTCCTAAAATAACTTTTGAAAACCCCGCAGCATCCGCTGTTCTAATTAATGTTCCTAAGTTTCCCGGATCCTGAACAGCATCAATTAATAACGTATATTGTTCGCTAGGTATATTCCAAGTTTTCATTTTTACAATAGCAGCAATTCCCTGAGGCTGGATTGTTTTCGCAATATGTTTAAATACTTGATCAGTTACTAGAATTCGGGATACCGATTCACTCCAATAGGGTAACTTTCCCTCAGCCTTCTGCGTATAAATTAATCGCTCAATCGTCCATCCGCTTTTGTAGGCCTCTTCTACCAAATGAATTCCCTCTATAAAAAATTGATCATACTTTTCACGATATTTCCTTTGGTGTAGTTTTGACCAATATTTAACTTGTTCGTTTTGTGTGGAAGTTATCAAGTTTTTACACAACCCTCATCACTTTTCCCTAATCATACATATTTTCATAAGGCTTGGTCAAACTATTGCTATATAAGGAAAGTAAAAAATAACGGTAAATGGAGTGTGAAAAATGGACATAAATTTACGTGAAGCAATTTTACAAAATATTAGTAACAATAATCAGGAGGAATTAGAGGCTACCATTGTCGATGCCATTGAGGTTGGTGAAGAAAAAATGTTACCGGGTTTAGGTGTATTATTTGAGTTGATTTGGCAGCAATCAGATCACAATGAAAAAATGGAAATGTTAGAAGCATTGGAAAAAGGGATCAAACAATCTAAGCATACTTAACTTAAATAATGATGACAATGTTTATGGTAAGTGACATTTATAGAATTGGCATGTATTAAACTTTTTTTCTGTTTAGCATGAAATTTTACTGTGAAATTGATTTTTACCCCATTTCATCGTATGATAGAGTTATAAATTGGATGGGGTGATGGAGTGAATCAGTTAGATCCTAATTTATTTCTACATAGTGTAATGCCAACAAACAGACAATCCATACCTATGTCTTCCCCCATGTCATTAAATGGGATGACAGATTTTAGAATGTTGTTGTTGCAACAAATGGAGCAAACATTTTCCATGCAATCACCTTTTAGCCCGGTGAATTCGACATTGATGAATTCATCTCCATTTAATTTATCACTTTTATCAATGATGATGAACTATATGCCTCAACCAATGATGAATGAAGCTGTGTCAAATCAATATAACCCATACGGTTCTTATATGAATTCGCTGAGTCCACTTTTACATAGCACACCTGAATATCATCAAGCAAAATATTCAGCACCAACAACAGAGTATAATAATTTAATTTTGCAAGCGGCTAATAAATATGGTGTAGATGAAAATTTAATTCACTCAATTATTAAAATGGAATCTAATTATAATCCCGAAACAGTGAGCCATAAAGGGGCGGTTGGATTAATGCAATTAATGCCCGTGACTGCCCGTGAAGTTGGTGTAACAGATCGAAACGATAATGCACAAAACATCGACGGTGGTACTCACTATTTTAGTAATATGTTAAAGCGTCATCATGGAAATTTGGAGCTTGCATTGGCCTCCTATAATGCTGGCCCAGGGAATGTACAAAAATACGGTGGAATTCCGCCTTTTAAGGAAACACAAAACTATGTGAAAAAAGTGTTAAACTATTATTATGGCCAACAGGTAAAAGTGTAGGTCACCCAAAGTATTTGTAATTTTTACATGGTTGGTAATGGGGCAATGATTCCCATTACCAACTTTTCATTTTTCTGCTGTATTGGTAATGAAATATGAGATTCCATTACCAACTTTTACTTTTTCTACAGAATTGGTAATAAATATGAGATTCCATCCCTAACTTTAATTTTATAGGCGAAG
>DAMCTP010000004.1:21837-68381 GCA_032113595.1 Pseudogracilibacillus sp.
TTAGAGACGTAAAGTGAAATTCCATCTCTAACTTTAACCTATACAACAGAGTTAGAGACGAAAAATAAAATTCCATCCCTAACTTTAATTTTATAGGCGAAGTTAGAGACGTAAAGTGAAATTCCATCTCTAACTTTAACCTATACAACAGAGTTAGTGATGAAAAACAAGATTCCATCTCTAACTTTAACCTATACAACAGGGTTAGTGATGAAAAACGAAATTCCATTCCTAACTTTGGCTTTTTCGGCGGAAATATAAAAGAAACTGAAACCCAAGCACTATTTTTCCGAAAATTTAAAAAGTATCCATACACCACCATTATGCTCGTCTTATTTTTTGCACCATGTCATCATCCAATTTTTTAATTACCTCAACGATTAGTTTTACAGCATTTTCAAAGTCGTCACGATGTAACATGGCAGCATGTGAATGAATATACCTTGTTGCGACAGTAATTGAAAGTGCCGGAACACCGTCTCCTGTTAAATGAATGGCCCCTGAATCAGTTCCTCCACCAGCCATGGATGAATATTGAAATGGAATGTCATTTTCTTCAGCCGTGGTAACGACTAAATCACGAACACCCTTGTGCGAAATCATGGAAGCATCATATAAAATGAGTTGAGGACCTTCACCTAATTTACTATCCGCTTCCTTAGCCGTAATCCCTGGTGTATCACCAGCAATACCAACATCAACACCAAATGCAATGTCAGGCTCTATTAAATGAGCAGAGGTTTTTGCTCCTCTTAATCCTACCTCCTCTTGAATGGTACCTACACCATAGACAACATTTGGGTGGTCAACATTTTGTAATTGATTTAATACTTCAATAGCAATGGCACAACCAATTCTGTTATCCCATGCTTTTGCTAATAACATCTTTTCATTGTTCATTTGTGTAAACTCAAAATATGGCACAACGGAATCACCTGGACGGACACCAAATTGCTCAGCCTCCGCTTTACTAGATGCACCAATATCAATAAACATATCTTTAATTTCAACAGGTTTTTTACGTGCCTCCGCTGTTAGAATGTGTGGTGGTTTTGAACCGATGACACCAGTTAAATTTCCTTTAGTTGTCATGATTGTTACACGTTGGGCCAACATGACCTGACTCCACCAGCCACCTATTGTTTGAAAATAAAGGAATCCCTTGTCATCAATCCGGGTTACCATGAAACCCACTTCATCAAGATGCCCGGCAACCATTACTTTCGGACCGTTTACATTGCCATTTTTTTTCGCAATCAAACTACCTAAATGATCAGTATAAACTTCATCAGCAGCATCTTTAATATATTTTTCCATCACATCTCGAGCCTCTTTTTCATGACCCGAAATACCATTGGCATCTGTTAAATCCTTTAACATGGTTAATGTTTTATCTAGTTTAGACATGTAAATTCTCCTTTAATTAATATCCTTGGGCTTGTCTTTCAAAATTCACTTTGTTCTTTTTGACATATGCATTAAGTATGTCTTCTTCTGAAAATCCTAGTAAATCACCAAGCTGCAAATAAGATTCAAATAACAATATATAATTAGACTCTGTTTGTTTATGATAAAATGACAAACAATGGCTAAAGACGTTATTAAATTGTTCTGTTTCCGTTCGATTTGTTTTTATAAATTCAAATTTTTTAAATGCATAGTTTTTTTCAAGACCAATCGATAGTAAAAAATGAATATTATCGACAAACTCTTCTAAAATAATAGCCTGTTCTGATTTTCCTTTTGTACTCCAAAATTTAAAACATCGGGTTTCGTTAGCACATTCACCCAATTCTACCAACAACGCTAAAATTTTTTCCTCAATTAACTCTTTTCCCTCTACTTGGTGATTCTGTTCAATATATGTATCTAATTTATGTTGCATCGAAAAAAGTGTTTCCCAATTCAATGGTTACTCGCCCTCCTTCATTAATTATTGTAGCATTTCTAGCCATTTTTAAACATTAAATAACTTTTTTAGAAATATAACATAGCAGTTAAGAAAATATATATTTTATATACAAATGTTGCCAGTTATAGGGAATTTATGAATATAAAAAAGTCCCTTATAAATTAAAAAAACCGGAAGACAATGGGGTATTATCTTCCAGTTTCTTAATTAGTTTAATGCTGTTTTCGCTTTGTTAACTAATTCAGCAAAAGCTTTTTCGTCATGAACAGCTAAATCAGATAACATTTTACGGTTAATATCAATGCCAGCAGTTTTCAAACCATGCATTAGCTGACTGTATGAAATATCATTTAAACGGGCTGCTGCATTAATTCGTGCAATCCATAATTTACGGAATTCACGTTTTCTTTGACGGCGGTCACGATAAGCAAACTGACCCGATCTCATTACTTGTTGTTTTGCAGATTTAAACAGTGCATGTTTTGCACCATAATATCCTTTTGCTAATTTTAAAGTACGTTTACGACGTTGGCGTGTGACTGATCCACCTTTTACACGTGCCATAAAATTCCCTCCTACAATGACTAAATTAAAATTTCTTTATAATTCGTTATAATACCTATCTAGGTAACATAGAATCTATACGTTTTAAATCACCTTTAGAAACCATTCCAGGCTTACGTAGTTTACGTTTTTGTTTTTGCGATTTGTTCGCAAATAAGTGACTTGTATAAGCATGTGAACGTTTCAAGTTGCCTGAGGCCGTTCTTTTGAATCGTTTTTGTGTACCCTTATGTGTTTTCATTTTTGGCATTATTTATTCTCTCCTTCATCATTACAAAATTTCCAATGATACAAGATACATTGACTTTACTTTTCAGTCGATGGAGCAAGAATCATAAACATTTGGCGCCCTTCCATTTTTGCCTTTGATTCAATGGACGCAATATCGTTTACTTCTTCCGCAAGTCGGTGTAATACTTCTTGACCAAGATCTTTATGTGTAATTGCTCGACCCCTGAAACGAACAGAAGCCTTTACTTTGTCCCCTTTTTCTAGGAATTTACGTGCATTACGCAATTTTGTGTTAAAGTCGTGATCCCCAATACTAGGAGAAAAACGAACCTCTTTTACATTAATAACACGTTGTTTTTTCCGTGCTTCCTTTTCTTTCTTTTGTTGCTCGTAGCGATACTTACCATAGTCCATAATACGACAAACTGGTGGTTTCGCCCCCGGTGCTACTAATACGAGATCTAAATTCCTCTTTTGAGCTAATTCTAGTGCCTCTGCGCGGGGTTTCACTCCTAATTGATCCCCATTCGCATCGATAAGTCGAACTTCCCTTGCACGAATCGTTTCATTCACGTTCATCTCTTTGCTAATATCTAGCCACCTCCGAATATATTTGATCCGTTAAGACAAGAAGATGAGCTTTTTAAAAAAAATAAAAATGCGGGCATACGTATACACCCACATTTACTCTCACTTTTGTAAGATTGATTGAAACCAGCCAACAACTCGAAAGTGTCGGTCAGGTGAGAAGCGGGTGCTCCTACTTGTCAATTAGATCATATGTGATTTAATTCACTCACCAATATAGAATAACAGAAAGCTGTATGATAGTCAATCAAAAGTTATTTCACGCTCTTTTTTTCGATTATTTCCCGTTCAATCATTTGTAAAAACTCCTCTACACTCATTGATACAGTGTCTTTATCGCCATAACGACGTACATTAACACCGTTTGATTCCATTTCATTATCACCAAGCACTAAAGCAAAAGGAATTTTTTGAGTTTGTGCTTCCCTAATTTTATAACCGATCTTCTCATCCCGAACATCGGCTTCTACCCGAATCCCTGCAAACTTGAGTTGGTCTACTACTTTATTCGCATACTCTGAATGCGCATTTGGTGAAACAGGTATAACTTGAACCTGTACCGGTGCTAACCATACCGGAAATGCCCCTTTATATTCTTCAATTAGATAGGCAACAAATCGTTCCATTGTTGACACAATACTACGGTGAATAACCATCGGTCGATGTTGTTTTCCATCTTCCCCAATATATGTTAGGTCAAATCTGTCTGCCACTTGATAATCAAGCTGTACGGTTGATAATGTTTCATCATGGCCCAATGCAGTTTTTACCTGAACATCTAACTTAGGCCCATAAAATGCTGCCTCACCAATTGCTTCAACGTAAGGTAACTCCAATTCATCCATTGTTTCTTTTAACACCTTTTGTGCTGTTTCCCACATTTCATCATTATCAATATACTTTTCAGTATCCTTTGGATCACGATAAGATAAACGGAAATAGTAATCCGTAATATCAAAATCTTTATATACCTCAATAATGAGCTCCACTGCTCTAACAAACTCATCTTTCATTTGATCAGGACGGGCAAAAATATGGGCATCATTTAATGTCATCCCACGAACACGTTGTAGTCCGGCTAAAGCCCCGGACATTTCATATCGATGCATCATCCCTAATTCAGCAATTCGAACTGGTAAATTACGATAACTGTACAAATTATTTTTAAATACCATCATATGATGGGGACAATTCATTGGACGTAAAAATAATTCTTCATTATCGAGATCCATCACCGGAAACATATCTTCTTGATAATGATCATAATGGCCACTTGTTTTGTATAATTCTGCGCTTCCTAATACGGGTGTGTATACATGATCATAACCTAACTTCTCCTCCAAATCGACGATGTATCTTTCAATAATACGACGAATCGTTGCTCCCTTTGGTAACCATAGTGGCAATCCTTGTCCTACTTTTTGGGATACTGTAAATAATTCTAATTCTTTACCTAATTTACGATGATCCCGTTCTTTTCTTTCTTGTAACAACTTGACATAATCTTCCACTTCAAACTGTTTTTCAAAAGCGGTACCATAAATCCTTTGTAGCATCTTATTGTTACTATCACCACGCCAATATGCCCCTGAAATACTTAAAAGTTTAAATGCTTTAATTTTACTCGTTGAAGGCACATGAACACCACGACATAAGTCAAAAAATTCCCCTTGTTTGTAAATCGTAATGTTCTCATCTTGGGGAATATCGGTGATCAGCTCAATTTTTAGCTCATCACCAATCTCACGAAACATGTCAATAGCCTCATCTCGTGACACTTCCACCCGTTCAATAGACAAATTTTCATCAATAATTCGTTGCATTTCCTTTTCAATTTTCGGTAAATCCTCTGGTGTGATTGAATGTTCCAAATCCATATCATAATAAAATCCTTCATCAATGACAGGACCAACCCCAAATTTCACATCACCATACAAACGTTTCACAGCCTGGGCTAATAAATGAGCTGTTGAATGACGCATAATGTCAATACCTTCTGGCATTTTATTCGTTATAATCTCAATTTTTCCGCCCATTTCTAGCGGTCGTGTTAGGTCAAGGAATTCTCCATCTAATTTAATTGCTAAAGCCTGTTTTCTTAGACCTGGTGAAATAGATTGGGCAATTTCCTCTCCTGTCGTATTTACCGGAAATTCTTTTGAATTGCCATCTGGAAATATCATTGTAATCATTTATTCATTCACTCCTTAAATTTTACATATTAAAAATAAAAAAACACGTCTCCCCCTACTATCAAGGGACGTGAAATATACGTGGTTCCACCCTCATTTTTATTCAAACATAACAAAAATGATGAATTCTTCATTCACCCTTAACGCGAGCACACGTTACAACATACTGAAAAATTCCGTTGTAAAGCTCCAAGATGGTAATTATTTGCACATATAGCAGAAGCTCACAGCCAAAGACTTCTTTTTCTTTCTATTTGCATTCAAATAATCATGTTCTTTTCTATGCTAAAATATTTACTTATTAAATTAAAAAAATTATAACAAAAATAATTACCGATTGCAATTATTGTTCTTTAAATGCATAAAATGGGAACAATTGCTTTGGTAAAAAATATGCCCGTTTATCATATAAATTTAAAATTGTTGTGACATTTGCATCGGTTTCATCATCTCCATAAATATAAATATTTTTAGGAGCCAAAGCAATAATCGGAGAAATATTCCACTCATTGTCTGTTAAACCAACAACATAAATCAGGGAACGATTAATTACTTCTCTTAATTTTTGCAAATCATATCGATTACCGTCTTCTTGATAATAGATAAAATTCTTCTCTTGGATAATATGTAATTCATTCATTTTAATAGGCTGCCAGGAAATGAATTTTCTTAGTGATTGAAAAAAATAATCATAATGTAAATCTTTTTTCCATTCATCAATGGCTAACCCAATTGTCTCTATTAGTATTGGACCTACCTCATCTAAAATATGAGAAACAGCCGAATCAAAGGAGAAGTTCTCTTGTGTACTGATCCCTCGTTTAAGTAACGTAAAGATCATATCATCTAGCTTTTCATCTTCTCCTGAAATTTGTCCCATCTGTTGTTCATTAGTGATTATTTCTGACGTATAGCGAATAATTTCCTTTATGTCATCATATTTTTCAAATAGGTATTGCTGTTGAATCATTTGATGGATAGTTTTATAAAAGCGAAATTCATGAAATACTGCTTGTAATGAAAGGACAATTTCATTAACGGGAATATCCCCATGTAATTGTACAATCATTTTCCGACGTTTTTGTTGCGTGTAAATGTTTTCGCGATAATTATTTTTTTTGTTAAGATGTTTACAAAAATATGCAGCCTCTTCCATTTTATTAAATGTCATCATATTAAAAGTAAGCCCCCCTAACGATTCAATGTTGTACATTATATGGGACTTACTAAAAATAAATGATGATTTAATTTTAATCCAATGGGATGATTGAAAATCAATTTATTCATAAGGCTCAGTTATCAGAAAAATTTGCTACTTCATTATTCTCTACGATTGTGACCTGATAAACCTACTTCCTTACTTACTTGCTTGATTCTTTCCATAATCCTCCCTGCTTTTACTTCTTCAATGTCACCTTTCGTACTCGTTGCCAATATTTTCTCAAGTTGATCCATCGTATAATTTGATGTAAAAAATACTGGTAGTTGTTCCATCATTCGATATTGTAAAATGGATCCTAAAATTTCATCACGGAACCAGGCAGACATCGTTTCAGCTCCAATATCATCGAACATAATTACATCTGCATATTTAAATTCATCTAATTTTTCTTGGACCGTATTATATTTAATTGCTTCTCTCATTTGCTGGACAAATTCAGGCATGTAAATCAGGGTAGAAGAAAACCCAAGCTGTTGCAACCGATTAGCAATTGCCCCGAGAAAATAAGTTTTACCTACCCCAAATGGTCCGGAAAAGTAAATCCCCTTTTGTGGTAACGACTGCTGAGCATCATCTAAAAATTTATTCGTTTCAAAAAAAGCACGTTTCCGATGGCCATCGTAGTGTAAATCAGAGATAGTTGCTTGTAAAATTTCCTTTGGCATGTACAAGCTTTTTACTAAGTTTTGTGTTGACAAGTTTTTTTCATTTTCAATTAATTGATGACACTTTTCATAAGCAATATGGATTTCACCATCAATCCATTGCAAAATCGGTGAATAACCTTTCACAATGTTATTACAATTAGATAAACAATCACATCGATCACATTGTTTAGACTGTGAAACATATTCATATAATTTATTCAATCGCTTTTCGATTGCTATTTCTGTTATGTCGGGATGATCTAATAAAAATTGTTCAACAGCCTTATCTTTTAGAATTTCAGTTTTCATAGATTCATAACGTTGTTGAAAACCTTTATTTTCATCTAACCATTTTTTTAATGTCGATTGAATTGATTTCACTGACATTCATCCTCTTTACATATTTCAATTTCAGTTAAAAATTTTTAGTGGTTTTTTTATTTATCAGCATGCTTTTGTAACATAGCTAACATTTCTGCTTTTTCTTTTCTTTCAGCCTCTGTTAACTCCTTATATACCTGTTGCTGACTTTTGCCCGACTTATGTTCTTTAAACCAATCAGGGATGATTTCCTTCTTTTTTGTAAACCTACTTGCTGACTTTTTCTGTTTCGTTTGTTGAATATTTATTGTGTTTCTGGCGAAATCCATCGCCTCTTTGGCTGTTGTTAGTTTTGCCCTAGACCAATGTCCAGCAATTTTACTCATGTATGGCTTTGATAGTTTCATATTTGATTGTAATAATACATAATGAATAAGAACATTCATAACCGGAATAGGTAACCCTTGTTCTGTCATTACTTCACTAACTATTTTCATATCTTGCTCTGTGGCATTATTCCCCGATGATAGATCCTCAAGTAACTGTTTTGGTGTAATTGATTCTAATCTCTCAATCATTTGTTCTTCTTTTGTTAAAGGCTTTTTAGTTGCTCCTTTTTCCACCCGTTGTTTTTTATGGAGACTCACATTAGCTACATTGTATTTTCCTTGAAACAGGTCGTGACATCCAGCCTTAAACTGTTCAATATCTAATTTGTTTTCATCCGTTAAAGCCCACTGAAGCACTTTTTCCAGTTCATACGTTTCCAATCCATACAACATCATTAACTGTGTTATAATCATTTTATTTTCATTTGTTAACACTCTGTTTGGGTTAATATTTTGCCGTTCAAAAGATTGCTTAATAAATCTAAAATCGACTAGTTCAACACTAGTATTTGAATTATTAGTGTTATATGACTTGTCTATATGTACAGCAGGAATTTCACTCGGCTGAAATGTTTGAAAGACATCACTAAATGAAGCTGTCATCTCTATTCCATCCCGCTTTTGTTGCTCTGCTATATAAAAGGTTTTTAAATGATCAAATTTCGTTTTTCCTACGTGACGAAACAACAATTCACTTAACATCATATCATGGAAAAATTTCTCCGGTGTAAAAGGTGAAATTAATTCATATGTATAATATGTTTTTTCATCTGTCGCATGTTGAAAGGTTTTCATTAATCCAATAGCTTCTAATTTTCTCCTCGCCTCATAAATGTCATCTAAAGACATGTTTAATTGATTCATTAATGAATGGTGAGTTTGGAGCTGTATCATTTTTTGTAGTTGAATATCGTGAGTTAATGTAAAATATAAACTAATCGCATCAATGCCGACTAAAGGTTGATATAAATGAACTAATGAATTTGTATAATAGATTGATAATCCTTGCGGGAGCTTTACCTCATAACCATCAATAGGCAAAAGTGTCCCTTTATCTAACATAATATCCACCCCTGTCGGTTAAATTTATTTATTCACTCTTCTTACTTTGTAGTATTTCTTTTAATTCATCCAAGAAGTAGGTAATGTCATCAAATTGACGATAGACAGAAGCAAATCTAACGTAAGCAAGATCATCTATTTGTGATAGCCGTTCTAATACCATCTCACCAATTTCTCGGCTTTCTATTTCAGGCTTTTCCGAACTACGGATTTCTTGCTCCACTTCAATAGCAATTTGATCAATCTGTTCTATATCAACTGGACGTTTTTCACAGGCCCTCATTAGCCCACGTATTAACTTTTCACGACTGAATTCCTGTCTTGTCCCATCTTTTTTAACAATAATTAATGGTGTTTCTTCTTTACGTTCAAATGTTGTAAAACGAAAATGACATCTTTCACATTCTCTTCTCCGTCTAATTGTATTGCCATTTTCAAATGGTCTTGAATCTAGTACGCGTGAATTTTTATGATTACATTTAGCACAGTTCAATTTTGTCAACTCCATTTACTTTATTTAACATTAGAACAAAGCACAACATGGAAGTTCATTTCCTATTATTTTATCATGTTTTATAACATTTACATAACAAAACTGACAAATAGTTAATTCAATTTAAATTTAGCTAAAAAATAGTAAATAAAAATAAATACAGCAGTCACTTTTCCTAAGAGGATTTAGCAACACACTGTATTTTTATTTAAAACACTGTTAATACTTGTACTGTTGTCGTGAGATTTTTAACTATCAAACAGTTACTTCTTCCTTTTTTGTTGATTGATTAAGTTTGTAACCAACAAATTTTATCAGGTCAACAACCCGAGCTGAATATCCCCACTCATTATCATACCAAGCAATTATTTTCACTTTACGATTATCCATGACCATCGTTGAAAGTCCATCAATAATGGCCGAATATTCAGTTGTCCGATAATCAATTGATACAAGTGGTTCTTCCGTATATTTAATAATTTCGGCAAAATCAGAATTTGCCTCTAAACGAAAAGCATTATTAACTTCTTCTGCAGTCACATCACTTTCCACATCAACAACTAAATCAACTAACGAAACATTCGGTGATGGAACACGAAGTGCCATTCCATGTAACTTACCCTTTAAGTGTGGCAAAACCTCGCCTAGAGCCTTAGCTGCTCCAGTTGATGTCGGGACAATTGATTCTCCAGAAGCCCTAGCACGACGTAAATCTTTATGAGGATTATCTAAGCTATGTTGATCTGAGGTAAAAGCATGGACTGTCGTCATTAATCCATTTTTTATACCAAAATGTTTATCTAAAATTTTAACAACGGGTGCAAGACAATTTGTTGTACACGAAGCATTTGAAACGACATCATCTGTTTCTACATCATACTTGTCTTCGTTCACACCTACAACTAACGTTTTGTCTACATTTTTCCCAGGGGCAGTTATAATTACTTTCTTAGCCCCAGCATCTAAATGGGCACTTGCTCCCTCTTTGCTGTTAAATTTCCCGGTAGCTTCAATCGCAATATCAACGTTCAATTTTCGCCAAGGTAGCTTTTCTGGTTGACGAGAATCACAATGCATAATTTTTTGACCATTAATGTTAAAGCCATCTTCCAAAATGTCAATATCACATTCAAATTTCCCATGTATACTATCGTACTTGATCAAATGAGCTAATGTTTCTTTAGGATAACTTGCGTTAATTGCTACAACATCAATATCGTCATGTAAAATTGCTTGGCGAAATACCATTCGACCTATTCGACCAAATCCGTTTATAGCTATCCGTGTCTTACTCATACATCGTCCTCCTAAATTAAGGTTATACTTAATATGATTTATACATAAATAGTATAACATATTTGAGAAAAATGTGTCACTTATTGTGAAAAATCCGTTAAATATACATGGTCATTTACTTTTTCTTTAATTTTCCCGCAATTAGAGGAATTAATCTGTCATTCACATTAAAATTTTTGCCAAAATATAAAAACAACAGCAAACAATTTCCATTAAAGAATTTTAATATGTTTATTGTAATCGTCTTTATATTTACGATAAAATTCAATCATCGGAAGTATAGTTTCCTTTAAATCAACCAGAGTAATTTTAGAACCTTCCAAGTCTTTCATTGCATTAGAAGCATCATAAGAAGAATAAATCGTAAAATAATCGAGTGCTTCTTTTTCTATACGTAAAAACTGCCTCATAGATGAAAATGATAAAATTATTTTTAACACGTCTACATGTAATGTTCCCTTTGGTTTCTTTCCCAAATAACCCTGACAGATCATTTCTTGAAGCTGTTTTGTATTGTATGGATGCGGATCAGTTAAATGATATGTTTTACCTTTACCAATTTGATTAAAAGCCAAATAACTTGTCGCTTTTAACACATAGTCACTTGGGACAAAATTTCCTTCTGGCGCGCCTTTTCCATCAGTAATTAAAGGGAGAAATGGTAGGAAACTCAATCTCTCATACATATTTAACATAAAATAGATCCCGTCAAATTTACTTGTTTTTCCTGTGATTGAATGTCCTTTTGTAATACCTGGTCTTATGATTGTCGTTGGAACATTATCTTTTATTTGTTCAACAAGGACTTCGGCTTCATATTTTGTTTCTTCATAATGATTGCGAAAACTAAATTTATTACTCAAATCCGACTCAAATATTTTACCTTCTCTCTTTCCGGATACATACGCCGTACTGAAATAAATGTATCTTTCCAAATGATGTAATGTTTGTACCCATTCATTGACATTGTTAGTTCCGGTTACATTAACATCCCAGGCCAAGTTCTTGGGAACAGCTAAGTCATAAATTGCCGCTAAGTGAAAGACATGGGTTACTATTTCTTTCAATAGTTCATTTAGTGATGGTAACAAATGTAAATGGTGTTTTGTTATATCACCTTCAATAAGTGTTATCGCACTGTCTTCGATATTTAAGGTATTGAGAATCCCAATGGCCTTTGCTTTTTCTTGAGGTAATACAAGCAAGTATATATGATCAATTTCAGCAAACTGATCCTTTACTATTTGTTTCAATAGATCAGTTGCTAAAAAACCTGGAAATCCAGTCATCATTAACACTTTTTTCATCAATTTCTACCTCCTAGAAATATCACATCATTGCCCAAAATTTACTTTCCAGTTAGACAAAACTCTTTTTAATTGCTCAAAACTCTCTTCAATAGTCCCATTGTTGTCTATAACCGCATCAGCCAACTTTACTTTTTCTACAATAGAAATTTGTGATGAAATTCTTTGCCGTGCATCATTCTCTGTAGAACCATCACGTTTCATTATCCGTTCTAATTGTACCTTGGGATCAACATAGACGACTAAAATTTTGTCAACATAATGGGTTAGTTTACTTTCAAAAAGTAATGGAATATCTAAAACAACACTCATATGCCCTTTGGAAATATAATTTTCTTTCTGTCTTAACATTTCCTTGCGAATTGCTGGGTGAATAATGTTATTTAATTGCTTTCGTTTTGATTCGTCTGAAAAAATAATGGCGCCTAATTTTTTACGATCAATAGTTTGATCAGACCGTATTATTGATTTTCCGAATGTTGCTACGATAGCTTCATATGCCGGCATGCTTGGTTCAACTACCTCTCTCGCTATTTTATCAGCGTCGACGACAGGTATTTTTAATCGTTGAAACATGCGTGATACAGTACTTTTTCCAGTCCCAATACTGCCAGTTAATCCAATAATTATTGTCATGTGTAAACCTCCGCGATTATTTGCGTTGGCAAATAGGACAAATATGGGTGCCTCGTCCCGCTACCTTTATTTTCATAATAGCTGTACCACACGTCTTACATGGTGAATCCGTTTGTCCATAAGCAAATAATTGTTGTTGGAACATTCCCATTTCACCTGCTCCATCAACATATGATCGAATCGTTGTTCCACCTAGTTGCACAGCTTTGTCTAAAACTTTGTAGGTATTTTCATAAATACCTTTGATTGCTTTTTTTGTTAGTTTATTTGCTCTAATTTCCGGATGAACTCCAGATAAAAACAAAACTTCATCGACGTAAATGTTACCAAGTCCGGCAATAATCGTCTGATCAAGTAACGCAGCTTTTATCGGTCGGGTTGTTTTTCTTAAATGACGAATAACATAATCAAGTTGGTAAGCCTCTTCAAATGGATCTGGTCCAAGTTGCAGTAATGGTTTCTCTGTTAGTTCTTTTCCTTTAGGAAATAAATGCATCGTGCCAAATTTTCGTACATCATCATAGCGGAGATCAGTCCCATCTGTAAAATGAAAAATGACATGAGTATGTTTTGGGATTTCGTCTGATGAAGGGGTAACTTTATATTTTCCTTCCATTCGTAAATGGGATACGAGTACATATTCATCTAAATAAAAAAGCAAGAACTTCCCTCGACGACCAATATCGTAAATTGTTTCCCCAACAAGTAACTGTTTAAAGTGACCAATATCGTCTGGTTGTTTTATAATTTTTGGCCATCTAATTGTCACATCAGTTATTTTTTTATCAGTCACTAATTGTTTTAATGTTTTTCTAATAGTTTCTACTTCCGGTAATTCAGGCATGTAAGAACTTCCTTTATTGTTAATTTAATGATTATTGTGCTTCAAACCAGCTTTTACCATAAGCAACATCCGCTTTTAATGGCACATTAAGGTCAACCGTTTTCTCCATAACTGCTGGTACTATCTGTTTTAATGTTTCAATTTCTTCTTTCGGTGCTTCTAAAATTAATTCATCATGAACTTGCATCAATACACGGGCTTGTAAATTTTCTTCTTGCAGGTTTTTATTTAAATCAATCATTGCTTTTTTAATAATATCGGCAGCTGAACCTTGAATTGGTGTGTTCATCGCTGTTCGTTCGGCAAAACTACGGATATTAAAATTACGACTCGTTATTTCAGGTAAATACCGCCTTCTTTTCATAATTGTCGACACGTAACCTTGATGTTTTGCCACTTTAACAATCTCGTCCATATACTGTTTAACACCAGGGTATATTTCAAAATACTTTTCAATAAAGCTAGCCGCTTCTTTACGGGTAATTTGTAAATTTTGTGATAAACCGTAATCACTAATACCATACACAATGCCAAAATTAACTGCCTTTGCCTGTCGGCGCATGTTTGATGTCACTTCGTCTAGTGGCACATGGAATACGTCACTGGCTGTTTGTGTATGAATATCCTTATCTTCCTTAAATGCTTTTATAAGGCGTTCATCATTAGAAATATGGGCTAATACCCGTAGCTCAATTTGCGAATAGTCGGCAGCAAATAATAGCCAACCTTCCTCTGAAGGAATAAAGGCATGACGAATTTTTCTTCCTTCTTCTAGCCGAATCGGGATATTTTGCAAGTTAGGTTCTGTTGAACTTAAGCGACCTGTTTGAGTTAATGCTTGGTTAAATCGTGTATGAACCTTTTTTGTTTCTTTATGCAACACTTTTAATAAACCCTCGATATAGGTTGAATGAAGTTTTTTTAGTTGGCGATATAGTAATAATTGTGGAATCATTTCATGCTCTGTCTGCAATTTTTCTAACACATCGGCCGCTGTTGAATAACCTGTTTTTGTCTTTTTAATGACGGGTAATTGTAATTTTTCAAATAAAATAACCGACAATTGTTTAGGAGAATTAACATTAAACGTTTCTCCAGCCAATTCATGAATGTTTTTTTCAATCGTATTTAATCTTACTTTTAAATCTTCACCCATTTCTAGCAAAGTGTTTTCATCGACTTGGACACCTTGATATTCCATTTTAGCTAAAATTTTTGTCAAAGGTAGCTCTAATTCATGAAATAAATCCCACTGTTCGTTCTCGTGTAAACTTTTAATCATTTGATCTTTTAGTGCAAAAATAACTGAAGTTTTTCTCGTTGCATGTTCACTTAGTTTTTGAAAATCGGGGATGGCTAACTTCGCACCTTTACCATATACTTCCTCATCGTATTGAACGTTTGCAATTCCCATTCGTTTACCGATAGATGTAATCGATTCATTATTGTCAGCCGGATTTATTAAATAAGCGATTAATTGCATGTCAAAAACAATACCGCGGATTTGAATATTACGATATAAAAACGCAACAATGGCTGCTTTTGCATCATATACATATTTTTCTTTCGTTTCATCCTCTATCCATTTAATAAAATTTTTCGATGCTAAGGCTTTTTCAATGTCAATAGCAAATTTCCCACGTTCATTTACAATACCAATACATTCAATTGGTGCTTCATGATAATTTTCCTTTACCATTTCTACATGAACGGCTTCTTCACCGGTAAAAAAGTTTTCTGGAATGCTATCAATGATATTATAATCAAATGAATCTGGTTCGATACTCGATTCCGTTGGTTTATCCCCTTGAATACGATCTAAAAGGCTGCGAAATTCAAGCTCTTGAAATAATTGATAAACATCATTGGCTTTATATCCATTATATGTCAGATCATTGACGGAAATTTCTATCGGTGATTCACGATTAATCGTCGCCAATTCACGGCTCATGAATGCATCTTCCTTATAGGCAGTTAAATTTTCATTGAGTTTTTTAGCTGTAATGTCATCAAGATGCTCATACAGTTTTGCTACTGTTTCATATTGTTTCAATAATTTTGTAGCAGTTTTTATACCGACCCCTGGAACCCCCGGAATATTGTCAGAGCTATCCCCCATTAATGCCTTCAGTTCAATGATTTGTTCTGGAACTAGCCCCATCTTATCCATGAGCATTTTTGGCGTATAAGACTCTACCTCACTGACACCCTTTTTTGTTAAATTTACTGTGACTCGATCAGAAACCAATTGTAATAAATCCTGATCACCAGAAATAATTTTAACGTCAAAAGCTTGCCCATCTGCCTGTTTTGCCAAAGTACCAATAATATCATCAGCCTCGTACATGGTTAATTCATAATGAGGGATGTGAAAGGCAGATAAAATTTCCCTAGTTAATGGAAATTGTTCAGATAATTCGGGTGGTGTTTTTTGTCTTCCACCCTTATATTCCTTATATGTATCATGGCGAAATGTCGTCTTCCCTGCATCAAAGGCGACTAACATATGTGTCGGTTTTTCTTCTTCTAAAATTTTTAATAACATCGTTGTAAAACCGAAAACAGCATTTGTGTAAACCCCTTTATCATTATGTAATAAAGGAAGCGCATAAAAAGCACGAAATAAGATACTATTTCCGTCAATTAATACTAATTTCTTTGACATGATTTTGCCTCCTGATCGTCTAACTTTTCAACTTTCTATCATCTATCATAACATAATTATAAATGAAAATACGTTCATACATTTTAATCGAAAGTTTTTTCACTGGGTGCTTCATATGATTTCATTTTTTCGAGTAATTCATAGGGATCCTCGCTGATAATGAGTGAACGTTTAAATTTTTCTTGTAAAAATTTTTCTTTAATCATATGATCAAATAATGAGTTGAGGGGATTGAAATATTGATTAATATTAAATTGTGCACATGGTTTTTGGTGGAGGCCCAACTGCGACCAAGTAAACATTTCAAAAAATTCCTCTAATGTACCAGGTCCCCCTGGCAACGCAACAAATCCGTTGGCTAATTGGGCCATTTTTGCTTTTCTCTCATGCATTGATTCGACAATCACTAATTGTGTGAGTGAAGGATGAGCAATTTCACGCCTTTTTAAAAAATCCGGCATTACACCAATTACTTCACCGCCATAATCTAACACAGCATTTGCAATTGCTCCCATCATCCCAACGCTTGCCCCACCATAGATTAATTTTATATTTTCTTTTGCAAGTATAGCACCAAATTGTTCCGCTTTATCAACATAGTGTTCAGAGGCACCATTACCGGACCCACAAAAAACAGCGATACTTTTCAAAAAAATTCCTCCTTAAAAAATACTTATCAATACATATTTTAAATTACTTTACGTTAATAATCTAAGAATGCTAAATAGCTGGATAAAAACTAATGGAAAATAACCGAAGGTTATCAATTTTACTAATAGATGCTTTATTGCTTGCCAAAGTAATTTTGCTTCTTTTCATTTTGGCTAGAAACCATCAAATGCTTGCCAAATTCAATCATATTTAGCAAAATTCGTCTCGCATCACAGCAATGCTTGCCAAATTAGTCCTATTTCCTCCCATTTTTAGCTAGCAAATATAAAATCCTATAATAAAGTACCACTATTGTTATCCATAATAATTTGAAAAAAATTAACTGAATGTGACGAAATTTGAAATCACAAAACCCTATCCGAAAAAGGATAGGGTTCTGCCAACTTAATCAATTGTGATTAAATTTATTTCATATTTTTAATTAGCTCATCAGCAAACTCTGAGCATTTTACTTCTTTTGCACCGTCCATTAAGCGTGCAAAATCATAGGTAACAACCTTAGAAGCAATTGTTTTATCCATTGATTGGGTAATTAAATCTGCTGCTTCCTGCCAGCCAAGATGTTCTAACATTAACACCCCAGATAAAATAACTGATGATGGGTTCACTTTATCCAATCCGGCATACTTTGGTGCTGTCCCGTGTGTCGCTTCAAAAATGGCATGTCCAGTTACATAGTTAATATTTGCTCCTGGTGCAATACCTATTCCACCTACTTGAGCCGCTAGTGCATCGGAAATGTAGTCACCGTTTAAATTCATTGTAACAACAACTTCATGTTCCTTCGGGCGAGTTAAAATTAATTGTAAGAAAATATCAGCAATTGCATCCTTCACAATAATTTTACCAGCTTTTTCTGCTTCATCTTGTGCTTTGTTTGCAGCGTCTTTACCATCAGATTCTACAATTCGATCGTACTCAGCCCACGTAAATACTTTGTCACCAAATTCCTTTTCAGCAACTTCATATCCCCAGTCTTTAAAAGCACCTTCAGTAAATTTCATAATGTTCCCTTTATGAACTAATGTCACACTTTTACGACCCTGTTCAATTGCATATTCAATAGCAGCGCGAACTAAACGCTTTGTTCCTTCAGCTGAAACAGGTTTCACACCGATTCCAGATGTTTCTGGGAATCGAATGTTTTTTACTCCCATTTCATTTTGTAAAAAATCGATGACCTTTTTTACTTCCGGGGTTCCTTCTTGCCACTCAATTCCGGCGTAAATATCTTCTGTATTTTCACGGAAAATAACCATATCTACATCCTCAGGATGTTTTACTGGTGAAGGTACACCATCAAAATATCGAACAGGACGTAAGCAGTTATATAAATCTAACTCCTGCCGTAAAGCAACGTTTAATGAACGAAAGCCACCACCAATTGGTGTTGTTAAAGGACCTTTGATTGCAATTTTGTATTCATCAATTGTATCTAATGTTTCTTGAGGTAGCCATTCACCGGTTTTATTAAATGCTTTTTCTCCAGCATAAACTTCTTTCCATTCGATTTTCTTTTTGCCATCATAAGCAACTTCAACTGCAGCATCTAATACACGGCTCGCAGCAGCCCATATATCTGGCCCAGTTCCATCCCCTTCGATAAAAGGAATTACCGGTTCGTTAGGTACTTGTAATTGCCCATTTTCTACTTTAATTTTTTCTGACATAAAATATTCCTCCTATGATTTAACTGCCCATTAACAATCATTTAAATCCAACTAATCTTAAAACATGCGATTCAATATTCTCAAACTAAAAGCCTCAATTGGATTTTACAATTGTTAGTTTAGGGAGATTAATAATTAATTCATTTCATACTAAAAGCCGGAATAACCGGCTAAAGTAATCTCGCTTTACCATTCAAAGTTTATCGATTCTCAATCGATACAAAATCCCTTAATGTTGAACCAGTGTAATCAGCTCTTGGACGGATAAGTCGATTATTATCATACTGCTCTAGAATATGAGCTAACCACCCTGACATTCGGCTAATTGCAAAAATTGGTGTAAACAAATCGTGATCAATCCCTAAGCTATGATACACGCTTGCGGAATAAAAATCAACATTTGCTGGAAGACCCTTTTCTTCTTTGATGTACTGTTCAATTTTAACCGACATACGATACCATTTTTCTTGTCCGGTTAATTTAGTAAGTCTTTCAGACATTCTCATCAAATGCTTGGCCCGTGGGTCACCAGTACGATAAACTCGATGTCCCATCCCCATAATTTTTTCTTTGTTAGCCAATTTTTCTTTAATATACTGAATAGCATTTTCTTCTTCACCAATTTCAGACAGCATGGCCATTACTTGTTCATTCGCACCACCATGTAAAGGCCCTTTTAATGTGCCAATAGCAGTAGTAATACCAGAATATATATCAGATAATGTCGCCACACACACTCTCGCTGCAAAAGTTGAAGCGTTTAATTCATGATCGGCATGTAATACAAGGGCTTTATCAATCGCTTCAATTTCCACGTCTTCTGGGTCTTTATTATTTAACATATATAAAAAGTTCTTTGCGAATGATACGTTATTTTTCGGAGATACTGGGTCTTTTCCTTGACGAATTCGTGAGAATGCTGCAACGACAGTAGCTACTTTTGCTTGTAAACGAATGGCCTTTCGTTTATTCGCAGCCTCATCCATCACATCTGCCTCTTCATCATACAGTCCCAGCATGGAAATTGCAGTACGTAAAGCGGCCATTGGATGTACCGTTGAAAGATCATAACTACGGAAATGTGCAATAATTTCTTCAGGTATCTCCATGCTATTTTGGAGTTCTTTACGTATTTCATCTAATTGTACTTTCGAAGGTAATTCACGATTCCATAATAAGTAGACAACTTCTTCAAAACTAGCATTTTCGGTTAAATCATCAATCGAATAGCCAGCATAGGTCAGTTTATCATCAATAATCGAGCTTACAGATGATTCAGTTGCTACTATACCTTCTAAACCTTTTGTAGAAGACATATTCTCGTCTCTCCTTTATAAAATATTATCGTTTTAACTATTTTAAAATGTTGATAGCAATCCATCCCCTATTATAATCGATTTATCCTTCAAAGTGAATTGAAAGCCATTTATTCACATAGGGAAACGTGATATTCGGACCCAATTAAAGTAATTAGTCTATTTACCATTTTCGATAAATAACTTGACCATTTGAGAGCTTTTTTATCGCCAGCGCCAAAAGGATATGTTTGAATAATGGTCTTGTAAAAGGGATTACGAGCAAAAACCCTAATATATCTGTAAAAAATCCCGGAGTAATTAAAAATAACCCACCAATGATAATGCAAATACCTTCAACAATTTCATCTGTTGGAGGAATCTGTTGCTGAATAGAATATTGAATTTTTTGCCATGTTTTCAATCCTTCTTGTTTTACAAACAACATACCGACTAAGCCGGATAAAACAATAATAAATATAACCGACCAAATACCAATCTTTGCCCCTATTAAAATAAAAATTGTCATTTCTATTGCCGGAATTAAAATGATAAAAATTAATAACCAATACACGTAATCAAACCTCTCAATTAACGAACTTACCACTGCTACAAGTTCATGAATTTAATTAAAGAACATTAGCATGACCTTGGTGAATTTCTCCCGTTCCGCTATCTATTGTAATTAATTCGCCATTATTTACTTTAATAAACAAATTAGATACCCCAACGATGACAGGCTTTCCCAAACTTAAGCCTACGACGGCTGCATGGGAAGTGAGCCCTCCTTCTTCCGTTACTAAACCAGATGCTTTGTGTATTGCAGGCATCATGTCCTTATCTGTTGAGTTAGTGACCAAAATATCTCCTTCATTGACAAGTTCATTGGCTTCTACGGCATTTTTAGCAATCACTGCTTTTCCATAGGCATAATGTCGACCAATTCCGGTCCCTTTTGCAATGACATTACCAATAACATGAACCTTCATTAAATTAGTTGTTCCTTGAACACCAACTGGTACACCGGCCGTTATAATCACTTTACTTCCGTGCCTAAATAAATTAGTTTCCAATCCTTTTTCTACCGAAATATCTAACAATTCATCCGTTGAATAGGTTTCGGGACCTAACACAGGTTGTACTCCCCAAACGAGAGATAATTTTCTAAATACATGATTGGAAAAAGTAACTGCAATGATTGGGGCCTTGGGACGATATTTAGCGATCACTTTTGCTGAATGTCCACTCGTAGTTGGTGTGATTATAGCACTCACACCTAAATTTGCCGCCGACCTTGTCACTGATTGACTAATTGCCTCCGTAATTGACATCGATATTGATTTAGTACGATTTTCTAAGACAAAATCGTGGTCTAATGATTTTTCAGTCGTCATAGCTATTAGATTCATCATTTCAACTGATTCAACAGGATATTTCCCTGCAGCAGTCTCACCGGATAACATAATGGCATCTGTACCATCCAAAATTGCATTCGCTACATCCGAAGCTTCGGCACGGGTTGGCCTTGGCTCCCATTGCATCGAATCTAACATCTGTGTTGCCGTAATTACAGGCTTACCGGCAAGATTACATCGATGGATTAAATCCTTTTGCACTAGAGGTACAGATTCCGGAGGTATTTCAACACCCAAATCACCTCTAGCTACCATAATGCCATCACTTGTTTCGATAATTTTATCAATTTGGTCGACGCCTTCTTGGTTTTCAATCTTTGCAATGATATCAATATGACCAGCATTATTATCTTCTAATAATTTACGAATAGCTACAACATCTGTATGTTTTCTAATAAAGGATGCTGCAATAAAATCTACTTCATGCTCAATTCCGAATTTAATGTCGGCTACGTCCTTTTCTGTCATCGGTGGTAAATTAATATGTACGTTAGGAATATTAACACTTTTCTTATTTTTTATCGTTCCACTATTAACGACGATTGATTCAATCTCTCTCTTATACTTATCAATGGCTGTCACTTCGAGCTGAATTAAACCATCATCTAGTGAGATATGTTTACCAATATGTACATCATTAATTAATCCATCATATGTAACGGAAAAATGCTCACTTGTACCTTCGACTTCATCCATACAAATAGTCACTTTTTTCCCTTTAACTAGCTTAGCTTCGCCACCTTTAAAAGTCATCGTCCTTATTTCAGGTCCTTGTGTGTCTAACAAAATGGCAATCTTTTTTCCTACTTCCGCTTCCGCTAACCTAATTTGGCGAATTCTTTCAGCATGCTCTTCATAATTACCGTGGGAAAAATTTAATCTTGCCACGTTCATTCCACTATTAATTAATTGTTTTAATTTATCTATTTGCTCCGAAGCTGGACCAATCGTGCAAACTATTTTCGTTTTCCTCATTGTTATTCCACCTTACTATAATATTAAACAGGGGAATGTATTGTCATCAATGCTATTAAATAGAAAGCTGTTCTGACAAGTGATACATCCCTGTATTTAACACATGCTTTTCACGGAGTGCTTCCTCGTAACCTATACTCATTAATTTATTTTGTTGTAATCCGACAATTTTTCCAAATTGCTTAGTTAACAATAAATCAACTGCCTTAGCTCCTAATCGACTAGCAAGCACACGATCTTGTGCTGATGGTGTGCCTCCCCTTTGTAAATGCCCTAAAACTGACACCCTCGTCTCAAAGCCTGTCTCTTGTTGAATTTGTTCCCCTAATTGTATGCCTGAACCAATCCCTTCAGATAATACAATGATGTTATGTTTCTTCCCTCTATTATGTCCCCGTTTTAATCGATCTACTATGGTTGCTAACTGAACAGGATTCTCTGGTATCAAAATACTTTCTGCTCCACCGGCTAATCCAGCATATAATGCTAAATCACCTGCATCCCTTCCCATGACCTCAATGACAAAAATTCGTTCGTGAGAAGTGGCAGTATCCCTAATCTTATCAATGGCATTAATCACTGTATTTAATGCTGTATCAAAACCAATCGTGTAATCAAACGAACCAATATCATTATCAATGGTGGCCGGAACACCTATTGTTGGCATTCCACGTTGATAAAGGGCTTCTGCGCCCTTGAGGCTACCATCACCTCCTATCACAATAAGGCCATCAATATCATTACTTTCTAAATGCATCAGCGCCTTTTTTTGCCCTTGCTCAGTTTCAAACTCGTCACTTCGTGCCGAATAAAGCTTCGTTCCTCCACGATGAATAATATCACCAACTGAACCTAGTTTCATTTGAACCATGTTGCCTTCCATTAATCCATGAAAACCATAGTATATACCAAACACATCTAGCCCATGGTATAGTCCTTTCCGAACTACAGCACGAATGGCTGCATTCATTCCGGGAGCATCCCCTCCACTCGTTAAAACCGCAATTTTTCTCATAAAATCACCCCCGATTTTTGAAAGAATCCTTATGATGTCTGTTGATTTTCATCATTCAAAGCCCATTTTCAGAAAATAATTTGTCTATGTATAGCAAAAAAGGTTGACATAAATAAGTCAACCCTCCCAAAAATCACTGTTCTTCACTAAACAAACCAATATGTTTAAATTTTTGCCATCTTGACTCAATTAATTGTTCCCCAGATAACTCCATTAACTTGTCTAAAGATTGGTGTAAAACCATATCAATATTTTGTGCCTGTTGACGTATATTTCGATGTGCTCCACCTTTTGGTTCGGCTATAATTTCATCGATGATTCCTAAACGTTTTAAATCATAGGACGTAATTTTCATGGATTCGGCCGCTTGTTTGGCTAATGAGGCATCCTTCCATAATATGGCAGCTGCACCTTCCGGGGCAATGACAGAATAAGTAGAGTTTTCTAACATATGAATAACATTTCCAACACCGAGGGCTAAAGCCCCACCGCTGCCCCCTTCACCAATAACAATACTAATGACGGGAACTTTTAACCCAGCCATTTCTTTTAGACTTTGGGCAATGGCTTCACTTTGTCCACGTTCTTCAGCACCTTTACCCGGTTCAGCACCTTTCGTGTCGATAAATGTAACAATAGGTCGATTAAACTTTTCAGCTTGTTTCATATGCCTCATTGCTTTTCGATACCCCTCAGGATGAGCCATCCCAAAATTTCTACTAATATTTTCTTTCGTTTTTTTACCCCGTTGATGACCAATCACCGTGATAGGTTTTCCATGGTAATGAGCAATACCAGTTATAATGGCACGGTCATCACCAAAATAACGGTCCCCATAAAATTCAATAAAATTAGTAAAAAGTTCATTAATATAATCTAAAGTCGTTGGTCTCATTTGATGTCGGGCCATTTGAACCCGATCCCATGGTTTTAAATTTAAATAAATATCGTCTTCTAGCTTTTTCAATCTACTTTCTAGTGTTTTAATTTCCTCAGTTAAATCGATTTCACTATCTTTAGAAATTTCCTTCAGCTCAACAATTTTTTCTTTTAAATTAACAATTGGCTTTTCAAAATCAAGTATTTGACTCATACAGACTGCTCCTCCTTCATTGAAACGGCATCTTCCTCATTAGATGCAGGCATTTCACTTAAATAATAAGGAGAATGAATGTGTAATAACGTAGATAATGTCTCTTTCATCTCATGACGATGAATAATGCGATCCAACTGACCGTGTTTCAATAAAAATTCAGCTGTTTGAAAATCTTCCGGAAGTTTTTCACGAGTTGTTTGTTCAATAACCCGTCTTCCAGCAAAACCGATTAATGCTCCGGGTTCAGCAAAATTATAATCCCCCAATGAGGCAAAACTGGCTGTCACACCGCCTGTAGTTGGATGAGTCATCACAGATACCATTAAACCACCTTCATCAGAAAATCGTTTAATTGCAATCGATGTCTTGGCCATTTGCATTAGACTTAAAACCCCTTCTTGCATTCTTGCACCACCGGATGCAGTAAAAATCACAAAAGGAATATGTTCTTCCCGAGCCCTTTCAACTGCTCGAGTAATTTTTTCACCGACAACAGTCCCCATACTTCCCATTCGAAATCGGGCGTCCATGACTCCAATCGCAACTGGATATCCACCAATTTCACCTTTTCCTGTAATGATAGCCTCATTTAAACCAGATAATTCTTGATCTTTTTGAAGTTTCTCAGTATATTCAGGAAATTGTAAAGGATTTTTCGTCTTCATTTCCGAATCCCACTCAGTAAAGCTATTTTCATCGATGACATACTCTATTCTATCCCATGCGGTAATAGGGTTATGGTAATCACAATTTGGACATACGTATAGATTGTTTTTCATTTCTTTTCGGTAAAATATTTGTGTACATTGAGGACATTTATTCATGATTCCCTCCGGTACATCTTGCTTTGCCTTTTCATTCGGAACAACAGTATTATTCTTGTTCCGAGTGAATAATTTTTTCAGCAAAGTAATCCCTCCTAAAACAAATTGCAGTTTATTCATGATGACAAGTTATTATGATCATTTAATATGTCATCATTACTTGAGGATAAACTGATGGAAACTTTTTACAACGAAACACCTTTACTATCATACCATAACTGACTAATATGTAAACTATCATTAAAAACTGAAAAACGATATGCTACATAACATTCTATTATCATTTAAACTAGTTAAACGCAACTTTTATTTTTTAAACTGACTTAATTCTAATGTTCTACGTTCAACCTCTTCTGGGTCTACTTCTTTTCTTGCTACACCGGTCTTCATTGCCGTCTCAGCAACTGCTCTCGCAACTGCTGGAGCTACACGTGGGTCAAACGGTTCTGGTATAACAAAATTTTCATTTAATTTATTTTCAGGGATTAATGATGCAATAGCCTCCGCAGCCGCCATTTTCATTTGGTTGTTAATTCTAGTTGCCCATACATCTAATGCTCCACGAAATATCCCAGGAAATGCAAGCACGTTGTTGACTTGGTTTGGATAATCCGAACGACCTGTTCCAATAATTTTTGCCCCAGCTTCTTTTGCGACATCCGGTAAAATTTCCGGATCTGGATTTGCCATCGCAAAAATAATTGGATCCTTATTCATCTTTTTAACCATTTCAGGTGTTAAAGCCCCACCAACTGATACCCCAATAAATACATCTGCGCCTTCTATAATTTCCTCTAAAGTACCCTTTTTACGCTCTTTATTTGTATGCTTTGCGATAAGATCTTTTACAAAGTTCATTCGACGTGGACGGCCTTGGTAAATCGCTCCTTGAGAATCACACATTATAATTTCGCCGACACCAATTCTTTGTAACAATTTAATAATGGCAATCCCCGCTGCACCTGCTCCGTTAGCAACTACCTTAATTTCATTAAAACGTTTGCCGACTAATTTCAATGCATTCATCAATCCAGCAACCGTTACAATCGCTGTTCCATGTTGATCATCATGAAAAATAGGGATGTTCGTTTCCGTTTTTAAGCGTTCTTCAATAACAAAACATTTTGGAGCAGCAATATCTTCTAAATTTACCCCACCAAATGTTGGTTCTAATAATTTAACAGTTTGGACAATTTCATCGACATCTTCTGTTTGTAAACAAATAGGAAAAGCATCAACCCCAGCAAACTCCTTAAACAAAACAGCTTTCCCTTCCATCACAGGGAGCGCCGCTTCCGGTCCAATATTTCCTAACCCCAATACTGCTGTCCCATTCGTAACGACAGCAACAAGATTTCCTTTCATCGTATAATCATATACAGCATTTGGTTGTGAATAAATTTCTTTACAAGGTTCCGCCACTCCCGGTGAATAGGCTAAGCTCAAATCCTTTGCATTTTTCACGGCTACTTTTGATGTTGTTTCTAGCTTACCTTTTTTAACCTTATGCATATGTAGTGCTTCATCTCTTAATTTTGACATGATCATCTCTCCATCCATTTAATTCACTTGCAGTACCTTACAATAAATTTTATTAATAATTTATTATATCGTATCCCTATTTTAACACAACATTTTCATCTCCGAAAAGTTGTTTACACTGAATGACGACATTTTTAATTGGTGCGACATTATATTCATCACTTAAACGATACATTTTCTTTTCATTTTCATCGTACAAAATGATAGGTGCTTGGCCCGGAAATTGGGTTGATATAGCTTTGATTTGCTTTAAAAGTTGATCATTTTGCCCCTTAAAACGTATGTATACACTTTTGGTTACTTCTTCATTATATTGCTGTGGATTGTATTTTGTCATCTGATTTATAATGATTTGTTTTTCTTCGTGTCGTATGCTCATTTTTCCTTCGATAATAAAGACCTCGTCTTCTTTTATCACCCGATTCATTTGTCGATATAATTTTGGGAACATGACCGCTTCCACTTCATCTGTTTCATCACCAATCGTAATAAATGCCATTGAATCACCACGTTTGGTATGAATCTTTTTAATTTCTTGTAAAAAGGCGACTATTTTTACTTGCTGATTTTCCGGCATTTGCATCGCTTCTTGCAAAGTGATGATTTGCTGCTTTTTTAACTTTTTTCGATAGGCTCTTAATGGATGACTTGAAACGTACATATGAAGTAGGTCTTTTTCATCTTGTAGTTTTTTCATGATCGGAAAATCTTCCATTTCAATATAATCCGCTGTTAATTGTAATTGATCATGAAATAAATTCGTCTGCCCATTACCGTCTCCGAACAAGATTTTCAATTCCAATGCCTTATCAATCGAGGCTAAAAGACTAGCTCGGTTTTTATGAAGGGTATCAAATGCCCCGGCGATAATTAAAGTTTCAATGACAGGACGTTTTAATGAAGTACGTAAACAAAAATCAAACAAGTCTTTAAAAACTCCATTTTTTCTAGCCTCGATAATATTATTAATTGATTCATAACCAATCCCTTTGATGATCATAAGACCGATTCGAATATTTCCTTCCTCTACAGTAAAATAGCCAAAACTTCTATTTATAGAAGGAGGTAACAGGTTAATGGATCTTTCAGTTGCTTCTGTCATATATAATTTTAATTTCTTAGGTTCATTCATCACGGAACTTAAAATTTGCGCAAAAAAATGTGTCGAATAATTCGCTTTTAAATAGGCAAGCTGATACCCGATCATACTATACGCAACTGAGTGACTTTTATTAAACCCATAATCAGCAAAACGAACTATCCAAGAAAAAATTTCTCTCGCAATCTTTTCTGAATAACCATTTTTTAATGCCCCACTTATAAACTGACCTTCTTGTTCTGCCATTAGTTTCTTTTCCTTTTTACTAACGGCCCTTCGTAATACATCGGCATCACCTAATGTATAATTAGCAATCACATGAGCGACTTGCATAATTTGTTCTTGGTAAACAAGGACACCATAGGTTGGACTTAAAATTTCTCGTAAATCTTCATGTATAAATACCGTCTTTTCTTTGCCATGTTTCCTGGCAATGTAAGTAGGGATATGTTCCATTGGCCCTGGTCGATATAATGCATTTAAGGCAATAATATCATCGAGGGAAGTTGGTTGTAATTGTAATAATACCCGCTTCATTCCGGCAGATTCTAGTTGAAAAATACCATTCGTTTTTCCCGTCCGTAGTAAGGCGAAAGTTTTTTCATCATGCTCGGGGATTTTCTCCAAAGAAAAGGTCTTATCCACCGTAAAGTTAATCGAACGAATAATTTTGTCAATGATCGTTAAGTTACGTAATCCTAGCAAGTCCATTTTTAATAAACCAATCGCCTCAAGATCATTCATGGCATATTGAGTTAAAGCTATGTCATGGGACCCTCTCATTAATGGAACATGTTCAGTTAAATGTGATTTCCCAATAACGACCCCTGCCGCATGTGTTGATGCATGTCTTGGAAGGCCTTCTAATTTAATTGCATGGGTAAACAACATTCGTAAAGTTGTGGATTGTTTGATATACGCTTTAAATTGTTCCGATTGATTCACATACGTCATAATCGGCTTATTAGCATAGGTTGGAAATTGGTTTAGTATATAGGCTTGGTCACTATCATTAATTTCCATCGTTTTCATTAACTCACGTAAAACAGATCTTGCCCCATATGTTCCAAACGTAATAATTTGTGCCACATAATCTTCACCGTATTTATTTTTAACGTATTGAATGACTTCATCACGTCGGGTATCAGCAAAATCGATATCAATATCGGGCATTGTCTCCCGCTCCGGATTTAAAAATCGTTCAAATAACAAATCGTATTTCAATGGATCAACGTCCGTAATGCCTAATAAGTAGGAGACAATTGACCCTGCTGCTGAACCACGCCCAGGCCCAACTAAGATTTGCTCATCTTTAGCAAATTGTACAAAGTCAGCAACGATTAAAAAATAATCATTAAACCCTAATGAGTCGATAATGTCTAATTCTTTTTGTAATCGGTCAGTCACTTCTTTTGAGACTTTGTCATATTTTACCGACAATGCTGCTTCACATTGGGCTTGTAAATACTCTGCTGTCGTTTGCCCATTTGATGTAGGAAATGCTGGTAGATGGTAAGTATCAAAAGAAAGATCCACTTGACATTCATTCGCTATTTCTGTTGATTTTGAGATAACTTCTGGCCAATCGGCAAAAAGAATCCCCATTTCCTCACTCGTCCGTAAATGCCGATGTTGATGTTGTTTGTTGACATTTTGTTGATCCCAAGTTCGATGACCCTTCATTGCCTGTAAACAATCGTAAGTTGGAAAATCTTTTTGTTGTAAATAACGGACATCCTGGATGGCGACAGCTGATAAATTTTCTGTGGTCACAAACTGCTTGATAATTTGAACAAGTTGATCATCTTCCCGTCCATATTTTTCAACACCTACATGTAAATTTTTTTCATTAAAAGTGTTTTGAAAAAATTCCAACATTGATTTTATTTCATGAATATTTTTCTCTAACAACTGATCTTTCACCCATTGGGATTGTGTCGAAATAATACAGATAACATCTTCACTATATGGTGATAAAATTTCTAAATTACAATGATTCTCCATCTGAATAGTTGTTGAAATTTTTAATAAATGTTTGTAGCCAATCGTTGATTTGGCAAGCAGTATCGCATTGATGAATTTATCATCTATCGATATTTTCACTGTCATTCCGATAATTGGTTTAATATGGTGTTTCAGACACGCCTGATAAAAAGGAATAACACCGTGCAAAACTTGATCATCCGTTAATGCTAATTGGGAAAAGCCGAGCTCTTTGGCCCGGTCTACTAATGGATCAATTTGAATCATGCTATTAAAAAAGCTATAACCCGAATGCACTTGTAAAGGTGTATATGTCATCAAGCTTTCCTACTTTCATTTATACGTTATTCTAATTATATTATACCTTCCCATCGATTCTCTTTCCACTTGATCACTTCATAAGTTTGTCTATCGCTTCATATACATAAGTAAATTATAAAATTAAGTAGGTATAAATTTTCATGCCCTGTTAAGTGTCTTGTTGCTTTTTATCAACAAGAGGAATTAACTGGATCAATTATCATTCACTACAAATTAGCTAACGATTAAAATTTTACCTTAAAGGTGTGGTTTCAATGATGGAGGAACGTTTTTTTGCTTCATTTATCCATTGCTTCTTTATTGCCTTTGGTGTCATTATAGGTGGCACACTAATCGGCAGTATCGGCTCCTTTTTAACGGGAGATGCTCCGCTGTTAGCAATGAATCGAATTTCACAATCATTAAAAATCTGGGCCATTGTCGCTGCTATCGGTGGGACATTTGATGCAATTGATACATTTCAAAAAGGCATCTTAGATGGCTCGACGATGGATTTAATGAAACAAATTGCCATCGTTATATCAGCGATGGCTGGTGTGAAAGTAGCTTTAATTTTAGTTCAATGGGTTACTTTTAGGGCGGAATAATGATGCATTTTCCCCATTATCATCGCAAAAGAAGCTGGCAAATATTTATCCTTGGTATATTAACAGGTACGATCATCGCTTACAGCATGATCATTTTTATGTATGGTAAAATGTACGAAAATGTGTTAATTGACAGAAGTGAACTACAAATGGAAGCAAATGAACTGTCTGTACAAAATGAAGCATTGCTACAAGATAAAGAAATGCTTCAAAAACAAACCACGTTCACCGTACAAAAAATTGAAGTCGCCTTCATGAATCAAAAGCAAGCATCACTTGATCGATTACAAATCCATCAACTCGAAAAATTAATCAAACAAGAAATGGAATATGTCATTGGTAAAGAAGTGAGTGACATCTCAAATCATGAACAACTATTAATTTCTGTCATCGAAAACAGAACATATGCCGTTGAGGATGAAGCATATCAAATTGAAATAAAACGTTTAACCATATCGGAAACAATTAAACTTACTATATTGTTAGAACGGGATATCTGACGTATCAAATGGTACCATACTCCCTAATTGCTAATGCAATTTTAAGGAAATTTCATTACAATTTCTTATTTAAAGTCAATACTAAATAATGAACATTTTATGAAAATAAATAAAAACGATGGATTCAATTTGAAAAATCCGATAAAATAGACATTAGTGGAAACACGGAAGGGGGCTTTAAATGATGAAAGTTATTGATCAAAGAGCAATGCGTGACGATAAAATCAACCAGTTAAAAGAAGGACGAACGGTTTATGCTGAATCACCAGAATTAATTCGTTTAATGAAAAGAAGCATTGAAAGGGAAGAATTAGCCGTTGACATTGAAAAAACGAATAGTGGATGTTGGTTTACACCGACTAAATAATCCTAACATGATATAAATGTGCTTGGGTCTCATATAAAATCCGAGCACATTTATTTTTTACTATCCTTCACTATTGAAAAGACTCACATAACTTATTTAATTCATCAAAAAGCCGCTCTGCCTCTTCCCAACTATAGACTGTTGCCCCAGATGCCATCGGATGTCCACCACCATTGTATTTCATCGCTAATGTATTGATCACCGGTCCCTTTGACCGTAAACGAACACGGATTATATCAGCTTCTTCAATAAAAAAGGCCCAAGATTTCATGCCATCAATTTCTGCTAACGTACCGACTAATTTACCGGTTTCTATTGGATCTACATCATATTGTTGTAAAACATCCTTTGTTAATTTGACTGCACTGGCACCAGATGGCGATAACTCAAAATTAGCCAAAATATAGCCTCTCAATCTGGCAATATTCTCTGTTACTCGATAAAGATCATCATATAGTTTTTTTCGATCAAAATTAAACTCGATTAATTCAGATGCATAACGAAAAGTTTGATTACTCGTACTTGGAAATAGAAACCTTCCAGTATCTCCTACAATTCCTGCATAAATTAACCTAGCAAAATTATCATTGATGTTAAAAATATCCTTTCCAGATAAATATAATTCATAAATTAACTCACTCGTTGAACTGACGGTTGTATCTACCCATAAAAGGTCCCCATATTTATCATGATTTGGATGATGATCAATTTTAATCACTTCTTTAGCCAGTGTATAACGTTGATCACTAATTCTACCTGTATTTGCTGTGTCACAAACAATTGCCAAAGCATCAGCGAAAACATCATCAGAAATATGATCCATTCTTGCTAGAAAATGAAGATTAACATCCTCTTCACCAACAGCATAAACTTTTTTGTCCGGAAACGATGTTTGAATCATTTCTTTTAAACCATTTTGCGACCCAAGAGCATCCGCATCAGGACGTACGTGACGATGTATAATAATCGTGTCATATAATTTTATTTTATTGATAATATCATTTACTGGCATGGAAAAATCTCCTTATATTTTTTGTGAAAATTTCTACTAGTTTATATGATACTAACTTTCGGCTTGTTTAAAGAGAAAATGCTTTCTAATCTATTAAAAAAACGTTACAATGACGTATAGTAATGAATCCTTTAATTTGTAGGAGAAGATAAGCATGTTCATATTTGCCATATTAATCGTTTTATCTATCGTTTTTTATATTTATTATAAGGTCGCTATTTTACGAACGAAGGATACGTTAACCCAACATTATTTTAATGCAAAATCACGTATTTGTCTTGGAATCTTTTTAATATCTGTTGGCGTTAATCAATATCTCATTAATCCGGTAAGACTCGTTTTATTTATCAGTATTGTATTCCTCATTTTAGGAGTTATACAAACAATATACGGCTTTAATGAAGCAAGACATTATCGTAAAGAATGGAAAAGACTACGGGTTGATTCAGAATAAAAATTCAGGTTATCCAATGCAACCATTTGATATGTGGAAAAATGGTTGCTTTTTTTATTTATCCCAAATACTACCGAAAAATTTTCAAAAGTCCATTCAATCCATCAATTGTGCCATCAACATCCCTTTACAGACGAGTTTCTTATCATTAAATATTTCTATATTAATTTTAGCATAAACCCGACCAGCATCTAATAATGTCGGTTTTATAATAATATGACTATCAATTGGAACTGGCTCGATAAAATAAATGTTTAAACTTTCAATTGCTACATTTGATTTTTTTAAATGTTCAATTAATCGTGTACTAGACTCTGAAATAAGTGACGTTAACACACCGTTTGATAATGACCCTAGCTGATTCGTCATTTGTGGTGTCACCTCTGCCTCAAACACCGTAGGGTCTCCTTCCACTGCTTTTAACCCACGCGAAATAACGTCATGAATCGTTTCACCAACTTGTGGTTGTCGTTGCATTTCATTTAATGCCTTCAAAACGTCCTGACGGGATACTAACCCTTCCAATTCATTTAACATATTAACAATCGGAATGACCTCAATACCTTCCCACACCATTAAATGGGCAACATAAGCAAGAGAAGATTCCCCTTTAACAGTTGTTGGCTTTTTCGTCATCACAATTTCAATTGGTTCATTTCTATCAATATTGACAACATCCTTAGAGGTAACCATCCCTACGACACGACCGGCATCGTCTAATACTGGGAAACGGGTATGGGTTGTTAAATCGTTTAATTTATACCAGTCATCAACTGTATCAGTATGGTATAAATGATGTACCTCATCATATGGTGTATGAATATCACGAATAAAAATAATATCTTTTTTAATTAACTGGTCATAGATTGCGCGGTTAATCATTTCAGCTACGGTAAACGTATCATAGCTTGTCGACATGATTGGTAACTTTTTTTCATCGGCCAATTTTTTAATATGTTCTTTCGTATCAAAACCACCAGTAATTAATACTGCTGCACCAGCCTTAATGGCTAGTTCATGTGCTTTCACACGATTACCTACGATGAGTAATGAATCAGCTTCAGTGTACCGCATCATTGCCTCTAACTGCATGGCTCCGATAACGAATTTATTTAACGTTTTATGTAGTCCTCCCCGTCCACCGAGTACTTGTCCATCGACAACATTAATCACCTCAGCAAACGTTAAATTTTTTAACGTATCTTTTTCTTTTTTCTCAATACGAATTGTACCAACACGATCCATCGTACTCACGAGTCCCTGATTTTCAGCCTCTTTAATCGCACGATAAGCTGTTCCTTCACTCACTGATAAATCCTTTGCAATTTGTCTAACAGAAATTTTATGACCGATAGTTAATCCGACAATATGACGTATAATTTGTTCGTGTTTCGTGAGCCCCATCATTTCACCCCACCATAATTAAACTGTACTAGTATAACACACTTCCTATTATACAACTGTTATGGTCGAAGCTCAATGATTAATACCTTCCGTTAATCTTTATCCTTTATGTCATTGATGGCTATGTCATTTTAGTGTTCTCTTACCCTTTTATTATTTTCAGTACGCTGTTCCATTACAGGTGGGTGTGACAATTGCAACAGCGTCGCCAAATTTCCACCAAACGATAAAAGCATAAAACCTAACCAAACACCCCAAAAAGTCACTTGCAACTGCCCTGACGCTTCCGGAATAACTGGCCAAGCAACATACAATAAAAAGGTAAGTAACAACAATCGCAAAATCGTATATTGACGCATCAAAAAAGCCCCCCCATTCCACTGTTTATACTTATTGTATGAAATAGCGGGGATAAGAGAACTTCATACTTATTAGTTCAATTAATTAATTTCAATAATTGATTCCCTTTTTATTGTGAAGGAATCTGGTTTTTGATCACCACTATTCCCATACAATTCCTCAATAGATAAAGGCCCTTCGATATCTAAATCTTCGGAATAGATTATTTGAGCCCCGCCATCCATTAAATAACTTGATGAGTAAATCCGGCCATTTATAATCCCATTTGCAAATTTGGTGTGTGCATTCGGCGCTAAAATAATTTGATTTTTTGAAGCGGCTGCTCCATTTAATTGAATATTCATTGCATTAGTAAAAATATTACCGTGAATTTCACCACTTGCCCCCATATTGATGTTAGCGTCATAAGAGTTAGAAAAGATAGAGCCAAATATTTTAGTATTGCCATGTAGATTTATATCCTCATTTCCATCATAAAAAATATTTACGCTGCTCTTATTTCCTGAATTATTAATAGTGCTTCCTGCACCCATCGTAATTTTCCCAGTTACATAAAATGTGACAGCTCCATCGCCGATTAATTTTATATGACCATTTGTTATATTTAAATGGTCAACTACAATACTTTTATTTCCATTTTCCATGTTAATATAAAGCGTATTGTTTTCATCTAAATTTATACTATTAAATTTAAGATTATACTCAACTTTCAATTCGTATAAATTAGTAGCATAATTTGTTATGTTTAGATTGCAATCTTTAATAAAATAATGATCACTATTATCTTTATGTATAAAATCATCTTCAGGACAAACATATTGGGGTATTTCAGGAAAAGGCGGAAGATCTGGAAAAGAATAATTTTCATCTAGTTCCTCTATATTTAATTTGAATCGGTTAGGGGCGTTTACAAACAACTCATTCCCACCAATAACATATGCATCTCCATTAATAGTTGGTCCCCCATCTACAACTATACTGTCATTTTCCTCACTTGTACTACTAAAGTTACCATTAATAGTACCATTTTTTATTTCTAATTTCCCTTTTGTAAAAATCGCAAACGGCGGCAGAACAACGTCATCACCTTGATTACCTGTGTTCCCACTTCCACCTTCCCCGCCTTCACTTCCATCGCCAACACTACCACTATCACCCCATCCCACTGTAAATTTCGTTGCTAATTTTCTCGATTCATCACGAATTTTTCCGATTGATTCCATTTTAAATTCATTTTCAGTATTTTCGATGCGATGGATTGTTACCATTGCTTCAGGTTGGACATTGTTTGTTTTTTCAAATTGTGAGTACTTGACGCCACTTTCATCAACAATATTTTGCAGGTCATCGTAGAAATCGGTGTCATTCTTTATGGTATCTTTTTTATGAATTTCCTTAATTTGTTCAACGACTTCTTCCATTCGTTTATTAATCCCTGATTCCGCAATATAAAAAGCGGACTGATTAAGCTCTTCTTTGGATGAATTTTGAAAGGAAGTGACGGCTAGGGTAGTTATACTCAATCCTAATACCGACAGGAGAACAAAAATGAACAGTACACCAACTAACGTGTAGCCAGCTTGTGATCTAGTCTTGGACATATTCATTTTCTTGCCCCTCCCGTAAACTGATTGACGTTTCAATTTGTTTTCCATTCAGACTTTCTATTTTTAATTGAATTGTTGAATCGACTTTGACTGCTTGAAACGATTTTATTTCATAAACATAATCAACATCATTTTTCCTAATGATATTATTTTCCAAATAATATTCGACATCGTAATTTTCCGTCAGTATTTTCAAGGATGAACCGTCGGCCTGTACTGATTCAATTGAAGGTGCTCTTCGCAAATCTCTCGTTATTGCTTTTGAAGCTAAAGTTAAATTAGTTAGTCTGTCAACTTTAGTAGATTGTTCTTCGTACTGGTTAGGAATAGATAACAGGATAGAAATGAGCATGATTAAAATAATTGAGCCTATCGCAAGTGCTGCTAATAATTCAGCTAACGTTAGACCCTTTTCATTAAAAAATTGCTTAATCATTCATTCCACCTGCCATTCCATCCAATACTCCATTTGCACTTCTGATGTTTTAGGCTCTTTATGATTGTCAACCTGTAAGACGATTTTTGTCAAAAGAGAGTCCTCAACCATATCCCATGTTAATGTAATATCCCAATTGTCCTTCTCTTTTTTCAAAACACCTGTCTTCACTAGAACATAGCCTAAACTGGAAAAAGCCTCATTTCGATCTTCAAAAGAGGTATCTTTTAATTGATAAATATTTTCCATTTCCAACTGAGCAATATACGTTCCATCAATGATTTCTTCAGATTGAATCGTTGTTTTTATCGTTTGACTATATACAAAGGCAAACGTCATGATGATAATCGTTAAAATAGCAATGGAAGCTAGAACTTCAACGAGAGTAAAACCATCTTTTGACCGATTAACATTTTCGCTTTTAAACATAGGTTGCCTCCATTAGTTGGACGGATAATAAAATGTCAACAATTCAATTTGTGATGAAATTTGTTTATTATCATTTGTTTGATAACTGAACGATTTTACCACTGACTTTCTTTGCTGGTTTTCAAGAGTGTCTATGAGACTAACAAAGGTATGATAATTTGGTGATACGGTGGACATTCTCACAATTAATATTTCTAAACCCTCTGGACTATCATTTGTTTGTTCCACACTATTTCGCTTATCTTCAGCTAATTCTTCAATATCCGTTTCATATTCATCAATTGGGTTAGCATCGGGATTCTCATTTTGAGTTTCGGAAGAGATATCATTTTTTTGCCAATCTGATACCGTGCCGTCGTATAAAAATTCGACATCATTTATTTTACTTTTATTCTTTTCAAAAATTGATTGCAGCGACAAAATATAATCGTCTACATTTGGATTTTGGGGTACTTTTTCAATTAATGTGGCTAAATAAGTTTCATCTTCTTTAGCTGCATTTTTATTATCGTTGTGTAAATTTTCCAAATAAGTCTGACTTGTTTGGAAATCTATTTTCTTTGAAGCCGCCTCTTCATGAAGTCGTATATTCAAAAAGACATATATCGAAACAGCTGAAAAGAGCAAAACAATGAGAAGGAAAAAAACGATCCATTTTTTCGAACGGAAAAATTCACTCATCTTTGTTCATTGCTCCCCTCAACTCTTTTTCATTTAATAATAGAGTCATTTCTGCCCAGTACTGGCCGCCTTTATCCTCGGCATTAGTTAATAATATACGATGAGTTTTAACCTCTGTAATATATGAAAATTCCCTTAATGCTTTTGCGTAATATGAAACTTCCTCCATCTGTTGAAAATGCAACTGTAACCTAATCTCTTGTTCATTAAAACGATAGGAGATTAATTGGCTGTTTTTCGGTAAAGTCTCATTAACATTTTTCAGGGGTATCGATGAACATATCTGCTTTCCATCAATATAGCGAACAGAGTCCTCAAGTAAATTCTGATCATTTTGTTTAACACTGCCCTCTATCAGCTGAATCTCTTCCTGTAACGATTGCTCAGATGTTGATAATTTATTGATTGATTGCTTACTTAAAAGGAAATCTACAAATAAAAAAACATATACCGCCGCAATCATTATGGATAAAATGACAATTAAAGCGGCTGTTCCTTTACGTTTTTTCTTAATGACAGGCAATAAGTTTATGTCCAGTATTTGTTTGTTCACCTTATTGATTCTCCTTTAATGCAAGTCCGAGGTTAGGGATAAATTCCGTAGAAATAGTACTTTTACCTATTTTACTGTTAGATAATGTAAATGGATGAACAGGGATGGCAACGATTTCCCTTAAATGTTTTGTCATCACATCTAGAGTTGGAATATCACCTGTCACAATCATATCCGTAATGGAAATATTTCCTTTATGGATTGAAAATTGATAGAAATTCATTAACCTTTCTAATTCCTCCAAATGATCAATAATTTCATCATTTGGATTTTGTTGTTCTTCATTTTTATCATTATCCCAGTTTTCCGGTGTTGCATTGAGTGATTGATGCCGCATAAATTCTAGTTTATCATGACGGAATATACTAATAGTAAATGAAGTTAAATGAAAGTTTAAAATTAAAAAAACCTTCTTGTTCGTTTCTTGCTTGAACTTCAATGCCAAATAGCGGTAGATGCCCAAAGGTAAAACATCGACAGCAATTGGTTTTAACGTGCTATCGATTAACAAATTGACATATTTTAAAATTTCATTTTCAGGAGCAGCAAAGAGGATTATCTTTGACGTATTTTCATTTTCTTTTGAAACATCATACAAATCAAATACTGGATTTTCAAAGGGAAAGTGAATTGTATGGCCAACTTCCATTGAAATATAATCCTTAATATTTTCATTTTTATCGATGATATGATTAGGAATATCAAGTTCACGTAAAATGACAAATGATTGAGGTGCATAAAAGCGCACTTTTCGATGTTTAATTTTCCATTCTTTCACTAGTTTTTTCATCAACGAAAATAATTGTAATTCATCAACTATTTTCCCTTTTTCAATAATTCCTGGTGGGATTGGTGCTTCTTTTGCCTTTTTTATTGATTTTAAACTTTGCCCTTTATTTTCAATCATTCGAATGACATAGTCGTCAATCATTATATTAACGATTCGTTTTGATCTTCCAAAAGAAACCATGATGTCACGCACTCCTTCAAAACGCAAATTTACTTTTGGGTAAGAATACAGTTTCCTAGCAATAAAAACCGGGAAACTGTATTAATAAAGCAATTAATCATCATTACTTGCATTAGAACAGACTAACTCACGGTCTCTAGCTAAATCTTTCTCTGATTGGCCGGTAATATCACACTCATGACCGTCACTGTCTAAAGTAACTTCATATTTATCTTCAGATTTATTTACTGTCCCTTCATAATCTCCATCGTCCGTATCCCATGGGTTAATTAATTCACCAATAAACCCTGCATCATTTAAGTCTCCACTAGTTACTCCGCTATCAATCTCCCCACCACCTGCTTCATACAATTTTGCTGAGTTAATCAATTGTACCGCATTGGCGATGTGAGCATCTTTTTTGGCGTTATCAATTACTTTTGTGATAGTAACAAAGGCAATCGTTGAAATAATGGCTAAAATGATAACAACCGCTAATAATTCTACTAACGTTAATCCTCTTGAATTTCGTAATAGTTGACTAAATTTTTTCATTTGTATTCCTCCTGTTTTTTATATAGATTGTCTAACTGTAAAATATTTTTTGCTACTTCTCAACACTCCTTCCATAAAAATAAATAAATTATTCAAAGCCCTTCTATTGAATTTCCGTGAAAATCGTAAACATCGGTAACATGATGGACAACACAATAAACCCAATAACAAAAGCTAATACAACGATCATCATCGGTTCAATTAATGAACGCAGCGTTTCTACTGTTCTATCAACATCTTCTTCATAAAAGTGGGCAATCTTTTCTAACATAAAATCCAACGAGCCAGTTTGCTCACCGATAGCAATCATTTGGTGAACGAGTTGGGGAAATACCCAATGGTTAGACAACGGCTCCGATAATGATCCCCCACCTTCTAAACTCCTTCTAGACTTAAGAACAACCTTGCTAATAATTGGATTATCGACTACTTTTGCAACAATAATTAAAGCATCCAGTATTGGGACAGCACTGGAAAATAAATAAGACAATGTACGTGACATTCTCGCAATTAACGATTTCTGTAGCAGTTTCCCAAAGATCGGAATTCTTAACAATATTAAATGAACAGAGTATTTAAATTTTTCATTAGAACGATAAATGATGCTTATTAATAAAGTAATGATGATGACTGCAAGTAAAAACAGCCACCAAAACTTTTGAAAAATAAAACTAAGTTGTAAAACAAATTTCGTTATTACTGGCAGTTCTACCCCTAATTGATCATATATCCCGTTGAACTGCGGCATAATGACGACAAGTAAAAACCCAACAACTACTATAATTAATAATAATAATAATATCGGATAACTCAATGTTGCCCGGATTTTACTTTTCAAATTATATTGCTTTTCGTAGTATGATGCCATTTGTTCTAAAGTTTCATCTAAACTTCCCGTCATTTCACCAGCACGAATCATGTTGCGAAATAATGTCGGAAATATTTTTGGATATTTATCGATTGCATCTGAAAGGGCAATCCCGCTTTTCAAATCTACTTCTACTAGTGTTAGTATTTTTTTAAGTGATTTGCTTTCTGTCTGGTTAATAAGAATTTTGGTAGCATCAACAATTGTAATACCTGCTCGAATTAACGTGGCAAATTGCCGACTGTAAATAACGAAATGTTCATTTTTAACTTTATTCTGAAATAAAGTAATATCTTTTGTGAGAAATGATTGTTTCTTTTCCGTAATCTCCCTAGGACTGATCCCTAATTCACGGAGTTTTGTTTTTACTTCACTTTGTGAGGTAGCTTCCATTGTTCCTTTCTGCAAAAGTCCGTCGGCAGTTCTACCAACATATTTAAATGATTGCACTATTGAACACCTTCCTCTTGCATGTATGAAGTAGCTTCCTCCCTAGAGATGATGCCTCTTTGCATAAGCGTTTGAATATCCATGTTCAACGTATGCATGCCAGCTGATTTACTCGTCTGTAGAACATTATTAATTTGACTGATTTTCTCATTGCTAATTAAATTAGCAACAGCGGGTTGATTTATTAAAATTTCTGTTGCAGCAACTCTGCCTGAATGATCGATTCTTTTAATCAGTCTTTGCGAAATAATTGCCCCCAAAACAGATGACAGTTGAATTCTAACTTGTGCCTGCTGATGTGGCGGAAAAACATCAATCATTCGATTGATTGTCTGTGCAGCACTATTTGTATGTAATGTCGCTAATACTAAATGACCTGTTTCCGCTGCCGTAATTGCAGTGGAGATTGTTTCTAAATCCCTCATCTCCCCTACTAAAATTACGTCCGGATCTTGTCGTAATGCAGCCCTTAATCCGGAGCGAAATTCTTTCGTATCTTTACCGACTTCACGCTGTTGAACAATCGAATTAATATTTTTATGGATATATTCGATTGGGTCCTCCAATGTCACAATATGTTTTTTTGCATGTTCATTAATGTGGTGAATCATCGCAGCTAATGTTGTCGATTTACCTGAGCCAGTCGGTCCTGTCACTAAAATAAGACCATGTGGTTTTTTTGTCAGCCTATTTATGATAACAGGTAAACCCAGCTGTTCAATGGTTGGAATTTCTTCTGCAATTGTTCTTGCAGCAATACTAATAAAACCACGTTGGTAAAAAATATTAATCCGAAATCGAGCAATACCTTTTAATTCATAAGCAAAATCTATTTCACCCGATTTTTGAAAAGAACCCCAATTACTGCCTAAAATTTCCTTTGCCATTTTTGCAAGAGCATCTGCATGCATTGGTATATCATTATGCCTTACCAACTCACCATTTATACGGTAAATCGGCGGCGTGTTGACAGTTAAATGAATATCAGATACATTTTTTTGTACGGCATCATTAAATAATTGATTAATCGAATCAATCAAGTGAATTCCTCCTAGCGAAACGCAGCAACTCTCATCACTTCTTCAGTTGTTGTCAAACCTTGTTGAACTTTTATCAAACCATCGTCAGTTAAAAAAAGCATTCCCGTTTGCTGCACATATTGACGTATTTTACTCGCACTTGAGGATGACATAATTAAATCTCTGACAGAATCATTGATCACTAATATTTCATGTATCGCAATTCTGCCGCGATAGCCAGTATTATTACAGTTCGGACAACCTTTTCCCCTCTGAACTTCACTAATCATGAGGCCTGCTTCTGAAAATAATTCCTTTTCACGATCGTTGGGAATTTCTGTTTCTTTACAATCTTGGCATATTTTCCTTACTAGCCGTTGCCCAACAATCCCGGAAATAGAGGAAGAAATTAAAAATGGTTCTATTCCCATATCCATTAATCTTGTCAATGCGGCGACAGCACTGTTTGTATGTAATGTACTTAATACAAGATGTCCTGTCAGTGAAGCACGAATGGCAATTTGAGCTGTTTCAAAATCACGAATTTCACCAACCATGACGATATCGGGATCCTGCCTTAAAATAGACCGTAATCCCGTCCCAAAAGTCATTCCAATCGCTTCATTTACTTGCACCTGATTAATACCTTCTAATTGATATTCGACTGGATCTTCTACCGTAATAATATTAACAGCCTTATTATTTAGTTGATGCAATGCTGCATAAAGTGTCGATGATTTTCCCGAACCCGTTGGACCAGTAATTAAAACGATACCGTTCGGTTGGGAGATCATCTCTTTAAAAAGACTAATATTTTGTTCTGTAAAGCCAATTTTATTTAAATCATCTAATTTATTACCTAAATCTAATATTCGCATGACAATTTTCTCACCATATACAGTAGGTAATGTCGACAAACGAATATCGATATCTTTAAAGTTAATGATTGTTTTAATTCTTCCATCTTGAGGCATTCTATTCTCTGTAATATTTAAGTTTGCCATTATTTTCAATCTCGCAGTAACATTATTTTGCAAATACTTCGGCAATGATCTTTCAGTTAATAATACGCCGTCGACGCGATATCGAATGACAAATTCCATTTCTTGTGGATCAAAGTGGATATCACTTGCTTGCTGCGTTACCGCGTTACTGATGATTTGATTAACTAAACGGACAATCGGTGAATTTTCATCTGTGATCCCTGTGTCTTCTGTTATTTCTTCAGGCGAAATTCCGTCCATTGCTTCATCCAATGAGTGTTGTAAATCATAATATTTAGTAATCGTTCTATTTAAGGAATCTTTTGTTGCAAAGGCCGGGGTTATTTGATATCCGGTCGCCATCCTAAGCTCTTCGATAGCAAAATAGTCCATTGGGTCAGCCATCGCTACAAATAAAAAATCATCCTTTGTTCTTATTGGCATTACTTGAAATTGCTTCGCTAATTCTTGTGGTACAAGTTGTACAATGTTTGGATCAATTGGATATTGAAAAATATTTATATGTGGAATGCCAAGTTGAAATTCTAATACTTCAATTAATTGCTGCTCAGTAATATAATTTTCCCTAATTAATGTATCACCAAGCTTTTCATCTTGTCTTTTTATTTTTAAGGTATTTTCTAATTGCTCATTCGTGATAATATTCGTTTCTACAAGTATGTCTCCAAGTCGTTTTCTAGCCATTTGATTGATTCCTCTTTTTATAAATTATTAAAATTAATTTTCCATTTTCATAAGGGGATATCAGATATATTAAAGTTTTATACACCAAGACAAAAAGCCTTTAGTAACATCAACATGTTTACGTAAAGGACGGTTGCACCACTAGCTCGATGCGATTAAGGTGCCCAACTAAAAAACCGCATTTCTTTGCTTCCTTTATATTTTTTAAAAAAATTAATATAATTACTTGGTAAGTAAATACTATCAGGGCTAAATGACTATGTCAATAACACTTTTTACTTGTCACAATAAATTAAAATATAATTGAATAATTTTTGAACCATAAAAATAAGTAATAATTGCCCCTACAACAATATATGGGCCAAAAGGAATTGGTTGTTTCTTTTTTAATCTCTTCAATAAAATTAAAATACTCCCTATTATTGCCCCTAAAAATGCTGCAATTAAAAAGCTTAGCATAGTATTGGATATACCGAATATAATCCCCAAAACCCCAAAAAGCTTCATATCACCGGCACCCATGCCACCCTTACTTACGATAATAATAATAGCGATAAGGGTGTATCCAACGACTCCCCCGATAATAGCGTCATACCAAGGGTCTAAAGGGTGAATTATACGTAATATCAATAAGAACGGTAGAAAAAATAGTAAAATTTTATTAGGAATGATCATATAGGTAATGTCTGACACGAAGATGATCATGAGCATACTCATTAATAATAAAGCAGTGATAAGTTCTACTTGAAAATCTAATTGCCAATAACTAAAAGCAAATAATCCACCTGTCAAAAATTCAACGACAGGATATATCGGGGAAATTTTGCCAGAACATCCCTTACATTTCCCACGTTGGATGATAAATGAAAGAACAGGGATCAGCTCATACCATTGAAGTGTTTTATGACATGTTGGACAATGTGATCTGCCAATATGAAATGGTTGTTTTTTTGGGAGGCGTAAACCAACCACATTAAAAAAAGAACCAAATATCGTTCCTAATAGAAAAAATACAATTAACCAGTAAATATGTATCATCATTTACCCTCCCGTTTGTATGACTAGGACGATACTACTATTATAATCTATTTATATTTTATTACTAGCAATAAATCCAAAGAGTTGTATAATAGGAAAAAAGGAGGGAATTAATGGGATTAAAATTTTATAAAACACTTTTTCCGCCTAAAGAATTACAGCTATTGAAATTCTTAAAGGTAAGAAGAGCATTGTCGAATGAATTTCTTAAGGTATATGACAATGACAAGAAAGGGTATTTGGGAGAAAGAAAATTATACCAAATACTAAAACAGCGTTTAACCTCACATTGCATCATTTTATTTGATTTACTCCTCAAAGCGAATGGAACAACCTTCCAAATCGATTGTTTAATTATTTTCCCTAAATCAATTTACATTATTGAAGTGAAAAATTTTAGTGGTGATTTTTATCTGAAAGATGATAAATGGTATTCTGCCACCTCTAAGTCCGAAATTCGCAATCCATTGTTACAATTGCAACGAACTGAATTTTTATTTGGTAGTTTATTGCGGGACTTGCGAGTAAATTTTCCTTTGCAATCTTATGTTGTTTTTGTGCATGATGAGTTTTGGTTATATGAGGCACCGATGAAGTTGCCAATAATTTATCAGCCACAGTTACAAAGGTTTGTGCAATCGATGAATCATTTGAATAATGGGATTTGTTTAAATGATAGGCATACGAAATTTGCAGAAATATTACTTGATCAACATCTGGATGAAACATCATATGTTCGTTTGCCAACTTTTGATTTTAAATCTTTACGGAAAGGACTTTTATGTTTGGGATGTGATGGAATGTTGGATTCGACTGGTTATAAACAGGTAGTATGTCCCCATTGTAGCCATGCTGAAGGTGTTGAGTCTATCGTGATGCGTCATGTAGTGGAATATAGTTTGCTATTTCCGAATGAAAAGATAACTGTGAGAAGGATTTATGAATGGTGCGGAGCAAGAGTGTCACGTGGACAGATTAGACGAATATTGAAGAAATATATGACATTAATAAGAAGAAGCCAACTCACCTTCTACGAATTTGTTTAAATTCTTGATTCCATTGGATAAATCATTGGGGACTTTTTAATATTAGAATCACTTTGTAAAAAACTATTATTTTAAGTACACAACACCCGGGCGCGTGCTACATTTATAGTATTTTGAATCATTTCGATACGCGCTAGGGGAGCGCGTGCTACATTTATAGTATTTTGAATCATTTCGATACGCGCTAGTTGAGCGCGTGCTACATTTAAGGTATTTTGAATCATTTCGATACGCGCTAGGGGAGCGCGTGCTACATTTATAGTAT
>DAMCTP010000004.1:68481-112322 GCA_032113595.1 Pseudogracilibacillus sp.
TTTGAATCATTTCGATACGCGCTAGTTGAACGCGTGCTACATTTATAGTATTTTGAATTAGTTTGATACGCGCTAGGGGAGCGCATGCTACATTTAAAGTATTTTGAATCAGTTTGATACGCGCTAGGGGAGCACGTGCAACATTCTGATTATATTTAACCATTTTGGAACACTAGACGAATTTTACTAAATGTGATTGAATTTGGCAAGCAAGTGCATGATGCGAGACGAATTTTACTAATTGTGATTGAATTTGGCATGAAAGTCATCAAAATCTATGTTAAAAAAGCCAAACGATCATTAACTCAATCTAATTCAAATACGCGCCGGTAAATCCGGCGCGCACCACTTACTAACACGGGCTGTAACACATGAGCATTTAAAGCTCTAATGATTCCCCGACCTTTAATGCAATGCCTTTTCCTGTTTTAACCTTACTAGCAAATGCATCGCCGTCCTGTTCAATAACAGGAAAAGTATTATAGTGAACTGGTACGACATATGTGGATTGAATCCAATCGGTAGCAACTAATGCATCTTCAGGTCCCATCGTAAAATTATCACCAATTGGCACAAAAGCCAAATCGATATCGTGACGGTCACCTATCAATTTCAAATCAGAAAATAATCCAGTATCACCAACATGATAAATTGTTTTATTTTCAATAGTTAACAAAATTCCCGCTGGCATCCCAGTGTAAATAAACGTACCATCCTCTTCCTCATAGGAGGAACTGTGAAAGGCTTGGGTAAATTTTACTCGACCGAAATCAAAATCATAGGCGCCACCAATGTTCATCCCGTGAGCCTGAAATCCTTTTTGAGTCAGATAAACGGCTAGTTCATTTATTGCGACAATTTGCGCACCCGTCCTTTTCGCAATGGTCATCGTATCCCCAACATGATCATTATGTCCATGTGTTAACAAAATAACATCCGCCTCAACAGTATTTGGATCTAAATCCGATAAACTATTGCCCGTTATAAATGGATCAATTAAAATTTTATGCTGGTCAGTTTGTATAGAAACTGCTGAATGCCCATGATAAGAAATTTTCATCAATATCTCTCCTCCGCTTCAATATTTAATCTATATTTTATCACATTCTGACCTTACTTAGAAAGTAACTAAAATAAACGAAGAAGAAATATCTGCACTAAATAATTATTAAAATCTTTCTAGTAAATCAATAAATTTGTATCCAAGGGAAGTGGCAACACCCTCATTCGTTACTACCCCGTCATACGTATTAAAGCCTTTTAATAATGCTGGATTATCTTTTGCCGCCTGTTTGTACCCTTTGTTCGCAACTTGGAGAGCATATGGCACTGTTGCATTAGTTAAACCAATTGTAGATGTTTTGGGTACAGCACCCGGCATATTTGATACGGTATAATGTATGACACCATGTTTCACATATGTTGGTTCATCATGTGTTGTCACACGATCACTCGTGGCAAAGTTTCCACCCTGGTCAATAGCAACATCGACAATCACAGATCCATCCCCCATCGATTGGACCATTTCTTCCGATACTAACACGGGTGCCTTCGCCCCTGGAATTAACACAGAACCAATTGCTAAATCTGCTGACTGGATAGCTGTACCAATATCCATTGGATTCGACATTAAAACATTAGCTGAAGTACCGAAATATTCGTTTAACTGTTTTAATCGGATAGGATTCAAATCAAAAATTGTCACATTAGCCCCTAGACCAACTGCAATTTTTGCTGCATTGGTTCCTACCACTCCACCACCGATAATGACAACATTTCCACGTTTAACACCTGAAATCCCAGCTAACAGCACACCTTTACCGCCATTAACCTTTTCTAAATACTGAGCACCAATTTGTGTCGCCATATAACCAGCTACCTCACTCATCGGTGTTAATAGCGGTAATGAATGATCGGCTAGTTGTACGGTTTCATAAGCAATACTGATCACTTTTTTTTCAACTAATTGTTTCGTTAACTGTTGATGGGAAGCCAAATGCAAATAGGTGAATAAAATTAAACCCTCCCGTAAAAATTCAAATTCAGCCTCTAAAGGTTCTTTTACCTTCATGACCATTTCCTGATTCCATGCTTCAGAAGCAGAGGATACCAATGTTGCTCCCGCCTCTTCATACTCTTCATTCGTAAAACTAGAGCCTAAACCAGCATTTTTTTCAACCAACACCTCATGCCCAGCCTGCACCAATGAATATACACCAGCTGGTGTCAATGCAACACGATTTTCATTATTCAATATTTCTTTAGGAATACCTATTTTCATCCTATAATGCCCCTTTACGATTTTTATTTTCATCCAATCACAGGCTAAAAAATCTTATTACCCGTAATTACATAATCAATTTGAAATGAATAAAAAACTCTCATTAATCAAAATTCACTTCATATATTATCATAGCAAAACCACCGGAAAGCAACAATTTTTGGAAGATTAAAATTTGTTTTCACTTCAAATGTTACAATACTTTGAATCTTTACTAAAATATTGAGAAAGACAAATAATATAATGGTATTTTATTTTTAAGTATTATACAATAAATGTATCTAAAGGAGGAATTTGAAATGGATAAAAAGTATAAAAACATTTTAGTAGCAGTAGATGGATCAGAGGCTTCAGAGCATGCATTTAATAAAGCCATTAAAATTGCCTTAAGAAACGATGCAGCCATTATCATTGCACATGTCATTGATTCACGCACTTATGCAACTGCTGAAGTTTACGATCGCTCCTTATCTGAAAGAATTGAAAAGCACTCTGAGGAACTATTAAGTACTTATGTTGAAAAAGCAAAAGAAGCCGGCGTCGAAAATGTCAAATCACTAATTGAATATGGTTCTCCAAAAGTGGTTATTGCTAAAGAAATTGCTCCTAATAATGAATGTGATTTAATTATTGTTGGTGCAACTGGTCTTAATGCTGTCGAAAGATTTTTAATTGGTAGTGTATCCGAAAGTATTGTTCGATATGCTACAGTAGATGTTCTTATTGTCAGATAGTCTCCTTAAGTATTAACCGATATCATAACCAATCTAATAAAAAAATATGTAAAAACAAACAGAAAACTCCCTGAAAATTTTTGGGGAGTTTTTACACTCTTATTTAATTTACGTAATATACTCGACAAGTCACTTAGAGTATCGCCACGTTGAGTTTTTACACTTTTATTTAATTCATGTAAAATCTATCGGGCCCACCTCATATCACTTAAGCCCCATCAACTTCTTAATGCTATTTATTTAATTCATGTAAAATATGTGGAATTTCAGGTAAAATTAATTTTTCCATTGCCAAACTAACTGCGCCTGATGATCCGGGCATAGCAACGATAAATGTATTCCCAATTGTACCCGCAATTGCCCTTGACATCATTGCTCTGGAACCTACATCTTCTTTATAGCTAATCATTCGGAATAATTCACCGAAACCAGGTAATTCTTTTGCTAGTCTGTTCTCAACAACTTCTATTGTCACATCACGATTTGAAATACCTGTCCCACCAGTAATTAAGATTAAATTTATTTGTTGCTCGTTCACACCTTGACTGATGGTTCGGTCTATTAAAGAATGTTCATCATTAATAATGATATGGTTACTACAAACATGATGATTTTCCTCCAACAATTGCTTTATCAGCTGTCCACTTTTATCTGTCTCAATCGTACGTGTATCACTTACCGTAACAACTAGACAATAGGCGGACTGAAATGGAACCTTATGCATTTAACACTTCCACCATTCTATTATTTTATTCCTTTTGCTCCAAAAACCATTGATTTATTTTAACAATCATGTTTTCCATTAATTTTGGTTCACTAAAGGAAGGTAACATGGCAAGTAATGGTTGTTTTATCACCTTCATGCCCTCAGCTTTTTTCTGTAAAATAGCAATGCTTTTTGCATTTTCTTTCGAGGTAAAAGCCGATTCAGGGAGTTGTAACAGGCCAACAATTTGACTTGTTTGTTGAACGTATTCATGTAAAAAATCCGATTGTTCACTATCAAATAAATTGTTTGGAACGATAAAAATTAAATAACCACCATCTTTAGTATAGTTCATACTTTGCTCAATAAATAAATGATGGGCATACGTATGTCCCTTTTCTGCCCTAACTAAAAATTTACTTGCCTGCTCATCATCAGGATAATAACCGACAGGTAAGTTAGAGACAACTAGGTCAACAGGGTCTAACAAAAATGGCTGCATACTGTCTTGATGAAAAAGCTCAACCCGCTGTTTTTGCAAATTGGCACTTACCGCAGATAATTTAAGCAATGTGGGATCAATTTCACTTGCATATCCCTTACAAGGCCGGGATAGGTGCCCCATCACATGTAACAATAAATTACCCGTTCCACTTGCAGGATCAAAAATACGAACCTCATCTAGATGACTCATTAGTTTTTCAGCTAAATAACCGATAAATAAAGCGATAGATTCCGGTGTCATCGAATGGTTTGGTTGTGTCGACGTTTTCATCCCCTTCAATATTCCAAATTGAATTGCTTTTCGGATTTGCAATATTGGTATATTTTCTATATCAATTTCTGTTACATCTTTATTTATTTGATCAAGGCCGTTTGCTGACCTAGGATGATTTACTTCCCCATAATATATTGCCTCTAAAACCCATTGTAATCGATCTAAATAAGGTTCATCTATTATATTCTCAAGATCCATTGTTATTTTATCTAATTTTTCAAACAATGAGACTGCATCTAATTGAACCATTTTGTTATAAACCCCCACAACTACCTGCAATTCCAATCTATTTTTAAAAAAATGTCCAATTTATCCGTTCTACTATTAAGCATTTTTGGCAGCTTCAAGTGCTTTATCATAATCTGGATGGTTACCTACTTCTGGCACATACTCTATATAAACAACTTTATCGGCAGCATCTACTACAAAGATGGCTCTCGTTAATAGACGTAACTCCTTAATAAGGACACCGTACTTTTTACCGAAGTCAGCTTCACGATGATCTGATAACACTGTAATATTATTAACCCCTTCTGTACCACACCATCGGGACTGAGCAAATGGTAAGTCCATACTTATCGTCAATACTTGTACTTTACCCAACTTATCTGCTTCCTCATTAAATCTTTTCGTTTGTTTTGCACAAACACCTGTATCTAACGAAGGAACAACACTGATTAACTTTACTTTTCCAGAAAAGTCCTCTAACGATTTTTCTTGTAGGTCACTTGTTAATACAGTGAAATTAGGTGCTTTATTTCCAATCTGTATTTCAGTTCCTAACAATGTTACAGGTTCACCTTTAAATGTTACATTAACCATTATTCCGCCTCCTTATTGGTCTTTCATTTATTATGTAACAATGAAAGTGGCATGTCCACTAATTGTATTCAAACTGTCCTTTCACTGAATAAGTTTTTCACTTATTTAATGACTAATGATAGAATCTTTCTCCAATAATGAACAAAAACAGATCATTTCATTAGAATGAACAATATAAATAAGAGGATAATCTAAATAGATTACCCTCTCACACATCATATTTTCAATAGAGTTCGTTATTGGTGACCACCAATTTGTTGTTGAGCCATATGGACGAGACGTTTTGTAATCTCCCCACCGACAGAACCGTTTGCACGAGAAGTTGTGTCAGGACCAAGCTGAACACCAAATTCTTGTGCAATCTCAGTTTTCATTTGGTCAATTGCTTGTTGTGCACCAGGGACTACCAATTGATTAGAATTACTGTTTGGCATGTTCTTTCACCTCCTCGGTACACATATCATGTGCACGGAAAGGTTGAATCATGCATTTAAATGAATGGTAGTTGTTGCTATTATAGGAAAATCTATAACAAATCTGAAAAAGTTTCTTCTAATGTTTCAGCATCAATTGTCATTGTCTCAGCAGTTTCAATTGCCTCATCAACAAGGCTAGTAAAGTCTACATGACGTTCCAAAAAATTGACTTTTTCACGTTTCGGATTTGTCACTGGTGACTTTGGAACAAATATTGTACAACAATCTTCATATGGTCTTATAGAAATTTCATATGTATTAATTTTTTTAGAAATAGCAATAATATCATCCTTATCATACGATAATAATGGACGTAGGATTGGTAAATTGGTCATTTCATTAATGACGTTCATACTTGCTAACGTTTGACTAGCCACTTGTCCTAAACTTTCTCCCGTTGTCATTGCCAAAATACTCTTTTGCTCACATACTTTTCCAGCGATTTTTACCATCATACGTCTCATAACAGTCATTCCATAGCGTTCGGGTAATGTTTTGAAAATTTCCTGTTGTAGTTTGGTAAAAGGAATCATGTGTATTTTAATTTGACCACCACTATATTCGCATAACTTTTTTGTCACATCAATTACTTTTTGCTTTGCTCGTTCACTTGTGAACGGTGGTGAATGAAAATGAATCATTTCAACTTGAACACCACGTTTCATCATTAAATAAGCTGCGACTGGACTGTCAATCCCTCCCGAAAGCAGTACGAGTGATTTCCCACCTGTGCCTACTGGTAAACCACCTAGACCTGGTATTTTTTCAGCAGTAATAAAAGTTGCTCTTTCCCTAATGTCAACATGCACCTCAATATCGGGACGATGAACATCTACCGTTAAATGATCCGTATTTCGTAAAATATGCCCACCTAAAATACGATTCATTTCCTGGGATGGAATCGGGAATGCCTTATTAGCACGTCGAACCGTTACTTTAAATGTTTTTACTTCTTTTTCTATATCTAATGAGGCTAAAGCCGCTTTTTTAATTTTATCTTCATTGTTTTCTACCTTGATGGCTAAACTTAGACTGCTTATACCAAATACCTTTTGGCATTGAGCCATCACTGCTTCCGCATTTTCTCCTTGAAGTGCAACAATCATTCTCCCTTGGGTTCGTGTTACTTTCACTTTTTTAAAGTGCCTTAAGGCAAATTGGACATTAGATTGCAATTTTAAGATGAATTGCTTCATATTTTTCCCTTTTAACCCTAGTTCACCATATCTGATTAAAATATGATCGTATTCCATCGTAATCTACTCCAATACTTGAAATAATTCCTTGATTGTTCTATGAAAAATCGTAGAAAATTGTTCGATTTCACCTTTTGTCGTTTCATATGACATACTTATTCTTAAACCGGAAATACTACGGTCATGAGAAAATCCACACGCATGTAGAACACGGCTTTTTTCAGAAGCCTTTGATGCACATGCTGACTGAGTTGAAATAATTACTCCACCATCATAAAGTGCATGAATAACCGTCTCTGGTTTTAAATTTGGTACTGAGACATTCAATATATGTGGTGCATGATTTTCAGGTGAATTAATGAACACACCCTCCATTGCTTGAAAACTTTTACGTAATGATAAAGCTAATTCCTTAAAATGATCAGACTTGGATGTTTCCTTTTCCTTTATGAGTCGTAATGCTTTAACAAATGACACATTTCCCGCAACATTTTCCGTACCAGATCGTTGTTGAAATTCCTGACCCCCACCATGAAATAACGGAAATAATGATGTGCCTTCTTTTATAAAAAGCATTCCCGTGCCATTCAAGCCATTAATTTTATGCCCTGAAATCGTACATAAATCGATACCACTGTCAATTAATTGCAATGGTATTTTTCCAATTGACTGTACAGCATCAACGTGAAAGTGAAGCTTTGGATACCTCTTTGCAAGTTGAGCAATATCACGAATTGGTTGAATAGAGCCCATTTCATTATTTACGTGCATCACAGAAATCAATATCGTCTCATTCGTAATTGCTTTCTCCAACTCATTTATGTCAATGACCCCAGATTTATTGACAGGTAAGTAAGTGACATCATATCCAAGCTTTTCTAGGCTTTTACACGTTTCAAACACGGAAGCATGTTCAATTTCTGTTGTAATAATATGTTTCCCTCGTTGCTGATGATTTAAAGCAATTCCTTTAATTGCTAAATTGTTTCCCTCTGTACCTCCAGAAGTAAAAATAACTTCTTTTGGATCAATTTTTAATAAGTATGCAGCCTGTTCACGGGCCTTTAATTGCAATTGTTCCACTTGTGCCCCCAACTGGTGAATTGAAGATGGGTTGGCAAAAAATTGATTTGATACTTGTTCATAGCTATGTAAAACTTCTTCATGAGGTTTCGTTGTTGCACTATTATCTAAATAAATCATTAAGAAAATTCCTTCCTATGTCATTCAATCCATGATGGTTTGCAAACTATTTAGAATTGATAAGGGCTCTTGTTCAAAATCAAAGTTCAGATGGACACTTCCCCACCTGAACTATTTAAACAGAGATAGCTTGAAATTTTTCAATTCGTTTTAAAGCACCTGGCTCAACTTGTTCTACTGCATTGGCAGCCTTCTCCAATGACAATTCATATTCTCCTGCGTGAAATAACCTTTCCGACTCCACTAAATTAGCAGCTAATACTGGATAAGAGCTTCTGTAGCGATTAGCATATTGAATGACCTGTTCTGTCAATTGTGCTTGTTCAATCATTGTTTCGGTATTTTCTATAGCGAGTTCGACACTATTTTTAGCTTCTTTTAAAGACTTTTGTACCTTTGAAATGTCTAATGGCTTTTCCTCTAATATACTTAGGACAGCTTCATTTTTATCTTTTGCTTCATCCATTAATGTCCAAATAAAAGTTGGTACTCCGGGTAAGTTACTATTTTTTATTTGACGATATGTTTGATATACCCTAGTAACCATATTTTCTAAAAGTTCTTTAGCATCTAATTCATCTTTTCTTATATTTTTAACACGTTCCTTTAGGGAACTATGTTCCTGATCTAATTCATGTAATCTTTCAAAAGCTGCCTCGACATCTTTCCTTAAAATGGAATGTGCATGAGCATCATGCTTATTTTTTTCAATTGTATTTTCTAAAGTCTCAATTGTTTGGGATAATTTTTTATCAATGTTCATAAATTTTTCGATATCATTATCTTCCAAAAAGTAAGCTTTTTTCATTTCCTCCATTTCCTGCCTTGTTTCTTCAAACTCTTCCTGAAAAGACAGTAAAGAGGTTTCGAAGGCAGGTAGCTTACCTTCAACATAATTTTTCGCTAAAGCCTCGCTTTCCAGTTGATCAAACATTTCCTTAATTCGCTCTTCTATTTCTATGACAGCTTCTTCAATATTTTCAGTACCCTTTTTTTCTAGTTGATTTACACAATCAAGTAACTGGGTTTGATAATGACTAATTTCCTCTGGAAAATTTAAATGATCTAATCGATAACCGTCTTCTTTCATTTCAGTTAACCCTTTTAAAACATTAGTTAGTTGCTTTGGAAGGTCCTTCTTACATTTTTGATAAATTGCCGGAAATGCTTCAATTTCTTTTTTTAATTCGCCCGATCGTTCACGAATAAGTTCTAATTGTTCTTTCGCTTGATTGTAGTTTCCAGATTGAATTTCTATTACATATTCATCTAACTGGCTCTCCAATTCATCAAGTTCTACTTCAAATCGTATTTCAGCTAAATCATACTGGTAACTATTTTGTGATAACTGTTTACGTAACTGTTGTAGTTCCGGTCTTACTTTGTTTTCTTCCTTTTTCACCCGATCTTCTATCGATGCAAAATCATTTATTTCATCAGATATCATTGAAATTTCTTTTTCAGATTCTAACAATATGGCATCAATTTGTTGTAGTAACTTTTTTGCGGAAGAAAATCGAAAATGATCTAATAATTTCTCAACATCGTATAAAAGTTCTTCAACATCAGCCATATTATTTTGTATAATATGCTCCCATTGCGATTTCCAAACATTAATTGATATTTTTAAATCTCCGTGTGATTCCACACCTTTAATTTGTGCTATTTCAGCGGGAATATTACGATTCATAATATTAATTTTCCACGATTCATAGTCATCAACTTTGTTATATAGCCTTTTTCTGTATAAAAGAGCAACTATGATAACAACAATGATGATTAATATAATGCCAATAATATACTCCATCGTTTACCCCCTAAATAACATTTTGTAAAAGAAAATACAGTTCCATTATAGGAGGAACCTATTATTTATTCATTTTAACTTACTTTTATATTCTCTACAACTTATCATATCACGTTTTCATTGATTTTTGCTAATCTTTTCATTATTCATTCTACTATTTAATATTTTGCAAAAATTCAATCCATTGAAATATCACTTCAATATATGTGTCAATAAAATTTTCGCGAGAAACTTGATCAATAAACTGATGATGTGACTCATTTTTCAATATAAAAGGAGTGAGTAGCATCCCTTTTAATTGCATGAAAAGATGTTCTTGTTTGATGGTCTTTTTCTTCCTAAATATAGCTAGAAAAAGCTGGTGTAAAAGGTTATTTTCTTTCGCTAAATATGTTACCGTCATCTCTCTTACAAAGGTCGTATCTAATGATAATTCCCTTTGGATAAAATAGGTTAAATGAAAGTGCTCCATTTTATATTCCAACATGGAATGGACAACCTTTTTTAACTTATCTATTGACGTTAAATCCTTGTAATTTTGTAGCGTTTCTTCTAACACTTCAAAATACAATTCATAGTAATTGATTACGGCATGTTCTAACAAGCCTTGTTTACTATTGAAATAATAACTAATTAAGGATACATTCACATTCGCACTGTCTGAAATATCCCGCACAGAAGTACCATGAAAACCTTTTTGATAAAACAACCATGTTGCTACGTCAACTACTTTTTGTTTTGTAGGATTGATTTTCATGAATTTCTCCCTCCTATTACATTTATTCGGCATATCATGTATGATTCCTTCAACATTCAACAAGATTTTTATAATAAAAAAGGTAGTGCATTTTACACTACCATGATCAAACTTTTAGGATGCTATTTGAATAATAAACGTTATTTATTCGTATCTAAACACATTTGAATCACTTTATTTTTTCCACTACCTTTTGCTTTATATAATGCCATATCTGTACGGACAAATAAACCCTTTATATCTTCATTCAGTGATTTTTTCCACATGGACACACCACAGGAAATGGAAACTTGTGGATCTGTATAATTTTTTACTTTTTCCCGAAGTATGTCTGCTATTTTGACGGCATCATCAATATTTTTGTCGGGTAAATAAATGGCGAATTCCTCTCCACCCCACCTTGCCGCCACACCTATATCGTCGGTCACCTCTTCAATGATCCGGGCAATTTTCTTCAGCACTTTGTCCCCCACATAATGCCCATACGTATCATTCACCAATTTAAAATTATCAATATCAAATAAAATAAACGAGGCAATTTCACCCGATTCCATATGCTCAGCAATGATTGTATCTAAATAACTTCTTGAATAAAGTTGTGTTAAATAATCGGTTATGACCGATTTTTTCAATTGCTCTTTTAAAAGCGTATTTGATAATGCTAAAGAGGCATGCTGAACAATGGTTTGGATTAATTTAAAGCGATCAAACGAGAAATAGTAAGGTTTGGAATGAACAATGATGATTAACCCGATTAAATCATGCGTTGTTTGTAGGGGAAACGCCATTAACGACTTAAACGGTATGTCCAACTCTTCTTGTTGTAAATCGCCTAAAAATAATGCTTCTCCTGTTTCATTCATTTCATCACGTACGTAGTTAATTAATACTTGTCCAGAAAGGGAATGAAAATAGACTGATTGGTCATTTATTAAAGTCGGCTTTTCACCTTTATCATCATAAATAATCGCCACAACATTTTCTGGATGGCATGAATAATAAATTTTGTCTTTTACGATGGAAATGATTTCTTCACAATTTAAATTTGAATTTAACCGATGGGTTGTCTGATTAATCAGCTGTAAATCAGCAATTTTATTGGTTGATTCCTGATATAAAATGGTTCGTTCTAATGCCTTCCCTATCATTTTTGCAGACTGTTCAATAAAATTGGTGTCAGATTCACTCAATTCAATAATATATGGAGCTTCACCCTTAATAACCCCATAAACACTTTGTTCCCCACCTATCGGAACATAAAATGTTGTTAATTTTTTTTCCCGATTTTTCGTTATTTCTAATTTATTATTTATGAAGGCCTTAATCCCCGCTGATAATGGCTTCCTCGCCTCATATTCAATGAATTTTATTGGTAAATTACTATCCTCATATTCATTAGACATTAAAAAGGTAAAATCAAAGGTAGGAAATAGATGTTCAATACTAACTAACACTTCCCTTAATAAATCATCTGTCCTATGTATAGAATGTAATGTAGTGGATAGCTCAAATAATAACTTTTCTCGTTGATTGAGATAACGATGATCTCGGTGATTATAGAAAATTGTTAAGAAATTCATGATCTCGTTTCCGATTTTTTCAAGAAACGAAATAGTGGTTGCTAGACGATGATTAAATATTACATAAAGGAAGCCCAAAAACTTTTCTTTACAATGCAATTTCAATAAATAACTATGATCTTTCTTAAAGTCATTAACAAAATTATCTGATTCATCCACAAGATTTATCGCTAATTTGTCATTGTAGTATTTCATAAATACTTCATTATTTAATGGATTTAATTGTTTCTTCGAATGGTGAGTATAATGATTACACTCACCTTGTACATTCCAACGATTAAAAGTAAGCAACTCTATATGGGACGTATTCAATACCGTTTGTAAACGTCGCGTGAACATTTCCATTACTGTCTGTCTATTGTAAACATCAAACAATAGTGACAGTTCATAAAAATTTAATTTTAAGTCATTAATGATATCCTTTTCTGTACCCATACATGACTACCTTTCTTTGATGTTTATATAAATATAAAAAGCTAAGTTGCTATCGTAAGTTTTTTTAACATATAATGAGGAAAGCAGATTCTTATAGGAATATAATACTATACCTAACTGTATAACTCAAATTTGAAAATTAAAAATAGTCAAAGTTTACCATGACAAAAACTTCAAATAAATAACCAAAAAACTAAAATTAATATAAAATCAATATGACAAATTTTAGTTTTATATATTTAATGAAATCCTGATGTTAATATCATGCGTATTTAAATTTCCACCCAATGATTTTTTATTGCGGTTACGACAGCTTGGGTACGATCATTTACTTTCATTTTTTTAAATAGACTACTGACATGATTTTTAACTGTTTTTTCACTTATATTTAATTCTTTAGCCATGCTTCGATTGCTATGCCCCGATGCAAGTAGTTGTAATACTTCACATTCCCTTTTTGTATATAAGTGTAATGGTCTTTCAACTTTTGGTTTTTCGTCCCCACCCAGTTCTGATGACAGTTTTCTATATTCCAACACTAAATCATTTGTAATGACGGGATGAATAAATGAGTTACCTTCCGCAACAGATAGGATTGCATCAATAAATGAAAATACATCCATTTCCTTCAATATATACCCATCAACACCCACCTGAATCGCCTCAGTGACAAAGTTTTCCTCACCTTCTGTTGACATGATTACCACCTTTAAGTGGGGTGTATAAGTAACAATCGACTGCTTAATTATTTCCTTATGCTTCATAAAAATATGAATATCGAGTAATAGGACATCGATTTTTTCCGATGACAGCATCGGAATAACAACGGAAAAATCATCGCTGCTAGCCAGTATTTCAATTTTTTCTTCCGTTTGAAGTACCTTTTTTAATCCTTCCCGAAACAATTGATGTTGATCAATTATAACTACGTTAATACGTTGATTCGTCATTTAAGTGCCTCCTATTTTTAATTAGTTCCATTTCATTAATTTACACTAGTTTTTATCCTAAATAAGGACTTACAAATCCTTTTATAAAATCTCCCCCCTTTTCTAATTATTTGTACTTTTTTACTAGGCTCATTATTAGTTTAGTGAAAATTACTATGCCCACTATTTATAATTAGAACAATTTACTTTATTTATTGAACAATTTTTTGCCGAAATTGTGAAAGTTCCACAAAAACTAGTCAAAAATACGAAAAGTAATTTATTCTATATACCTATGTTAAGGTATTTTTTCGTATAATAATTTATGATTAAATTCGACAAAGCATGAAAATTATGTATGAATTTGTATGACGAAAGTTATATACGGCACTTCCATCCATGTGTATAATAGACTCAGATTAAATAAACGAAAGGGTGGTTCATCTAATGAGGAAAGGCGTGACTTCAGGGGGATGACGGTATATGATGATCATTCAATTGGTAGTATTCAAATTGAAACCATTTTACTATTTAACATTGAACAAATCATCACTAAATATGAGCAAAAGGTTTATCATTGTTTAACTACCAAGGAATATGAGAAAAGTGAAAAAACATTAACAGATTTTTGCTTGGAATTGTTGGAACTAACAGATGAGGAACAAGTCTTTATTGCACGAACTTTTTTTATTAGTTTAATTACTGACACCATTAAAATACATACGAAGAAAAACCAATTACATCCTAAAATACTCTCCTTTTCTTATGAAACGATCTCAATCATTGAACAATATGAAAATTTATCCGAATTTATATTGTTTATACCTACTTTTGTTAAACGTATAGCCAATCAAATTATTGGAGATCAAGCAATCGCTATAGGAAATGTTCATGTTGAAAAAGCATTACAATTAATTAATTTTTACTTAACGAATAATTGCTTGACGGTTCAGTGGGTTGCGAAACAGCTTGATATTTCAACAACACATCTTTCAAATGTTTTTAAACTGCAAATGGGGGAAACAATTAATCAGTACATAACGAAAAGAAAAATGAATGAAATTGCCTTTGAAATTCAACATTCAAACGTTTCAATGACTAAAATTCAAACAAAATATGGATTTGTCAATCAAAGTCATTTCATCCAACAATTTAAAAAAGTGAAAGGAATGACACCGCTTCAATATAAGCAACAAGCGTATCAAAAATTAGAAAATATTACGTAAAATATTCAGAATTTTCCGACATAAAATGTCAAAAAATAATTTAAATTGTCAAATTACTGCACATTATGGTAAATTTTAAAGAGAGGATGGGGACATTAAGATAGCTGCCTCTCTTTTTTTATTTGATTCTATAAAAGTTCAAAAACATTGACTTATTCCAACCCCATTGTTATACTATTTTGCGTGTAAAATAATTAAGGTAGCTTTCGTGGACTGATGCTTGGACTCATTTTATTCCTTTTGGATGAAGGTGTATCGTGTAACTCTCTGCTGCTGGAGCGATGGTACATGAAAATAAAATGAAAGACATTATGGACACAACAATTTTATTTTATGCAATAATAATTAAGGAGGAAATGTCTTATGTCACGTTTTACAGGGTCATTATGGAAAAAGTCCCGTCGTCTCGGCATTTCACTAACAGGAACAGGTAAGGAGCTTGCTAAACGCCCATACGCTCCAGGTCAACACGGGGCAAATCAACGCCGGAAAGTTTCCGAGTATGGTTTACAGCAACAAGAGAAACAAAAACTACGCTTCATGTATGGATTGAATGAACGTCAATTCCGTACATTATTTAATGAAGCAGGGAAAATGAAAGGGATCCACGGGGAAAACTTCATGATTCTTCTTGAATCACGTTTAGACAACCTCGTATATCGTTTAGGACTAGCTAGAACAAGACGCCAAGCCCGTCAATTAGTGAACCACGGTCATGTTACTGTTGATGGCAAACGAGTGGATATTCCGTCATATCGTTTAAAACCATCACAAGTCATTGGACTTCGTGAAAAATCACGTCAATTAGATATTGTGAACGAATCAATGGAAATTAACAACTTCGTGCCTGAATATTTAACTTTTGACGAGGAGAAACGGGAAGGTGTTTTTACCCGCCTACCAGAACGTTCAGAATTACCAGTCGAAATTAACGAAGCATTAATTGTTGAATTTTACTCACGTTAGGAATTTCGCTTTGCAAAGTGAAGCATTAAAAGCCTTAGAACCCTTGAAATATCAAAGGTTCGGGGCTTTTTTGTTTTTCTTAGAATTGCAAGATAATGCATGAAAATGAACGTATTTGGGGCTAATTTTGGGGCTGATTTGGGGCTGATTAATATTAATCAGTTTAGGCGTATGTAGGGGAATGGATATATTTCAAAAAAACAATGGGTATTCGGATTTTGTGGTGGAAAAGGGCTTATAAGTCTCCCTTTTCCAATTTCTTAATAAGTGTGAAAAAATCGACACCATAGTTTCCTGTTAAAAGTGGTCTGTTACTTCATCCCAATTGAAAGTATCGTATAACATAGCTTTGTTGAAAGCACTGAATGCCACGTGATCCTTAAAAAACGTTTCTAACGGGCTTTTCATCTACACCAACGCTTTCGGCTACTTCCACAAAGGTCTTAGACATGGATTGTTCTTCAATGGAGTCTACCAACCTTTTAGTCATATTACGCTTTTCGTCAATGGATATAAGGCGTTCCCAAAATGTGGAACCACACTCACGACACTTGTAACGTCTACGGTTTACTTGTAAGCCCACTCGCTTTAAACGAATAGGCAAGTCCATGATTAGTTGTTTTCGTAAACTGTGTTTGTACAATTTGTCAAATCCGCATTCGGGACAACGTTCAGTGTTTTGATTGCCTCCACTTTAAACATCATATCGGTTTTATTTTCTTGTGGGGGTTCAACTGTTTTAAGGTCTAGTAGGAATAATAGGTCTGACAAATTGTTCATCTTTTACTACTGGCATTAAGGGATCAAGTATTGATTTCAACAATCACGCCCGATTCAACATAAAGTTCTTTATCTTTTCTTCAGAATCAAACTGACCTATTATAAGCATTAAGGGGTCATACTAATACCACCTGGGGTTCTATTTAACAATTCAATATGGCCAGACGTGTTGATTATAAATTTCACTTTTAATTCATCAAATGGAATAAGGATACCTATAGAAATAAATTCAACATGTTTTTATTCCACTTTAATATTTTATCCAAATAATTTGGTTGTTCTTCACTTGTTCCAGTAACGAGTCCGTTTTCCCACACAAATGATTCAAGTATTGATTTTACTGCTGTAATTTGCTCTTCAACTTGCTGTTCGTTTATTTCAAACTCATCTATAATCTCTTTACTATATTTTTCTTTATTATTTTTAAGCTGCATGAGAAACTTCGCCGATTCCGTTGCAGTTCCTTCTCCATTTATGAATCATTCAAAATAGTCCTCATCCATATATTTTTTAGCGAGTGTATAAAAACTTACGTCATTGTCGTTTGAAAGAGGGATACTATAGTTTTTAAACGGTTTTAAGTCACTGTTATCAATGACAACGTATCTTTTTTCTCGTAGCACATCATTTTCATAATATTTATTTATTTCATTCATGAAAGATGTCGCTTCCTGTTCGTTATCTAAATATTTTTCAGCAATATATTCTGCTTGTTTTAATGCTATTTCTCGATATGCCGCTCGTTCCTCAGCACTTTTATCAGACAATATAACACTACAATGTTTAAATAAATTGCGTATCATTAAAAGCCAGGTTAATTGAGAAATGCTTTCTTTGAAGGAAGCTTTCGCTACAACACAGGAAAGCTTCCTTCACATAATATATTACTTATTTGCAAAGTTCATTTCTTATTCTATTTTTTTGATGATGACTTTTCCTTCTTTGGCCAAATGGTGTAAGAAAATGACCAAATAAAATCGATAAATAAAATAACACCCCAGACAGCATTTACTTGGTTAATCTTCGGATCCTCATAAATTTGGAAAAATTCCCCGATTTGATTAAGATTAAAATCTTGCCAACCTGTAAAGTTGTCAATGTTCCAAAAGACAATTTGGGCAATCACAAAAATGACAAGGTGGATATACCAACCTTCTCTTTCTTCCTTTGCATGAGCTCGACCATACTTTTTCTCTACAGCGCTCTCGCTTGTTTGTAAGTCAGGAACTGTTTCCCCTTTCCAACTTGCAACTTTCTTTTTAAAATAGTGGTCTAATCGTTTAAAATCCTTTTTTCCTTCAAAAATAAGATAAATATAGAAAATTGCTGTAATAATCTGAAACGAATCAAGCGTTCCAGTTTGTAAATAATCATAAATGGCCAGAAATGCTAGGAATAATTCGTTCAGAATTAATAATATAATAAAGGCAAAACCGACAGCGTTCTTTCGAAACCAGTACCTCATAATAAAAAAGAGCCCTGCAAACACTAAAAATAGAATTTCTGCGATAATCACAATTAGCCATTTATACTGCATCAAAAAGTCCATCATTTCCATCATCTTATCATCCCTTATTCAAGAAAATAGCCTATTTGTTAAATAATTAGTTTTAATTTTAGTAAACATTAACGTGCACATACGTATAAAATCTTTAAACAATTTTACATAGATATTTGGGTAAGCGTCAAATAATCACCACCTGTTTTCAGATGGGGATTTGATTTATGCTTTATTTAGATTTATTAGGAACATGGCAGTCCTGCGGGAGTGTCGGTGACCATGGCAGGAATTCTGCTAATTTTGTTTGATCCGTCGTATCGATATTGGGAAGCTCCTCAAACAGATAGCTAAGATAGAATGGATTCAACCCGTTTTCCTTAGTGCCGCTACACTATTCCTGCTTTTTTTCCAGGCGTCATATCGCGCTTTCCATCCTATTCTTTTGTCTCTCAGAGTCATCGCAAACTTCTCGAAATAATTTCTAGAAGAATATCGACCGGATGACCTATGAAGAGAATGCGGTTTGTATTTGACGCTTACGATATTTGGAAAGAATAAATTAAATTGCACATGTTTGAAGACTACCGAAAGAAGTCAAAAAAGAACTGGAACCGCTTCTGTTTTGGTCACTATTTCAATATATTGTCAAAATTCAAAATAATATTGTATCTAAAATACAAAGTAACCAACATCGGAATAATAGGTATCGGTTATTTGACACTGACCTCGGATGATAAAATAAAAATTTCTCATTCATCTTATATTTTTAACTTGCGATTGGTTTTGCTTGTTTACTTCCATTACTACCTAATATTTGCACTAGACTTTTCCAACGACACTGTATTCCTTTAAGTAAATATTTTAACCCATAAAAAAGATCGAAAACCTTCTAATAAATTCATTCGTTTGAAAACAAAGCTAGCTCAAAATGCATATAGTCAACATGCACAGTCAATTATTTACAGGTAAAGCAATTTAATGCTTTAATAATGTAATATGCCCACTTTCAGTAGAAACTGACAAAGTAGGACTACTATTCGTGTATTTTCCAATTGTTCCTTTTAATACATTATCACCACTGTTTGATGTGTTGACAAACGAAAAATCAGAATGTATCTCGCCAAATTTCGCTCTTAAGTCAAATGAAAGTATTTCTGGTTCCTTCGGAAGTGTTATTTTCACATCTCCAAACTTGGCATTGATTTGATTCTTGCCTTTTAGTTCAGTATTAAGAGAGATGTTTACATCTCCCTCAGACGTTTCGAGATCAAATGATGCATCAATGCTATGGAGTGTAATATTTCCTAAATTAATATTACCATTAATTACCTCACCCTGATAACCGTTTAGAACAACATTCCCTTCATCTGCACTGATATTAATTTTTTTGGATAATAACTTGTGTTCGGACGTAAGATCCCCAAAAGTGGTACTCAAAGTCAATGTTTCATATATTTTGTCAGGGATATATACGTTTAACTTCGGTTCTGAGAAGTTCAAAGAAATTGGAGATTTTTGATCCTGGGATAGTTTAATAATTGCAGATTTACCAATTGTATCAACTTGAAAATCAGTAACTAAATTGTTGTTCTTACCCGTTACTTCTGCATAAATTTTATTTTGATCATGTGTATGAATGTGGATCTCTGCCAATTCGCCATCAATCGTAATTTCATTAATCTCTTCAGCTTCAAGTGTCTTTTTTAATTCTATTTTTTCAGACTGATTCTTGAAATAATTGCCAAAACATCCCGATGCCAATACTGCTAATATTCCAATGACTAAAACAGTCAGGAATTTTCTGATAAACCATTTCATGGTACAACCTCCGTTATTTTGAGTTTAACTTGTCAGTGTTTTGGTCCCTCGTTGAATAATCAGTTGAAAATTTGTCTCCTTCTCCCCATTATTGCTATGATTGCCAGACCTGCTGTCAAAAGTAAATAGGCATAAGTGAGTTGATTTCCCTGAATCCCTGTGAAGTCCAAATAGGGTGCATTTTGCACTGGACCCATAATCCACCAAACAACAAATATGGCCTCATAAAGCTTCCTAGTCCCCGCCCATATACCAGCTGCTAACGCTAAAGTAGGTGAAAAGAAAATAGCTATGAGCCAAGCACTTAGCCAACTCCAATCACCTGCTGCTATCATTTGAACTGTTCCACCACTGGTTATTAGAAACGAAACGAATACCCCTGAAAGCCAGACAGCAAATAATTGCATATAGGGAGGACAGTTGGAAAACAACAGTTGCTCTGTTCGATACATTTTTTCTTTCGCCCCTATAGGAGCCAACAAAGGGATCGGCCATAACCAAATAACATATAAAAACACTTTCGTTGAAGTCAATGGAATAAACATGGTAAGTAAAAACAAAATTATCCCTACTCCATACCACCAAAGAGAGACATCCCTAAACATGAGCTTCAGTTCAGAACGAAAGATGTAATAAAATGAATATTGTCTTTCCCCTTCAATAGTTTGGATATGGACAGATTCTATCACTTTACCTTTAGGCTGATACCTTACTAGATCCTTCTCAAGCCCACCATTTGTATTCTGAACAGATGTTTTCTTTTCTAAAGACAAAAGAGAGCCCCTTCGGAAAATCAGTACCGAGATTAGAAATAAAAAAGCACCAATCAACAACCAAAATAGACGTTCTGTAACGTAGTCTTTTGTCCATATAATCCCTGTCCAATCAAAAATTAATAGAGATTGCACTGTTTGGTATCCAAAATTCATGTTCGTCGCGTTTACCATCGGAAATGCCTCTTGTACTCCATTCAAAATTTCAGTGAACATTAATTGAGAACCAAAAATATCTATCTTTCCAACTCCTGAGAAACTCAAAGCACTAACCGCTGTCCATATACTGAAGAAAACGATATTACCTATAACGCCTTTCATAAAAGGGATAATGTCAAACAATATCGTTAGTGCACTCAAAACACATAGGGAGGGAAGAACGATCCATACATAAGGCAAAAGGTAATCATGTAATACAAACTGTGTCTCCTCAAGCCGAATATACTGCATAGTAATAAAAGCTAATTCTAATACGCCAGCCATGACAGCAAGTATTAAAAAAACACTAATCAACTTTGTAAGCAAATAATGGAAATTACTCATCGGACTAGATACTAGAATCGTACCAACACCTAACTTTCTGTCTTCGGAAATCTTCCCTCTTAAAAGGTAAAATCCAAAAGGCCAAAGAAACAGTGAACTGCTAAGTGCCGCAACGGCTCCTAACCATGCTGAATTGTAAATGCTGCGTGCTTCACCTACATACATGGTTTGGTAACCTGCATCAGCTGGAGGTACAAGGAAATATCCAAGAGTAATCACCACTCCAAGCATTATTAAAAATCCATAGGATCTCAATATCAGCATTAGATTGTAATGGCTGATGGTGATACAACGTTGGATTCTATCAATCATTACGCGTTCCCCCATTTCTTACAGATATATAATAAAGATAGGCATCCTCTAAAGTTGGGGATATCATTTCTGCATCTGGGAACGGACGACGATTAGAGATGATTCGCACATGCATGCCATCACTACGTTGAAATACTCGGCTGACCACATGGGACTGTTGAATTTCTGGCAATTGCCTGCTTGGAACCGTGCACTCCCATACTTTGTGCTCCACATCAATGAGAAGATCTTCCGGTAGAGCATGTTGCAACAATTTGCCTTCAGACATAATAGCAATTTGAGAAGCAATGGATTCAACGTCAGATACGATATGTGTGGACAGGATAATAATCCGCCCAGAGGCCAAATTCGCTAAGAGGTTGCGAAATCGAATACGTTCTTCGGGATCAAGGCCAACAGTCGGTTCATCAACGATGAGAAGTTTTGGATCATTTAAAAGAGCCTGCGCGATACCGATACGCTGTTTCATTCCTCCCGAAAAACCACCTATCCTTCGTTTAGCGTCCTGAGCCAGATTCAACGCGTCAAGAAGATCTTGAATGCGTTGTCTTGCTAACTTCATAGGCAATCCTTTAACGGCAGCCATATATTCAAGAAATTCAATCACGTTCAAATTCGGGTAAATCCCAAAATCTTGAGGTAAATAACCAAGGTTTTTTCTTATTTCTTTAGGATTATTTACAATGTTCATCCCATCTAATGTAACTTTTCCATCTGTTGCGCGCATTAATGTAGCGAGGATTTTCATTAGAGTAGTTTTACCCGCTCCATTGGGTCCAAGTAAACCTAGGACACCAGACTTCAAACATAAACTGAAATCAGTAAGTGCTTGCTTATTTCCATAATTTTTACTTACTTGATCAATCATTAATTCCATTAATCATTCTCCTTTCACTCAACTGGATGTTTCCAGAATAATTATAACGAATGAGAGTAAAATCTAAGTAAACAGCAAGCAAAATCGAAATTATTTCTATAGAGGCAGCAAAACTTGCATTGTAGTTCCTTCATTTATACGACTTTTTACGCGGATGTCCCCGTTATGGGCAGAAATTAACTGTTGAGCAACAGCCATTCCTAAGCCTGTTCCTTCCAATATTGCATCGGTGGATGTTCCCCGATAATATTTACGAAACAAATGGTCAATTGTTTCCTTGTCCATTCCTTTCCCGTTATCTTCGATGGTGATCTTGAGATCTGTCAACTTTTGAAGGGTTACTCTAATTCGTGTCCCTTTAGGATTATGTGTAACCGAATTAACAAGCAAATTTCGAAGAGCCCGTTGAAAAAGTTTAGGATCGATTTGCATATCAAGTTGAGTTTCAACTGTTTCAAAAGAAAGGTGATAGCCATTTGCCCACGGAGCACTGGCTACATCAGCAACAGTACGGCGAACAAGTTCCACTACATCCTTGTTCTCCGTTTCTAAAGGAAAGTGTGCCCCTTCCAGTCGGAATGACAAATTTAAATCTTGAATGAGCTCATTCATATGTTCCGCTTTTCCGTGGATTTCCAATAGGAACTGTTCTTGTTTTTCTTCACTCCATTGAAACCGGTTTGACAATAGCATGGTTGAATAACCTGTTATGTAAGTGAGTGGAGTTTTTAAATCATGAGAAATGCCGGCAATCCATTCTTTTTTCATTCGATCCAACTTTTCCCGTTCCCTATGGTTGTTTTCTAAGGTTTGTGTTAAGGTTTCAAGGTGATCAATTAATTCTTTATATACTCGATAAGGGCCCTTTAATTTATTAACGGGTTCTGTTTCCTATCGCAAAAAGTAAAAATGTATATAGAAATGCCTATCAATTTGTACATCATTTTGATAGGTAATTTTTATTGATATACATAGGTTTATACCTTTTCTTTAATTATATATGTAACATAATTTGTATAACTAATAGTAAACATACAATAACTGGTGTATGTTTACAATTTATGGTACATTTATATGAACACATGTACTGTAAATAGGAGTGTAATATGTGAAAATTAAACCAAGATACCCCAATGCGCAGAAGGTAAGTTTAAATTTGTCACTTCAGTCACGAAAAATATTAGAGCACTACTCAGATTACACTGGTTTAACCTCTGCACAAATAATCGAAGAAATCTTACCGAAATTATTAAAAGACGAGGATTTTATTCAATACGTTGAAGATAAACAAAGCAACAAAAGAATGAAGCGTGACTTAGGTTTAATCGATGGTTAAAATTAAACGGTTATCAAATCTAAATGATTCATTTTATCAAATCGATACTAAGATTATACCTTCAGAGCTTGCAAAACGAAAAAATGATTATGAAACATTGTCAGATAAAAGGATGAAAACATCATATATTCAGTTAGCATTTCGACCAGTACATTTAAAATGGAATCGTAAGAATTATGAAATCCAATTAAATTACTGTTCGGACCCGTTTTGTAAAAATCACACTAAAAAACAGGAAGAATATCCAGGAAGTAAAAGAAAAAGATATAAATTCACTGGGAGAGAAAGTGAACGAATTATAAACTGTACTCCCGACCCCACAGATAAAACAGGCATCCCTACTTTGAGCTGTTACACCAAGGTGTTTTCTAATTGGTCTTTAGCAACTGAAATTGAACGTTTAATTCGAATTAATTCAGTTGTTCCTCTAGAACCTATCTATAACTTCCACAAAGAAATTTGCACTAATGACGATACCTATTTTGAGAACCCTAAATCCTTTTATAAACGAGGTAAGGCTTCATCAGGTGCACAAATCGTTCAATGTAAAATGTGTAAAAAATATACAAATATAATACCTGATAAAACTCGTACTACATCATATGGACAAAAGAGAAATGATATATTACCAATGTATGCTAAACATTTGATAAATCGTGTCCCAGTTTCGAGCACTTGCAGAATTTTAGGAATAGGCCGAGAAACTTATTATAGTAAGTTGAAGTGGCTATACCGTTGTTGCTTGGAATTTTTAGAAACTCACGAAACTAAAAAGCTTCCCAAAAAATCCTTTAATCGAATATGGTTGAACACTGATATGATGATGTACCATTTAAATAACGTTCGAAAAAAGGGGCAACCCAAAATTCGAGGAACGGTTGCCGATAGACACTTACAAACACAAGTAGTTGTAACAGCTGATTCACTTACTAGATATGTACTAAGGGCTGATATAGCATACGATTGGAATATTGATTTTGAACAAATCAAAATGCAAACAGATTTATATAAAGATGACCATTTACCATCGGAACTGCGAAGATATGCAAAATTCCCTAGACATTCTTATTATCCTATGAAACCAACGAAAAATGACTCACAATCGTTAAATGAGTATTATCTTGAACTAAGAGAATTCCTTAGTAGAGGTAGCTTTGTAGATGGTTTACACATTAATCATAGTTATACAGCTATGGCACATTTATTTCTTATAAAAAAGTTAATTAAAACGGACAAATGGCGAGTTGTTAGTGATGACGATATGGTGTTAAAGTCTGCATACAAGAAAATATTCTCCGACGAAATCCAACAAGAAAAGTTACATTATTTCGTCAATAATTTTGATAAAACATTATCAAGAGAAGATGCGTATAAAGAATTCATTGATAGCAAAAAGTATTTAAAACATTGGGCAGAAGCAAGAGGTATAGATGATTCATCGGAATACGATATAGCCATTGAAATTCTAAAAGATACATTAGCCACACACAAATTTTATGACACTAAAGAGGCACCAGATGGCACACCATATAACATCCATAAATCGAATAAAATTATGCATCCTATCGCAATGTCTGACAGAGGTAATAGATACATTGATGTGATAACAGATTCGTCAAATCTATCAGATGAGCATTTGGCAAGATTAATAGCAAGAGCGAATGATAATTCAGTAAATGCATTCTTACAGGAAATTAGAAGAAGCCTTTCATTCCTAGAAAGACCCCTAGTAACTTCGAGGGGCGATGGGAAGTCATATATTTATAGTAATTTTAATCCTGAATATGCGCAAATGGCAATCACGATATTAAGAACTTATTATAACTTCTGCCAAACCTTTAGGACGAATGATGTAAAAGAAACTCCAGCTCAAAGAATTGGAATTGCTAATAGGGTTTATAATTGGAAAGATATAATTTATAAAAGGTAAAGGTAAAAATAAAGAAATATGTTACAATGAAATTAGATTTATCAAACTAATATGTAGATTCAGTTCTTAGAATGTGAAAATATTCAACAAACGGGCCAATTAAAGAGGATTTTTATTTTTTTAATGGTGATTAATTATGCTTACCAAGAGACTTTTTTAAAAGGGGGAATTAACTTGAAAAGAAATAGATTATTTTTATTGATAATTATCTTTAGTATATTTTTCATTTCAGCTTGTGTTTCGAAAACTATCCCAAAAGTTCTTATTTTTTCAGGAGAAAGTGATAATTGGGAAGTCCAATATGAAGTTGAAGAAGTTGAAGATGTTGCAAAAGATGAAGAAACTTCGACTACTAAAGGGTTTATTAAATACATTGGGGCTAAACCAATACCAGAAGATATAAAAGTGTCTATTTCCACGAGGTCAGAAGAAGCAAAGCTAAACGATGAAGGAATCTTAACTTTATCGGACCAAACTTGTAGAGGTTATTGTGCAACTGAAAGTGAAAATTCAGAAATTGAAGCAGTTATTGAATGGAATAATGAAAAAGAAACTTTACCGTTAGAATTAAAATAAAATATAATAATTAATGAAAGGTCTTATTTCTTAAATCTGATATTCAAGAATAGGGCGCGTTTGTTTAAGAAAAAAGTAAATAGTATATTCGTATAACCCAGTTCAAATAGAACTGGGTTATTTATTAACAAAAAGCACCGCATTTTGCGGTGCAATTTTATATACATTTTAATTAACATTTTTGTGTGAAAATTAATGTTTTGCGATAGGTAACAGAACCCGTTATTAATTTATGTGTTTTTTTTGAATAGATATTATTATGCTGAACAGGCGGATAATAGTTTCCATTGGCTAAATGATGAATCCATTGAATCATATAGTAAATTGGTTTCCCTATGTACCAGCCATAAATAATAAGGGATATGAAATATATCGAACCTAAAATTACGAGAGGTGTAGCACCCTTTTCCATCAATTCTGGCAAAAGAATACTTACTACTGCCAGAACGAAACTCGTAAAAACAAACATTAACACAAAAGTTAAAATTAAATAAACGACGATACGTAGCATTACTTTCATAGTCATCAACCTTTACATGGTGGCACAAATTTATAGCCTAGCCCTCTAATATTAACAAGAATACCAGGATTGGCGGGGTCCTTCTCAATCTTTTTTCGAAGTTTGGAGATATGAATAACCACTGTTTTTTCGTCACCCTGAAGAGCGGATCCCCAAACCTGTTCATATAATTGTTGAGCGGTAAAAATTCGATTCGGATGCTCACACAAAAATACAAGCAGTTCAAATTCCTTAGCCGTGCAATGTCGGTCAAAGCCATTCACAATTAATTGCCCCGCACTTTTGTGAACGGTAAAAACACCAAAATCCAGGATTTCCTCCTCCTGTCCTACATAAGAGGACTTATTCAAATTCTGTCTCCGTAGTTGGGCCCGTATCCTTGCTGCTACTTCAAGAGGGTTAAATGGCTTGGTGATATAATCATCCCCACCGATTCCAAGCCCCATTAATTTATCAAGATCTCCAGTTAGCGCTGTCAAAAACAGGATTGGAACTGATGTTATTTTTCTAATTTGTTGGCACAATTCAAATCCATCAATATCCGGCAGCATAACGTCAAGGACAATTAAATCAAAAGCCACATTCTCAACCAAATGTAAGGCTTCATTCCCAGATGATGCCGTTGCGATTTGAGTATAGCCCTCCTGATTTAAAAGATTTTCCAACATTGTCAAAATTCCTTTTTCATCGTCCACTAATAATATTTTATCAACCAAAACAGGATCCTCCTTTGTAAACTAAACTTGCTTTCTATCACTTAAAAATCACAGAAGAGAATTATTTAATACGGTTCTCCAAGGATTCGATTGCCAGTTTAAACGCAATTAAACGACGCTCATTTAATGTTTTTTGAGAACTACCTTCTTTTGCCTTTGTTATCTGTTTTTCAATAGATGGAATGATGTCTTCTAGTATATCTTTAGAAGTCAATATGATTTTTTCATCATAGAAAAAACCTCCTCCATTGCAAGCATCCTTTAGGCTTCGTAAACCGATTTTTACGGCACTTCGTCTCTTTTTGACAAGGGTTGTATTTGAACCCTTGTCGGTCAAGCTTTTATAAGCATTTGAAAGCTTATTAAAAGTAGACTCCAAGGATTTAATAGACAAATCCTGGATTTCTTGGCTAACAGTTTTCATATGTGAACCTCCCTTTTAAATAATCCAACAATTTATAAATCTCTTATACACTATCTACCCCGGTCGTATAAAAATTTTTTATTTAGGTTAATCATATATACATACGATAGTTTTTATTTCCCTGATTATCAATATAATACACCAACAAAATATATAGCACACTATCTAAAAACCAACTGAATTAGACGGCTTGTAACAAAATGAATCCTAAGCTAGTTCACATGTTCATAAAATGGGGATAAAATGGACTAAAGTAAAATGACTTGGAGGAACCATAACCTTCTCTTCCAAACAGATAGAGGGGGTCATCTATGTCCTAACACCACAAAAAAAGTGCTTCCTAGTCAAAAATAGAAACACCCCATTATGCGTATAAATTCAGGAAGATTATTTGTTTTTTTACTGTGATATTCTTCCGATAGTTGCTATGTATTAATCTTTTTTTAATTGCTCCATAATCAGTCTGTTCAAAAAAGCTATTCACAGCCAAACAAAACATAATACTATTTCTGTTGATACATATAAAGTGAGAAGGGACACAATAAGCAAAAATCCAACAAATGTTGATATAATCGCTTTTTTTTCACTTTTAAGGTGTGAGTTTATTACACAACTCCTTTGATTTTTCTTATGCTAATAGAGATAGAACAATATAAAGAGAATATCTCATACTGATTCAAACTATGAAATATAGTGAGAGTTTGTCCAGTAGGGGTAAATCTGGGGCTATTTCAATTTGTGAAAATGTGTTTATTATATCATACCGCCCATATTATTATCGTCTGTAATATCTATTACATATAGACACAAAATAGCGTTATATCTTATTTTTGATTGCGGTACCCTTTTGTTACCCCAATTCACTTACTATTGACTAAATTATTTTACTATTTCTTATAAGCCTCGGGATAAACATTATTCTACTTGAACATCTTTAATTTGATACTTATTTTCCGATTACCCAATTTTTTAACCCCACCATTATACTTATAGATGATAATAATTTCTGATTTTCGGAAAGTGGATGGTGACCCTCGTATATTTGCCTTCTTCCGATTGAATGGAGAGGTCATGTCCTAATTTAAGGGCCATTTGTTTTGCAAGGTAAAGGCCTATCCCGGTAGATTTGGAATGACTTCTCCCAATAGATCCTGTAAATCCTTTTTCAAATACGCGGCTGATATCTTCCAGCTTAATCCCAATGCCTGTATCTTGAATCAGCAGCCGCTTTTCTTTTCGATCTTCCTTAAATTGTACGGAGATTTCCCCGCCTTCATCTGTATATTTTAAAGCATTTGAAAAAACTTGGTCTATGATAAATCCGAGCCATTTACTGTCGGTATGGACAACCTGCTCCATATCATCCATATGAAAACGAATTTGCTTGTTAATAAAGGATTTGGCATATTTCTTTACACTGTTTTTAACGACTTGATCCAACGCTACCTCGGAAATAAAATAATCTTTGGAAAACGAATCAATGCGAGAATAATAAAGAGCCTGCTCCACGTAATTTTCGATTTTATCCAACTCATCTTCAAACTTGTCCACAAGGTATTCAACAGTTCTTCCATTACTGTTTTCCATAAGCAAGCGACCTGCCGCAATCGGAACCTTAACTTCATGAATCCAAGATGTAATAAAATCTTGATGATCGCGTTTTTCGTTATACAACTTTTGTAGTTGATCGCCATGCATACCATTTACTTTTTTTAATAATTCAAGATAAATCTGTTGTTCATTGTTTCGCGGTTTAGGAAGAGTTGCGAGAAATTCTTCATGGCTACTTTCAACCAAATCATGTAATTCCAGATAAAACTCCCTATTAAAATAGTATTCGATGATTACATAAATAGCCACAATAAAAAAGATAACCACATTGATATAGACAATATCATTGACAGCGTGTCTGGAATGTGCGCTTACAAACATCATCAAAGAAACAAAGAACATAACGATCACATATAATATAAAGAAATTCCGTTTATCTTTTAGATATTGAATGAAACTCATTGGATAATATAACCTTGTCCTTTCTTAGTCGTAATGAAGTATTCTTTTCCAAGTTCGGCAAGCTTTTTACGCAAACGAGCAATATTAACCGTCAATGTATTTTCGTCCACAAAATTTTCATCCTTCCAAAGGCTTCGCATCATTTTCCTTCGATTTACAATGGTACCTTTGTTTTGCATGAGGATTTTCAGAATAAGAAATTCCGTTTTCGTGAGGTCCGATTTTCTATCTCCATGTAAGACCTCTCCGTTTTCAAGATTTAATATAATTCCATCATGTTCTATTGTCTGAGACTGTGTTTCCATATAAGAATAAGTTCTGCGGAGGAGTGCATTAATTTTTGCAATCAATACATCCATATGGAAAGGTTTTTGAATATAATCATCTCCTCCCATGTTCATCGACATCACTATATCCATTGGTGTATCACGGGAAGAGAGAAAGATCATTGGGACCTTTGAAACTTCTCTGATTTTGTTACACCAGTAAAATCCGTCAAACGATGGCAAATTGATATCCATGATGACTAGGTGAGGATCATGATTAAGAAATACCTGCATGATTTGGTCAAAGTCTTCGATCTTAACGGTTTCAAAACCCCACTTTTCTAATGTTTCCCCTACCATATCACGAATGGTCAAATCATCTTCCACAATCATGATTTTCATTCCTCTTCCCTCCAAACATGCATCATACTTCAACATCATTTTAATTGAATATCGACCAACAAACAAAGAAAAGATCACATTTAAGTTGTTTTTTTGTCAATGTGACGAAAATGTAAGATTACGAGATCAAGCTGTAAGTTTATATTAAGGTTTCCTATTGTACAATTAAATTGTAGAAAAAACAGCTCTGAATGGAGGATTTAAATATGAAAACTATTGTCGAAGCAAAACAAATAAAAAAAGTCTATGGTGCAAAGGGAAATGTATTTTCAGCTTTGGAGGATATAGACTTAACCGTCATGGAAGGTGAATTCGTCGGTATTATGGGACCCTCGGGTGCTGGTAAATCAACTTTACTAAATATATTGGCAACTATTGACGAGCCGACTACGGGGGACATTGTGATTGACGGAATCAATTTGACAAAGATGAATGAAGAACAATTATCTGCCTTTCGCCGTGACAAACTTGGTTTCCTTTTCCAAGACTATAATTTATTAGATACTTTAACTGTGAAAGAAAATATTATCTTGCCGTTAGCCTTGGCAAAATTGAACATTAAAGAATTGGAACGAAGAGCAGATGAAGTGGCAGATAAATTTGGAATTCGCGACATTTTAAATAAGTACCCGTATCAAATTTCTGGTGGACAAAAGCAACGCACGGCAGCTTCGCGAGCGATTATTTCAAAGCCAAGCCTAATATTGGCAGATGAACCAACAGGTGCGTTGGATTCGAAATCAGCAACAGACTTGTTAGAAAGTTTAAAGGATCTAAATGAACAAGACAAGGCAACCATTTTAATGGTTACCCATGATGCTTATGCGGCAAGTTATTGTAATCGCGTCCTATTTATTAAAGACGGTAAAATCTTCACAGAACTTGTGAAAGGGAAAAGATCCCGCAAAGAATTTTTCAACAAGGTGTTGGATGTTCTATCCGCACTGGGGGGTGGAGCAAATGACGTTATTTAGTTTAGCAAGGAAAAATATTAAAGGTAATTTCAATAATTATTTTGTCTATTTTGTTACGCTCGTATTCAGCATGGTTATTTATTATACGTTCACTTCCTTGCAATATAGCGAAAAAATTCAGGAAAGCATTGAATTGTCGGATACAATGAGTTTCATGTTTGGGGTATCATCAATTATCTTAATTTTATTCGTAGCAATCTTTATTTTGTACTCCAATTCATTCTTCACAAGAAAAAGGAAGAAAGAAGTCGGATTGTACGCCATACTTGGTTTACGCAAGAAAACCATTGCAAAAATGTTGTTTTATGAAAATTTGGTTATGGGAATCATTGCATTAGTCATTGGAATTATTCTTGGAACCTTACTTTCCAAATTATTTGCAATGATATTAATAAAACTTATGGGTTCGACTGCCGATGTGGACTTCGGTATTTCCTTCCTAGCGATTACCCAAACGGTCATAGTCTTTATGGTCATTATTTTATTCACTTCCGTTCAAGGTTACCGTTTGATTTATCGTTTTAAATTAATCGAATTATTCTATGCTGAGAAAAAAGGAGAACAAATTCCAAAGGTTTCACTTATTTCGGCTGTTATCGGAGTTTTATTGCTTGTCGTTAGTTACTGGCTGATATTAAAGCCATTTCCTGACGAATTTACTACGGAATATTTAATGAAAAATTATGGTATTGCCTTTGTTGCTCTCTTCATTGGAACCCATTTATTTTTCCGATCTGTAACAGTCTATTTATTAAGATTATCACAAAGAAATAAATCACGTTATTACAGAGGAACTAGAATAATTGAAACATCTCGCTTACTGTTTCGTATTAGAGGGAATGCACGTACCTTTACAGTCATTGCATTGTTGAGTTCTGCAACGATCTGTTTCTTAGGTGCAACTTACAGTGGTTATTACAGCAACGAAAAAAGAGCTGAGGAAGTTGTTCCATTCAGCTATTCGCATTTGTCAAAAGGTCCAGAATTTGATTCGCAGGTGGAGAGCATAATAAAAGCAGATCATCGACATCCAATAAAAGCCCAACTAGACATACCCGTCATTCAGGTAAAAGGAATACTCTCATTTCAACTGGATTATGACATAAATCCTGTGCAATTAATCTCAGAAAGTACATTTAATAAAGCAGCGAATGCTTTAAATAAGGATGAAACAGTCTCACTATCAAGAAATCAAGCAGCAGTAATCCAGCCAAGGTTTACTGAATATACGAAGTCGGTTTTTAAAGGAGAAAATATAACGATTCAATTGCCTCAAGGAAGCAGCAAACTGCCATTTGTTCATATGGTTGAAAGTAATGTGCTACCTTTCGATTATCCCGATTTCTTTCTCGTAGTCAGTAACGAAATGTTTGCTGAGATAGCCAAAAAAGAGGCTCCATTAACTTATAAAGTGTATGAAGTGGAAAATGAAGTAACGGCACAAGCCACATCAAAGAAAGTAAATAAACTGGTTGGAAACGATTTTCAAGTTTCTTCATCATTTTATACGGAGTATAAGCAAGGTAAAGAAGGAAACGCAATTACTCTCTTTATTTTCGGATTTTTGGGGCTAGTATTTTTAGCAGCAACTGGAAGTATCATTTATTTCAAACAGTTAACAGAAGCGAATGAAGCAAAAGGACACTATGAAATCCTTCGTAAAATCGGTGTCAGTAGAAAGGATATACGTAAATCCATCAAAAAGCAGTCATTATTTGTGTTCGGATTGCCACTAACCGTAGGAATATTGCACAGTTGTGTGACATTGTACTTTACCAGCAACTTTATGTCTAATCTCATTGGAATCAATCTCATTGTCCCTATTCTAACGGCTATAGTCTTTTTTGTTATCATCTATGCAGTCTATTATGTATTAACTGTTAATACGTACAATCGCATTGTAAACAAATAAGAGCGAAACATCTCTCGAATGTTCGGGAGGTGTTTTGTTATATATCCTTTGTTAGGAAATTCGTTATTACTCCGGAATCTGACCCGATTGTTAAAGTATCACGCTATAGTTTAAAAAGAAAAGAGACGCTTATTAAACAACATCCTAGCTGTATTAATGTTTCAAAATTTCTCCTCTGATCAAGGTTTCATTTATCTTACAATCACTATATGTATAAGATGTTTGACATTTTGTTTGCTGCATAATATAATTAAAAATGTAAAATATGTTTGACAAATAGGAGGGAGGAACGGGCATCTAATGTTAAATCGTATCAGGGAATTACGTAAAACACAGAAAATGTCACAAGAACTTCTTGCTAATAAATGTGATGTGTCCAGACAAACAATAAATGCTATTGAAAATAATAAGTATGATCCAAGTCTTGTTCTTGCATTTAAAATCGCAGCTATCCTAGATATAACAGTGGATGAGCTGTTTCAATTTCAGTTGGCAGAAAGCAAAAGCGAGGAGGATTCTAATGAGAAATAAAAAACTAAAAGTATTAACTGGCATTGTTTTAAGTGTTATCACCCTTTTATTTTTAGGGTTATATATTATAGATTTTTTAAATGATAGTGAAAATCCAGCACCTGATATTCTGCTATGGGTTGTTGTTATTTTAACATTCTTTTATTCAGCAACATGGGGCGATGATTCAAAAGCTGAAGAAGATGAAATGGGCCAACAAATTAAGAATATAAGTGGAAAGATAAGTTACTATATTCTAATAGCTTTTCTATTTGTTCTTTGGTTTGTATACAGTCAAATAAATGAATCTGATTTAGGCAGTATCTTTTTGCTTTCTGCATTTTGTATTGGAGTTATCATATTTCCAATCGTTCAATTTATGGTTGCCAGAAGATTTATGAAAGACTAATCTTCTTTTCAAAAAGAAAATTATTTTAGAATGGTCCAAATACTTTTTTAAAATCACTCGTTCAATTTGTTTTTCCCGAATGGACGATTGGTACCGTTGGTAGAGGTGAATAGGTGACAATTAATTTTTGTTCCAAGTCATTTTCCTTTATGTATCGCTCTTTGTAGTACGTTCTTGTATTATTTTCTAGATGGTGAATATCATCCAAATTAACTTTTTGATTACTCACGTTAGGGAAATTGCTTTGCAAAGCACCGTATTAAAAGCCTTAGAGACCTTGTTTTATCAAGGATTCGAGGCTTTTTTACTTTTCTTGATTTTTTAGGCTAAAGCATGAAAATGAACGTATTTGGGGCTAAATTGGGGCTGATTAATATTAATCAGTATAGGCGTATGTAAGGGAATGGGTATATTTCAAAAAAATGGGTATTCGGATTTTGTGGTGGAAAAGGGCTTATAAGTCTCCCTTTTCCAATTTCTTAATAAGTGTGGAAAAATCGACACCATAGTTTCCTGTTATCACGTGGTCTGTTACTTCATCCCAATATTTCAATACAAAATCCCTTTTCATAAAGTATCTTCATTCTATTGACTTTAACGTAACGTAATACTTTATAGTAGTAATTGAAGGAGGCGCAAAGTGATGGATATGAAGGTAAAAGAAGTGGCAGAATTGGTTGGTGTTAGTATTCGTACACTTCATCATTATGATCAGATTGGATTGTTGTCCCCAAAAGAAATCACTGATTCTGGTTATCGGCTCTATTCAGAAGAAAACCTTGAAACATTACAACAAATTTTATTTTTCAAAGAACTTGGATTCACCTTAAAGGAAATTAAAAAGATTATTAACAGCCCCTCATTTAACCGACAAGAAGCATTGATTTTACAACGAAAAATGTTGATTGAGAAACGAAATAAAGTCGATAAAATGATTGAAACCATTGATAAGACGATTAAACATATGGCGGGAGAAATACAAATGACGAATGAAGAGAGGTTTGAGGGAATTAATGTTGGATTCAACAAATTTGAAAAAGAGGCTCGTTGCCGTTGGGGAAATAAATCTATCGATGAGATATACACAAAACTAAAGGATTGTCCAAGATGAACAAAATGATTTACCTTATAGATGGGATATGATCTTCAATAAACTTGCATGGCTTCGTGATCAATGCCCCAAATCCTAAAAGGTACAACCAACAATTAAAGAATGGTATGACTTTTTAAATAAAAACTTTAGTAACTACTCCCTTGATACCTTTTATGGATTAGGTCAACTCTATATTAATGATGAACGTTTCACAAAAAATATAGATCAGTATGGTGAGGGTTTAGCAAAACTCATGATTGAGGCGATGAAGGTCTTTACGAATAATCAAATAAGAGGTGGTAGCAATGAAAATAATAATTGAGGATACCATTGAACAATACGAAAAATTGTTTTCAATGGAAGAAGATAAAGAAAATTTTTATCGGTACTCAATGATGAAGCCCTTTGAAAAGATGTGGAATATGATTAATGTTCCATTAAAGGCTAAGCAACCTAATGGGTATGATGTAATAATGGCTACAAATATGCTTGGTTATCTTAATGTATCAGATACTCAAATTGGAAGACAAGCATTAGAAAGTTTAAAAGAAATTCAGGCTCTTCAAACAGCACATAGCACTTTAAATCATTGTATTAATTTTATTGAAAAAAATAATATAAATATTAATGCTGATGAATTGAGATTTGGTATGTATATAGCTGACCCGAAGAAGCTCGAATTACAAAAAGGTTATTGTGGTTTTGGAGGAATTCCAGGGTTTATTCAAGTATCTATTTACCCAAACTCCTATAATATTCCAAGGATTCCTGCTGTAATTGCACATGAATTCCATCATAATATCCGTTTTTCATATTTTGATTGGGATCATGGAGACGTTACCGTTGGTGATTACTTAATTATAGAGGGTTTAGCTGAGTCATTTGCAAAAGAACTTTATGGAGAAGATCTTTTAGGACCTTGGGTTACATCTTTTGATAAAGAGGACTTGGAATATTCAAAAGAAGTTATAAAGGATGCTTTAGATATTAAAGGGTTTGCTGAGGTCAGCAGTTATATGTTTGGTGATACCATTGCAAAAGAACAAGGCTATCAACCTGTTGGCTTATCACCATTTGCTGGTTATGCAGTAGGCTACCAAGCAGTACAATCTTTCATGGAAACCAATAATGTGGGGATAGTAGAAGCTACCTTACTTGGCACAGATGAAATACTAAGCAATTGTGGACTGTTTTCTAAATAACCTGTTTGTACTAATGAAGGCATTACTGCGATAGCTAAGTAATGCCTTTCTTATTTAACTGCAATTCATATGATTTTCTTATTAAATGCTCAATAAAACAAAGGGAAATGGAATAATGACAATTAATATGCTCAATCTACCAAGTTTTAAGATTCTTGATATGAAGGAGAGTGAATATGATTATAGGTTCTTAGTTGAAACTACATTGCCATCTCCTTCTTATTGCCCAAAATGTGGTACAGTTGCTAATCTATATAAGCATGGTAAAAAGGAACAATTATTCTTTGATTTGCCGATGCATGCTAAACGAGTTGGCATCTTCGTTAAAAATGTAATGGGTATGGGGATACATTCTTTGAATGTATCCCAGATATTGATGAAGGGCGTTCTGTTACCAATAGGCTAATTTAATTGGGTTCAAGGAGCAAGCAACCAGAATTTTATATTTAATAACTAATTGAGGACAAAAAAGATGTTGTATATAGCATAAAAAGGAATTCAAATGCCTATGTGGCGTTTAAACAGAATAAACTCCCTACGAAGCGATAAATGACGTATAAATATCATATGGTACTTGCTACCTCTATCTATTACTCATTCCAGTACAGGGGAGACCAATCGATTAGTAGAATCCACTGAAGGAGAAAGATCGTTCGGTTATATCAGTTAGTAATCTTTACCTTCCGCCGTCAATGAAGGCTTATTTATGTGAATTCCCATTAAATCTCCTGTAAGCATTGCTAACTTCGGTAATCTTCTTAAGCGTGAATGTAAAAGCCAAACGATAGAAACAAATAGAAATCCTAACCCTGCAAAAGAAAATGTTAGAGTACTACTGGTTACACTAGCAACATAACCACCAACTATGGAACCAATTGGCATAGCAATCGCACTCATACTACCAGATACTGTATTTATACGACCCAAGAGTTCGTGTGGAACTACGGTTTGTAACGTTGTTGCAAAAATGACATTTGTACCACCAATGGGAATCCATGCAAGTGCAAAACATACTATAGCGATAGATGTAATCGGAAATATTGCTGCAAGGATCCACAATAGTGCACTAAAACAAAAGGATATTGTTACAAAAATACCTAACCGAAATCTTCCCATCCACGATCCGCATAATGCACCAACTAATCCACCAACAGACATAGCTGCCAAATAAAAACCGTAAAACATCGGACCTCCTCGTACATCTGCAAGGGATGGCAAAATTGCCATAGCAGCCCCGATACAAAAATTTGCAACAATCGAACCAATTAAAAATACAGCAATTAATGAACGATAAACAACACGAAATCCTTCCTTTAAGTCAGTAATATATTGCAAAATCTTCTGTTTTCCAGTTCTGCTATCTTTTTGTTCAACCTTTCTAGGCAATTGTATCAAACTAAACAATATTGCTGCCATCGCAAAAATAATGGAATCGGCTAGATATAACAAAACTACTCCAAAAAAAGTGACAAGAATACCTGAAATAGCATTAAACACTAGATCAATTCCTTGATAGGCAAAAGCAAAATAAGAATTACCTTTAATTAAGTGCTTTTTTTCCAAAATGATAGGTAATGCCTTTGTTTGTGATGGATAAGCGAATTGCTGAATAAATGAAGCGATTGGCATAATGATTAATACAAGCTGAACTGTTAACAAGTCAAAATAGTATGTGATTGGAATTAAGAAAATCAATAATGTTTGAAGTAGTTGGGTAACGATTAACGTTTTTTTTACTTGCCATTGATCTACAAAAGGACCGGTAATAAACTGTAATGAGGCAGGCAAAAGCGTTAGAAATCCCGCAAGTCCTGTGTAAAATGCATTTCCACCCAGCTTATAAACGAGCCACATTGTAGTGACATAATACAAACTGTCCCCTATATTTGTTACAACCCTACCGATTAATAAAAGTAAATAATTTCTGTTCTTAACAATATCCATCCAACTCTTTCCCCTTATTCTTTCTCATCCGTTTGAAAACCAACGGTAGTAATATAATATTTATTTTTCTTACCCTTTGATTGTAGGCCCATATGGTGTAACTCTTTTAAAAGAGCATAATACTTTATTTTCCATTGTTTAAATTGCTCTTCCGTTGCCTCCAGTTCCCAAGTAGAAGAAATAAAACGTCGTTCCAATGGTTTTTCATTCGGTTCTCTTGTTTCGAAGGATTCGGCGGGAGCTTCCCTAATTTCTTGTTTGGCACGTTCTAGAATTCCATACATTAATTGTTTGGTTGTATCTCTTATTTCCTTTTTTCTCGGAAGAAGTTTTTCAGAAATTTGGAAATCAGCCGCCACTGCTTGGTAAAACTTTTGTACAATACCATTTTTTTCTTCCGTTTTTACGATTTGGACTAACCCATTTTTCTCCAATTCCTTTAGGTGATAATGGATCTTCCCGCGTGGGATTGACAAAATCTCAGAAAGTTGTTGACCAGTATAAGCACGCATCACCAAATGCATCATCATTTCGGCACGTAACGGATCACTTAATGCTCTTAACTGATTAAAATCATCAATAATCAAATTATTTTTCATCTCTTTAATAACCACCCTTTGTAAAATAAACTAAAACGGTTAAAAATATTTGACTGTATTATACTATAAAAAATTAAAAAAAGGAAATGAATGTAAGCGTAAAATAGTCCACACCTACCTTTAGATGTGGACTATTGTTATGATTTATTTAGCTTTATTAGGAAAGAAAAATTAGATCAACTCCTTCCTTGGTCCACAACAATTCCAGAAAACCCTGCAAAAATAAGTAGCACTTTCCATATAGTTTATATTGATTGCTACTTGCCAGAACAGACATATGTCTCAAAGGAATATTATTATTTATCATTTTCGTTTTTTTGCTACTTCAAAGTAAAGGTTTTCTTGTTCTCATAAAACTATTATTCTTTTAATAAAATATTCATTCCAATCTTTTAATCATCAACTATTTATCAAAATAATTAAACCAACAATAGCCATAATCCACGACAATGTTGCTCCCTGGTTTTTCTCTAACCTCAATTTTATTTTCATTAATGGTTCCCGAAGCCATTGTTTAAATAATAAATGTATTCCAATAAGAATGAGCGGTGGAAGTACCATAATGAAGTTATAACCTGCTAGTATGGGAATCCATTGAAATGGATTTAATTTGACTGTTGTCATGATGCCGATAGCCGCAAAATAAGGTAATGCTGTCCCGACTTCAATTAAACCAGTCATTAAGCCAAGCATAACCATGGCCAACATACTTTTCGACTTCGGTTTATATGTTTTAGGGGTGGATTTAGCTGGTACAAAAAAACTCCCAATAAATAGCCCCAAACCTAAATAAAACATAAATTGACTGAGTATAACACTTTCATCGAAACTCGGAAACTTCCGGAAAATACTTCCAACCCCCATCATTAAAAATATTCCTACAGTAAAATAAAAGATGCCAACCGTTAACAGATAAGCAAATAACCTTCTAATTAATCGCTCCTCTTCCATAAGTAGCATATAAACAGTTACACTTAACGTTGTCGGACTCAATGTGTCCACTAAAGCTAATATGCCTATCGGAATTAAAAATTCAAAACTCACTTAATATCATCCTATTCTTACATTATTGGCTAAATATTCACAATAAGGCTTTTTACACAATAAACACAAAAACAATTAATAGGATAGGAAAAGTACATCAATTATCGTATAGAAATATTCCCCGAGGCTGTTTTTATTCCAATAAAATAAGTTCCTTCATTTGCTTTCCCTTCAATCGATTTATCATTTTGCTTTTCTATGTCAATTGGTACAGTAATTGTTTGTAACCCACTTGCTGTCTTTGTCTGTAATTCAATGTCCGGTTGTATCGTATTCAACGATACAACTACGTTTCCGCTCGATGTTGTAATATTTACATCACTATGGAAATCCTTGAAGTCTAGCGTAATATTCCCGCTTTTCTCATTTACTTCGATATTTGTTGTTTCAAGGTCTTCCGATGTTACATTTCCGGATGTTCCATTAATAATAACTTTTCCTGTAAAATCTTTTGAAATCTTGACTAGGAGTTGAGTATTCAAATTAATTTGCGGACCAATGTTAAAGATCCTTTCCTCCATAGATATGGATACTTCATTCGCCTTTTCGGATACATCAATATTTTTATTTGAGTGTAACACTTCTAAATTTGACTGTTCTATACTGATTAGATGAACATTTTCACTTCCATGGCCAATGTAAATAGTATCAATACCATCAAGATCAATTGAGTGTACAACTTCTTCTTGATTAAAATTACATCCCGTTAACAATATCATGCTTAAAAAAATAGTAATCAAATATTTTTTCATCTCTATCCCTCTTAAAAATAAAATTTTATAAAAATCCATCTATTCTACCTTGAACAATTTTACAGATGAAACTTCAATGTCGCTTATTTTCATAAAAATCCCATGCCTCTTCTATTAAATTTAATATTTCCTGTTCTATCGGATAAAAGCCCATCTTTGTTGATTTTTCTGGTGATTTACGTATTTCCCATAATTTATTAAAAAAATCATCATTTTCACCAAATGTATCTATGGCCTTTTCATACATACAATGTATAATTTGCTGAATTTCTGGAGAATTAGCACCCTTATGTTTGAATTTTTTCAAATCAACCAAATAGGAAATCCATTCAAGAGAGTGCGGATCATCACTGTCCATTTTCGGTAATTTGTTAAGTAATTTCCTTTCACCTTGATGAAAATATTTATCACGAAATATATTTTGTTGTTCATTTTTACTCTGATACAATTGAATTAATTTATTTATATATGTCAAATCAACCGAATTCTCAATTTTTAGAGTGTTTAAGAGTCCTTTTAGCGTTTTTTCTATTTGAATAATTCTTTGTTTTTCTTGCAAAATATAGTTTAACTGATTTTTTAGTCCGATCTCCCAATCCCAGTTTTTATCAGATAACATCTCCTTTATCTCGATTAAACGAAATCCTAAAGATTTTAAAAATTGGATTTCCTGAAGTTTTTTTAACTCCTTTTCACTATATAATCGATGCCCACCTTCTGTTTTTCCAGCTGGAGGCAATAAATTTATTTCATCATAATAACGCATTGTTCGAACAGAAACTCCAGTTTGTTTTGTTAATTCTTTAATTGAAATCATTTCCCTATCACCTCATTCTGACTATAAGTATATAAGATTACGTTACGTCACTTTCAAGTATCTTTCCTGGTCTTTGCTCAAAATATTTTTATTCCCATATAAATTGCAATGCACCAAATTAATATCGCAGAAATTTTATTTATCCATTTTAGAATAGTTCCATTTTTATTAAATCGGCCAACTCTTTTCCCAGCAATAGCTAAGGCAAAGAATCAAACCCAAGAAACTACAATACACGCAATTGTAAAAATCCATTTTTCATGATTTTGATAGAGCAATGAGTTCGTCCCAATTACCCCTATCGTATCCAAAATGGCATGTGGATTTAGTAAGGACATGGAAGCAGCAAACGTAATTTGCCTTTTTGGAGAAAATTGTTTATTTTCTGCATCGTTCAGTTCAGATCTATCCTTCCACATTAGCCAACCTATATAAATTAAGAAAATAAATCCTATTGTATATAATAAAACACGAACCCATTCAAAACTTAAAAATAATAATCGATACACCTGCTACTGCCAATGAAATAAGAATCGTATCACAAATACCAGCCGTTATAACAGCTGGAAATGCAGACATAACTTTTATGAGTTGCTCCTTGAGTATTTTAGAATAAGAGAATTTACTCTGTTTGTCTCCAACCAATTGGTTGGAAAAATAGCCAACCATTTCATATAATTATTAAAAATACGAGGAGGGTTGAAAGATGGGTAATATAGAATGGAAGCCGAAAAAATCCTCATCATTACCTTTACATCTACAAATCTACAATTACATAAAAAGGAAAATTTTGAATGGAGAATGGTCTATTGGAATGAAGTTACCGTCACAAAGAAACTTAGCAAAACAGTTTGATGTTAACCGAAGTACAATTATTATGGCTCTTGAAGAACTTTCCGCAGATGGTTTAATTGAATCGAAAGTTGGAAGTGGTACAACAGTAATAAATAATACTTGGGGAGTTCTAGCATCGTCACCTCCACCTAATTGGATTGATTATGTACGTTCTGGTATTCATAAGCCCAATAATAACAGCGTACAAAAAATTAATGAGGCTGAAACAAATCCTCATATAATTCGACTAGGAACCGGTGAACTTTCCCCCGAACTGTTATCTTGTAATCAACTATCAAAACTGTTGCAAATGGATATGAGAAGTAACCTATCTTTAGGGTATGAAGGACCTAAAGGGAGCATTCACCTCAGGGAAACAATTTGTGATTATTTAAAAGGAAAGGGCATCGAAACTTCGCCTTCATCTATATTGATTGTTTCCGGCGGTTTACAAGCTTTACAATTGATTTCAATCGGTCTGTTACAACGGGGTTCAGTTATTTTTCATGAATCACCTTCATATCTTAATTCTATTCATGTTTTTCAATCTGCCGGCATGAATTTATTCGGTATCCCTATGGATGAGGAAGGGATCAAATATGCATCCATTGGTCGTTTAAAACAACAGCACAACCCTGCTTTAATCTATACAATACCATCGTTCCACAATCCAACAGGCACTCTAATGTCTGAAAGAAGGAGAAAACAACTTTTGGAAGACTGTCAAAAAGCTTCTCTTCCTATAATTGAAGATGATGTTTATGGTGATTTGTGGTTTGAACAACCACCGCCTAAACCACTAAAAGCAAATGATAAGCAAGGTAGTGTACTTTATATTGGAAGTGTATCTAAGACATTCAGTCCAGGCCTGCGGATTGGCTGGATTGTTGGGCCCGAACCTGTTATCAACCGACTTGCTGACATTAAAATGCAAACAGATTACGGCTCAAGTTCTATTTCACAATTTTTAGTAAATAAATGGCTTAAAAATGGGTATGAAGAGGACTTAACTTTAGTTAGGGTTTACTGAACATCCCAAATTGTTTAACTGAAGTTCCAATCAATTTA
>DAMCTP010000005.1:0-61452 GCA_032113595.1 Pseudogracilibacillus sp.
GTAAAAATTAAAGATTTTATGCTATTTTTTTAAAATTAACTTTAATAAACATTGATATAATTTATTTAATATTTCTGAATTTTATATATTTACTAAAAAATGGGGGGAAATGAAAATGTGGACGAAAATAAATAAAAGGTTATGTATTTTAGGTTTTTGTTTTTTATTTCTTGTTGCCTGTAATGTCAGTGACAAAAATGATTCAACAAGCGGTAATGATGGAAGTACTAATAAAGATGAAACAGAGCAGACTGGTGGAACATTCACCATAGCTACAATGGTTGAACCTGAAACATTGGATATGCATAAGACCTCTGGTGAGGGTGATACAAATGTTGTTGGTAGTCATTTAGGGGATGCCCTCTTAGTGTTTAATCCAGATACAAACAAACTTGAACCTCACTTGGCAGAGGAATACGATGTTTCCGATGATGGCAAAACATTAACATTTAAGCTTCGTGAAAATATCGTATTTCACGATGGTACACCGTTTACGGCAACAGTTTTCAAGGAGTCCCTTGATAGGGTCTTGGATCCTGATACAGGTGCAGGAATAGCTGGGGCACTTTTTACTAGTATTGATTCAGTTTCTGCACCTGATGAATATACGTTAGTACTTGAACTTTCAGAACCTTCAGCATCATTATTAACTAATTTGTCCTTTGCGGGATTCTCACAACCTTTATCGGTGAAAGCAATTGAACAGCATGGAGATGATTATGGAAGAAACCCTGTAGGACTTGGACCATGGGTTTTTAATGAGTGGGTAACCGGACAATCAGTAAGTTTCATAAGGAATAAGGATTATCAGTGGGGACCAAGCTTTTATGAAAATAAAGGATCACCCCATTTGGATGAACTTATTTTTAAGTTTATACCCGATTATCAAACTAGAATTACAGCCCTTGACAGTAACTCTATTGATATGGCTCTTTATGTTGATGCGAAGGATATCCAGAAATATTTGGATGATGATGGGTTTGAAGTAATTGAACTTGATATCCCAGCGTTGGGATTATTGATTGAAATGAATTTAGAGAGTGAGAAATTACAAGATGTGAATGTACGAAAGGCTCTAAATTTAGCAATAGATAAAAATGTGTTCATTCAGGCTGTTTTACATGGTCATGGAGAGGTGGCGCATGGTCCTTTACCACCATCCCTTTTTGGTTATGATGAGGAAATAGAAAATTACGGCTATAAGTATGATAAGGAGCAAGCAATTGCACTATTGGAGAAATCCGGTTGGAATAAAAATAATAATGGCATGATGGAAAAGAACGGTGAGGAATTAAGCCTTGAATTATCAATTTATGAGCCACATCAACAGTCCGCTCAAATTTTTCAGCAAATGCTAAAGGAAATTGGGGTTGACATTACAATACAAATGATGGAAAGGTCAACTTTGGATGAGATGGCAGGTGAGGGTGATTATGAGTTGAAAACAATGGATTATGGACATGTAGACCCTGAAATCTTATTTATGCTATTTCATTCAAGTCAAATTGGAGGAATGAATCTTACCCAGGCAAATAATCCTGAACTTGATAAGCTGCTAGAACAAGGAAATACAGAAATGGATCTACAAAAAAGGAAAGAAATATATGCAGATGCCCAGAAAGTAATTTCCGACGGTGCTTATATTATACCGGTTTATAGCCAAAAGATTTTTCATGTTGTCAATACAAATTTTGAAAATGTAAGGGTATCGCCACAAGGAACGGTTTTATTAAATGATTCCAGGAGGAAGTAATAATTATGATGCCATTTATAATCAATCGAATTTTTTCCGGAATAATAGTCATCTTTGGCATCACTATATTTGCCTTTCTCCTCATTCATTTGATTCCCGGTGATCCAGTTAAAATAATGCTTGGTTCAAATGCAACAGTTGAACAGGTGGATCGATTAACAAACCAATTGGGGCTAAATGAGCCCCCATTGGTACAGTATGGTCATTATTTAAGTAATCTTGTTCAAGGTGATTTGGGCACTTCATTGAGAACAGGCCGGCCGGTATTAACAGAAATATTGGATCGTTTCCCCGCAACAATTAAATTAGCCGGGGCAGGAATTGTTTTGGCTGTCATTTTTGGTGTAATATTAGGTGTCTTAGCTGCAAAATATGAGGGGACTTTTATTGATACCTTTGTGATGGGAGTAGCAGTATTAGGGATGTCTATTCCCGGATTTTGGCTTGGAATTATTTTGATGATGATTTTCTCTGTACAGTTTGGTTTGCTCCCGATTGCCGAAGGTACCGGACTTAAAGATATAATTCTTCCCGCATTTACAATTGGAGTATTAGCTTCGGCAATTATAAGCCGTGTTACAAGAAGTGGGATGGTTGAAACTCTTTCTACCAATTATATTCGAACTGCTAGATCTAAAGGTCTAAATGAACTCACCATTTTATTGAGGCATGCATTTAGAAATGTACTTATCCCTGTCATTACAGTAGTTGGTTTGCAAATAGCAACTTTACTCGGAGGTATCGTTGTGATTGAATTGGTATTTAATTGGCCAGGAATTGGTACACTCGCAATTGATGCCGTTAGTACAAGGGACTTCCCATTGATACAAGGTACCATATTGTTCATGGGAATTGTCTATGTCGTTATTAATCTTCTAGTAGATATTTCTTATAGTATAATCGACCCTCGTGTGGAAATGAACACGAAGGAGGAAAATTAGATGGATAATGCGGATAACTCATTAGAATCAGCTCAGTCTTATACAAATAAAGAGATGCAAAGCGATAAATGGCATGTTTTCAAAATAATTTATCATAATAAACGTGCCAGATATAGTACCCTAATCTTACTGGTAATTATTTTAATTGGAATTTTTGCTCCTTTTTTAGCACCAAAAAATCCAGAAGAACCTTTTTACGAAGCAATATTACAAGCCCCAAGTAAGGAATTTCTTCTTGGGACAGATGCCCTTGGACGTGATCTTTTATCCCGATTAATTTATGGGGTTCAGATCACCTTAAAAGCCGCCTTATTGGCAGTTTGTATTACCTTTTCTATTGGAACCTTTATCGGTTTAATAAGCGCATATGTGGGAGGAATTATTGATAATATTTTAATGCGCATTATGGATGTATTATTAGCACTTCCAAGTATTATTTTAGCACTTGCTATTGTAGCTATTTTAGGTCCTAGTCTTGCCAATGCTATGATAGCTGTAGGTATCGCCGCTATTCCCGGATTTGCCAGATTAACAAGAAGTGCAGCTATATCGATTAAATCATCTGGCTACATGGAAGCAAGCAGATCGATAGGGAGTTCCCATTTCTGGGTGCTTAGACGACAATTTCTTCCCAATATTATGAGTATATTATTGGTTTATATTACTTTGTATGTTGGTGCAGTCATTTTAGAATTGGCCGCACTTAGCTTTATTGGACTAGGTGCCCAGCCACCAACCCCTGAGTGGGGGGCAATGTTAAATGAAGGAAGGGATTATATCAATCAGGCATGGTGGTTAGCCACATTTCCAGGGATTGCTATAACGATAGTTGTCTTTGTTGTCAACTTTTTAGGTGATGCACTACAAGATATTTCTAATCCTAAAAATAAGTAAAGTAGGTAGGTGAAGTAGTGGAATATTTACTAGATGTAGAACAGTTAACGACAGAGTTTAATAATGAACAAGGTCCACTGACTGTTGTAGACCGGGTTAGTTTTAACGTAAAAAAAGGTGAGATAATGGGCATTGTAGGAGAATCAGGCTGTGGGAAAAGTGTTACCTCCCTGTCCATTTTAGGCCTGCTCGGTAAAAGTGGAAAAGTGTCCAATGGTAAAATTACTTACAATGGAAAAAACTTATTAAAACTAACTGAAAAAGAAATGAGGAAAATGAGGGGAAAAGAGATTTCGATGATTTTTCAGGATCCTATGACATCCCTAAATCCTGTTTTAACGATTGGCAAGCAGATTGAAGAAATGATCAGACAACATAAAAGGACTAAAAAGTCTGAGATAAAAAAAGAAGTGATCCAATTATTAAAACTAGTAGAAATGCCTAGACCTGAAGAAATATACGCAGAATACCCCCATCGATTATCAGGTGGAATGAAGCAACGAGTGATGATTGCAATGGCACTTGCCTGTAAACCATCCCTACTAATTGCCGATGAACCAACAACTGCACTGGATGTAACTGTACAAGCGCAAATATTAGACCTACTAAAATCATTAAAGGTTGAACTAGGCATGGCAATTTTAATCATTACCCATGACCTTGGGGTTGTTGCAGAAATGTGTGATCGAGTCATTGTGATGTATGCCGGACAAGTCGTGGAAACAGGGGATACACGACAAGTATTACGAAAGCCAAAACATCCATATACTATTGGGCTTATTGGTGCAACACCTAAGCAAGGAAAAGGGGAAACAAGGTTAAAGTCTATTCCTGGTCAAGTGCCAACCCCTGATCAATTTTCACGTGGATGCCATTTTGCGGATCGTTGCTCACACGTTATGGATATTTGTCATCAAAAAGAGCCGGGAGTGGTCGAATTTGAAAATCAAACATCAAGCAAATGCTGGTTATATAATAGCAAGGAGAGTAATCAATGGAACAAAAATTACTCGAAATTAGAGGCTTAGAAAAGAAGTTTACCATTTACAAAGGTATGTTTGGGCAGCGTATATCTGTTCATGCTGTAAATGGAATTGATTTTGATTTATTTAAAGGTGAAACAATTGGTATTGTAGGAGAATCGGGAAGTGGAAAGTCAACTTTGGGAAGATGTATTCTTCGCTTAATTGAACCGACAAAAGGGGAGTTAATATATCAAAATAAAAATATTATCACGTTTAATAGGCGTGCAATGAAAAAAATAAGAAAAGAAATCCAGATGGTTTTTCAAAACCCTCTCGACTCCATGAATGGAAGATTATCCATAAAGGAAATTTTGTCAGAGCCACTAATTGCTCAGAACATACCCCAAAAGGAAAGGGGAACATTAATATCTGAAACTATTAACTTGGTTGGATTATCGGAAAAGCATTTATTGATGTATCCTCATAAATTATCTGGTGGACAATTACAGCGAATAGTTATTGCACGGGCGATAATTTTGAAACCAAAAATATTAATTGCCGATGAGGCTGTTTCTGCATTAGATGTATCGATTCAGTCACAAATTATTAATTTATTTCAGGATTTACAGGAAAGCCTTGGATTGTCGTATATTTTTATCTCCCATGATTTATCTGTCGTTGAACATCTTGCCCATCGATTAGGTGTCATGTACTTGGGAGAACTTGTAGAATTTGGTAACAAGGAAGATATTTTCAAAGAACCTTTACACCCCTATACACAGGCATTACTTTCCGCTGTACCGAAAACAGATCCGGATGAAAAAAAGGAACGAATCATTTTGAAGGGAGAATTGCCTTCACCTTCTAATCCACCAAGTGGATGTAAATTTCATCCCCGTTGTATTTATGCAACTGAAGTTTGTCAGACAGTAAAACCAGTCATAAGGAAGGTCAAAGGACGAAAGGTTGCTTGTCATTTGTATGAATAAATTTGAAAAACTTTGGACCATTGTTATTCCTTTTCAACAATTCAAAACGAAAGGAGAAAACTTAAATGATGGCACAATCAAAGATTATACCAATAAGTGGCGGTTTCCATGTTTGGACCCGTAAAGTAGGAAAAAGTCCAATAAAAATACTTTTACTACATGGTGGTCCAGGTTGTACACATGAATATCTTGAGCCTTTCGAAGAGTATTTATCTGATGAATTTGAAATTTACTTTTACGATCAACTTGGATCCTATTATTCCGATCAACCAAATGATCCATCATTGTGGACAATAGAACGCTTTCGGGAGGAATTGGAAGAAGTACGTCAACATTTAGATTTAGAGAATTTTTATTTATATGGGAATTCTTGGGGCGGCATGTTAGGGATTGAATATGCTTTAAAGTATCAAGTTGCACTCAAGGGGCTCATCATTTCTAATATGACGGCAAGCATTCCATCTTATATAAAGTATATTAATGTTCTAAAAGGAAAGTTGCCTAAAGAAATTGTGCAAAAAATGACGTATTATGAGGATAGAGGTGATTATGAGAATCGAACATACCAAAAAATCGTGTCAGAACATTTGGATAAAAAACATGTATGTCGTCTAGAACAATGGCCTGATTCACTTAAAAGAACACTTTATAATATCAATCAGCAAGTCTTTACTACAATGCAAGGACCAAATGAATTTTTAGTAAATGGTACATTTAAAGACTGGGACAGATGGGATGATTTACATAAAATAAAGGTCCCAACCCTCTTGGTGGGGGGACGTCACGATACAATGTCTGTTGAAGACAAAAATGAAATGGGAAGAAGAATCCCACATTCAAAGGTGGTAATATGTGAGAATGGTAGCCATACACCTATGTGGGAAGATCAAGATTACTTTTTCACTAATATTAAAAAGTTTGTTAATGATGTTGAGTTAAATTCATTTGTTTAAATAATTGTGTCAATTCCATAAATACCGATTTAATAGGCAAATCCACATGATTATGTAAAAGCAACGGATTCATAATGCAATTTAAAATGGGGGAACATCAGGGGAATACCCTTAGGGTTTGCGATGATTCAATTTAACATCATCATTACTTTATGGATGGTCTAAATGAGGCCCTTACATGGTTACAAAAATTAACATAAGATTGGCAATATCGAATTTACTCATACGTCCTAAAACAACATGGAAATTGACAAATCTCGAATAATATGCCAAAGGTACTTTGTATTTTGCCGTTTACAGATGATAATAAGGGGAAATCCCGATTATCGAAGTATCATCTTTAGAAACAAACATTTTTACTCCTTAGAGTTTTGCATAATTCCCCCTTTTAAGCCCTTCTCAATTCCATCATATCAATCAGAACCAACTAAACCCTCCATCGTTATACATAGTTTGTCAATCACCCGGGTTACCGAGTTTATTTAGCATCCAAGAACTTTACGACATGCAACCTACCTAAAAATATGATGCCATCATTTCAGCTGATAAATATAAATGCGATTTATGATGAAGTTTGTAGAAGATCTAGATTTTCGGAATTCTGTTTAACTGTAAATTTTTAAAAAGAGTAATGATGAAATGATTTGAATATAAAAACAATTGATCAGATGTTATACTATAATAATAAAGGTGGTGCAGCATATGGCAGTATCAAATAAGATGATTTTTGAGAAAATGATTGAAGAAATTGAAATGGCAAAAGCGGATGATACTAATATAAATGAACAAATGATAAAGGTGAAACTATTGTGTGATCTATTAATTAAAAGTAATAGAAATAATAAACCTTTACAAAGGATCATTAAAACTGAAAATAAAACGATGAATCAAAATAAATTAGTTAATGATCAGCTGGGGGCCGTGAAGAAAGACCCCTATTCCATATTTGACTTTTAATTGAAATTTTATAGATGATGAGAGGAATGAAAAATTTGAAGGTTTTATTTATGATAGCAACAATAAATGGATTTCTGGCTGTGGCACTGGGTGCCTTTGGAGCTCACGGGCTAGAAGGAAAAATATCCAATCAGGCGTTAAGTGTGTGGGAAAAGGCAGTCAATTATCAAATGTTTCATACAGTCAGTATTTTTATCACTGCATTGGCATATGCAAAGTTTGAAACGACAACTTTTTTAACTTCAGGATGGTTATTCATACTCGGGGTCTTATTGTTTTCAGGTAGTTTGTATACTTATTCCCTGACGGGGACAAAAATATTTGCAATGATAACTCCATTTGGTGGCATTACATTTCTCATTGGTTGGGTAGTTTTAGGATATGCCTTTTTAAAAGCCGTTTAAACTTATTTAGTTCCCGAAAATCTATTGATAAAAAAATTTAAAAAACAAATAGATAGTGATTGTGAATAGAAGAATCGCTATTAAAAGTAATTTGACACTTTCTAACTGTCTGAAAGAATAGTAATTGATAAATGCTTCACAAGTTAAACTAACAACAAGTAATAAAAGAGTAAAAATGACGAAAACTGGAATTGATTTAGTGATGCCAATGGCCAGAATGATTATAGCGAGGACTAGACTGACAAACGATATTTTGTTTAATTGGTTTCGCTGATGATACATATTTAAATTAGTCCAAACGAAAGGTTATAGTTTTATACATTGTATGTGATTTTCAATGGTTATATGAGAATCAAAACATAGGTTACATTTTTGATTAAATTAGGAGTGCTGGAAAGATGGATAACATGTTAGCATTAGGAAAACCGCCGTTTATTTGTATACCGATAACAGGCAGAACAAATGAGGAAGTGATTGAACAATTAAAGAAAATCATTCCTTTACGGCCCGATATTATCGAATGGCGAGCAGATTTTTTTCGCCAAATTAATGAAAAAGAAGAAGTTATCAAAGTATTAAAAAAAATAAAAGGCAAAACTGACATCCCCATTCTTTTTACTATTCGGTCATTGGAAGAGGGAGGGGAAAAGTCTGCCCTAAAGAGCCGTGAAGAAATATTTGAAGTATTAAAAATAGTTTGCCTTACATCGATGGTTCACTTTATTGATGTGGAAATAAATAATGATGAACAAGCGATTAAGTCACTGCTAAAGGAGGCAGAAAAACATCATATAAAGACAATTCTTTCTTATCATCATTTTACGAAAACACCTGCCAAAAATAAACTGATTCAATTAGGAGAGAGAGCTGTACATTTAGGGGGAGATATTGTCAAAATAGCCGTTATGCCCAATGCAAAGTCAGATGTTTTAGACTTATTACATGTAACAAACGAGTTGAATGAAAGGCTGCCGATTTCAATCGTTACTATGTCGATGGGGAAGTTGGGCGAAATGAGTAGAATTATCGGTTGGGCATATGGTTCCCTGATTACTTTTGTAGCTGGAACAAAACCTTCAGCACCCGGACAGTTACCGATTAAAGAATTACGTGAAACAATTTCAACATTACGAAAATTAATCAAAGAGTAACAGTAGTTTCTCTATTGCTGTTCATGCAAAATAAGCTGGAGTTTTTTATTTCGATTATTCATTTGTTTTAATCGGGTTACCAAGTATTTTTTTTCTATATCGTTCAAACAAGAGCCTTGAACGACATGACTATATTTATTGACAAGCAATTTTAACTTTCTAATGACATCCTCAACAGACAAATTTAGAGCTAACAATTCGTTTAATGACGCCATCACATCGACATTAATATTTGGGTATTGAAATGAGGTGTCAACATCTTTTTTACTTATGTCATAAAACTCTTTCATTAAAAAGGCTTTTTTCTGACTGTCTCCAGAAATATCGATATAAATTTGAATAGCCACTCCGTTTCTAACCCGTCTTTGTGAAATACCGGCAAATTTTTTACCGTTAATACTTAAATCAAAATCCCCTGGACAATATGAGCCAACAATTTCATAGGCCATTATATCAGTTGTATAAGTCCTAAATAGTTTTTTTATTAGTGAATACATTAGGGTATAGCCATCATTGATAGATACTTTTTTAGCATTAGGTAAAATAATGGATAAATTCAGGACCCCATCATCTAACACGACAGCTAGTCCACCGGAATTGCGAATAATCGGATGAAATCCTTGCCGATAAATGTGTGAAATGCCATCTTTAAAAAATGGTAAACTGGAATCTGGTATACCTAGTATGACAGATTTATTATGCTGCCATAATCGTAGAGTAATAGGGGAAATACTACTCCCGACTGAAATAGCTAATGCATCATCAATAGCAAAGGAAGTGGTTGGTGAATGAACGATATGGTCAATTGTTGTACTATTTGTATGGTCGATGATTCTAATTTTATTATGTTTTAAAAAGTTGAGAAAATAATCCACTGGAATTCCCCTTTAAGTTGGATAGTTTAAAGTATGTTGTAACTATTATATAATAAGAATAAAGGATAAGAAAAGGAACGGGTTGAATGGATAATGTATAAAGATAAACAATTGGATGAGGTTAAGGTTTTTAAAGATCCTGTTCATCGTTATGTTCGCGTCAATGATGAGGTAATTTGGGATTTGATTGCGACACCGGAATTTCAAAGACTCCGTCGGATTAAACAATTGGGAACTACCTATATGACCTTTCACGGTGCGGAACATAGTCGATTTAACCATTCTTTAGGTGTTTATGAAGTTGTACGCCGTATTATTAAAAAAATTGAGCATCATGAATCATGGAATAATAGTGAACGGCTCCTCTGTTTATGTGCAGCATTATTACATGATGTTGGCCATGGGCCATTTTCACATTCATTTGAAAAGGTATTTAATTTAAACCATGAAAAAATGACGGAGAAGATTATTTTAGGTAATACCCATATAAACAGTACTTTGAAAAAAGTAGCTAGCGACTTTCCAGAAAAAGTGTCAATGGTTATAAATAAAACTTATCAGGATAAACTCGTCGTTAGTGTTATTTCTAGCCAAATCGATGCTGACCGAATGGATTACTTATTACGGGATGCATATTATACAGGAGTTAGTTATGGCCAATTTGATATGGAAAGAATATTACGTGTCATGCGACCAACTGAAGATGAAATTGTTATTAAATCAACAGGAATGCATGCAGTTGAAGATTATATTATGTCACGTTACCAAATGTATTGGCAAGTATATTTTCACCCTGTCACAAGAAGTGCCGAAGTCATTTTAACAAAAATTTTTCTCCGGGTGAAAACATTATACGAAAAGGGTTATCATTTTAAAGTTGCTCCTACATTACTTGAAACATTATTTCTTAAACAGATTAATGTTAGAGAATATGTTGAGTTAGATGACACGGTCGTCTATGTTTACTTTAAGCAGTGGCAACGTGAAGATGATTCTGTGCTGAGTGACCTATGTCAACGATTTATGAATCGTCAATTATTTAAGTATATAGAATATAACCCTAATACCGAAGTGGATATATATGATGAATTAAGAGAATTATTTAGGATAAACGGCATCGACCCAACTTATTATTTAGTCATTGATTCGACACAAGACCTCCCATATGATGTATATCGTTCAGGGGAAGGAAGGGTACCAATATATTTGCAAATGCCAAATAAACAAAAAAAGGAATTATCAACCCACTCAGTTATTGTTGAAGCGATTACCGGTAAGACAAGGGAAGATCATAAATTATATTTTGCGCAAGAACAAATTGAAAAAATTGAAAATCAGCAAGATATGAATCGAATTCAACAATTACTGGGGATAAACCATCATCGTTAGTATGAAAAATTTAAAGGAGGATGATCCGATTGGATAAAGATAAACAGCAAAAACAGCAATTTACTATTATAAAGGATGATTCAACAGATGGTCATGGTGGCTACGGTATGGGATCCATTTCACTGGAGAATATGTCCACTGTTATCGTTGATCCAAATGAAAATAAGGCATATGTTGATATGGATGCCATGCATGCACGGAGTTCAATAGAACGAAGAGTTCGATATTATCCGGACAAAGATGAAGTACCAGAAGGACTACTTTATTGGATTGTATGGGTTACGGTTGAAAAAGGGAAGAATGGTGCCTTTTATGCCGGTGTCACAGCAAGTGAATTACGGGTTGATAAACCCAACAAAAGGGCTTATAAGTCAATGCCAGAACATGTAAAACATATGGAACAATCATTAAAGGGAGAAATTGTTATTGACCATATGGATGAACGTTCAAGGAAATTACTTATACACTTTTTAAAAGAATTTGATGAAAACATGTGGCAACTGTCGTCAAATGATTTAAAAAAATGGGAATGAGAAAAAGTTTGCTAATAAGATAATGAATAAAAATCGACCTTTCAGTTTGGAAGGTCGATTTTCTATCGCCTTAATTGGTCTTTGAGGAGATCTAATAATTTCCTCCATATAGGCAATTCATTTTCAGTTGCTTCCTTTTCAGACTTTTTATCTGATACATGGTCTTTACATGTATCAGTTGGAACCGTATTTTTCTCAAAATAAGCCACACGATGTACAGGGCAATGTTTTGTTGCTATTTTCCCATTAAATGGGTCAATATTTACCTTTTTTACATTTGCTGGTGCAACAAAATGCATCTTTTCTCTTGACTGATGGGCATTTTCCATAAATTGAGACCAAATATTTTTAGGAATTTGTCGTTCAGCTACCTTCTGAATTGGTTCATTCAAATCATAACCAGCCCATACACCCGTCACCAAATAAGGGCTATACCCAATCATCCAGCTATCATATTTCGTTGTACCTGATTTACCGGCATATATATGGGAAAGATTAGGAATCATAGATGCACCAGTGACACTCATGTATCCATTTAATGATTCATCAAACATACCAGTTAACAAATGGGTTAAAACAAATGATTTGTCTTCATCGAGAATTTGACTTCCTTTCACCAGTGGTCGCTCATAAAGAACCCTCCCTTGTGGATTCATAATTTTTGTAATGGTATGGCTATTAATATATTTTCCACCATTGGCAAGGATGCCGTAGGCAACTGTCATCTCTTCAACAGATATCGATGCACTACCTAATGCTAAGGAAGGGACACTTGGTAAATCACTTGAAATGCCCATTTTTTTGGCAGTATCAATTACTTTTTCAGGTGTAACATAAATGTTTGTTTTTACAGCATAAATATTATCAGATAATGCGATAGCTTGAGCGAGGGTAATCGGTTTGTTAGCATAGTATCCATTATAGTTTTTAGGTTGATAATGTTGGTTATTTGCGAAAGTAAATGCTGTTGGCTCGCTTTTTAACATTGTTGCAGGAGTAAATCCTTCCTCCAAAGCCGTATAATAAACAAATGGTTTGAAAGTAGACCCTACCATCCTTTTGGCATCTGTCGCCCGATTAAACGGGCTTTCTTCATAATGTCGACCACCTACTAACGCGACGATAGAACCATCATTAGGGTTAATGGAGACAACTCCAATTTGGATGTTACTATTCTCATCAATATTTTTCTGTACAGTAGCCGTTAAATCAGTTTGGAATTGTCGGTTTAATGTTGTGAAAATCTTATATCCACTATTTTTAATTGAAGCGATATCTGTTTGTAATAAGTTTGCAGCCTCTTTAATAACGACATCTTCAAAATAGGAAGCAAACGAAATCGGGACATCGTTTTCTTGAAATTGAAGGTCCTCTTGTAAGGCCTTGTGAAAAACCTTTTCGGATATGGTATCATTTTCATGTAACAGTGTTAAGATATATTGTTGCCTTTCAAAGGCACGTTCCCAATCATTAAAAGGGGAATAGTAAGTTGGGCCTTTAGGAATTCCAACTAACATGGCTGCTTCCGCTAAACTTAATTGACTCGCATGTTTTTGGAAATAAAATTGACTAGCAGCCTCTATGCCATAAGCTCCATGGCCATAATAAATAGTATTTAAATAACCTGATAAAATTTCATCCTTAGAATAAAACATTTCTAATCGAATGGTATAAAAAGCCTCTTTTATTTTTCTGATCCATGTTTTTTCTTGAGTCAAATATAAATTTTTGGCATATTGTTGTGTAATTGTACTTGCCCCTTCTTTTAATTCACCTGCTTGCAAATTATTTATTGTGGCACGTCCAATACGCTTCATATCAAATCCAAAGTGACGATAAAACTTTTTGTCTTCAATCATTAATGTAGCATCAATTAAATAAGGTGACATTTCATTAAGGCTAATCGGCTCTTGACGACCGCCCATTTGGTTAAAAGGTTTCTCCTCATCGTCTAATAACACAGTAATAAAATCTGATTCGACTGGTGGAGGGCCTAGTAAAAGTAACGTAACAAAAAAGAGACAAATCGAAATAGCTAACGTAATAAAAGATCTTATGAAAATTTTTTTCTTAATATGAGTAAGTTTCATGTTAGTGCCTGCCTTTGATTGTTGAAATACTTTAACATTATTGAACATTTTTCTTAAAAATAAACAGATGTTAACTGAATGTGAATGGTAATTTTATAAAAAAGTCGTTATAATGTGATTAAATCTTATTTCGCTTTTATTATGATAGGTTTTTAAGTGGGAGAGTTTTATCCTTGCAGGTAATAAAGAAAATTATCCAAATTAAATTAGAAACTATGATAAAACAAGGGACCAAGGGAGAGGTTATAAAAGAAACATATAAAGGTAACTATAAAACACAAGGAAAAATGGAAATCATAACCTTTATCAAGGCTGATGAACGTTTTGGGGAAATGAAGCAGCAATTAATTATTCAATCGGAAAAAGTACATTTGAAATGTACGGGACAAGTGTCATTCCTACAACGTTTACATTTACATAAAACAACGGAATCTTTGTATAGATATCCATATGGAAGTATGTTGATGATGACGAATACAACAATGATTAATCGCCAAGTAATGAGTAAAAATAATTCTGGTCGAGTTGAAATGGTTTATCATCTGTCTATCAATAACAGTGAAGCTAATTTACACCATTTAGTTGTGACATATATGGAGGAGAATTAAACAATGGATTTACTTATTGAGATAGAGTCAACATTAAAAGCTGAAATTAATAAGACCATTCTACTTATTAGTTCCAATAAATCGATGGAAATCCCTGAAATTAACATAGAGACTCCGAAGAGTAAAGAACATGGGGACTTTGCGACCAATATTGCTATGCAACTAGCTCGACATTTGAAAAAGTCACCGAAGGTCATCGCTGAACAAATCATCGACCAATTAAATAAAGAGGAAGCTGGGGTAGAAAAAGCGGAGATAGCTGGACCTGGCTTTATTAACTTTTTTATGAAGAAAAACTTTTTAAACGGAATTGTTGATATCATTTTAAAGGAAAAAGATGCATATGGAACATCAAATTATGGGGAAAATAGACGGCAACAAGTAGAGTTTGTTTCTGTTAACCCGACGGGGGATCTTCATTTAGGTCATGCCCGGGGTGCTGCCTTTGGAGATGTACTTTGTAATGTACTTGTAGCGGCTGGTTTCGATGTAGAACGTGAATATTATATTAATGATGCTGGCAATCAAATTGATCAGTTGGCAAAATCAATTGAAACAAGATATTTTCAAGCATTAGGTTACGATAGGGACATGCCAAAAGACGGATATTATGCTGATGATATAGTCGCTTTAGGGAAACGACTTGTTGATGAGTTTGAAGATGAATGGGTTTCAAAGGATGAGCATGATAGACTAGCCTTTTTCCGGAAATATGGCCTTGAGTATGAACTAGAGAAAATAAAAAAAGACCTAACAGAGTTTGGTGTCGAATTTGATCGATGGTTTTCGGAAACCTCATTATACGAAAGTGGGGAAATCAATCGAACATTGGAATTGCTTCAAGAAAAGGGATATATTTATGAAAATGATGGAGCAACATGGTTTAAATCAACCGATTTTGGCGATGATAAAGACCGTGTCTTAATTAAAAAAGATGGTACTTACACGTATTTAACACCAGATATTTCCTATCATCAAAATAAATTAGAACGAGGATTTGAAAAGGTCATTAATGTTTGGGGAGCAGATCATCACGGTTATATACCGAGAATGTCAGCAGCCATCCAAGCACTAGGTTATCCTAAAGAGGCACTTTCAGTCAAAATCATCCAAATGGTTAATGCCATTGAAAACGGTGAAATTGTCCGGATGAGTAAAAGGACTGGAAAAATGATTACCTTAAAGGATTTAATGGACGATGTCGGTGTTGATGCTGTTCGCTATTTCTTCATCATGCGTTCGAACGATTCAAAATTAGACTTTAATTTGGACTTGGCACGGACCCAATCGAATGAAAATCCTGTTTATTATGTGCAATATGCCCATGCACGTGTTTGTACGATGCTAAAACAAGCAAAAGAAAAAGGCTTTAATGTAGATAATGAAAAAAATTATCGTGTCAATTTGCTTACATCGGAAAAAGAAATAGATTTAATTAAACAGCTAGCACAATTTCCAAGTGTCATTAAAGAGTCAGCAAAAAGAGAAGAACCTTATCGTATGACTCAATATGCATTTGATTTAGCAACAGCTTTACATAGCTTTTACAATGCTGAAAAGGTCATTAACGAAAAACATGAAGGATTAACTAATGCTAGAATTGCTTTAATGAAGGCAGTTAAAATAACGGTAGCAAATGTGTTACGGGTGATAGGGGTTTCGGCACCAGAGAAAATGTAGTTAGTTTGTAAAAAAGATGTTCAATGTAGTAAGCCCACGTAAACGGCTTCTGTTTGACTGTATTGTCAATCCTGTTTAAAATAGAGAAAACGTGAAGATACAGCTAGATAACGAGGAGGAAGAATGATGGAAACGTTTTTACTAATAAATCTAATCGCATTTATTGCTATCACATTATATGGAATATTTTTATTTGTTAAATTAATTGCGACAAGAGTCGCTTATATAAAATTAGGGAAAGAAGCCCCATTTGATTTAGCAATTAAAGAAAGATTAAAGGATATATGGGTTATCGTGTTTGGGCAGTCAAAGTTATTAAAGGATAAGAAATCGGGTATCATCCACGTGATGATGTTTTATGGATTTTTATTAGTACAATTTGGTGCAATCGATATGTTTATTAAAGGGCTATCACCCGGAAATCATCTACCATTAGGACCGCTTTATCCTGGGATGACTTTCTTTCAGGAAATTGTCACTTTAACTATTCTTGTTGCAGTCATTTGGGCATTTTATCGCCGTTATATCGAACGAATTGTCCGCTTGAAAAAAGGTTTTTATGCGGGATTAGTTTTAGTCTTCATTGGGACTTTAATGGTGTCTGTTTTGCTGGGAAACGGGATGTTGAAAGTATGGCTTGGTGAGGCGGGAACTTGGACAGAGCCTGTTGCAAGTGGTATTGCATTTTTGTTTGGTTGGTTACCTCCAGCCGTTGCCATGGTTGTGTTTTTTATTGCTTGGTGGATCCATACGATTACGATTTTAACATTTTTAATTTACATACCTCAATCGAAGCATGCCCATTTAATTGCAGCACCGATCAATGTGTTTTTAAGTAAACGTGTACCGGGTAAAATGAAAACAATTAGCTTTGATTTTGATGAAGAAGAGATGGAAAATGAAGAGGAAATGACGTTTGGGGTTGGAAAAGTAGAGGACTTTGACCAGCGACAAATGTTAGATTTCTATGCTTGTGTCGAATGTGGTCGTTGTACAGACGTATGTCCAGCGACAGGCACAGGGAAAATGTTGTCACCAATGGACATTATGATTAAACTTCGGGACCATTTAACTGAAAAAGGTGCAGCCATCACGGGTAAAACCGCCTGGGTTCCTTCTTATGCATTTTCTACAACTAGGGGCAATCAATTAGCGGCTATGGGGCGCGAAGAAGCAATGGCTGAAATGAGTACTATTAGTATGATTGGTGATGTCATTACAGAAGAAGAATTAGCTGGATGTACAACATGTCGTAATTGTGAGGATGCTTGTCCTGTCATGAATGAACATGTAGGACAAATTCTCGATATGCGTCGTTATTTAGTCATGACGGAAGGGAAAATGGATCCCGAGGCCCAACGCGCTGTCATGAATATTGAACGCCAAGGCAATCCTTGGGGCTTATCGAAAAAAGACCGAATCAAGTGGCGTGAATTGGATGAAGAGGCCTACATTCCTACTGTTAAAGAATTAAAAAAGGAAGGAAAGGAATTCGACTATTTATTCTGGGTGAGTTCAATGGGTTCCTATGATAGTCGAAGCCAAAAAATAGCGATTGCATTTGCGAAATTAATGAACAAAGCGGGAGTTAATTTTGCAATATTGGGAAATAAAGAAGCAAATTCTGGTGACACAGCGAGAAGAATTGGTAATGAATTTTTATTCCAAGAAATTGCCGAGAAAAATATTAAAGAATTTGTAAAAAATAATGTGACAAAAATTGTAACGATTGATCCACATGCATACAACATATTTAAAAATGAGTATCCAGATTTCGGCTATGAAGCTGAGGTAATTCATCACACACAAATGTTATATGACCTAGTAATGGAAGGCAAACTTGAGCCAAAAGGCCGAATCGAACAACGACTTACTTATCATGATTCATGTTATTTAGGTCGTTACAATGGAGTGTATGACCCCCCAAGGGAAATTTTAAAATCTATCCCAGGTTTAGAGCTTGTCGAAATGGTTAGGTCGAAAGAAAATGGAATGTGTTGTGGTGCCGGTGGTGGTCTCATGTGGACAGAGGAGACGACAGGAAATAGAATTAATGTCGCTCGAACGGAACAAGCATTAGAAGTAAAACCAACAATCATCTCAAGTGCCTGTCCTTTCTGTTTAACGATGTTAAGTGATGGAACGAAGGCGAAGGAAGTAGATCAGGACATTAGTACATTGGATGTGGCAGAAATATTAGCCTTATCTGTCTTTGTTGAAGAAGAAAGTAAAACAGCATAAGTTAACTTTTATCATACTACTATTATCAATACGAATGGTAGTATGTTTTTTTATGCTTAATTGTATAAAAATAAACCTAAAAAGAGTAAAAGCAATTTTGATTGAGCGTTCGCTCGACAAAAGCAAACGTTATCATTTATAATATAGACAAATAATAAGAATAAAAATAATATTATATAAGGAGATGGAATTATGCAAAGAGCAGTTATTATGTCAGGAGCAAGAACACCATTCGGCCGTTTTGGGGGTGGCTTAAAGGATTTAACGGCATCACAGTTAGGGGCAAAGGCAATAAGAGCAGCAGTTGATCGTGCGGGAATTAAGGAAAGTGATATCGGTACTGTTATCATGGGGAACGTTTTACAAGGTGGGCAAGGTCAACTTCCTTCAAGACAGGCAGCCAAAGGGGCAGGTATTCCTTGGGAAGTTAGAACGGAAACAATTAATAAAGTTTGTGCATCGGGAATGCGAAGCGTAACTATGGCTGAACAACTCATTCGTTTAGGTGATGAATCTGTCGTTGTCGCTGGTGGTATGGAAAGCATGAGTAATGCCCCTTACATCTTACCGAATGCACGGTGGGGATACCGGATGGGTGATCAAAAGGCAATAGATATGATGGTTCATGATGGATTGACTTGTTCATTTAAAGGTGTCCATATGGGGACATATGGTAACAGCACTGCAGAAGAATTTGAATTGACTCGTGAATCACAAGATGAATGGTCATATCGTAGTCATCAAAGAGCTGTTGAATCAATCGAAAACGGGAAATTTAAAGAGGAAATAGTTCCAGTTGAGGTACCACAACGCAAAGGGGACCCTGTTGTCGTTGACACTGATGAGTCTCCACGAAAAGATACGAGCGTAGAAAAACTACAAAAACTTCGTCCAGTGTTTGGTGCTGATGGAACGATTACAGCTGGGAACGCCCCAGGTATTAATGATGGGGCTAGTGCATTTGTTATCATGTCAGAAGAAAAAGCACGGGAATTAGGCAGTGAGCCTTTAGCGACAATCATAGGTCATACAGCAGTGGCCGTTGAAGCGGAAAGATTCCCTGAAACTCCTGGGATTGTTATCAATCAATTATTAGAAAAAACAGGCAAAACAATAGCTGATATTGATTTATATGAAATTAATGAAGCATTTGCGGCTGTGTCATTAGCAAGTATTAAAATAGCCGGTCTTGACCCTGAAAAAGTAAATGTTAATGGAGGTGCCGTAGCGTTGGGTCACCCGATTGGTGCAAGTGGGTCACGGATTATATTAACACTTATTCATGAACTAAAGCGTCGTGGTGGTGGACTAGGCATTGCTGCAATTTGTAGTGGTGGTGGCCAAGGTGATGCAGTATTAATTGAAGTACCAAAACAGTAAAAATAATTCCTCCTTTTATTCGGATATGACCTCAGAATGAAAGGGGGTATACCTTTCTCAACAAAGATGAAACTAATTAAGAAAAGTATAGTATGGAGGTTGGCTTAGTGGAAATTAAACAAGTAGCAGTTATAGGTGCGGGGCAGATGGGCGCCGGTATTGCCCAAGTGTTTGCACAGGCTAATTATGAAGTGACACTATATGACATTAATGAAAAGGCATTAGACAAAGGGTTTACTTTTATTGAGGAAACGTTAAGTCGTCATGTGACAAAAGAAAGAATGACAGAAGAAGAAAAACAAGCTATACTTTCAAGATTAACAACGACAACGGAGATGGATGATCTAATAACGAGTGATCTAGTCGTTGAAGCAATCATAGAACAATTAGAAATTAAAATAGAAATGTTTCAAAAGTTGGATAGAATTTTGCCGGAAAAAACGATATTAGCAACAAATACATCATCTTTATCAATTACTGAAATGGCTGCAGCAACAAATCGCCCGGAAAAAGTAATTGGCATGCACTTTATGAATCCTGTTCCTGTAATGAAGCTAGTAGAAATTATTCGTGCTATTCAAACGAATGATGCGACATATAATCTGATTGCTTCAGTGACAAAACAGCTAAATAAGACTTCAGTTGAAGTGAATGATTTCCCAGGTTTTGTTGCCAATCGGGTATTAATGCCGATGATTAATGAAGCAATTTACACCGTTTATGAAGGTGTTGCATCGGTAGAAGATGTTGATACCGTAATGAAATTAGGGATGAATCATCCAATGGGTCCATTAACATTGGCTGATTTTATTGGTCTTGATACTTGTCTTTATATTATGGAAGTATTGTATGATGGATTTTCTGACAGTAAATATCGACCATGCCCATTACTAAAGCAGTATGTTAAGGCAGGTTGGTACGGCAAAAAGTCTGGCCGAGGATTTTATGTGTATGAATAATTGATGATATACTTTTTTAAAACGTCATTCACATGAGAAAGTAATATTGACATTTGGAGAAAGTGAGGATTTGCGATGACGTTTATATTTACCGATGAACAAATAATGATGCAACGAATGGTGCGTCAATTTATTCAAAAGGAAATTGTACCCGTAGTGGATAAGATGGAAACGGAACATTATTTTCCAAAAGACGTTATAGGGAAAATGGGTGAACAAGGGTTAATGGGGATTTCTATTCCCGAAAAATATGGTGGAAGTGGCATGGATTTTATTAATTATGTCATGACAATTCATGAAATATCTAAGGTAAGCCCTGCCATTGGTGTCATTTTATCCGTTCATACCTCTGTCGGTACTAATCCTATTTTGGAATTTGGAACTGAGGCCCAAAAAGAACGTTTTGTCACCAAATTAGCAACTGGAGAATATTTAGGGGCGTTTGCATTAACTGAATCAAATGCAGGGTCAGATGCATCAAATATAAAACTAAGAGCCCAAGGCGAAGATGAGCATTACATTTTGAATGGCTCGAAAATTTTTATAACGAATGGTAAGGAAGCTGATACCTTTATCACATTTGCACAATTATATGAAGGTGACGAATATAAAGGGATGAGTGCGTTTATTATTCCAAAAGATACGAATGGTTTATCAGTTGGAAAAAGTGAACATAAAATGGGTTTAAGGGGAACGAGCACAGTTGAATTAACATTTGATCAAAGTATCATTGGAAAGGACCAATTACTTGGCGAAGAAGGCGAAGGATTCAAAATTGCAATGGCTAATTTAAATGTCGGCAGAATTGGTATTGCAGCTCAATCCCTCGGAATAGCGGAAGGTGCTTTAGAACATGCAGTTGCTTATGCGAAAGAGCGAAACCAATTTGGTAAACCTATTGCACACCAACAAGGTATTTCATTTAAATTAGCCAATATGAAAACGGATATAGAAGCGGCAAGATTACTTGTCTATCAGGCTGCAAATAAAATGACTCAAAATCAGCCATGTATCAAAGAGGTCTCAATGGCAAAGATGTTTGCTTCAAAAACAGCAATGAAAGTAGCTATAGAGGCTGTCCAAATTTTTGGAGGCTATGGTTATACAGAAGATTATCCTGTAGAACAATTTTTTAGGGATGCTAAGGTGACGGAAATATATGAAGGAACGAATGAAATTCAAAAAATAGTAATTGCTAAACAATTGCTGAAGTAAGTTTTAATAGGAGGATGTATATGAATTTTCAATTAACGGATGAACATAAAATGCTCCAAAAAATGGTTCGGGACTTCGCCATTAATGAGGTGGAACCAACGGCTGCTGAAAGGGATGAGGAAGAACGGTTTGATCGTGAAATTTTTGATAAAATGGGCGAATTAGGATTAACGGGTATTCCATGGCCAGAGAAATACGGTGGCATAGAGGCTGATTATCTTAGTTATGTAATAGCGGTGGAAGAACTGTCAAGGGTATGTGCATCTACTGGAGTGACACTTTCTGCCCATGTATCCCTTGCAAGCTGGCCAATTTATAAGTATGGAAACGAAGAACAAAAAAACAACTTTTTAAAACGGTTAGCAGAAGGTTCGGCCCTGGGAGCTTATGCATTATCTGAACCAGGGGCAGGCAGTGATGTTGCCTCGATGAGGATGATTGCCAAAAAAGATGGCGATGATTATGTGCTCCAAGGGAATAAAGTATGGATTACCAATGGGGAAGTGGCTGATATTTATGTCGTTTTTGCAAAAACAGACCCAGATGCTAATCACCGAGGGATCTCCGCCTTTATCGTAGAAAAAGGAACAGAAGGATTTATGTTCGGAAAAAAGGAAAAGAAACTTGGGATCCGCTCTTCACCGACAACGGAGTTAATTTTTGAAAATTGTCGGATTCCTAAGGAGAATCTACTTGGTAAAGAAGGGGAAGGCTTTAAAATTGCGATGACAACTTTAGACGGTGGTAGAAGTGGAATTGCCGCCCAAGCAGTGGGAATTAGTCAAGGGGCATTAGATGCAGCAGTGAATTATGCCAAGGAAAGGGAGCAATTTGGTAAGCCTATAGCTCATAACCAAGGGATTTCATTTAAACTGGCAGAAATGGCTACAGATACAGAGGCCTCCCGATTGCTAACATACCAAGCTGCTTGGTTAGAAGGAGAAGGGCTTGATTACAGTACAGCATCAGCGATGGCGAAGTTATTTGCTGGTGATGCAGCAATGAGGACGACTGTAGAAGCAGTGCAAGTGTTTGGTGGTTATGGCTACACGAAGGATTATCCTGTAGAGCGCTACATGAGGGATGCTAAAATAACACAAATTTACGAAGGGACAAATGAAATACAAAGACTAGTCATTGGTAGGGCCGTAACAAAATAAAATGGGATATAAATATCGTATAGACAAAACCCACCATTTAAAAAGGGAGTGAATATACTAGTGAATCAAGCTTCCATTATCAGTTCAGTAAAGGATACTACTTTAATACAGAAACGAAGAAACCAAATTATCAAAGCCTCAGTCGCTCTTTTTAAACAAAAAGGATATCATCGATCAACAACGAGAGAAATTGCCAAGGCAGCAGGCTTCAGTATTGGTACTTTATATGAATATGTACGTACAAAGGAAGATGTATTATATTTAGTATTTGAATCAATCAATGATTCAGTATACACACATTTAAAAAAGGCAATTAATAAAGAGGCCCCATCTAGGGAACGATTAAAAAAAATCATCGAATCCTATTTTCGATTAATGAATGATATGCAAGAAGAGGTCATTATTTTGTATCAAGAAGTAAAATCACTGCAAGAGGAGCAGAAAAACGAAGTACTAAAAAAAGAAAAAGAAATGGTTCTGTTATTGAAAGAGGCATTGATACTTAGTATGCCGAATACCTTTTTTAACAAAGAAGCGGAGCTAATCGCCAATAATTTATTTGTTCAGGGGCATATGTGGTGTTTTAGACGGTGGATGTTACACCAAAATTTCACGTTAGATGAGTATATAAAGATGCAAACCCGTTTTTTGGAACAGGCAATACCTGAGGAACAAATTACTTAATGGAGGTAAAACGATGGATCAAGTAGAAGTTTATAAGTCGAAAAATGTCATCCGCTTCGTAACAGCTTCAAGTCTGTTTGATGGACACGATGCTTCAATTAATATTATGCGACGGATTTTACAATCGAGCGGTGTTGAAGTGATCCATTTAGGACATAACCGAAGTGCGAAGGAAGTTGTCAATGCAGCAATCCAAGAGGATGTGCAAGCAATTGCTATTTCCTCTTATCAAGGTGGCCATATGGAATACTTCAAGTACATGATTAATTTATTAAAAGAACAACATGCATCACATATTCGTGTGTTTGGTGGTGGTGGTGGAACGATTATCCCCCGGGAAGTGAAAGAGTTACATGAATATGGTGTCGATTGGATTTTTACCCCTGAAGATGGTCGAGAAATGGGACTACAAGGGATGATTAACAAAATGATTGAAAAATGTGATTTTATTACCCCTTTTACAAATGACAACAGTAACAAAAAGTTATCAGAAGGGGATCATCAAACGATTGCCCAATATATTTCATATTTGGAAAGGGAGAATGAGGAGGACAAAAATAAACTTCTCCAATCAATTAAAAGGCAAATAAATGAAAAAACTCCTGTACTTGGCATTACAGGAACAGGTGGGGCTGGAAAAAGTTCTTTAACTGATGAATTAATTAGGCGGTTTATTCACGATTTACCAAATAAAAAAGTGGCAATTGTTTCTGTTGACCCAACTAAAAGGAAAACGGGTGGTGCTCTCTTAGGGGATCGGATTAGGATGAATGCGATTTTTTCCAATCGAGTTTATATGCGTTCCTTAGCCACGAGGGATTCTAAAACAGAACTATCGACGGCAACGGAAGATATTATTCAAGTATTGAAAGCAACGGATGTCGATTTAATTATTGTTGAAACGAGTGGAATAGGGCAAGGAGATGCAGAGATAGATGAGATATCAGATCTATCTATGTATGTCATGACAGCTGAATTTGGTGCTCCTACCCAATTGGAAAAAATAGATATGATAGATTTTGCTGACTTTATTGCCATTAACAAATTTGAGCAAAAAGGTTCCTTGGATGCCTTACAACAAGTGAGAAAGCAATATGAGAGAAGTCGATTATTGTTTAAACAGGACCAGCAAAGCTTTCCTATATTTGGCACGATTGCAAGCCAATTTCATGATGAAGGGGTTAATGCCCTTTTTACCGCAATTGTCAATCGGCTAAATGAGAAATTTGATTGGAACGAAACAACCCCGTATAGTGGAAATAGTTTATCTGAGGAGAGAAAAACTATTATCCAAAATGAACGAATCCACTATTTACGAGAAATTAGCACAATAGTAAAGGACTATCACAAAAGAGGGATGCAACAAAGCGAGATAGCGAGAAAGTTTTACCAGTTAGATGGGGTCAAAAAAATGGTTAAGGAAGATCAAGACCTTGATACAATATCCGCCTTATATGAACAAACAAAATCACAACTTGATGGTCTGAATAAACAGTTATTAAATAACTGGGATGAAACAAAAAGGCAATATGATCAGGAAACAATGTCTTTTTCAGTTCGAGATAAGGAAATTAAAATGGAGATTACGACGACATCTTTATCAGGATTAAAAATCCCAAAGGTAAAATTTCCACAATTTAATGATTGGGGCGACCGTTTAACGTGGTTGTTAAAGGAAAACGTTCCAGGTAAATTCCCTTACACAGCTGGAGTTTTTCCATTTAAACGAAAAGGAGAAGACCCAACAAGGCAGTTTGCTGGTGAGGGAACACCAGAGCGAACAAATCGTCGCTTTCATTATTTGTCAAAAGGAGAAGAAGCGAAAAGATTATCAACAGCCTTTGATTCAGTAACTTTGTATGGAGAGGACCCCGCATATGAATTAGATGTATATGGTAAAGTAGGCGAAAGTGGTGTTAGTGTTTGTTCACTAGATGATATGAAAAAGTTATATGCAGGTTTTGATTTGATTTCACCATCAACATCTGTCTCCATGACAATTAATGGCCCGGCACCAATGATCCTCGCAATGTTTTTTAATACGGCAATTGATCAACAAGTGGATAAATTTGTGGCAGAAAATGACCGTCAACCAACTGCCGACGAATACGAAAATATCAAAGCCGCGACATTACACGTTGTTCGAGGGACAGTCCAGGCAGATATTTTAAAAGAAGACCAAGGACAAAACACATGTATATTCTCTACTGAATTTGCCCTAAGGATGATGGGTGATATCCAGCAATATTTCATTGATCACAATGTGAAAAATTATTATTCTGTCTCAATTTCCGGTTATCATATTGCTGAGGCGGGAGCAAATCCAATTACACAATTAGCATTTACGTTAGCAAATGGTTTTACCTATGTCGAATATTATTTAAGTCGAGGAATGGATATTAATGATTTTGCGCCAAATTTATCATTTTTCTTCTCAAATGGACTTGACCCTGAGTATACTGTCATAGGCCGTGTTGCACGGCGTATTTGGGCAATTACGATGCGGGATAAATATGGGGCAAACGAGCGTAGCCAAAAATTAAAATACCACATTCAAACATCAGGTCGGTCCTTACATGCTCAAGAAATTGACTTTAATGATATTCGAACAACATTACAAGCCCTAATTGCGATTCAAGATAATTGTAATTCATTACACACAAATTCATACGATGAGGCAATCACAACTCCTACAGAGGAATCAGTTCGTCGAGCATTGGCGATTCAAATGATTATCAACCGTGAATTTGGATTAACGAAAAATGAAAATTCGTTACAAGGATCTTTCATTGTTGAGGAATTAACTGATTTAGTTGAAGAAGCAGTGTTAATGGAGTTTGAACGAATAAATGACCGTGGTGGTGTTCTTGGAGCAATGGAGAGACAATATCAACGGGGCAAAATTCAAGAAGAATCTCTATATTACGAGAGTAGGAAACATTCAGGAGAACTACCGATTATCGGTGTCAATACTTATTTAAACCCAAATCAACCATCTGCAGAAAAAATTGATTCAATGGAGCTAGCTAGGGCGACAAAAGAAGAAAAAGAATTACAAATTAATCATTTAAATATATTTAAAGAGAAACATAAAAATGTCGTAGAACAAGCACTTAATGACTTGAAAAAGGTAGCGATTGAGGATGGGAATATTTTTGCTGAATTGATGGAAACTGTCAAAGTGGCAAGTCTTGGTCAAATAACTGCTGCTTTATATGAAGTCGGCGGAAAGTATCGAAGAAATATGTAACAAAAGTTACATGTTAATTTGTCAATTAGCTTATGACTTTCTATTATGTCATAGGCTAATTTTATTGTTTAAAAAATTGCTAAACACAAAAAATTCATCATTATTGGCATCTTATTGTCATACGTTAATATGAACCTAAAAGACGACATATCAGAGATAATCGTATGATTTACTTCGAATATATTAATGATAAAAATGCCATTATAAAAGAAAAAATATTCAAATAATCATGTTGCTTGATTATTATCATGTAAATAGCTATACTACAAAATTATTAGTAGTAAAATATTTAAATAAACACATTCATTATTAATGAAAAATGAGTAACTATATAATAAGGATTTAGTTGCATATAGGGGCTTATTTAATAGTAAGTAGAAAAGGAAGTGCGAGCAATGGGATTAAAGAAATTAAACGAACAACAAGTGCAAAAGATGTCGATGATGGAATTAGCTAATAAAATTTTAATCGAACAAAAAGTAGAGTTAAATTTTATTGATTTATTTAACCAAGTTGCAGAAATAAAACAGTTTACTGAAGCACAAAAAGATGACTTTTTAGCAAGGTTTTATACTGATTTAAATGTTGATGGGCGTTTTACAACGATAGGATCAAATAAATGGGGGTTGAAAAGATGGTATCCTGTCGATCAAACGAGTGAAAAGTTATTAGCAGAAGTTCGTAAAAGGGAAAAAGAGGACGTCGATGAGTACGAAGAAAGTTATGATGAAGATTTAGAAATAGACATCGATGAAGAAGATGATGATGAATTAACAGATGAAGAAATTGTTTACGATGAATATGAACTTTCATCTGATGAAGATGCTGAATAATTAATTGCTTTATGCAGACATGGTTCGATATTTCCTTGACTTTTTTAGTAGAAATGAGTAACATTTTAGTTGGGCTACATAATAAAAAACGAACCTAACATATGCGTTTCCCCTACAAATTGGGAAACGCATATTTATTTTACAAGTAGAAAAAGTTAAGTGAGAAATAATATGTAATGAATGATGGTAAATAGGAGAGGGTACACAAATGACGAAATATATATTTGTAACAGGTGGGGTTGTATCTTCACTTGGAAAAGGAATAACAGCCGCTTCCTTAGGAAGACTATTAAAAAATCGTGGCTTAAAAGTAACTTTACAGAAGTTTGACCCATATATTAACATTGACCCTGGCACGATGAGCCCATATCAACATGGAGAAGTTTTTGTGACAGAGGATGGAGCAGAAACGGACTTAGATTTAGGACACTATGAGCGGTTTATCGATATTAATTTAAATAAATATAGTAATATAACGACGGGAAAAGTGTACTCTAGTGTGATTCGCAAAGAAAGGCAAGGTTTCTATGATGGTGCTACAGTTCAAGTAGTTCCCCATATTACAAATGAAATCATCGAACAAGTATATAAGGCGGGAAAAGCAACAAAGGCTGATGTCGTGATTACCGAAATAGGTGGTACTGTTGGTGACATAGAGTCACTTCCCTTCCTAGAGGCTATTCGTCAAATTAAAAGTGATATTGGTAAAGAAAATGTTATGTACGTACATTGTACCCTTGTACCATATATAAAAGCGGCTGGTGAAATTAAAACGAAACCAACACAACATAGTGTGAAGGAACTTCGTTCTTTAGGAATCCAACCAGATGCAATTGTTTTACGTTCAGAGGTTGCCATTAGTAAAGAACATAAAGATAAAATAGCCTTGTCATGTGATACAGATAAAAATGCTGTCATAGAAATGTTAGATGCTGACACTTTATATCAAGTCCCTTTATCACTTCAGGAACAAAAATTTGATACGTTAGTTTGTCAACATCTAGACTTACCATTGACGGAAGCGAAGATGGATGAGTGGATTGCATTAGTTAAGCAAGTTAGAAATTTAACAAAAGTGGTGACAATTGGTCTTGTAGGTAAATATGTCGAATTACCCGATGCCTATATTTCTCTCATTGAATCATTTAAACATTCCGGTTTTTCCTACGATACTGATATAAAGATAGAATGGATTAATTCCGAAATGTCAGATGATACATTATTTCAAGAAAAACTTTCTAATGTAGACGGTATTGTTGTTCCAAGTGGATATGGTAAAAATGGAATAACCGGAAAATTAATGGCGATTCAGTATGCAAGGGAAAATAACGTTCCATTCTTTGGTGTCTGTTTAGGTATGCAGCTTGCCATCGTTGAATTCGCACGAAATGTTGCGGGGTTATCTAATGCACACTCAACAGAGGTGGATAATGAAACATCTGTACCAATCATTCGCCAAGTATCAAAGAATCGTTTGAATCATGATGAAAAAGACATGGTATTAGGATCATATCCATTAACCTTAGTCGAAGGTACAAAGGTAAAAGAGGTTTATCATCAAAGTAATGAGGTTAAAGAAAGACATCGTCATCAATACGAGTTTAATACAGATTATATAGAGGAACTAAAAGAAAAAGGCCTAATCTTTTCTGCCTTTTCCAAGGATGGAGTCGTAGAAGCTATTGAGCTTCAAGATCACCCTTGGTTTGTTGCTAGTCAGTTTCACCCACATTTTAAGTCAAGGCCAACGAATGCACATCCAATCATTTCCGGATTTGTGCAAGCGACAGTATTAAAAAAGTATCAAACTAACAAATAAATTATGTTATACTATTATAAATAACGAGGTAGTGAAACAAAATGGTATACATAGGGAATGGCACATATGAATGATTGGAAAATTTTTATGAAGGAGATGTGTTATATGGGGTTAGAATCAATGAAAGATATGTTAGAAATTGCAAAAAAAGGGAAATATGCAGTAGGCCAATTTAATTTAAATAATCTAGAATATACGCAAGCAATTCTCCAAGCGGCGGAAGAAGAAAAATCACCAGTTATTCTCGGTGTATCTGAAGGGGCTGGGCGTTATATGGGAGGCTACCATGTTGTGGTAGCAATGGTGAAGGCATTAATGGAAGAATATAAGACAACAGTACCAGTCGCCATACATTTAGATCATGGTTCAAGCTTTGAGGCTTGTGCAAAAGCGATTCATGCTGGATTTACATCAGTCATGATTGATGCCTCAACAAAGCCACTTGAGGAAAATATTGCATTAACATCTAAAGTTGTTGAGTTAGCCCATATTCACGGAGTGTCCGTTGAAGCGGAGTTAGGCACAGTAGGTGGTCAGGAAGACGATGTAATTGCTGATGGAGTAATCTACGCTGATCCCAAAGAATGTTTAACATTGGTGAAAGAAACGAGTATCGATTGTTTAGCACCTGCATTAGGATCTGTTCATGGTCCATACAAAGGAGAACCTAATTTAGGCTTTAAAGAGATGGAAGAGATTTCAAACATCATTGATTTACCACTAGTCCTTCATGGTGGAACAGGTATTCCTTTAAAAGATATTCAAAGGGCTATTTCACTAGGTACAGCAAAAATAAATGTCAATACGGAAAACCAAATCATGCAAACAAAGAAAATCCGTGAAATATTGGCAGAAGATAAAAAAGTGTATGACCCAAGGAAATACATGGGTCCTGGACGTGAAGCCATTAAAGAAACGGTTAAAATGAAAATGAAAGAGTTTGGATCAATTAATAAAGCATAGGGATAAACTAAAGCCTTTTGCATAAGAAGACGAAAGGGGAATGAAATTGGAGTTTTTTATTGATACAGCTAATATAAAACACATTCGTGAAGCAAATGCCTTAGGTATACTTGCCGGCGTAACGACAAATCCAACATTAGTGGCAAAAGAAGGAGTATCATTTCACGGGCGAATAAAAGAAATTGCAAATGAAGTATCAGGTTCTATTAGTGCTGAAGTGATTGCAGAGGATGCCGAAGGTATGATTTCAGAAGGTAAAGAACTTGCAAAAATTGCCCCAAATATAACGGTGAAAATCCCGATGACTTTGGAAGGGCTGAAAGCAGTTAAAGCATTAACAGATTTAAATATTGAAACAAATGTGACATTAATTTTTAATGCCAATCAAGCATTGCTTGCCGCAAGAGCGGGTGCCACATATGTATCACCTTTTTTAGGAAGGCTAGATGATATCGGTCATGATGGTATGGAACTTATCGCTACAATTTCAGAGATATTTAATCGATTTAATATTCAGTCAAAAATTATTGCTGCCTCCATTAGACACCCATTACACGTTACAGAAGCCGCCCTACATGGAGCACATATAGCAACTATTCCTTTTAATGTGTTAGCACAGTTAGTGAAACATCCATTAACAGACCAGGGAATAGAACGATTTTTATCGGACTGGAATAAAGTGAAAGATTTATAATGGCATGCTTAATAATAGAAGCTATAATGGCTTATGAAACAAAAGAGAGGTTCTAAATGGAGAAAATTGTAATTACCGGTGGGCAAACTTTAAAAGGAACAGTCCGTATTAACGGTGCCAAAAACAGTGCAGTTGCCTTACTCCCTGCCGCAATTTTGGCTGATTCAGTTGTTACAATAGAAGGTTTACCAAATATTTCTGATGTAGACAATTTAATAGCTATATTAGAAGAACTTGGGGCAAAAATAAATCGACAAGGACAACATGCGATTCAAATTGATCCAACAAATGTAAAGGTTCGTCCGCTTCCAAATGGTAAAGTAAGTAAATTACGAGCATCATATTATTTTATGGGTGCAATGTTGGGGAAATTTCATCAAGCGACGATTGGTTTACCGGGAGGATGTCATTTAGGGCATCGGCCAATCGACCAACATATGAAAGGCTTTGAAGCGTTGGGGGCAAAAGTTGTCAACGACGTAGGAACAATAAAATTAAAAGCCGATGAACTCCACGGTGAGAGAATTTATTTGGATGTTGTTAGTGTTGGAGCGACCATCAATATTATGTTAGCGGCTGTCTTATCTAAAGGTAGAACAACGATAGAAAACGCAGCAAAGGAACCGGAAATTATTGATGTAGCAACCTTATTAACGAATATGGGTGCTGTTATTAAAGGTGTTGGAACAGATATTATTCGAATTGATGGGGTTGACAAATTACACGGTTGCACCCATACGATAATTCCAGATCGGATTGAAGCAGGTACCTATGTGATTGCAGCGGCCGCACAGGGAAAAGAAGTCATTGTCGATAATGTAATACCTGAACATTTAGAATCCCTTATAGCAAAATTGCGTGAAATGGGGGTACATATCGAACAGAGTGATGAACAATTACTTGTAAAACCAAATAGTGAATTAAAGCCTGTTAATATTAAAACACTTGTTTATCCCGGATTTCCTACAGATTTACAGCAACCTTTTACAACATTATTAACAAAAGCAAATGGAGAAAGTATCGTGATTGACACAATCTATCGCGGTCGACTAAAACATATTGACGAATTAATTAAAATGAATGCTAATGTAAAAGTAGCGAACGGTTCAATCGTAATAAAAGGAAATACACCACTAAAGGGTACCCGAGTGAATGCATCAGAACTACGTGCTGGAGCATCACTAGTGATAGCCGGCTTAATGGGACAGGGAGTTACAGAAATTCACGGCATTGAATATATTGAAAGAGGTTATGAAAATATAACAGAAAAGCTACAAAAGCTAGGAGCAATTATTAAAAAGGTTCCATTAAGTGTTAGTGAATACGTACGTTGATTTTTTAGACTCATTAACAGGCATCTTTTCATATCGGACTGTTTATCAAATGAGGGCTTTGGGGAATTTTCGTAATTAATCTAAGGGGGCAAAGAATAGATGGAAAGAAGTTTAACGATGGAAATTGTACGTGTGACAGAGGCAGCAGCCTTATCCTCCGCCAGATGGATGGGTAAAGGAAATAATTATGAGGCTGATAATGCCGCAACTGAAGCAATGAGGACAGTTTTTGATACAATTCCGATGCGTGGAACTGTCGTTATCGGAGAAGGTGAAATGGATGAAGCCCCAATGTTATACATTGGGGAAAAGTTAGGAACAGGCGATGGCCCATTAGTAGACGTGGCCGTAGACCCACTAGAAGGAACTAACATCGTTGCACAAGGGTCATGGAATGCGTTATCAGTTATCGCTATTGCTGATGGTGGCAATTTGCTTCATGCCCCAGATATGTATATGGAAAAAATCGCAGTTGGCCCTGAATCAGTTGGAAAAATAGACATTAATGCCCCGATTAAAGATAATTTAGCAGCAGTTGCGAAAGCGAAAAACAAAGATATTGAAGATGTAGTTGCCATTATTTTAGATCGGCCCCGCCATAAGAAAATGATCGAAGAAATCAGAGCGACTGGTGCAAGGATAAAATTAATTCCCGATGGAGATGTTGCAGCAGCAATGAATACAGCATTTGATCAAACAGGTGTTGATATTTTACTAGGAATAGGAGGGGCTCCGGAAGGAGTTTTATCTGCAGCGGCCTTAAAATGCCTTGGTGGTGAAATTCAAGGTAAATTAATGCCTTCCAATGAGGCCGAAATTGCACGTTGTAAAAAGATGGGTATTAATGATATTAACCGTGTGTATTATTTAGAAGACTTCTGTGCAGGTGACGACGCTATTTTCGCTGCTACAGGTGTAACTGATGGGGAACTATTAAAAGGGGTCCAATTTAAAGGATCGAATGCAACAACAGAAACTGTAGTCATGAGAGCGAAAAGTGGCACAATTCGCTTTATTAAAGGACAACATAGTCTAAAGAAAAAACCTAACCTAGTCATGGAAGATTAATGTACGAACTTTTACATTTCGTAATGATGGTATTTTTAGTTTTCAAGTCAACTATATGACGATCATACAAAATATGAAGAAAAGGGTTGATATTAGTCTACTAAAGGTGTATGATATGATGAACCTATGAGTATGAGGAAAATAATGTAACGATTAGTGATGGTTAAAAAAACTTTTATATCTATTTGACGATATTATGGTTGATCATATCATTTGTTAGACTAATATGCTACATTTAGTTAACGTAAAGGAAAAATCGGAAAGTTTTATCATAGACAATAATAAAAAGTTATATCATTTTGATACATTTTTACATTCGTAAATGGAAACTATGATATCGATATCTTTAAAATGAATAGGTTCTCTCATTAATTAATAGTTATCCTGTCGTAAAAAATATGCTATTAATGACGGCTTTCTTTCACTTTATTAAATCCTATGATGTTTATCTTCAATTTCCCCTCATTAGTAATAAAGCAAAATTAAAATAATGATAAATAAAAATTTCATAAGCTTAAGTATTAACAGAAAAAATAAAAGGTAAAGTGGTGATATGGTGGGTTCGATAACAATTTCACATTTAGAAGATCTAACGTTAAAGGACATTTATACTATGGCAAAAGAGTATAAATTAACTAATTATGCCAAATTAACGAAAAAGGAACTAATTTTTGCTATATTAAAAGCCCAGGCAGAAAAAGATGGATTTTTATTTATGGATGGTATATTAGAAATCATTCCATCAGAGGGATTTGGCTTTTTGAGGCCAATAAACTATGCCCCAAGTGCTGAGGATATTTATATTTCAGCCTCGCAAATACGTCGATTTGATTTACGAAACGGTGACAAAGTATCTGGAAAAGTGAGACCCCCGAAGGAAAATGAACGTTATTACGGGTTATTACATGTCGATGCGGTGAATGGAGATGATCCAGAGGCTGCAAAAGAAAGAGTACACTTCCCTGCCCTAACTGCGTTATATCCCGACCGTTGTATGACTTTAGAGGAAAAACCACATCATTTATCAACGAGAATTATAGATTTAATGACACCAATTGGTTTTGGACAGCGTGGTTTAATTGTTGCGGCGCCAAAAGCTGGTAAAACGATGTTACTAAAAGAAGTAGCCAATAGTATTTCAAAAAATCACCCCCAAGCAAAGTTAATCATTCTACTTGTTGATGAACGTCCTGAAGAGGTAACTGATATTGAAAGGTCAGTCGATGAAAATGTTGATGTCGTTAGTTCAACGTTTGATGAAATACCAGAAAATCATATAAAAGTGTCTGAATTAGTGCTAGAAAGAGCGATGAGGTTAGTTGAGCACAAACAAGATGTGGTCGTTTTAATGGATAGTATTACACGACTAGCAAGGGCATATAATTTAGTCATTCCACCAAGTGGACGAACATTATCTGGTGGTATTGACCCTGCAGCATTTCATCGTCCAAAGCGATTTTTTGGGGCAGCTAGGAATATTGAAGAAGGCGGTAGTTTAACGATTTTAGCAACAGCATTAGTAGAAACAGGATCACGTATGGATGATGTCATTTATGAGGAATTTAAAGGAACAGGTAATATGGAATTACATTTAGATAGGAGTATGGCGGAAAGAAGAATATTCCCATCTATTGATATTTTACGCTCTGGTACAAGAAAAGAAGAGTTGCTCGTAACGAAAGATCATTTAGAGAAAATGTGGTTAATCCGTAAATCAATGCAAGATTCACATGAATTTATGGAAAAATTCTTAAGAAAATTAAAAAAGACGAAATCGAATGAAGAATTTTTCCAGCAAATAGATGATGAATTAAAAGCTAAAAGGGGTCAACGTGCATAAAATAATGAAATAATGGTTAATGATAAGATAAAAATTACTCACGTAACTAAGATAGAAGTCCAGTAATATGGAGCAATGATTAAATGCATGTATATATTTACATTTTAATAAAGGTAATATTAAACTTGAATTTATTATATAAATTTGCTAAAATATACAATTGTGATACGAACGTTAATTGATGAAAAAGTATACTATTTAACGAATAAAAGAGGTGGAAAGCAATGAAAGAAGGACTACATCCTGAATACCAAAAAGTAATTTTTCTTGATACTGGTTCAGACTATAAATTTTTGAGTGGGTCAACGAGAACATCTGACGAAATGATGGAATGGGAAGATGGTAAGGAATATCCAGTCATTCGTATTGAAATTAGTTCTGATACACATCCATTTTATACTGGTAAGCAGAAAGCTGACCGTGTTGGTGGTCGTATTGATCGCTTTAAGAAAAAATACAATATGAACTAATAAAAACCAGGCAGTGAAACGCCTGTTTTTTATTATAGAATAATATAGATTTGTAAACTAAAGAGGTGTTCTCTTATGTTAGAACGATTACAATCACTAGATGAACGATACAATCAGTTAAATGAATTACTAAGTGATCCAGAGGTAATTAGTGACCCGAATAATTTACGTATATATTCTAAAGAACAATCTGATTTAGAAGAAACAGTGACAATGTATCGGTCATATAAAGAAATTACTTCAGAATTAACAGATGCGCAAGAAATGTTAAAAGAAGAAGTTGAAGAAGAAATGATTGACATGGTCAAGATGGAAATTGAGGAACTAACGGAAAAAAAAGAATCATTAGAAGAGTCATTAAAAATTTTATTGTTACCAAAAGATCCTAATGATGATAAAAACGTGATTATGGAAATTCGTGGTGCTGCTGGTGGTGATGAAGCAGCTTTATTTGCAGGTGATTTATATCGCATGTACACACGATATGCTGAAGCAAATCGATGGAAAATAGAGGTAATTGATTCTCACACATCGGATGCAGGTGGATTTAAGGAAATTATTTTTATGATTCATGGGAAAAATGCTTTCTCAAAATTAAAATTTGAAAACGGGGCCCATCGTGTTCAAAGGGTACCGGAAACTGAGGCAAGTGGTAGGGTTCATACATCAACTGCAACAGTAGCAGTACTGCCAGAAACAGAAGATGTCGAAGTCGAATTAAATGAGAGCGATATCCGTGTTGACCGTTTTGCCTCCAGTGGACCTGGGGGTCAGAGTGTTAATACGACAATGTCGGCGGTTCGTTTGACTCATTTGCCGACAGGTATTGTTGTGTCCTGTCAGGATGAAAAATCACAAATAAAAAATAAAGAGAAGGCGGTGAAGGTATTACGTGCCCGTCTATATGATAAATATCAGCAGGAAGCCCAAGCGGAATATGACGAATCAAGAAAGTCAGCGGTTGGAACGGGGGATCGTTCGGAAAGAATCCGGACATATAACTTTCCGCAAAATCGTGTTACTGACCACCGAATATCATTAACAATACAAAAACTTGATCAAATTTTAGAAGGTAAGCTAGATGAATTCATCGAGGCGTTATTAATGGATGATCAAACGAAAAAACTTGAAACTATTGGTGAATCATAAATGAAAAAGCAGTATGAAGTCCTTCAGTGGGCTTTTTCTTTTTTAGCAAACTACGGGTGTGAAAAGAATGTTGCCAATTTATTGTTGCAGCATTTGTTACAATTAGATCGAAATCAGTTCATGTTGAACATGAAAGAACGGGTGTCAGAAGAAATCATTGTGCAATATGAATCGATGATTAAACAACATGCAATTACTGGTGTGCCACTGCAGCATCTGATTGGTTATGCATATTTTTACGGGCGGAAATTTTTTGTTAATGATAGGGTTCTCATTCCCCGTTTCGATACGGAAGTATTAGTAGAAAGAACAATCATTGAAATAAAAGGTCGTTTTCGGAAGGTAGATGGGTTGACCATTGTCGATATAGGGACAGGCAGTGGGATCATTGCATCTACTTTAGCATTGGAATTGCCGGGAATGACAGTTTATGCAACAGATATTTCTGATCGGGCTTTAAAAGTGGCAGGACAAAATGCAAAGAATTTGAAAGCAGATGTCCGTTTTTTCAAGGGGGATTTTCTAAAGCCAATAATAGCGAAAAATATCAACCCAGATATTATCGTATCAAATCCACCTTATATACGGGAAACTGATAAGGATTCATTGTCTGAAACAGTAAAAACCTTTGATCCATCTATAGCGTTATTTGCTGGTGATGATGGACTAGAATCGTACAGGGAAATTTTAGAACAAATTTTAGAACTACCTAAAAATCCCGACCGACTTATCCTATTTGAAATTGGCCATGACCAGGCGGACGAAATAATGAAATTGATAAGGCAATCATATCCTAATGTTGAAACAAACGTATATCAGGATTTGGCGCAAAAAGACCGTGTCATTCTGATTAAACATAATTAGATCATTATTGGGAGTCATTAATAAATTTACTGAAATATCTTTGCAAGTCATAATCTCTTAAATTATAATATCATTTTATATGTTTAATAGATTTATCTGTTGCCCATACTACAAATAGAATGATTTAGTAGGGGGCAACGGAAATGAAGTATGTCGCAACTTTTATGTTATGTATTGTGGCTAGTTTATTTATCCAAGTAAATGAGGTAGCTTCTCACAAGACAATTGAAATGATTCCGGATGAGGCAATACGTTTGAGAATTTTAGCAAATAGTAATGAGACAAGGGATCAGGAGATAAAGTTAATTGTACGAGATGCTGTAAGTTTATACGTTTCCGAATTAGTACACGAGATTGACGATATCAATGATGCCAGGTATATGATTAACCAGCATATCGATAAAATCGAAAATATTATTGAGTCCACATTAAGGAACGAAGGCGTACATCACGAATTTTCGCTTTCATTTCGTAAAAATGTGCCCTTTCCTAAAAAAATGTACGATAACTATCTTTACCCCGAGGGATTGTATGAAGCTATATTAATAACTATAGGTGATGGTGAAGGGGATAATTGGTGGTGTGTTTTATTTCCACCATTATGTTTCGTAGAATTTTCTACAAAAGAAAAAGAGGAATTAGAAGAAACCAATGATGTGCATCAGGAAAATGAGCAAGAGCAATCGGAAAATAATGCAGAAAATGATGAAAAAGAGGAAAAACCAATTATTTCATTCTTCACATTAGAATGGCTAGGGTTGTAAAATATCCGATTTTAAAAATTCAAATCATAGAAATAGTAAAGATCATAGTTTGTTAAACACGATCCGTGTTGCATCTATGTTCTTTTTAATTTACGAACTTCATTTAATCGCTTAAAATATAGTGGAAATGGGGTTAACAGGTTGAAAACTAAAAGATGGGATATGACGAAGGGGATAAATCGTCGGCAAATAAGTGAAGCAATTGAATTATTAAAAAATGGTGAAGTTGTCGCTTTTCCGACGGAAACTGTGTACGGCTTAGGAGCAGACGCAACAAATAGTGAGGCAATCAAAAAAATTTATTTGGCGAAAGGAAGACCATCAGACAATCCACTTATTGTTCATGTATCTTCTATCGAACAAATGAAACAATATGTCATCGAAATACCGGCGTATGTGGAAGCTCTATTGGATGAATTTTCCCCCGGTCCGATCACTTATGTGCTAAAGAGTAATGGGAAAATTTCCCCCTATGTTAGCGCCGGGCTTGATACAATTGGTATCCGAATTCCGAATCATCCAATTGCCCTCACATTATCAGAGGAGGGTCAACTTCCAATAGCTGCCCCAAGTGCCAATATATCAGGCAAACCAAGTCCGACAACAGCACAGCATGTAAAAGATGATTTGCATGGGAAAATTGCTGGGATTATTGATGGTGGCCCTACTAAAAGTGGGATTGAATCAACTGTCATTGATTGCACAGGGGCCCAACCAGTTGTTCTACGTTTAGGAAGTGTGCCTGCTCATGAAATTAATAAAATAGTAAAAGTAACTCCTTTTATTAGAAAAGGGGGTGACAAACGTCATAAGGCACCACAATCACCAGGGTTAAAGTATAAACATTATGCACCTGAAATGCCATTAATGGTCGTTGTTGAACAAGAGGATGTGGCTCACCGTTTGATTGAGATAGAAAAGCAACGAGATAATAAAATAGGTCTTTTGTGGACAGGAAGTAAAACAAATGTTTTTGGAAAAGTTGATAAAGCCATTTATTTAGGGTCAAATGCTGAAGAGGTTGGAAAAAACTTGTATGCATCATTAAGAACATTCCATAAACATGAAATAGATATTATAGTTTGTTTTGTCCATTCCGCGGATCACATAGGAAAAGCAGTCATTGATCGTCTCGAACGAGCAGCAACCAAAATTTATGCCACCTTATAATCGGGTTGAATTTGCCAGATTAATAAAGGAAAATTTATCGAATGGAAAATTTCATAAATAATTAATTCCCGGCATATAGTGTACAAGCGTGTACAAAGGGGTTGCCGTCATTGTACGAAGGATTAGTCCATTTTTTTCATCTATTAATTATGGCACTTGCGTTGGGGTTAGATGCTTTTTCGGTTAGCTTAACTATTGGCCTTTTTCATATTCGGTTAAGAAAAGTATTATTTGTAAGTAGTTTAATTGGTTTTTTTCATATGGTTTTTCCTTTAATAGGGATGATAATTGGCCATTTTCTGTCGATAAAGTTACCTTTTATCACATCGGCAGCAGGTGGTTTTTTGTTAACTTTTATTGGAATCTATATTATTATATCAACCTTTAATTCACAGGTAGAGAAACAAATAAAGATAACAAATGTCAAATTAATGACTTTATCCTTTGTCGTTAGTATTGATAGTTTACCAGTCGGAATTAGTTTAGGAGTAGTTCATATGGAGAAATTCTTTATTATTTTAATGTTTGGCATATGCAGTATGTTGTTAGCTATATTTGGCATGATGATAGGTAGAAAAGCACATGGATGGTTACGTTCATCAAGTACGATAATTGGCGGTGCAATGCTAATGCTTATTGGGGTATATATCATGTTTTACGAATCGTTGCTTTAACTACCATGAAACTTATTAAAAGGTTAATTGTCAACGGGGAATATAAAAATAACATAATATAATAATATATGGTATATTTAAAGGGACGAAATAACTAGGTGGAGATAGAAGTGAACGTTTTATTTATTTGTACTGGCAATACGTGCCGTAGCCCAATGGCAGAGGCAATGTTAATGAATATGGTGCCGGATTATCAAGTGAAATCTGCTGGAATATTTGCTAACGAGGCATCTACAACGAATGGAAATACCGTTAAAGTTTTAAACGAACATCACATTAAAATAGATCATCAAGTACAACAAGTGACACATGATTTAATCCAATGGGCAGATATCGTTTTAACCATGACATTAAATCATAAACAAGTGTTGGTGAGACAATATGAACAACATAAAAATAAGATGTACACATTAATTGAATACGTTGGTAATCATAAAGATGAACAGTATTTAGATATTAATGACCCGTATGGTGGTGAAATTTCAGACTACCAAAGAGTTTTTAATGAATTACACACATATATAACAGCTTTTGTTGAAAAAGCCAATCACAATGAGGGGGACGAGTCGTGAAAAAGAAATTTCGTTTCAGTTTAAGGAAGAAATTAGTATTATTTACAACCATTTTGGCGATGATTACCTATACGAGTAGTGCATTTTTTATTTATGTTGCCCACGATTATATTAAAAACTTTTGGGATGTTTCAGACCAATTATATATTATTGTTATATTATTGTTAGGAATTATTTGGTCTGGAATCTTAGCTGCTTTATTTGCCCGTTGGATTACTAAACCACTACAATTGTTAGAAAATGCTGCAACAGAAGCCGCTGAAGGTGATTTAAACCAGGAAATATCGATTCCCCGCTCTGATGATGAAATTAGAGCATTAAGCATAGCTGTTGATACGATGTTTAAAAATATTAAACAAATGGTACATAATATTGAATCCAATTTTAATCAATCTAATCAAACAGTAAAACAAATGAAGGAAGTATCCAATATAGCCTCTGAGCATTCAACTGCTATTAGTAGTTCCACAGAGGATATATCAAAAGGGGCTGTCGGGGCTGCCGAAGCCATGCAACATACAGCTGAAGCCGTTGAACAGGCAACATCATTAGCCCAAGAAGTTCAGAGAAAAGCTGAACAGTCAACGGAAAAATCAAAGGAAATGTTAGAAACATTGGAGGATAGTAAGAATGTCGTCAATCAATTAGTTAACGGGATACAATCTTTAGCGAACGAACAAGAATTATCCCTTAAAGAGGTAGAAAGTTTAAAGGACAACGCTTTACAAGTAGAATCAATCATTACAATGGTCGGTGAAATTGCCGAACAGACTAACTTGTTGGCATTAAATGCATCTATTGAGGCTGCACGTGCTGGGGAGCATGGTCAAGGTTTTGCTGTCGTTGCTGAAGAAATTCGTAAATTAGCTGATGAAAGTGCATCGGCTGTCCAACAAATCTCTGGATTGATTATTGCCATCCAAAAAAACGTTAATGAAGTGGTACAAAATATAAATGAACATGTAGAGACAGCAAATAAAGAAGCAGAAAATGGGTCAAAAACAAATACTGTCATTGAAGGAATGTCAGATTCTGTCACAGAAGTGGCAGAGGATGTGACAACAATTCGTAATTTAGTGAATGAGCAATTGAAGTTTATTCAAGAAACGGTGAAACAATCTCAAGAAGTAGCTGCTATTGCAGAAGAAACATCTGCTGCCTCTGAGGAAGTTAGTGCTGCAACTGCTGAACAAGCAAACACTATTGTACAAGTGGATGATTTAGCTCAGGAATTGGAAAAACAAGCAAAAGAATTAAAAGAACAAATCTCACAATTTAATATTTAAATAAGGAAAAATCGGACGGATAATATCATGACAAATGTTAAAGTGATAAGGGGTGACATAAATGAAAGTCATCATTACAGGTGACCATGCTGGCATGACGATTAGGAATGCTGTAAAAGAAGTTTTGGATGAACTTGGCCATGAGTATATAGATGCCGGGGCTGACTGCTCCACATCAGTCGACTATCCTGATTACGGCCTTTCTGCCGCAGAACGTGTAGCAAATGGTGAATTTGATCGGGGAATATTTGTTTGTGGCACAGGGATAGGAATTTCTATTTCTGCTAACAAAGTGAAAGGAATTCGTTGTGCTTTAACCCATGATGTATTTAGTGCAAAGTCAACCCGTCAACATAATGATTCTAATGTATTGGCTATGGGTGAGCGTGTCATTGGACCTGGGCTTGCAAAAGAAATTGCAAAGGTATGGTTAACGACAGACTTTGATGGGGGACGTCACAAAAAAAGAATTGATAAAATTTCTGCTTACGAGGAAAAATAAGATATTTAATAGACGGGCTATAATCTATGTTCCCGGGCTTATTTATAGGCGATAAATCATCATAAAAAAAGGGGTTTTCCAAATGAGTGATTTATTTGAGAAAATTAATCAGGATCTTTTGAAAATAACAAATGAATGGAAAGATTCAGGCTTTTTAAAAGAAAACGACATTTTTGTTGTTGGTTGTTCAACAAGTGAAATAACAGGAAAACAAATTGGTACTTCTGGAAGTGAAAAGGCAGCAGCAATCCTATTTAAACATTTACACCAGCTAAGTATTGACACGAATAGTCATTTAGCTTTTCAAGGCTGTGAACATATTAATCGGGCAATTGTCATGAATAAATCCGTTGCCGATAAAAATGGTTTCGAAATTGTTTCTGTTGTCCCCGCTAAAAACGCTGGGGGGTCAATGGCAACACATGCTTTTCACCATTTGGATAATCCCGTAGTTGTCGAGGAAATAAAAGCCGATATAGGAATGGATATCGGTAATACATTAATTGGTATGCATTTGAAAAAAGTAGCGGTGCCTATTCGATTTACGCAAAAAACTATCGGTGAAGCTGCGGTGACCTTCGCAAGAACACGACCAAAGTTAATCGGTGGTGCAAGAGCAGTTTATCAGTAATAAGGGTTCTTTGAAAGGGTTACCGTTTAAATATCAAAAATGTAAATCTTTTGCTAAAATATAGTTGAAATATAAATATGTAATTAGATTAAAAATAGAAATTTAGGAGGAAAAGCAACGATGAAGTTTTTGCAAAAATCAGATCCAGAATTATTTAATGCCATCGCATCGGAAAAAAAGCGTCAGCAAGATAACATTGAATTAATTGCTTCTGAAAACTTTGTTTCCGAAGCTGTAATGGAGGCGGCTGGTTCCGTTTTAACGAATAAATATGCGGAAGGCTATCCGAATAAACGTTATTATGGTGGTTGTGAATATGTTGATATTGCGGAGGATTTAGCTCGTGATCGTGCAAAGGAAATATTTGGTGCTGACCATGCCAATGTACAACCGCATTCAGGAGCCCAGGCGAATATGGCTGTTTATTTTACTGTATTGAAGCCGGGAGATACGGTATTAGGAATGAATTTAAGCCAAGGTGGTCATTTAACCCACGGGAGTCCCGTAAACTTTAGTGGAATTTTATATAACTTTGTTGAATATGGCGTTGATAAAGAGACGGAACAAATAGATTATGATGCAGTACTAAATAAAGCCAAAGAGGTAAAACCAAAACTGATTGTTGTCGGTGCCAGCGCATACTCACGCCAAATCGATTTTAAAAAATTTAAAGAAATTGCTGATGAAGTAGATGCATATTTAATGGTCGACATGGCACATATTGCTGGGCTTGTTGCAACGGGTGCCCATCCAAATCCTGTACCTTACAGTGATTTCGTCACTTCAACAACCCATAAAACATTAAGGGGACCACGTGGCGGAATTATTTTATGTAAAGAGGAATTTGCTAAAGGGATTGATAAATCAGTCTTTCCAGGAATGCAGGGTGGGCCATTAATGCATATTATCGCGGCAAAAGCAGCTGCATTTAAAGAGGCACTTTCAGATGATTTCAAGAAATATATTGATCAAGTTGTTATTAATGCAAAAGCATTGGCAGATGCATTAACTGAAGAAGGAGTTCGAATTGTTTCCGGTGGAACAGATAATCACTTGTTGTTATTAGATGTTTCTAAACTAGGTTTAACAGGTAAAACAGCAGAAGAAGTGTTAGATAAAATTAAAATTACGACAAACAAAAATACGATACCTTTTGATCCAGAGAGCCCATTTGTTACAAGTGGCGTTAGGGTTGGAACAGCGGCAGTGACTACAAGAGGTTTTACGGCATCAGATATGAAAGAAATTGCCCAAATTATTGCATCCGTCCTAAAAAATAGCGATAATGAATCAGTGTTAAAAGAGGCAACAGAAAGAGTAGCAAAATTAACGAGCAAGTATCCTTTATATGCTTAAAAGGAGGACACTACCTTTTTGGTAGTTGTCCTTTTTTCACGAAATGGAAGAGTATAAACATTAATAAGGATCTATAATTTGTACAAACCTAATTAAAATACATATTATCAAAAGGGGAAATGCACTGATGGGGAAATTATATGTTTTAGATCACCCTCTCATCCAACACAAGCTAACATTTATACGTAATGAAAAAACTGGAACAAAACAATTTCGGGAACTTGTTAATGAAGTATCTTTATTAATGGGATTTGAAATTACGAGAAATATGCCAGTGAAAGAAATAGAAGTAAAGACACCAATTACAACGTGTAAAGCAAAAACTTTATCCGGAAAGAAAATTGGCTTAATACCAATTTTACGTGCAGGGCTTGGGATGGTTGATGGCATGTTACAGTTGCTACCAGCTGCAAAGGTTGGGCACATTGGTTTATATCGGGATCCTGAAACATTTCAACCAGTTGAATATTATGTGAAACTACCATCAGATATTTCAGAAAGGAAATTAATTGTTCTTGACCCGATGCTAGCCACAGGTGGATCTGCTAACGATGCAATTGATTCATTAAAAAAACATGGTGGCAAATCAATTAAATTAATGTGTTTAGTTGCTGCGCCTGAAGGGGTTGAAATGATTCAAAAAAATCACCCAGATGTAGATATTTATATTGGGGCTTTAGATGAAGGTTTAAATGAAAAAGGCTACATTATTCCAGGGCTTGGTGATGCCGGCGATAGATTGTTCGGTACTAAGTAAATCCTTAAATAATAAATAATTAACAATGAAACGGTCAGTTCATTTCTATAAATGACTGTTTCATTGTTTTTTTGATGAAAATCTCCATGCTAAGTGTGTTTTTTCTGAACCTAAAAAATTATGTGAAAGTGTCAAAGATGTGAATTTTTTGCTTAGGAATAGGTTATATAATACAATTAGAACGATTGTTCAATTTAAAGGAAAGGAGAATGCATTTATATTGGGTAAAAGACGTTATAATAGTGAAAATGCAAGACGTAACATAATAGAAAAAGCAACCTTAATTTTTTCCGAAAAAGGCTATAATCAAACCTCTGTGCAAGATTTAGCGAAGGCATCTGGATATAGTAAAGGTCACATTTATTATCATTTTGAAAATAAGGAAAAGCTATTTGTTTTACTAGCACAAAACACGATGAAGGATTGGTATGAAAAGTGGATGAGAAAGGAGCCAACCTATATGACGGCAACAGATAAACTATATGGAATGGCAATTCATGTGCTATATAATTACCAAACACCTTTATTAAGGGGAGGACAAGAACTTGCTTCAAATCCGTCCTCAAGTCCAGAATCTGTTAAAGCATTGTATGATTTATCGGTGATTCCTATGGGAGCCTATCGTTCTATTTTGCGGGAAGGGGTGGATGAAGAGGAATTTTTGCGGGGAAATATTGAAGAATGGACAGTGCTGATTGGTACATGGCTTGGAGGGTTAAGTCAGTTAACGAATACACAACCATTGAATACACTTGAACCTCTTTTTAACAAAGCCATAACAATTTTCTTATCATCCATCAAAAGGAGCGATTAATTATGAAGATAGCATTAATTGGAGATAGTTTGACAGAAGGCCGACCCGGAGTTTCTTTCGTTAAAATTTTAAAGGAAATGTTTCCCAAAGTGACCTTTGTAAATCACGGAAAAGCCGGTGAATCTATTAAAAGCTTATATAATCGACTTGAAAAAACGAGGCTAGCTGATGAATATGATTTGGCTTTTCTGTGGATTGGGGTGAACGATGTTTATTCCAAACTGTTAAAGGTCCAAGCTCAGCCAATAGCGGAAAATCATGATGAATTCAAGGATAATTATGAGAAGGCATTAGGGATGGTCCTCGAATCATCGAAGCGAATCGTGGCTGTAACTCCAGCGCTAGTCGGTGAAAATATGAATAATGGATCCAACAAGGAAATAAATGAATTAAATGAACTGATACAATCTATTACTCATCATTATGAAAATGTTAGTTTCTTAAATATGAGGTCAATTTTTTTAAATCATTTATCTGAAAAAGTTATATCTGAATATATTAGTACAAAAGTAATGAGGGTTATGATGGATGTTCTGTTTTATAAAAGCCCCAAAAGAATTAATCATTTATCTAGGAAACGGGGACTTCATTATACATTGGATGGTGTCCATTTTAATAGTGCAGGAGCGCAAATGGTTGCCGAAATTTATGCTGCGGAAATTGACCGCTTGATAAGTATATCTGATTGGAACACACAGATTCAATAGAATATTACATAGGGGAGGATTCGGATGCTGAAAAATAAAAAGGTTGCCGTTGTTACTGGTGGTGCTTCAGGGATAGGTAAGGCAATTTGTCAGGAACTAGTACAACAAAATGTATTTGTCATTATAACGGATATTAATAATGAGTTGGGTGTAAAATTGGCTGAAGAATTGAATGTGGATTCTGTTAATGCTACATATGATTATCTTGATGTCACTAATTATGATAATGTTGAACAATTATTGACAGAAATATATCACGAATTTGGAAAAATCGATTATCTTTTCAATAATGCTGGAATAGCTATGTATGGTGAACTTTTTGATATGAAAATAGATCATTGGGAAAAAATTATGGACGTGAATTTATGGGGTGTTATTTATGGAACCCAGGTAGGTTATAGACTAATGAAAAAGCAAGGATTTGGTCATATTGTTAATACTGCTTCAGCGGCGGGATTAGGACCATCCCCAGTATCTTCAGCTTATGCAACGACAAAACATGCAGTCGTTGGGTTAACAACTTCACTTCATTTTGAAGCAGAAGGGTTTGGAATTAAAGTCAGTACACTTTGTCCCACATTTGTAGATACACCAATATTTTTAAAGGCAGAGGCGATTAATGTAAATAAATCAGTGATGACTGAACAATTAAAAAAACAAAAAATGATGTCACCGGAAAAATTAGCAAAAATGACTGTAAAAGGTGTCCATAAAAATAAAGTGATTATATGTCCAATGCCAATGAGAAGGACGATGGATGTTTTTTTCACCATATTTCCTTTTGCACATAGGGGTTTAATGAGGTTAGTTTGTAGCGTTAGTAGAAAAGCCCGAGTGGAGGAAAATTGGCATAAAGCTGTTTAGGTTCAATTGTGACTTAAATTGTCTTAGAAATAAAGGGAATAGTTTACCAAATGAACTGGCAGGGAAGAAGGTCGGGAGGAAATTGTTTTGGAGTTAATTAGTTCAAGCATATAGTGTGAAACAATTGCTTTTTTGAATATATATTTGGACATTTTAATGTACTATCATATACACTGAAAGTGAGTAAAGGTCGTGTGGATAGTATGAAACAAATAATAAAAATACTCTTATCATCAATCGTTCTATTATTATTAATAAGTTGTTCAACAAATAATCGTTTTACACAGGAAAACAATTCTTATCAAATGGATAAAACAACGGATACATTAAATGTTTCTGCTGCATCAAGTTTAACAGAGGCTTTGCTAGAAATGAAACCCTTATATGAACGTCGTCACCAAGATCAATTACAGTTAAACTTTGGCAGTACAGGAAAGTTAGCGAAACAAATGGAGCATGGTGCCCCTGTTGATGTATTTATTTCGGCTGATGAACAATGGATGGAAAAATTAATCGAACGTCAATTAATAGATCGTAATTCAGTAATGAATATTAGCAAAAACAGTTTAGTTATTATTCAACATCATACGACTAACTTTCACCTAGATGCCCTGGAAAAACTTAATCAATTAACGGTAGATAGAATCGCCATTGGTTATCCAGAAAGTGTTCCAGCGGGTAATTATGCGAAGGAATCACTGGTGGAGGCTCAAGTATGGGATGAATTATCCGATACATTTATATTCGCACAGAGTGTAAGACAGGTGTTAACATATGTTGAAACGAAAAACGTTGATATAGGCTTTGTTTATGAAAGTGATGCTATTGTGTCAGAAGATGTTGAGATTTTATATCATATACCTAGCACGATGCATAATCCAATTTTATACGAGGCGGCAATTGCTGAACAATCTGAACAAAGGCTACAAGCAAAGCAATTTATTAAATTTTTACAAACAGATGAAGCTAAGTCCGTGTTTGAAAAATATGGATTTAATCCATAACTTAGGAGCGTCCTATGACTTCGATTAATTTTTTCCCTTTTTGGTTATCATTTAAAACGGCAAGTCTATCAACATTAATTGTCTTTACTATCGGTGTTTTTTTGGCATACATTGTGAATCGAAACAAATTTTTTGGTAAAAGTGTCATTGAAGCTATTTTTTTATTGCCACTTGTATTACCACCAACAGTGGTAGGATTTGGGTTATTGTATTTATTTGGAAACAATGGACTAATTGGAAAATTTCTCATAAAGTATTTTGATTTTCAAATTGTGTTTACTTGGTATGGGGCTTTAATTGCCGCTATTGTTGTTTCCTTCCCATTAATGTACCAAAGTGCCTCCGCTGCATTTCAGCAATATGACCAATCTATCGAAAATGTTGCTTATACGATGGGGAAATCACGTTGGACTGTTTTTTGGACGATTTCTTTTCCAATTGCTTGGCCAGGGTTACTTGCGGGGGTAGTACTATCATTTGCGAGGGGATTAGGGGAATTTGGGGCAACGTTAATGCTTGCGGGTTATATTCCGAATGTAACAGATACAATCCCACTTGCTATTTATTTTGCAGTTGAATCAGGTAATATGGAAGAGGCTAAACTATGGGTGTTCATTATCGTTTCACTAGGATTTCTAGCCATTTTTTGGTTAAATTGGTGGAGTGCCCGTCATATGTTAAGGCATCGAAAATAAAAAGTGATGGTATAACCTTTCAAATTAGAATGGAGTAAATCGATGTTAACTGTAAATATTAAAAAAACATTAGCCCATTTTACATTGCAAGTTCGGTTTGAAGTGAAAAGTGATGAAATAGTAGTTTTAAATGGACCATCAGGCGCAGGAAAAACATCTATTCTCAATGGGATAGCAGGGATTGTATCTTTTGATGAAGGTGAAATCAAGCTAAATGAACGTGTTTTTTTTCAACGGGGAAAACAGTTGATTTCAATACAAGATCGCGATATAGGCTATGTATTTCAGGACGGTGCACTGTTTCCCCATAAAACTGTTTGGGAAAATATTATATATAGTATGAAAAATGAAACATTGGCAACTTCCTTATTAAAAGAGCTAAAAATGGAACACCTACAGACTAAATATCCCCATGAAATTTCGGGAGGAGAAAAGCAACGGGTTGCTTTTATAAGGGCAATGGTCACTGAACCAAAGTTACTACTGTTAGATGAACCATTCTCCGCCTTAGATGAATCAATGAAAGAAATAGCGATAAAATTGTTGCAACGTTTGCAAAAAAAGTGGAAAATCCCAGTCATTTATGTGACACATCATGCGAATGATTTAACTAGTTTATCCGCACGAAAGATAAATATAGATAAAGGTAAAATAATATAATCGTTTCCTAAAGTGGTATATTTTAGGCGATTGACTTAAGACTTTTTGTGTAATTTTAACTAGTATTAAACAACAGTCATAAAAATTAATTATTTTATTGAAACTTGTTGACGAATGGGAATAAAAGTTGTAAGATGGTCGTCAATACATTAAATATGAAATGTTTTTGAATTTCCCTCATTTTACTGTATTTTTTTTAAATAAAGAGTATAATAGAAAATTAATTAGATAAATCTAAAATATTTTTACTTATTTTGCATATAATGAATGACAATGACAATATTATATAGTAATGCGATGACGAGAAAAAAAGGAAGGACGACATGTATTTACAGAGATCTAGGGTTGCTGGAAGCCTAGAAATACATCCTAACTGACATCATCTCTGAGTACTATGTTGAACAGATTAACTAATTAAACATAGTCAGGTGTAAATTCACCTGTTATCAAATGGACTTAGTTAAGTTCGAAAGATAGTTTTTGTGAGGAAACTATAAATGCTGGGTGGTACCGTGGAAAGGAACTCTTTTCTCCCCAAATCTTACTACATGTAGGTTTGAGGAGAGAAGGGTTTTTTGTTTTTTATAGTAACTTTTTAAATAGGCTAAAGTAGATCATTCCTATTATTAGGATTAAAAAAATTATTTTTATAAGGAGGAAGAAAAGTGAAAGCAGAGGCAACAAACAGGCCACAAGTAACAAATAAGGAGAAGACAGGTGCCGATTTACTGGTTGATTTATTAATTGAGGCTAATGTAGATACGTTATTTGGCTATCCGGGTGGTGCTGTTTTACCTATTTATGACGCAATATATCGTAGTAACGCGCCATTTAAGCATATTTTAAGTAGACATGAACAAGGATCTGTTTTCGCAGCAGAAGGATATGCGCGTGTTACGGGAAAACCAGGTGTTGTCCTTGCAACATCAGGACCAGGGGCAACCAACTTAATAACCGGAATAACAGATGCGATGATGGATTCATTACCACTCGTTATCTTTACAGGTCAAGTGGCCAATAAAGTGATTGGAACAGATGCTTTCCAAGAAGCAGATGTACTTGGCATTACAACACCTATTACAAAATATAATTATCAAGTGAAGAATTTAGCCGATTTACCGAGAATTGTTAAGGAAGCATTCCATATTGCTACTACGGGTAGACCAGGACCAGTTGTCATTGATATACCAAAGAATATTTCAGAAACAATTTCAGGAATGACATTTGATACTGAAATTAATTTGCCAGGTTATCAACCGACGACAAAGCCAAATCCATTACAAATTATGAAGCTCTCAGATGCATTAGGCAGAGCGGAGAAACCCGTTATTCTTGCTGGGGCAGGTGTATTATTTGCAAAGGCAACAGAGGAGTTAAAACAATTTGCTGAAAAACACCAATTGCCAGTTGTTAACACATTGCTTGGTCTTGGTAGTTTCCCAGGTACTCATCCACTTTCATTAGGAATGGGTGGCATGCATGGGACATATACAGCAAATATGGCGTTATATAATTGCGATTTACTCATTAATGTTGGGGCAAGGTTTGATGATCGTTTAACAGGGAATTTGCAACACTTCGCACCTAAGGCGAAAGTGGCCCATATTGATATAGACCCAGCCGAAATTGGTAAAAACGTTCCAACAGCTATCCCAATTGTTGCTGATGCGAAGCAAGCCTTGCAATCTCTAATCAAAGTGGCAGAAAAACAACCCGAACATTCAAAATGGATGGAGTGGCTAAATAATTCTAGTAAAGAAAATCCATTATGGTATGAGCAAACTGATGAGGCAATTTCACCTCAGTGGTTAATTAAAAAGATTTATGAAGCAACAAATGGTAAAGCTATTGTAACGACAGACGTAGGACAACATCAAATGTGGGCGGCCCAATATTATATGTTAGATGAACCGAATAATTGGGTTAGTTCTGGTGGACTTGGTTCCATGGGATTTGGTTTTCCTTCAGCAATCGGTGCACAGTTAGGTAGACCAAACGATGTCGTCGTTTCTATAACAGGTGATGGCGGATTTCAAATGAATTTGCAAGAATTAATTTTGTTAAAGCAATGGAATCTACCTGTGAAAGTAATTATATTAAATAATGCCGCTTTGGGAATGGTGAGACAATGGCAAGAAACATTTTATGATGAGAGATACTCTGAGTCATTGTTAGACCAGAATCCTGATTTTGTTAAATTAGCGGAAAGCTATGGCGTTCGTGGCATGAAGGTCGATAAAGATGAAGATGTCGAAGCAGCACTTCAGGAATTATTTGATTATGATGGGCCAGTTGTAGCAGATTTTCGTATCATTAAAAAAGAAAAAGTATATCCAATGATTGCCCCAGGAAAAGGGATTCATGAAATGATAGGGGTGACAAAATGAAACGGATTATCACTTTAACAGTCCAAAATCGGAGTGGCGTACTTAATCGTGTAACAGGAATGTTGCAAAGAAGGCAATTTAATATTGAAAGTATTTCAGTCGGTGAAACGGAAACCCCCGGTATTTCTAAAATGACACTCGTTGTAGATGTCATTGATCATCAAAAGGTGGAACAATTAACAAAGCAATTAAATAAACAAATCGATGTTATTAAGGTTTCCGATATCACGGATAAGGCGATTGTTGCCCGGGAATTAGCTTTAATTAAAGTAGCTAGCACACCACAATTAAGTCATGAAATTCAAGGCCTCATTTCACCATTTAGAGGGACTGTCATCGACATTAGTAAAGATAGTATAACGGTTCAAGTAACAGGGAAACCAGAAAAAATCGAGGCACTTATTACATTGTTACGACCATATGGAATAAAAGAATTAGCAAAAACCGGTGTTACAGCATTTTTAAGGGGACATCAACCACAGCATCAAGTGGCTGAATTAAATCAATTTACTGTATAAAATTTAAAAACAATTGATAAAAAGGAGAAATTATTTATGGCTAAAGTACTCTACGAGAAAGATATTAATAAGGAAATTTTACAAGGGAAAAAAATTGCAATTATCGGTTACGGATCACAAGGACACGCACATGCACTCAATTTACGTGACAGTGGATTTGACGTTATCATCGGATTAAGACAAGGGAAGTCCCAACAAAAAGCGGAAGAAGATGGCTTTACAGTCTTATCTGTAGCAGATGCTACGAAACAAGCCGAGGTAGTGATGGTGTTATTACCAGATGAATTACAAGCTAAAGTATATGAAGATAGTATTAGAGACAATTTACAGGAAGGTAGTGCATTAGCATTTGCTCACGGATTTAATGTACACTTTTCACAAATAGTCCCACCGGAAACGGTTGATGTATTTTTAGCAGCACCGAAGGGACCAGGTCATTTAGTACGTCGTACCTATGAAGAAGGTGCAGGAGTCCCTGCTTTATATGGTATTTATCAAGACTATTCAGGAAAAGCAAAGGAAATTGCCTTAGCCTATACAGTAGGTATTGGTGGGGCAAGAGCAGGAGTATTGGAAACAAGCTTTCAAGAAGAAACAGAAACAGACCTATTTGGAGAGCAAGCGGTACTTTGTGGAGGTTTAACGAGCCTTGTTAAAGCCGGATTTGAAACATTGACAGAAGCAGGTTACCAACCAGAAGTGGCTTATTTTGAAACGCTTCATGAAGTAAAGCTAATTGTAGATTTGATGTATGAAGGTGGACTTGAAAACATGCGCTATTCTATCTCTGATACAGCACAATGGGGAGATTTTGTTTCGGGGCCACGCGTTATCAATGATGAAACAAAGGCAAGAATGAAGGAAATTTTGTCTGACATCCAAACAGGAGAATTTGCCAAAGGATGGATTTTGGAAAACCAAGCAAATCGTCCGCAATTTAATGCCATTAATGAACGAGAGAAAAATCATCAAATTGAAGTAGTTGGAAGGGAACTCCGTGATCTAATGCCTTTTGTCAAAAACCCATTAAAATAAACAAAAGGAAGTGAAATCAGTGGCGAAAGTACAAATTTTTGATACGACATTACGTGATGGTGAACAATCACCAGGAGTAAATTTAAACAAAAAGGAAAAGTTAGAAATTGCCCAGCAATTAGAAAGATTTGGTGTAGATCGGATGGAGGCAGGATTTCCAGCCTCATCAATAGGTGACTTTGAATCAGTGAAAATGATTGCCGATACAATTAAAGGGACATCTGTCACTGGCTTAGCACGGACTATCAAATCGGACATTGATGCAGCATGGGAAGCATTAAAGGGTGCAGATGAGCCTTGTTTACACGTTTTTTTGGCGACATCACCAATCCATCGTAAATACAAATTACAAAAATCACGTGAACAAGTAATTGAAACCTCCGTTGACATGGTTAAATACGCTAGTAGGAAGTTTTCACAAGTACAATGGTCAGCAGAGGATGCGTCGAGGACTGAATTACCATTTTTGGCCCAAATAATTGAAAAAGTGATTGATGCAGGGGCTACTGTGATCAATTTACCAGACACGGTTGGTTACGCAACTCCGGAAGAATATGGAGCCATGTTCAAATATGTTGTTAATCATGTTCCGAACATAGATCGTGCCATTTTATCATGTCATTGTCATAATGATTTAGGTCTTGCGGTGGCAAATTCCATTGCTGCTGTAGAAAATGGCGCACTACAAATTGAAGGAACTATTAATGGGATAGGAGAAAGAGCTGGAAATGCATCATTAGAAGAAATTGCAGTTGCCTTTAAAATACGTTCAGATTACTATCCATTTAGTACAGACTTAACGCTTAATGAAATAAAGCGAACAAGTGATTTAGTATCAAAATTAACAGGTATGCACATTCAAGCAAATAAAGCGATTGTCGGAAAAAATGCTTTTGCCCATGAATCTGGTATTCATCAAGATGGGGTACTGAAAAATGCATTAACATATGAAATCATTACCCCAGAAATGATTGGCCTAAATTCTAATGTATTGTTTTTAGGGAAACATTCAGGGCGTCATGCCTTTAACGATAAAGTAAAAGAGATGGGTTATAAATTATCTGACGAAAAGCTTCAAAAGGCATTTGAGAATTTCAAACTATTAACTGATCGTAAAAAAGAAGTAACAGATGATGATTTATTTACGATTTTAATGGAAATTCAGACTAAAAGTTCAACGGTTGATAAATATCATTTGGATTCCTTTGAAATAGAATATGGGACTGAAAATACACCAACAGCCACTGTAACAATGAAAACCCCTGATAACAAAAAGGTGAAAGAAACTGGAACAGGGAGTGGGAGTGTAGAGGCACTTTATTCAACGATTGATAAAGTGATTAATGAAAAATTAGAGCTAGTCGACTTTCAAATTAGTTCTGTAGGTCGTGGCCGAGATGCCCTTGCAGAATCACGTGTGCAACTCCTCGTAAATGGTGAACAAATGAATGGTCGAGGAACTGCTCAAGACGTTATTGAGGCTTCAGCAAATGGCTTCATTAATGCTGTTAATCGCTACATTATTCAAAAAGAATCAGAAAAGAATAATAGTGAATCTATTAAAATGCAAGCCTAATTCTTAGTAGATCATACTAGAAGCCATTGAAAGAAGCGTTTATAAAATAGAGTCGTTGTCTAACGGCTCTATTAATATCGTAATGTAAGTGTTGGGAATAATTAGAAAATGAAAAATAAGAGGCGAAGGCGATGAAGAAAAAGATTGTCGTACTCCCTGGTGATGGAATAGGCCAAGAAGTTATCGATGCGGCAGTTCGAGTTTTATCTAAAATTTCAGAAAAATATGAACATGAATTCGAATTTTCTTACGATGATATCGGTGGAACATCATATGAAAAACATGGCGTTCCATTGAGGGAAGAAACGATTGATACGTGTTTACAAGCAGATGCTATTTTATTGGGAGCTATCGGTGGACAAAAATGGGATAACTTACCTGTAAATCTTCGTCCAGAGCAAGGACTATTAAAAATAAGAAGGGCATTAAATTTATTTGCCAATATTCGACCAATAAAAGGATTTGCCCCATTAATCCACGCCTCCCCTCTAAAAGAGTCAGTTATAAGGGGGAGCGATATTTATATTGTCCGTGAATTGACGGGTGGGCTTTATTTTGGAACCCCACGTGAAAGACGCAATAATGGGGACACGGTTGTCGATACACTATTATATGAACGTAATGAGATTGAGAGAATTGTAGATAAAGGCTTTGAAAGTGCCCGAATGCGACGAAAACATCTAGTTTCTGTAGATAAAGCAAATGTTTTGGAATCAAGTCGCATGTGGCGAGAAATTGTCGAGGAAAAAAAGTCACAATACCCCGACGTGAAAGTAGAGCATATGTTAGTTGATTCAGCAGCAATGAAACTTATCACTGAGCCAACATATTTTGATGTCATCGTTACAGAAAATTTATTTGGTGATATTTTAAGTGATGAAGGGTCTGTTTTAACCGGTTCTATTGGGATGTTACCTTCAGCGAGTTTATCACCAACGATTGGATTGTATGAACCTGTACACGGTTCAGCACCAGACATTGCGGGCAAAGGAATTGCGAATCCATTAGGGATGATTTTGTCGGCTGCCATGATGTTACGCTATTCATTTGGAATGAATAAAGAAGCTGAGATAATTGAAAATGCTGTTGAAGAAAGTTTAGATCAAGGGTATCATACTGCCGACTTACACATTCATAATGGAAAAAAAGTCGGAACAAAAGAAATGACCGAAATTGTGTTGGCACAATTGTAAGGGGAAATTTTTTAATAATAGAAAGGAATGATTCTGCACATGACAACACCAAAAACAGTCATCGAAAAAGTGTGGGAAAAACACGTTGTTCATGAGGAAGCAGGAAAGCCAGACTTAATCTATATTGATTTACATTTAATACATGAAGTGACGTCACCACAGGCCTTTGAAGGGTTACGATTGACAAACAGAAAAGTAAGACGTCCTGATTTAACTTTTGCAACGATGGACCATAACGTCCCAACGAAAAATCGCGAAACGATTAAGGATCCCATTTCAAAGCTACAAATGGATACACTAGTAAAAAACTGTAAAGATTTTAATGTCCATTTAGCTGATATGTTTCACCCTGATCAAGGAATCGTCCATGTTATTGGCCCTCAACTAGGTTTAACCCAGCCAGGTAAAACTATCGTTTGTGGCGATAGTCATACATCAACACATGGTGCATTTGGAGCCATTGCATTCGGCATTGGAACGAGTGAAGTTGAGCATGTATTTGCTACACAAACATTGTGGCAAACAAAATCGAAAACATTAAATGTCAAAGTAGAAGGTGAGCTTGGGCCAGGTGTAACCGCAAAGGACCTTATTTTGGCAATTATCGCCAAATATGGAGTTAGGATGGGGAATGGTCATATTATCGAATATACTGGTGAAGCGATTCGTAATATGACAATGGAAGAACGAATGACAGTATGTAACATGTCGATTGAAGCGGGAGCCCGTGCGGGATTAATAAGTCCAGATAAGACGACCGTTGAATTTTTACGAGGAAAGAGAGAAGTACCTAAAGGTGAGGAGTTTGAAAAACTAGCAGAAGAGTGGTTAGCATTAGCAACAGATGAAGGTGCAGTATATGATAAAACCTTAACTATTCAAGCAGCAGAAGTAGAGCCACAGGTGACATGGGGAACAAATCCAGGGATGGGAGTCCCAATTAGTGGATCAACACCAAAGTTGTCTGAGGTTGACAATAAAGAGGAAGTGGAACGCGCCCTTTATTATATGGGATTGGAAGAAAATAAACCGATGACTTCCATTGAAATAGATCATGTTTTTATCGGTTCATGTACTAATTCACGAGTCAATGATTTGAAAAAAGCAGCAAACATTGTAAAAGGGAAAAAGGTGAAGGATTCTGTCAGAGCCATCGTTGTCCCAGGTTCATTTTTAGTGAAAATGGAAGCTGAAAAACTAGGTTTAGACAAAGTATTCGTAGATGCAGGTTTTGAATGGCGAGATGCAGGTTGCAGTATGTGTCTTGGAATGAATGATGACATCGTTCCACCCGGTGGAAGATGTGCATCAACGTCAAACCGGAACTTTGAAGGACGACAAGGTAATGGGGCTAGAACCCACTTGGTAAGTCCAGAAATGGCTGCAGCGGCAGCAATAGAAGGTCATTTTGTCGATGTCAGAAATTATGATAAAGTAGCAAATTAGGAGGAGATTGTAATGGAACCAATCAAAACACATACTGGTCTTGTATATCCATTACAACGCGCCAATGTGGATACTGACCAAATTATCCCAAAGCAATTTCTAAAAAGGATTGAACGTACTGGCTTTGGCCAATTTCTTTTTTACCATTGGCGTTTTGATGATGATGGTAATAAAAGAACTGATTTTAATTTAAATGAATCGAGGTATGATAAGGCATCAATTTTAATTGCTGGAGAAAACTTTGGTTGTGGTTCATCCCGTGAACATGCCCCATGGTCTTTAATGGACTACGGTTTTCAAATTATTATTGCACCGAGCTTTGCAGATATTTTTTATAATAATTCCTTTAAAAACGGCCTGATTCCTATTATAATGGATACTACACAAGTAGAAATATGGCAAAAGGAAGCAAAAGATGGGAATTTGCATCTAACAATTGATTTAGAAAAGCGTGTTATAATTGAGAAAGATGGCAATGAAATAAACTTTGATATTCCAGAATATCATCGACAAAATTTACTTAACGGTTGGGATGAAATAGCATTAACATTACAGCTCGAAGATAAAATTAGTAATTATGAACAAACTACCTTATAGTAAATATATAGACTAGTCCAATTTAGGGAGTGTGGCGCTATTGGGGATTTATTATTAACAGGTGAAAAAATTTACAAAGCATCGGAACGACTGAAACCGATTGTACACCGTACACCACTAATTACATCAGAAACAACAAATCGAATGGTCAATAAAAATGTCTATTTTAAAATGGAAAATCAGCAAAAGACTGGTTCCTTTAAATTCCGTGGGGCAACATTTAAATTGATGCAGCTATCAAATGAACAGCTTAATAAAGGTGTTATTACTGCATCAGCCGGCAATCATGCGCAAGGTGTAGCTTATGCTTCTCGTAAACTTGGTGCAAAGGCAACCATTTTTATGTCAAAAAACACACCACATACGAAGGTAGAAGCAACGCAAAATTATGGTGCAGAAGTAGTCCTAGTCGGTAATTCATTTCAGGAAGCATTTGAAGCATCTGTTGCACATCAGGAAAAAACGGGGGCGACGTATGTCCATCCGTTTGATGACTATGACATTATGACTGGACAAGGAACGATTGCGATTGAGGCTTTGAGACAAGAGGACCGGATTGACACATTTCTCGTACCTATAGGTGGCGGTGGGTTAATTAGTGGAATTGCTGTGGCTGCGAAGCATATTAATCGAAATATTCGTATTATTGGAGTTGAAGCAAAAAGGATGTCACCTTTTTATCACTCCTTTTATGAACCTAAATCAAGTCCAATATTTAATCCGGATACAATTGCAGAAGGTATAGCCGTGAAGACGCCAGGGGAACTAACCTTACCAATTATTGAAGAGTATGTTGATGAGATCATTACAGTGACTGAAGAAGAAATCGCCAATGCTATTTTATATATGCTCGAACGTAATAAAACGTTAATGGAAGGTGCCGGAGCTGCAGCACTAGCCGCACTGTTCTCATATAATGAAACGATAAAATCAAGACATTGTGGGGTTATTGTAAGTGGAGGAAATTTTGATATTGATAAAATTCCTCACATTCAGCAGTTGGCACGAAAAAATTCAGCATAAAACATAAATAAGCATAAGGGTAATGCATCATGGACTTTTTTCATAGATGCAACTAGGTTAATAACATATCAAATCGTACTTTGAAACATCATAAAATTTAACGTTTATTAGCACTGCATTTGGCAGTGCTTTTTACTATCCATTTAAAACATAATTGGAATGATAAATCCTAAAAACAGGTTAGGAATTAATACAAACCGTATGAAAACGAAGAGTTTACGAATGTAACGGAACGTTTATAGTTTCTGTCTCCTACTCCTTTAGTTTAATGTTAAATTGTTTAGAAAAGAGGTAGCGATTATGGAGTTAGGAAATCAACTTAAAAATCTGAGAGAAAAATACAATATGTCTCAAGAGGACTTAGCTAAAAAATTAAATGTTTCCCGTCAGGCAATATATAAGTGGTAAAATAATAAGGGTTATCCAGATATTGAAAACCTTATTGCTTGAGTGATATTTTTAACGTAACAATTGATGAACTTATTAGAAATGATGATAAATTAAGGGAAAAGATAAATGTTGGTGAGAACGATAGTACCTTTAATGACCCGGATTTTTATCTGGGAGCAACGATTACTATTATCGGCATATTAACGGACTTTGGTTTCGTATCGACTATTTTTATGTTTTTAGGGTTAGCAATTATCATTTTTTATAAAGACAGTCTGACTTTGTTAAAACAACTGATTAAAGATTTTAAGAAAACCATAAAGGGTTAATCCTGCAATTTGTTTATTCAACAACCGGGCATTTGGTGAAAAGCCTTTGGACAATATTAAATATCTGGATGTATCTAATATAAATGTCATGATAGGTGTACAGCTTCCCTCATTTGATTTTGAGGATTTTGCTGTTTCTAAATGAGAGGGACGACTTCCCTCATTTAATTTTAAGGATTTTGCTGTTTCTAAATGAGAGGGATGACTTCCCTCATTTGATTTCAAGTATTTTGCTGTTTCTAAATGAGAGGGACGACTTCCCCCATTTAATTTTGAGGATTTTGCTGTTTCTAAATGAGAGGGACGACTTCCCTCATTTGATTTCAAGTATTTTGTTGTTTCTAAATGAGAGGGATGACTTCCCTCATTTGATTTCAAGTATTTTGCTGTTTCTAAA
>DAMCTP010000005.1:61552-100199 GCA_032113595.1 Pseudogracilibacillus sp.
GAGAGGGACGACTTCCCTCATTTGATTTCAAGTATTTTGTTGTTTCTAAATGAGAGGGATATGCAGTGGCAAAGATTTTATTTAATTTAAATGTATTAACAGGATTCGGGGGAAATTGATACAAATTACATTTTCTTTTTAATCGTTATGTTAAACTGTATATTATAAATAATAGGTCATATAAAAAAAGGAGACGACACAAATATGTTCATTCCGAAAAAGTTCCAGGTAACAGATTTTAATGAAATAAGTCAGTTTATTTCTGACCATCCTTTTGCTATTGTAATATCGCAAAAAGAGGGAAGGTTGATTGCTTCTCACATCCCTTTACTTTTAAGGAAAATGGATGAAAAATATCATGTAACAGGTCATCTTGCCCAAGCGAATGAGCAATGGCAAACTTTCAAAAGTACAGACCAAGTCCTTGTTATCTTCCAAGGGCCAAATAGTTATGTTTCATCATCTTGGTATGGACATGAAAATGTTCCAACATGGAATTATCAATCAGTACATATTTATGGGAAAATAGAGATCATGACAAACGAAGAACTAATAGAGGATCTTTCATTGTTAATGGAAAAATTTGAATCTCATCGAGAAAATCCAATTTTATGGGATTCTATTTCAGATGAAACGAAAAAACAAGTAAACGGGATTGTAGGATTTAAAATATCATGTGATGACATTCAAGCTGCTTTTAAACTGAGTCAAAATAGAAATGAAAAGGATTATAAAAGTATTATTAAACATTTATATGAGGAAGAGGATTGCGAAGCACAACAAATAGCAAAAGCGATGGAGAAATTTTCAAAATAAAATGTGAACTACTCCTTGTGAAAAATACCGACAGAAATACCTGCTGCAGTGTGATCTGTCGGTTAAATATTGATTTATACATATTATTGAGCGGAGAATCCACCATCAATAACTATTTCCGCCCCTGTGATATAGCTGGAATCATCTGAAGCTAAAAATAATGCTGCATTCGCAATATCTTCAGGCTTCCTCAAACGTTGTAGAGGAGTTGCTTGTACTAATTGTTTTAATAATTCTTTTGAAGTACTTAAACTTTGTGTCATTGGTGTTTCCACAATCCCCGGGAATAAAGTATTGACACGAACACCTTGATGGCCAAATTGTATTGCCGCTACCTTTGAAATCGCACGAACTGAACCCTTTGTTGCTGTATAATGGTTGAAACCCTGTCCAATAATTGCAGTATAAGATGAGATGTTAACAATAGAACCTTTACCTTGTTCAGCCATTATTGGTGCGATATGTTTCATGCCTGCAAATGGACCAAAACCGTTGATTGCCATCATGAAATCCCAGTCATTTTTATCAATTTCTATAAATGGTTTTTCTGAAGAAACGCCGGCATTATTCACTAGCACATCAATCGTATTGAACTTTTCTTTAACTTCCTTAGCAAACGTTTTCCAAGCTTCATCTGAAGAAACATCCAATTTCATTCCATGTACATTTTTCTTTTGCGCTTACTTTTGCTAAAGCTTCTTCATTAATGTCTGCTGCGATTACAGTTGCTCCTTCTTTTTGGAATAAATCTACCATCCCTTCACCAATACCGGAAGCCCTGCCTGTTACAATTGCTGTTTTTCCATTTAATTTACCCATTTAATTTCTCTCCTTTTAAGTAATTATCTAACCGCATATATTAAAATGGAACATTTTAATCATGTTCTGCCCAATATCTTTTCCCATTTATGAGGAGTTGATATGTAATAATTATTAATTAATATAAGGCGCACGGAAGATGAATACACAAAGTGCTTAATAGATGAAAGTTATCCAGTGTTTATTTACTTCACAGTACTATTATAGAAAGTAAAGATATTGTTATGCAATATATTCCTTTTCTCATATTTTTGAAACATACGAATTCAAAATAAATGTTACATCGACTAAAAATTAATGTAGCTATTGCCATAGTTTGTCATATAAAAGATTTTGGGAAAAATCTCTTTACTTATAGTATGGTTCTCGATGACGTATCTAATTACGTTTTAGAAACAACTTGTACCCGCCTATCAATAAACATTAAAATCCCTATTCAATTCACACCACTTAAAAAAACTTAGAAGTTAAGTCATAAATATATCCTTATAATTCTGAACGTGATATACTATTTTTAACTTAGTTGTTCGTGCGAGAAATACAGGATTTCTGTTATAACATTACAATTTATATCATAATCTTGAATTAATATCAAAGAGCAATCAAAGTAATAAACGTGCACTATGCACAATGGAGGATTTATACATGAACACAGGTTCAGTAAAATGGTTTAACGCAGACAAGGGTTTCGGTTTCATCGAAGTTGAAGGTGGAGAAGATGTATTTGTACACTTCTCATCAATTCAAGACGAAGGATTTAAAACTTTAGAAGAAGGTCAAAAAGTTTCTTTCGATATCGAAGAAGGTAAACGCGGACCGCAAGCAGCTAACGTTGTTAAAGAATAATTAATAATAAAGAGCCCCCTATCACGGAAGGGCTTTTTATTTTGTCATTTAAAGAGTTTCTTTAGAATAGTTTACACCTTTATGTGATAAACAAAAGAAGAGGGCCACTGTCCTCCCTCTTCTATTCGATTTAATAATAATTATTTAACTTTCTCTAGCTTTTTTCGATTAAGTTTGATCCTATTATCATTTTTCTCTTCTTCTGAAATGTATTCATCTTCTATTATCCATTTATTTTTTAAAAATGGGTTAATATAAATTTGTTTTTCATTGTAAAAATAGTCTTTAGCATCTACAGGTTCCCAATCTTCAGTAGGTTGATAAAAACGTAATAGATCACCATGTAACACTTTATCAGATAAGGTAAGCTCATGTTCGACTTGTTGCTTAATTTCCTCTAATTGATCATTTTCCTCTAACTCTTCACCTGTATGGTTATCGTAAAATACGCCACCAACCATCGCATAATCCTTGGTAAAGAAATCCCCATTACGAAATGCTACCGTCCGATTTTTATCCCCGGAAAATAAGTCTGTACCGAACTGAATATAATCTTGTGCTTTTATTCCTAATAAATGCAATAGTGTCGGCATGACGTCAATCTGACCGGCATATTCTTCAACGATTCCTTGTCCGTCTACACCGGGAACTTTGATCATTAATGGGACACGTTGCAATTCAGCATATTTAAAGGCTGTCATTTCTTCATTAAAGATTTCACTTAATGCACGTAAATGGTTATCAGAAATTCCATAATGATCCCCGTAAATTAAAATAATTGAGTCATCATATAAACCTGCTTCTTTTAAATCCGTAAAAAATTGTTCTAACGATTCATCTAAATACCGTGCTGTTTGGAAATAGCGATCAACTGAACCATCTTTTGTTTGGGCAGGATCTATCGTTGCATCTTCTTCATCGATTAAATAAGGATGATGATGTGTTAACGTCATAAAGTGAGCATAAAAAGGTTCCTCTAATGATTCCACAATTGGCATTGATTCTTTAAAGAATGGTTTGTCTTTTAATCCGTAGCCAATAACTTGTTCTTCACTCATATCATAATATTGTGAATCAAAGAAATAATCGATTCCAAATTGTTTATATATTTCATCTCGGTTCCAAAAAGATTTATTATCACCATGAAATACTGCACTTGTATATCCAGCACGCTGATTCAAAATTGCCGGTAAAGATTGATACGTATTTTTTCCTTTCGTCACAAAAGCACTACCTTGTGGCAATCCGTAAAGTGAATTATCCATAATTAACTCGGCATCTGCCGTTTTTCCTTGTTCTGTTTGATGAAAGAAATTTTCATAATAAGTAAAGTTTTCACTTTGATTATGAACAAGTGAATTTAAAAATGGTGTAACCTCTTCCCCATGCAATTTAAAATCAATTAAAAATGAATGAAAAGATTCTAAATGAATTTTAATAATATTCTTTCCACTACCAACACCGAAAAGTTCATCGTTTGGTTCAGCGTACTTATTATCCGTATAATTTTTAACAATCGTTATATCGTTACTGTCGGCTAAAACCCTTTCTGTCGATGTTTTCACATTTTGAAAAGCATCATATAAAGCAAAGTTGTAAGCCCCAATATATTTAACGATATAATTTCTGTCAAACGTCCTTTTTAAAAGTTGCGGTCGATCTGCTTCAGCTAATCCAAGATTAACCGAAAAAATCATCACACCGGCTAGCATAATGAAAAATGGCTGTCGTATAGGGATTGTTTTTGTAACACCCCAATTACTTTTAAACATAACAAACAGAGCCACCAACATGATAATATCAATAAAGTAAAAAACATCTGTCCAAGTAATGAGTGAAATAATACTACTACCTAAGCTTCCAAAGTTACCTGTTTGTGTCAGTACAGGTATTGTAATAAAATCACTGTTAAATCGATAAAATACAATATTTGCATAAAGGAAAAAACTCATAAGGCTATAAATAGCAATCAAGTAGTGTCCGACCCTTTTACCTTTGGCAAATAAAGCAACACCTAAAAAAACGAGGATGGAACTAATAGGATTGATAAAAAGCAAAAAGTGTTGCATACTATTTTGTATATCCAAATTAAATTCGTGCAAATAAATGATATATGACTTCATCCAAAGCAATAAAACTGCAATTGCAAAAAATCCAAATTTTGAAGAAATTTGTTTCTTCATTTTCATTTCACCTCATAAATAATAAAACTTAAATCCAACGACACAAGATTAAATTATACTAAGTTTATGATAAAAAATCAATGTAATTCACAAATTAGTCATTATTTTGTTAAAAATTGATTCATTTTCATTAGCAGCATATTAATTGAAATTTAATTTCATACATGGAAAATCAAAATCACCTATTGATCCAATAGGTGATTTCTGAATGAGTATAATGTTGTTTTTGACACCAAAATCTTGCAAATTCAGGAATTGAATGTTAATGCGCCACATTCCCTTGAACTGGTGCATACGTATTAATGATAGATTGCATGTCTGATTGAGATAATTGGGGTACTTGGTAATATTGATTTTTGTTTTGATATAAATACATCTCATAGCCCATCTCAATCACATTAGGGATACTATCTGCAAATATTCTACGCAATACTGGATTCGTTGCTTCTAATGCTGTCACTGTTAAATGAGATGCAATTCCTTTTAACTGACCAAGTAAAGCATTAGAAATACATTCGTCATTTAATTCACTCATTGATTGAATAGGTGTTTTAGGTGAAGAAGGCTGAATTCCGAAAATAGTATTGGTGACTGTTTGTTCCATTTCATAAGTTTGTGTTTTAACTGCTGGATCTTTTCCAGATTTAAATGTATCCAAAATCGTATTATATATTTCGGTTAAAAATTGGTGTTGTCGTTCTGTAATTGATAAAAGTTGTTGATCCTGAATGTGTTCTTTAAATATGGCGAAATGTTCTATCGCACCAACAATTGCCCCTATTGTTTCGTCAGCTTCTAATACTTCATGCCCTCCAAATTGTTGTTGGGGCGGTAATTGTGTCGCATTTTCCATACTACTTGCTTTACCTTGTTCTTGTAGCAAATTAATTCTCCTCCTTATTTAATATCAATGTTATTGTAAACATTTAATTATTTTCTATACACAATATTTTAAAGGCAGAAGTGCATAGTGTAAGTGAAATATATGTTAAAATGAAGAGAGAGAAAAGTAGGTGTAGGATCTTTGAATGAATTGAAAAACATAAACCATTGGATAGCTGGATTACAGTGGTTCTTCTTTATATTTGTCAATATTATCATCGTCCCTATTGCAATTGCTGAAGCATTTCAATTAGGGGCAGCAGAAACCATTTCTACGATTCGGTTATCATTTATTGTTACAGGACTTGCCTGTTTAGGACAAGGGGTAATTGGTCATGGTCGACCAATATTGGAAGGTCAATCAGGTGTCTGGCTTGGGATTTTTCTAACACTTGTCATAACGGGTGCAGCACAAGGGATCCCATTATACGAGTTAGGCGGAAGTTTAGCATTAGGGATTATTATATCCGGCATTATTACCATATTCGTTGGTGTTATGGGTATAGGGCCACAATTAGCAAAGTTATTTAACCCTTCTGTCATGGCCGTGTTCATGTTTTTACTTGGTGTCACACTACTTCAAATATTTTTAAAAGGAATGTTAGATATTCCATTTGGAGTAAATGATCAAGCCCAAATAAATGTTCCTGTATCAATGTTATCTATTATCATTGTCATCATCGTGATGATCATTAGTATAAAGTCAAAGTCGATCATTCGAAATTATGCACTTTTAATAGGCATTATTGTTGGTTGGATAATGTATCGGATTATTTTTGGAAATGGACAAGAAATCGAAATCGAAGGCTCATCATTGTTACTATTTCCTCTTGGTAGTATGACGTGGAATACGGGTATTGTTTTGACGGCCATCATAGCAGGGTTATTAAATTTATCTAATACATTTGGTGCTTTAAAAGGATTAGATGACATAGAGAAAACTAACACAACGTACAAAGATTATACAAAGTCATTTTCATTGACGGGGTTGGCCACCATTGCTGCAGGCTTATTTGGTTTAGTTCCCTATGCTCCTTATGTGTCATCGATAGGATTTTTACAACAAACGAATATTTATGACAGGATGCCATTTTTTATTGGCAGCTTTATGTTCTTCTTGTTAGGCATTTTTCAACCAATTAGTGAATTTTTTGCCTCTATTCCTTTAAGTATTGGAAGTGCTGTTTTGTTTGTTGCTTATTTACAAATGTTTACATCATCATATAGTTTTTTAAAAAATGTACATTTAAATGCGATGAATGTGTACCGTATTGCCATTCCCTTATTTATTGGGATTATCATTATGACATTCCCACCCACTTATTTTGAATCAATCCCATCCTTCATTCGTCCTTTTTTAAGTAATGGTTTGTTAATGGGGATAATGTTAGCATTGGTGATTGAAAATTTCATACGTTGGGATCGTTTAGGGAATTAATAATGGATGATGATGGGATTTTTAAATAAACTATTATTTTTTGGAGGGTTAATTATCATGAATTATGTCATTATTGGTGGAGTTGCCGCTGGAATGAGTGCGGCAATGGAAATCACAAGGACAGACAAGGCGGCTGAGATCACTGTACTGGAACGTGGCGATGTATATTCATATGGACAGTGTGGGTTACCCTATGTTGTCAGTGAATTAATTCCCTCGACTGACAAATTAATTGCTCGTACGATTAAGACCTTTAGAGAAAAATATAATATTGATGCAAGAACGTATACGGAAGTCATTGATATTGATGTAGATGAAAGGATTGTTTTTGGGGTAAATACGGAAACAGATGAACAATTTCACATAGTTTATGATCGGCTCCTTATTGCATCAGGAACTGATCCAGTCGTGCCCAAATGGGAAGGGGTTCATTTACACGGCATTCACACAATGAAAACAATTGCTGATACAAAGGCCCTTATTGCAGATTTAAATGAGACTATTTCCAATGTAACCGTTGTCGGAGGCGGTTATGTAGGTCTAGAGATGGCAGAGAGTTTTGTTTCACTCGGAAAAAAAGTGGCACTCATTCAACGTGGGAACCAAGTCGCTAATATATTTGATGAAGATATGGCAATATATATTGGGGAGGAAGCAAAAAGAAATGGTATCAATTTACGTTTGAAGGAATCTGTGACAGGATTCGACGGTAATGCCCTGGGGAAAGTTATCTCTGTTAGAACGGATCAGAAGACCTATGAAACTGATCTCGTATTATTAAGTGTCGGGGTTCAGCCAAACACGACCTTTTTAGAAAAAACACCGATTCGTCGAAATAAACAAGGGGCAATTTATGTTAATAAATATATGGAAACAAATATAGAAGGAATTTATGCTGCTGGTGATTGTGCGACACAATATCATATCGTTAAACAATTAGATGATCATATTCCGTTAGGAACAACTGCGAATAAACAAGGAAGAATTGCCGGAGCAAATATGGCTGGGAATCAAATTGACTTTAAAGGTATTGTTGGTACATCAATTATTAAGTTTTTTAATTTAACCTTGGGTCGTACAGGATTGATAGAAAAGGAAGCACAACATTTAAATATTCCATATGAAATTTTAATGTCTAAGGCTAAATCCCATGCCGGATATTATCCCGGGGCAGAAACTTTACACATAAAAATGGTATACCATCAACATTCTAAAATAATATTAGGGGTGCAAATAATCGGTGAAAAAGGTGTAGACAAACGAATTGATGTCATTGCTACTGCCCTTTACCACCAAATGAAGGTGAAACAATTATTAGATTTAGATTTGGCCTATTCTCCCCCATATAATGGTGTCTGGGATCCATTGCAACAAATGGCAAAAAAAGCGAAATAATTAAATTATTGGTTCATTCAACAAGGTGGTTATATATCCGTTCTATGTCCCTATCTAATTCTGCAATAGGAACAAATCGTGCTTTACGAATATATTCATTCCCATCAACAAATAGAAGCGCAACAGGTGCTGTAAAAATATTAAGCTTTCCAGCTATTTCGGGAATGTCACTAACATCAATTCGTCCTGTTTGAATAGCGGGATATTTGTCAAACAGGGGGATTAGTTGTGGTTCTAACCCTTGGCAAACACTACAATTCGGTTGTGTGACATATAAAAAGGTTAACTGATTATCCTGAAGTAGCTTGTCTATTTCCTCCATTGTTTTTAACGGTGTAAAAGTCATGCAAAAATCCTCCCACTACATATTTTCTCCATCATTGTAAGTGAATCTATTCAATTTGTATATAAAGATGCTTCCATGATAAGCACAAAAAAACTGCACTAATTAAAGTGCAGTTTTTGACTAAGGTTACAGAGGAAGTGGAGTAATCGGATCTAAACAAGCAATACCACAGAAGCAATTTACATCTACATTGATACAAATACCAGTTGATTGAAAGTTATGAACGTGATGTTTAAAGAAGTCACATGTTGTTGTGCCACAGTCAGATACGTGATATTCTTGTTGATCTCCTTCTCTATGATGGTGTACAGGAAGTAGTAATTCTAGACTAACACACGTTTCGGCTCTATTTGTAAATCCTCTTACTTTAAAAACTGGAGATTCGATACACTTAAAGTAGTCACGACGCTCTCCATTTGGTGCCCGATTAACGATTCCTGAACCGATAAAAGGTTTTCCACAGCTATTAATTAATGTGATTGGAATCGTTGTATAACGTGGTCGATTATTTCTTCTACTTGGTGACAAAAGTTCATCAATTGCATTTTCACAACTTGTCGGACAGTTGACAGAAGCCGGACTAGTTATTTTGTTTTGTGCTTCAATAATTTTACGTAGTGTATCTTTGACACAACCACTTCCAACTCCCCCTCTTGATGGTCCACATTGACCAGCAGTTCCACAACTCATAATATGCAGCCCCTTTTTATATATTTAATACAGTAATAATATATGTAGGTCTCTGTTTATAGGTTGTTTAAACGTCTAGATGGACATCAATTTGGTTATTAACCTATAAATTAATTAAATTAAAACAACTATTTGTTTAAATACATGAGTAAATCTAACATAATGTTGAACTATCTAAATCTTTGTGCTATATTTTTATTAATAAGGAATAGAAGGGATTGGGGAATATGAAACAAAAGTATGTTGCAGAGCCATACAAAATAAAGGCTATTGAACCGATAGCTGTGACAACAAGTGAACAGCGAGAAAAGGTCATTAAAAAGGCTGGCTATAACACATTTTTAATTGATTCAAAAGATGTGTATATTGATTTATTAACGGATAGTGGTACAACAGCAATGAGCGACAATCAATGGGCCGGCTTGATGTTAGGTGATGAATCATATGCCGGCTCTAGAAACTTTTACCGGCTGCAAGGGGCAGTTCAAGAGATCTATGGGTTTAAACACGTCGTACCAACCCATCAAGGTCGTGGTGCGGAAAATCTTTTGTCACAGATTATGATAAAAAAGGGTGATTATATCCCAGGAAACATGTATTTTACAACAACGCGTGCCCACCAAGAAATGAATGGAGCAACGTTTAAAGATGTTATTATAGATGAGGCACACGATTCAACAATAGATCACCCATTTAAAGGCAACATTAATATAAATAAGTTAACGACACTTATTTCCGAGGTTGGTGCAGATAAAATACCATATATTTGTTTAGCCGTAACAGTTAATTTAGCCGGAGGGCAACCAGTATCAATGGAAAATATAAAGGCAGTATCTAAGATTGCTCGGCAATTTAACATTAAAGTAATGTATGATGCGACAAGGTGTGTTGAGAATGCATTTTTCATAAAAGAAAGGGAGGCTGGTTATGCCGAAAAATCAATTGCTGCTATTTTAAAAGAAATGATGAGTTATGCTGATGGTTGCACAATGTCAGGTAAAAAAGATGCGCTTGTCAATATTGGTGGATTTTTGGCTTTAAATGATGATGAATTATATCAAAAGGCAACGCAACTTGTTGTCGTATATGAAGGAATGCCGTCATATGGTGGTATGGCGGGTCGTGATATGGAGGCAATGGCAAGAGGGATTTACGAGTCTGTTGATCAAGATTATATAGAACATCGAATTCATCAAATAAGATATTTGGGTGATCAATTAATCGCGGCAGATATTCCTGTTGTTAAACCGATCGGCGGGCACGCAGTTTTTCTAGACGCTAAACAATTTTATCATCATATTCCCCAGGAGAACTTTCCGGCACAGACATTAGCGGCACAGTTATATTTACAATCTGGTGTAAGGGGCATGGAACGGGGGATTGTTTCTGCTGGTAGGGATGCGGAAGGTAAAAATTATTCTCCGAAATTAGAATTGGTTCGTTTAACTATCCCCCGTCGTGTGTACACATATGCCCATTTGGATGTAGTAGCCCAATCTATCATCGATTTGTATGCCGAAAGGTCACAAGTAAAAGGATTGGAAATGATTTATGAACCACCTGTTTTGCGGTTTTTTACTGCTAGATTTAAACCGATAGTTGAATAATCATGCAATATATTCAAAAATTCCCAATAGTTACGTTTATATTGTATAAAAGAGCGTTTTTGTCAATATTTTGTCAGAAATTAATACCATTTTGGCTTTATTTATGCTATCTTATGTATAAAGATGTAGAATCAGAGTGGGGGATTTGAAGTGGAAGCTGAAAATGTATTGGATTTTTTAAAACGGGTGGCGGATGGATTGTCTGTCATGTTTGGCAATAACTGTGAAGTTGTTATACATGATATGACAAATTACGAATCTTCCATTTTATACATTACAAATAAACATGTTACGGAAAGAGAAGTTGGTGGGAAATTAGACATTCTAGGTACGAAAGATATCGATTCATTTTTTAAAGGGTCTGACTTAGTCAACCACAAAGGTAAAACTAAAAATAATCATTTAATAAAAAGTTCTACTTTCCATGTAAAAGGGGATAATTATCACTACGCATTTGGGATTAATTATGATTATACCAATATGCAAATTGTTCATAATGTAGTTGGTGATTTAATTCGAGTGGGCGATTCTATTGATGAGGTAATCGATAAAGATGTTAATTTGGAGAAAAAACTCTCTAAACTATTTAATAACGCCATAGATTATGTTGGTAAACCATTGCCATTTATGAGGAAAAAAGAAAGGGTTGAAATGATTCGCTATTTAAATGAAAACGGTGCCTTTTCTATTCATAAAAGCATTCCAATTATAGCGGAAAAAATGAATGTTTCCCGTTATACTATTTACAATTACTTGAAGGAAGTGGAATAGTGAAAGTGGCAACTATTCATAAGGTGAAGATAAAAAATAACCATTAAATAAAATGGTTATTTTTTATTCAATTAAGTGAATTTCATAATTCTGGACCCTTACGTAGCAACGGCTTAAAACATTAAAAAAGGAAGTGCCTCCCCAAATTCCGTATAATGGTAGTTAGATCATACTATCTAAAAAGATTGGAGGAATACCTCCTATGACCATCATTATACGACATGCAACCTAAAAATATGATGCCATCATTTCAGCTATTGACTTGGATATTTTTATCTAACAGTGTGCAAAAAATTAAGGTTAAGTCCACCAGAAGCCCTGAAGCAAGTTGCCTAATAATAAAGCCGGTTAACATAGAAAAGTACAATTTTTAAATTTACTTTGAAGAATTCTGTTAAAGTGTGACTTTTTAAATGAGTAATTATGAAATTGATTCAACAACCGATTAACATTATTACCCTTGATTATGTTATAAATCAATTAGACTGCCAAATAATGTAATAGCAGTCATGCTCACTAAACCGACAGAAAGAGCAGCAATAAAGCCAATATAAAATGGTTTCATCCCAATTCCTTTAAATTTCTTGAAGTCCGTTGACAATCCAACCCCTGCCATAGCCATCCCCAACAAATACGTTGTTCCAAAGGAACTAGCTGTTGTATAAAAATTTTCCCATGTATTTTCTTTTAAAAGCCAAAAAGCAGCCCCACTGTTTTCCAATGTTGCATCCCCAATCGTTCTCAAAAATGCAAAAAGCAAAAATCCAATAACAAATAAAGGAATAAACGTATACCATTTGGGCAATTCTTTTTTTTCATTCGTTAATTCTTGTTGGGAATCTCTGAAATATAAATAAGAAACAAACGGGATCATTAAGATGATAAATAAATTTCTCGTTAACTTCGTTACTGTTGCTACGTCGACAACCTCTTTCATATCAAAAAACTGCTGATAAATTAAAGCCGAACCGGTCACCTGGGCCGTATCATGAATAGCAGTTCCAAGAAATAACCCCGCTTGAACAGAATCTCCCGAGAATAGAAAATGACCTAAAAATGGATATAAGACCATTCCGGTTAAACCGAAGATGGTAATATTTGCTACTGCGTAAGAAATTTCATTTTCTTTTGCTTCTATCACGGGGGCTGTCGCCATAATGGCTGTTACACCACAAATCCCAGTTCCACAGGCAATTAATGTACCTAACCGAGTTGATTGATTCATTTTTCTTGTTAAGTAAAGTGTTAAGAACAACCCAGATGAAATACATGCAACAATTAAGGGAATCCCAATTGCCCCTAGTTTTAATGCTTCTAATAAACTTAATCGTAATCCGAGTAAAACGATACCGGCTCTTAGTGCATATTTTACTGAAAATGAAATACCAGCGGAAAAAATTGATGTTAACCCTATCGTATTTCGAATTAAAATTCCAATAAGGATGGCAATAAATATACTTGAAACAGGTGTCTTACTTTCGGGGGAAAGTAAACCACTTTTAATTAAGGTAAATCCGATTAGTTCAGCCCCATATATACCAATTAAAATGACGATAAAACAAAGGATTAGTCCAGGAAGCAAATCCCAAGCTTGTTGTAATCTTTTTTTGTCATTGTCATTGCTCATCTTTTTCCTTCTTTCTATGTGTAAAAAATAAATGAAACTTTTACTATTATAACAAAAAATTAATATGGCTATCTAATGCCATCTTGATTTTCATCCCTCTTATGTAGATTAATCATATTTTATTTAGACAACTCATAAAGTATATTACTATTAAAAACGATGGAATCATAACAAAGCAATGAAATCATAGTAAAAAGTCTATGCTGTTAAAGTATTTTAATGTTACCAATTTCGCATTAAATGAAGAAAGAGGTGAGATGGAAAACTATTTTAAACAAAGGTTGCCAGCATAAATGATTGACCGTAGAAGGCTATTTAGAATGAAAGTTTTTACAGTTAATTAATCATGGAAGAAAGGAGGAAAAACGAAATGGCAGAAAGGAAAAAAATTGGATTACTAACACAAATTTCAATCGCCTTTGTACTTGCTATTTTAGTAGGGGTAATTTTTGGGACTAAAGCGGAAGTGGTACAACCTTTGGGGGATTTATTCTTACGTCTTATTAAATTCATTATCGTGCCTTTAATTTTATCAAGTTTAATTGCTGGTAGTGCTAGTTTGGGAGATGTCAAGTCGTTAGGAAGACTAGGCGGCAAAACAGTTAGCTATTATATTATTACCACTCTATTTGCGGTATTAATCGGATTAGGGTTTGGATTTTTATTTTCACCGGGGAAAGGGATTGACCCTTCGGCAATTTCAGGGGATGTTCCCGAAGCAAATGAGACGGAAGGGATTATTCAAATTTTACTAAATATTATCCCGACAAACCCAATGGAAGCATTAACAAGCGCGGAATTTTTACAGATCATATTCTTTGCGATTTTTATCGGAATTGGAATAACACTTGTCGGTGAAAAGGCTACACCAGTGTTAAATTTCTTTAATGGCTTAGCTGAGGTTATGTATAAAATAACGGGTATTATTATGAAGCTTGTTCCTATTGGTGTGTTTGGTTTATTAGCACCAATCGTTGGTGAATATGGGTTAGCTATTTTATTACCATTAATGAAATTGATTTTAGCTGTAGCCATCGGGTGTATTTTGCACATGGCCGTTATTTATTCTATATCAGTTAAAAAACTTGGCAATATGAGCCCAATAGAATTTTTTAAAGGCATCATGCCGGCAACAATCGTGGCGTTTAGTACGCAAAGTAGTGCTGGAACATTACCCGTCACGATTAAACAAACAGAAGATAAATTGAATGTTTCTCCGAAAGTAACCAGTTTCGTATTACCATTAGGTGCGACGGTCAATATGGATGGTACTTCCTTATATCTATCCATTGGGGCCATCTTTACAGCACAACTATTCGGAATTGATTTAGGATTCATAGACATTTTACTGTTAATTGTTATTGCAACTTTAGGGTCTATTGGAGCAGCAGGGGTTCCGGGTGCTGGTTTAGTCATTATGACGTTCTTATTAACAGCACTAAACTTACCGTTAGCAGGTCTTGCATTAATCGCAAGTGTCGATCGTGTTTTAGATATGTTCCGTACTGCAACAAACATCACTGGGGATGCTACAGCTGCACTCTATGTTGACCGTTCAGAAAGAAAGCATCATCATATGCCACCATTGACGAAAGACGCATAAGAAGTTAGGATTTGTTTGATAAATAAAATGATCCTCCCTTTGTTATAAATTGTATAATTTGTGAAAGGGAGTTTTTCTATTTAATATAAATTTCTAGTTATAAAAAGTAAAACAGGAGTTGTTTTAAGTGAAGTATAGTTATATATCCCATTTATATTGTTCAAAATGTGATCAAATTCTGGAAAAAAATGAGCAACAACAGTTATGTAAATGTGGTTCACCTTTATTAGTTCATTATAACCTTAAGGGATTAAAGCGAAGTTTTACCCCGAAATCATTGATTGGTCGTGATGCAAATTTATGGCGTTATCATGAGATTTTACCAGTTGAAAATGAGGATAATGTTGTGTCATTGGGTGAGGGCATGACCCCTTTGTTAACGATGGACTCGATTGGTAAAGATATGGCTATTTCCCATTTATACATGAAGGATGAAGGCTTAGTGCCTACAGGGACTTTTAAAGCGAGAGGTGCAGCTGTTGGAGTGTCTAAAGCAAAGGAATTAGGTGTAAGAAAACTTGCGATGCCAACGAATGGAAATGCAGGGGCTGCTTGGTCTTTGTATTGTGCAAGGGCAGGTATTAAATCGACGATTGTCATGCCTGTTGATGCGCCTGAAATTACAAAAAAAGAATGTCAGGTGGCTGGAGCGGAATTGTATCTTGTAGATGGTTTCATTGGGGATGCTGGTCAAATTGTCGGTAGGCTTGTAAAGGATCGGGGAACCTACGATGCGTCGACATTGAAGGAGCCGTATAGAATCGAAGGTAAAAAAACGATGGGATTAGAAATTGCCGAACAGTTCGGGTGGAATTTGCCCGATGTGATTTTATATCCGACAGGTGGTGGTGTAGGGCTCATTGGCATCTATAAAGCCTTTCGGGAATTACAAGAACTAGGATGGCTAAAAAGTGATAAATTACCAAGGTTAGTAGCTGTTCAATCTGAGGGGTGTGCACCAATAGTGAAAGCCTGGAGAGCGGGGAAATCTAGTGCAGAACCTTGGGAAAATGCCAAAACAATCGCATTTGGCATTAATGTGGCAAAAGCAATCGGGGATTTTTTGATATTAGAAGGTATTAGGGAAACAGATGGATGTGCTATTTCTGTTAGTGATCGGGAAATTATTGCTGAACTACAAAAAGTTGCTTCATATGAAGGGTCATATATTTGTCCAGAGGGTGCAGCGGCTTTTGCGGCTGCGAGAAGTCTACGAAAAGACAATTGGATTAAAGAAAATGAAAGGGTCGTTGTCTTAAATACAGGTGCTGGGGTAAAATATCTGAATACAGTAGAAACTAATATAGCTATTTTACAGCCTAGGGACTACATTTAAAAAGTTATCATTAAAACTGGGTGAGCAGGAATCTATTTTATTGACGGAAGTTCAGGTACTAACTCCATTTCGAATTAGTACCTTTTTAACTATAATTTACTTGTTTGAATTTCCCAGAAGAAAGTAACCCGGATTTTGTGTACTTGATAAACCTTTAATGTTTAAATCCCATTAATCTCATCGAATTTAAGACGACTAATAAGGTGGCACCAACATCGGCAATAATAGCAATCCATAACGTTAACCATCCAGGAATAACAAGTAATAAAGCGATAATTTTTAAACCAAGGGAAAAAGAAATATTTTGTTTAATAATATTTAGTGCCTTTCTACTTAGTGCAATTGTGTATGGTAATTTTCGTAAGTCATCTGCCATCAACGCTATATCGGCTGTTTCCAATGCAGTATCTGTACCAGATCCCCCCATAGCAATTCCAACTGTGGCAGAAGCTAGTGCAGGTGCATCATTTACACCATCCCCAACCATGGCAATTCGGTGATTGTCTTTCTGGAATTCATTGATAACGTTCAACTTATCCTCTGGCAAAAGATTAGCTTTGTAATTCGTCATGTGGATTTCATTTGCAATCGCTCCTGCTGTCGTTTCGTTATCCCCGGTAAGCATCATCGTTTTTTTGATCCCTAGTTGGTATAGTTGTTTAATAATGGATTGACTAGTAGGACGAATTTGGTCGGCAACAGCAATGATCCCGATAATTGATTGTTTCATCCCGACAAGCATCACCGTTTGCCCTTTTGCTTCAAATTGATGCATTTGCTCCTTTATATAATCTGGTACCGATTTTTTATTTAATTCAGCAAAAAGTCGCTCATTACCAATGTAAAAACTTTTGCCATGAATATCAACTTTGGCTCCTTTTCCAGTAAAGGATTGAAAGTTTTCCCCTTGGTGGGGATCTAATGATAATTCTTGAGCTTTTGCCATAACAGCACTCGCGATTGGGTGTTGTGAATATTGTTCAATTGTCATAGCGATTTCCACAATTTCATTTTGTGAATAGTCTCCTATAGGCACAATGGTTGTCACAGATGGTTTGCCAATAGTTAATGTACCTGTTTTATCAAATGCAATGGCTTTTAATCTACCAGCTTCTTCGAGATGAATTCCACCCTTTATAAGGACGCCATTTTTTGCTGCATTGCCAATGGCCGTCACAATGGCAACAGGGGTTGAAATAATTAATGCACAAGGGCAACCAACAACTAAAGTAGCCAATCCAAGATAAATCCATTTTGACCAATCCATTGAAAATACAAGTGGTGGCACTGTGGCAACGAGTAATGCTAGAACCATAATTGTTGGTGTATAGTATGTGGCAAATTTATCAACGAATAATTGGGCTGGAGCCTTTTTCGTTTGAGCATCTTCAACTAGATGGATAATTTTCGCTAAAGTCGTATCTTCGACAACCTTTGTTACTTTCACTTCAATAAATCCTTCCTCATTTAACGTCCCAGCAAACACTTCATCGGTAATATTTTTTGCAACTGGCATTGATTCTCCTGTAATTGCGGCTTGGTTGACAGTTGATTTACCAGATATAACAACACCATCCATCGCAATTTTTTCACCCGGTTTGATAATCATTATGTCGTCTATCTGTATTTCTTCAACGGGTAAAACTGTTGGAATGTTATTTTTTAGAATTGTTGCCTCACTTGGGGCTATGTCCATTAATGTTTGAATGGAATTTCTTGCTTTGTCGACAGAATAAGCTTCAAGAGCCTCACTAATTGCAAATAATAAGACAACAACAGCTCCTTCTATCCATTCGCCGATTAATATGGCACCGATAATGGCAATGGTCATTAATGTTTTCATATCAAAATGAAAGGCCAAAAGGTGTTTGACACCGGTAATGAATAAATCATATCCACCTATGGTAGCTGATAAAATAAGAACACTGATAGTTAATGGATGGGAGGCCCCTAAATAAAAATGACTGAAAATACCAGCGACTAATAAAAGAAAAGCAATAAATGCTTCAATATTTTGTCGATTTTTCCAAAAAGAACGATTTGAATGATCGTTTTTTACAGTGGATTCATTCGTTTTTTTTACAGAAATCCCATCAAAAGCACCTGCTTGTTCAATTTGATCAACGGAAATATGGTTATCTATCGTCACTTTAGAGGCGGTAAAATTTACCGAAGCATTGGAAACATTCGGTAATTCCTTTAGATTTTTTTCAAACTTAGCTGCACAATTAGCACAAGTTAAACCATTGAGTTCATAAGTCAATTGTTTATTTGTCATGGGTGTGATCACCTTCTTTTGCGTGAATCATAGCAATATAAACAAGTTGTCGCACATGATCATCGTCTAATGAATAAAATACTACTTTTCCATCTTTTCTATATTTCGCCAATTTCATATTTCTTAGCAATCGTAAATGATGTGATGCAGTGGCAGTTGTTGAATCTATAATATGAGCAACATCATTTACACATAATTCAGTTGTTAAGGTTAATGCATAGGCAATCTTTAATCTCGTTGGGTCTGATAGTGCCTTAAATATTAACTCTACGTTTTTAACATCATTCATTAAAGGCTTGATTTGATCAACCTTTTTCTTATCAAAATAAAATTCATCAGTATGTTTGTTAGTCATATGTTCACCTCATTCAAATGTCTATTAGAATATGATTTTACTTTATTATAAGTTTCTTTAGGTAAAATGTCAATCAAATAATCAAATGAGTATTAGACTGGATGTCTCACGGCTAGAGAATCCGATAAAAGGGGAAACGGAAGCCGTGAGCAGACCGCCCACGGCTAGAGAATCCATTAAAAAGGTAAACGGAAGCCGTGAGCAGACCGCCCACGGCTAGAGAATCCGATAAAAGAGAAAACGGAAGCCGTGAGCAGACCGCCCACGGCTAGAGAATCCGATAAAAGGGGAAACGGAAGCCGTGAGCAAACCGCCCACAGCTAGGGAATCCGATAAAAGAGAAAACTGTAGCCGAGAGCAGACCGCCCACGGCTAGAGAATCCGATAAAAGAGAAAACGGAAGCCATGAGCAGACCGCCCACGGCTAGAGAATCCATTAAAAGAGCCAATTAAAGCGATAAGGAGGTTTATAAGTAAAAGACGGAGCCAAGTAAAGTGATAAAACTTTTGGAATTACTAGACCTTATCTAAATAAATAAAAACGGTGATTTTTAATACCTTTTGGTTCCATATGTTTCAATAAAATATTTCTAATCCCTCGTTTAGAAATAATTCTTCCACACCATTCATAAATGGAAATAGCAGTGATTAGCATATTAGGAAACAGGATATTAAATTCAACAACACTTCTCATAACCCCAGATGAAATGCTTTCCAAATCACCACAATGAGAACAGAGCAATTTATAGTTGTTTTTTCTGATTAAAAGATTTTGGCAACTGTTACAGACAATCCCTTTTTTTAATTCTTCAATTTTAAATTCCGGCACTCTCTCGTAGGGTGATTGATTAAGGTGATTATCGACTAAAATTGTTGCTAATTGTTGATGTTTTTGTACTAATGAAGAGGTAATGTTGTTCAATTTATGAATAAATTTTAATTGTTGTGCAGGGAATACAACTGGAAGGTTAACTGGTGCTTCATATAACATAAAAGTATCATTTACAAAAACAACATAAGGCAATACTGTAAAAGAAAAGCCATTTTTTCTTAAAAACTGTTCTAGTAAAATTTTGCTACGGTCTAATTGTTGAATAGGGCTCCTGATTTGCCGATTACCACTTACTTTAAACCATTCCCCGTCCTTTAATACAAATTCCCCTTCATAGTTTTTAATTTCCAACAAATAAATTTGTTGTTTAAAAATAAGTAAACAATCAATCTGAAAAAGACTTTGATTAACTTCTAGTAACAAATCATATAAAACGATATAATGATTACCGGAGAAACCCCTTTTCAATAAATGAAAAAATTTAAGTTCACCTTGCAATCCTTTATCAAGTTTTTCATATGTCTGCATATGTTGTGTGGACAGTTCGGATCTAGACTTCAGGTAGGAAAAAATCTGATGTTCTATCGATGGTGTAGGTTTCTGTTGTACTAATAAATGATTCAGCTGCCATGCAACCCCTTTCTGAAAAAGTAATAATTTAATAGATTATAATACAGAAAGGAAAATTTGAAAAAACGCTAAATTTAAATTTTAACCTAGCAAACTCCCTTAAAAAAGCATAAATCTATTAGAACAAAATTGAATTTTAATAAACGAAACCATAAAAAAAACAAATTTACCCATCTCAATGTTAATTTGGATGTGTGATGTTATAATAACCCTAGAAAGGATACTTTCCGAATAAAAACACAAAAGGAGCGCATTCCTGATGGACAATCGTTATTCACGACAAATATTATTTCCACCTATCGGTGAAAAGGGTCAACGAACACTTAAAAACAAACATATTTTAATCATTGGACTGGGAACACTTGGTGCACAAAGTTCGGAGATGTTTGCCCGGGCAGGTATTGGAAAACTGACAATTGTTGATCGGGATTATGTCGAATGGAGTAATCTACAACGTCAACCACTTTATACAGAGGAAGATGCGGTACAAAGAATGCCAAAAGCAATTGCGGCAAGTAATAGATTACAAAAAGTCAATTCAGAAATAGATATCATCGCACATATTGTTGATGTAACCCCTGAGGAATTAGAATGGCTAATAGCAGACGTTGACGTAATCATGGATGCAACGGACAACTTTGATATTCGAATGATGATCAATGATATTTCGCAAAAATACAACATTCCATGGATTTACGGTTCTTGTGTTGGTAGCTACGGCATGAGTTTTACGATTATTCCTAAACAAACTCCTTGTCTCCATTGCTTAATTGAAAAAATACCCGTAGGAGGTCCAACTTGTGATACAGCTGGAATTATTATGCCGACTGCAAGTAGGGTTGTAGCCCATCAAATGACAGAGACACTAAAAATGCTTACAGGAAACGAAGTGGAATTGCTCAATAAATTATTAATTTTTGATGTATGGTCGAATGAAGAAATAAAGATGGACGTTTCCAAATTAAAAAAAACGTCTTGTCCCTCATGCGGGCCAAATGCTACATACCCATTTTTGCAAATTGACGAACAAATGAAATCAGCCGTGTTATGTGGTAGGGAATCAGTACAAATTCGACCAGCAAAAAACCAACTAAGAAATTTGTTGAAATTAGCAGGAGAATTACATAAAACGCAAGGAAAAGTAGAACAAAATCCATTTTTGTTGTCATATACAATCGATAATCATCGTATGGTTATTTTTAAAGATGGTAGGGCAATAATTCACGGAACGAAAGATGTAGACCAGGCACGAACATTATATTATCGTTATTTTGGCTAGTGCAACCATGTATTGGCTAGATTATCGTAAAATCAGTTATTGATGACAAGGTAGGGAGCATCCATGTTAAAAAGATATATTTTATTTACAATCGGAATTTTGTTGTTGATACTGTCTCTTCCCACGTCCTCCATTATGATGCTTGAGCTACTTCATGACCAAAGAATGGCAGCTAAATATCAAATCATCAACGTTAGTGAAGGTTTCCCACCGACAGATTCAACATATCATTTTGGGGAAAATACGATAGAAATTGCTGAAACAGTCATAGATGCAGAGAGTCACTATGATCCATGGGATAATCAAATAGCTTTAGCAAATATTTCAGTAAAGGTAAATGGCTCAATAGTCGATACTTTAGATGAACATCCAGTAAGGGTCGAAGAAGTTGGATTAAATCGCTATTTTGGTGAAATTGCCTATCTTAAAGTGAAAGATTTAAAAAAGAAAGAGACAAATTTTTTCATCATACTAAAGAAAACGAGAGAATTAACAAAAGAAAAGCCAAACGGTGATATTGTTGGATGGGTACCAGACGAAAAATTAACGTATCAACTTTATTCGATTAATGAAGTGGGTGAAATATCCCAACAGTCCTTCAGTTTTACTAACAGAGATCCACTACAAACAGAACTATTAAATAAGGGCACATTAGGACCGCATCGAATTGGTTATTATACAGATCTTTGGGAGGGTTATCCGACGTTATTTTTCCCACTTTCTTATCCGTTTGGTACAATGATACTCGGGTTTATTTTGCTCATTGCATTTTGGCCATTTAAATCGACCATTAAAAGAAGTAAAAAGTAAAATTGAGTTTAGTATGTTACGTACGGTATTTGCATCAATACTCTCTTTTCTTCAGCTACTTGCTACATGATGGTCCAGTGTTTGGATCATCAATATAGCGGGGGATTACTAACCGGGATATAGGATTTCCACTAGTTATCATTATTATCACCGTCTATTTCCATACACTTTACTTAGGTATGTTTTGACCTCTATCAAACATACCTTTGTTGTCTTGATTCATTATCTAATGATGTTAATAAAAGATAAGTGATCTTTATATTTCATCTCGATTTTAATGCTCTTTTATTTATATGATACTATTGAAGCAATAACATATGAAGAAATTTATCATAAAAAATAAGACAGGTGACGATGATCATGAAATATAAGCGGATTTTAGTCATTGAGGACGACCCAGAAATTAATAAGTTATTGAATAAAATTTTAACCAAAGCAGGCTTGAATTCCGTTCCAGCATATTCTGGTACAGAGGGATTGTTACAATTAGAAAGTAATTCATATGATTTAATGATTTTGGACCTTATGTTGCCGGGATTGAGTGGCGAAGAATTGATTAGTAAAATAAGGGAAAAAAGTATGATACCCATCATTGTTATTACGGCCAAGGTTGATATAGAAAACAAAGTACAAGTGTTGAAAATGGGAGCAGATGATTATATTACAAAACCGTTTAACCAGGAAGAGGTATTAGCTAGAGTCGAAGTACAATTACGTAAATTAAGGGGTTATTCGCCACAAACGGCTGAAATGGTTTGGCGGTCATTAGAAGTTAATTATGACAAACGGTCTGTTTACCTTGAAAACAAAGAGCTCATTTTAACCATTGCTGAATTTGATATTTTATCTTTGTTTGTAAGTAATCCAGAACATGTTTTTTCTAAAAAGAAAATTTATGAACAAATATGGACAGGGCCATATTTAGGTGATGACAATACGATTAGTGTCCACGTCTCAAATATTCGTAAGAAAATGGCTGAAATCACTTCCGATGAGTATATAAAAACCATTTGGGGAGTTGGATTCATGTTAGTGTAAATTCTTTAAGATTTCTTTATGTTTTGCTTAAGGGAAATTAACAATATCTAAGCTAAACTATAGGCATAAAGAGGCTTTAGAGAGGAAGTGAGCATGTGGATACAATAATCAAGACACATCAATTAACGAAATCCTTTAAAAATGAAGAAGTAATTCAACCACTTAATTTCTCATTAAAAAAAGGTGAGATTTGTGCATTAATAGGTAAGAATGGGGCAGGGAAGTCAACATTTTTTAAAATGCTGGCTGGACAGGTCATGCCGACTTCTGGGGAAATGCAATTATTTGGTAAATCAGGTAATGAATTAAATGACGCCAAAAAAAGAATGGGTTTCATGATAGAGTCACCCGGGTTTTTCCCGGATTTTACTGCTACACAAAACTTAGAGTATTTTCGGATTCAACGGGGAGTGGTGGAGAAAAAGCGCATTTACGAAGTATTACAAATTGTTGATTTAGCAAATGAAAAAAATAAACGGTTTAAAAACTATTCAATGGGAATGAAACAAAGATTAGGTATTGCACTATGCTTATTAAGCAGTCCAGACTGTTTAGTATTAGATGAGCCGACTAATGGGTTGGATGCTGAGGGGATTATGGAAATTCGTAAGTTATTATTGAAGCTGAATGAGGAGAAACATATGACGATATTGGTCTCAAGCCATATACTTACGGAATTACAATTGCTTGCAAAACGATTTGTATTTATCAAAAATGGTGTTTTTGTTGAGGATATAAGCAAAGAACAATTGGATGATAAAAGTAAAAAGCAAATTTTAATGAAAGTCGATAAAGTGTCAAAGGCAGCACAATTATTGGAGCAGTCATATAAGGATATCGAATATAAAACCCTTCCTGACGATACCATTACGATTCAAAATTATGTTCAAAAAGGTGCTGAGATGAATCGTCTCCTTATTGAAAATAATGTTTCCGTCATGGAATTTCGGATAGAAACTTTGAATTTAGAAGAATATTTCTTAGGGCTAGTGGAGGGGAATTTAAAATGATTAATTATGTGAAAAGTGAAAATTATCGTATATTGCGTAAAAAAAGTCTTTATATAACGACTGCTATTTGTTTTTTGCTTATGACGGCAGCAGCAATTGTTTTGTATTTAATGCCGAAAGCTGATCCAAATTTCCCGTACAGTACGAGCCTGTTTTTATATTCAAACGTTATTAGTGGTGGATTGTTAATTTTAATTGTTTCTTTTCTTTTTAATGGAACATTAACTGGGAGGGACAGCTCCGTCATTAAACAATCCATATCATTTGGTATATCTAGGAGTTCAATTTATTGGTCAAAACTTTTGTTGACAGTAAGTTATTTTCTGGCAGTATGTTGCCTTGGTCTCGTGCTAATTATTGGACTTGGTGAGGGACTATTGATGAGTGAGGAACAAACAATTAGCAATTTTTTAATGGCTAGTAGCAATATGTTACCAATTATACTAAGTGGTTTTTTTATGATTCATTCATTGAAAATGTTGAAGGTCAATGATCTTTATATCATTATCCTGTTATTGTTTACCTACACACTTTCCGGGGATTTATTACGGATGATTCCTCATTCTGTTTCAGGATTGGGTGAATTATATAAATATGCACCAAGCACACTTTTAACTGAAAACTTATTTGACTTTATGAAGTTAACTACACAATTTGACTATCGATTCTGGACAGTTGGCATCATCATATCAGTCGTTTTTTTAACCATTGGATTAAGACGGTTCGCTAGACTAACTATTGATTGATTCTGAAAGGTTGAAACGAAATGAATAGCTGGTTAATTATTATATTGATTATTTTATTATTGATAAGTGTAGGGATGCTAATCCTTTTTTATTGGGATGTCCGTAGAATGACAAACCAATTAGAGGACATTATCCAGAATTTTGGTACAAACGAATTAGTTCGTACAAATATGCATAATAAAACAATGAACCGTTTCATCGTAAAAATCAATCAGCTAATTCATTTATTTAAGAAAGACCAACAAGAGACACAAAAGAGAGAGAAGAAGCTAAAACAGGAAATTACAAATATCTCCCATGATTTGAGGACCCCCTTAACATCACTTAAGGGGTTTTCAGAATTATTAACTGATTCCTCCCTTTCAGAGGCAGAACGAAAGGAATTTTTAGCAATCATTCTAAAGAAGATTGATAATCTGACAATGTCGGTAGATTTATTTTATGAGCTCTCACAAATTGATTCCTTGGATAGTAAATTAGAAATGGAGCAACAGTTTTTGGATCAGATTGTCGTGGAAACTATGCTGATGTTTTATGAAGATTTTGATAAAAGCCAGTTAAAGATACAAGTGAATGAAGGTCAGGTATCCCCTATTTTTGCTGATCAAAAGGCAACAAATCGAATTATTATCAATATGATTCAAAATGCATTAAGGTATGCCAAAAGTTATGTAACGCTTAACTTGGCTGAAGTTGATAAATATGTTAAGTTAAGCGCAATAAATGATGTGAATGAATTGGAGATTCCGGAAGTACATCGAATTTTTGATCGTACCTTTACAACAGAAGCTAGTCGGTCCGGCAGACAACTAGGATTAGGCTTGCACATTGTACAACAGCTCATTCAAAAACAGGGTGGAGAAGTTGTGGCTGATGTACAAGGGAATGAATTTAGGATTGATGTGTACTTCAGAAAATGGGATATTTGACTCCCATTTTTTGATAAATAGACGTATTTGTTTAAAAATTGAGTATAAGGTAAGCATTTTTGCTGTGGCTATAAGGCAATTTTATAAAGGAAGGGAATATATATTTTCTATCAAAATGGAAAGGGAATTAACATGATTAAAGAAATTGATATAACGATTGATAAATTTGCTAAAGAAGTATTTAGCATTCAAATAATTTCCTATCAAGTTGAAGCGGAACTCATTGGATACTCTGATATACCACCATTAAAAGACACAGTGGGATTATTACAACGAAGTGGGGAAACCTTTTATGGTTATTATTTAAATGGAGAGTTATGTGGGGCAATTTCTTTTAAGGCGGACAATCAAGTAATTGATATCCATCGGTTAATGGTACATCCCGATTATTTCAGAAAGGGAATTGCTAAAAAGTTATTAGAATTTGTTGAAAATAATAAGGGGAACAATAAAACAATCATCGTAACTACCGGGTCTAAAAACTTGCCAGCAGTAAATTTATATTTAAAGAATGGTTTTTCAAATTTAGGAGAAAAAAAGGTGGCGTCATCTATATTTTTGACCCATTTTAAAAAGGAACTATAACCCTTTTGCAAATAAAAATCATTTTCACACAAGAGTTTCGCGTGGTACATCTATATATCCCTATGAAGAAAAAAGGTTAAAATTTATGACAATTTTTCAATGTTCATCAATAATCAAATCTTTTAAAGTTAACGGACACATCGCCTTCATCCCCATACCTAGTCCGTTAACGATAAAGTTGTCACAATGTGTGATTAATCCCTTACTTATTCATTTGAAATACTGTCTTGTACGAGCTTTCGAATCTCATCTTCCCGATTGTCATAAAATAGTTCGACAATTTTACTGCCAACAATGACACCATCACAATAGGAACTAAGTTTGCGCGCTTGTTCAGCATTGGAAACACCAAAACCTGCTAAAACAGGAACACTCGAGTGTTTTTTTAAGTTCTCTAAATAGCTATAAACCCGATCTTGGTGAGTTGCCCTTGCACCAGTCGTTCCCGTTACGGATACGGCATATAAAAATCCTTCCGCCCGTTTTCCAATTTCCAACATTCGTTCTTTTGTACTTGTTAAGGCAACTAATCGAATAAAGGCGATATCATTTTTATCTAGTGCCACAGAAATCATTGCTTCCTCTTCGAGTGGAACATCTGGAATGATGACACCGTCAATACCAACTTCTGCACATTTTTGGGCAAAATCTTCGATACCATAAACGAAAATGGGATTGATATATGTCATAATGATGACAGGGACCGTTCTTTCCTGTTTAAATGTTCCAAGAAAGTCCAGTACTTTTCGTAATGAAATTCCTTTTTCCAATGCACGTAATCCAGCCCTTTGTATCGTCGGTCCATCAGCAACAGGATCAGAAAATGGAATTCCTAGTTCAATGGCAGATACCCCGGATGATTGTAAAAAGAGAATTTGATCTTTCATTCGTTCTAGTCCATATTCACCAGCAACAATGTATGGAACGAATAAATTTTCATTAGCATCAATTTTTTGGGTAAAAATTTTGTCGATATTTGCTGTTCCCATGTTACTTCGCCCCCAATCTGTCTTTTACTTGTTGGACATCTTTGTCACCACGTCCAGATAAGGAAATCAAAATGATGTCATTTTCTGAACAACTTTTCGCTAACTTTATTGCATAAGCAATGGCATGGGCACTTTCAAGGGCAGGGATTATACCTTCTGTTCGAGAGAGTAATTGAAAGGCTTCTAATGCTTCCTCATCAGTAATTGAACCGTAGGTTGCACGATTTATATTGGCTAGATGGCTATGTTCAGGTCCTACCCCGGGATAGTCTAAACCCGCGGAAATAGAAAAGGCTTCCTGAATTTGTCCATCCTCGGACTGTAAAAGCTGAGTCATTGTACCGTGTAAGATGCCGGTTTTCCCAGCAGTTAACGTAGCGGCATGTTGATTCGATTCAATGCCGGCTCCACCTGCCTCAATACCATGTAATTTTACTGATTCATCATTAATAAAGGGATAAAAAATTCCCATAGCATTGCTTCCGCCACCGACTGAAGCAACAACATGATCAGGTAATTTATCTGTCATCTCTCTCAGCTGTGCCTTAGCTTCATTTCCAATCACCGATTGAAAATCACGAACAATTTTCGGAAATGGATGGGGACCAACGACAGACCCTAAAATGTAGTGAGTATCCTCGACATTGGCAACCCAGTACCGCAGTGCCTCATTGACAGCATCTTTTAAAGTTCCACTTCCTTGTGAAACACTCTCAACCTTAGCACCAAGGAGCTCCATTCGAAAAACATTTAATGCTTGTCTTTTTACATCAACTTCCCCCATAAAAACGATGCACTCTAAATCTAGCAATGCGCAAACAGTTGCTGTTGCAACACCGTGTTGTCCAGCCCCAGTTTCTGCGACGATTTTCTTTTTTCCCATCCTTTTTGCAAGCAATGCTTGACCGATAGAATTGTTAATTTTGTGTGCTCCAGTATGGTTTAAATCTTCTCTTTTTAAGAAAATTTTAGTTCCACCGACTTGATGTGACAAATTTTTTGCTTCATAAAGTGCTGTTTCTCTTCCAACATAATTTGTTAGATAATGTTGTAATTCGTCTTTGAAAAGTGGGTCTTCAATTGCTTTTTTATACGCAGATTCTAATTCCAATAAAGCTGGCATTAATAATTCCGGAACAAATCTGCCCCCAAATTCACCAAACTTACCTTGTTCATTTGGCATCGTATAACGATTCAAAAAAATCCTTCCTTTCTGTCATGAAAATGGTTAGTATTAAGAATTCAACGGTGAAGATATCGTGTTTTTCGCTGTTTGAATAAATGATTTTATTTTTTGTAAATCTTTTTTTCCATTTGTTTCAACACCACTTGAAACATCAACCCCGACAGGATTAGCAGTTTTAATGGCTTGCTCGACATTATCAGCGGCTAGCCCGCCAGCAATAATTAGTTTATTTTTATTAATATTTAATTCATTGACACGATTCCATTGGAAGGTTTTACCTGACCCACCACGATAGGTAGTGGGGGGACTATCAATTAAATAGTAGTCACAAGGATAGTTGGAAATATCCTCATTTTCTATGTCATCTATAGAAAATGCCTTGATGACAAGATAGGGGATTTCCTTTGCAAAGTTTGCAGATTCATCCCCATGCAATTGAATGATATCGAGTCCAACAAGTTTCGCAATAAATTTTATATTACTAATAGATTCATTAACAAAAACGCCAACTTTTTTAATTGATGAAGGTAATTCTTTAGCAATTAATGCTGCTTTTTGTGGTGATATCCGTCTTTTACTCGGTGTAAAGACAAATCCAATCATATTTGCTTGTTGTTCACTCACCACATTCGCAGCATCGAGTGATTGAATCCCACATACTTTTACTATCATAAAGGTTATTCTCCCTTCCATTCGTTCATTTAAAAATGTAACGGAACTTGAAATGACTTTATCGTTTCGTTAACGTCAGGAGCAACCATGAATGTTTCTCCTACTAAAATAGCCCTAGCGCCATATTCGGCAACCGTTTCGATGTCTGCTTTTGTGCTTAGCCCACTTTCACTAATTAAAATCGTGTTTGGGTCTGTGACCATATTGGCAAGTCGTTTCGTCGTTTCTAAATCTACGTGAAAAGTTTTTAAATTGCGATTATTGATCCCTATTAATCTGGGTGAAAGTTCCAACACCCGTTCCATTTCCTCTTCATTATGCACTTCACATAACACTTCTAAATCTTGTTCATTTGCATATTTAAATAACTCCTGAAGCTTTTCGTCATTTAATGCAGCAGCAATGAGCAAAATAATATTTGCCCCAGCTTGTTTCGCTACATCAATTTGAATGGAATCTATCATAAAATCTTTACATAATATGGGAACATCAACAGCTTCGCGGACGGCTTTTAAGTCATCCATTGATCCTTTAAAAAAGGGGAAGTCCGTTAGGACCGAAATGGCATTAGCTCCATTTTTTTCATAGAGTTTAGCCTGTTTAACAGGATCAACTGAAGTGTTGATATTCCCTTTAGATGGGGAGGCACGTTTAATTTCTGCAATAATACTCATTGCACGACAATCTTTAATCTTTTCATAAAACGGTATTTGTTTCATCTTTTTTATTGCAGAAAATTCTTGCTTTTTTAACTCAACAACTTCTTTTTTCTTTTCAGTAATAATTTTGTCTAAAATAGTCATTGGGCTTTCTCCTTTAATCTTGACCGGCTAAAAGTGCGTAATGTCTCTAATCTTTCTAACGCAGCCCCTGATGAAATGACCTCACGGGCTAATTGTACACCTTCAATAATGGAGGCTACTTTTCCATTTGCGAATAATCCTATTCCAGCATTTAGTAGTGTTGTGTCTAAAAACGGTGAGGCTTCATTATTTAAAACACTTAACAAAATTTCTGCATTTCTAGAAACATCCCCACCTTGAATTGATGTATTGGGATACTCAGATAATCCAACATCCTGAGGGTGAATTCTCAGTTTTGAAATTTCTCCATTTTCTAATAAAACTAGCTGATTCACCCCTGATAATGATGCTTCATCCATCCCCCCAGCCCCATGCATGACAATAGCCCTTTTCCGCCCTAATTGATTTAAAGTTTCAGCAATTGTCACAAGTTTATTAGGATCATAGACTCCCATAATTTGTGTTTCCAATTCAATCGGATTTGTTAATGGTCCAATCAAATTAAAAATCGTCGGTAGAACGAGCTCCTTCCGAACCTTCATAAACGGTCGTAAATTAGCATGGACATGAGGAGCAAACAAAAAGACAATATTATTTTCGCGGAGCATTTTTTCTGTATCGGCTTTTGATAAAGTGAGTGAAACACCTAAATATTCCAACACATCTGCGCTACCGGCTTTACTAGAAATACTCCGGTTTCCATGTTTTGCGACAGGAATGCCTGCTCCTGCAAGCACAAATGATGAAGTCGTACTAATGTTAAAACTGTAGGATTGGTCACCACCTGTACCGCAATTGTCCATCACAGATGCAAGCTGAATCGTACTCATATCTGATTGTTTGCGGATTACTTCAACCATTCCGGCAATTTCTTCAGGTGTTTCTCCTTTCATTCGTAATGCAGTCAAAAAGGCTGCAATTTCTGAATCTGTCGATTGTTCTGATAAACAGTATGTCATTGCTTTTTTTATTTCTTCTGATGAAAGATTCTCCCTTAGAAAAAGCTTTTGTAAATACATTTTCATCTTGATAAACCCCTTTTCATTTTTTAACTCATTTGCCGACTCTTTTTTAAATTAGTTAATGATCTAGCTTTATGCAAAGTTTCCTCATACTCATTTTCCGGTATCGATTGCGCAACAATACCAGCACCTGTTTGCAAATATGCCTTCTTGTCTTTTACGACAAGGGAGCGAATGGCGATGGCAAAATTAATGTCATGATTCCACGTAATATAACCGACACCACCCGCATAAAAGCCACGACGTTCTTCTTCAATATCATTGATGATTTTTACGGCTCGTTCCTTTGGTGAACCAGATACAGTCCCAGCGGGTAGACAAGCGATGAGTGCATCAATACTGGATACATCGTTTTTCAATTTTCCATGAACTTCAGAAACAAGGTGCATGACGTGTTCAAATTTTTCAACTTGTTTATTTATTGGGACTGTAATGCTGTTTTGTTTACATAATGGAGCAAGCTCCTGTTCACTTAACGTCACAAGCATTTCGTGTTCCATTAATTCCTTTTCGTCCTGAAGCAATTCGGTTTGTAAGGCATCATCTTCTTCAGCAGTTCCTCCCCGTTTTCTCGTACCTGCAATTGGATTAGTAATGACCGTGTCCTTTGTCGTTTTGACTAAACTTTCTGGAGATGCCCCGACGACATAATAATCATTAAAGTCAATAAAAAACATGTATGGAGATGGATTAGCTGCCCGTAATTGTCGATAAAATGAAAATGGGTCAACATTCAACTCAGCTACCATTCGTTGAGAGACGACAATTTGTTCCATATTTTCTTTTGCGAGTAATTCTTTTGCCAATTGCACTTGTTTAATAAACTGATCTTTTTGTATTTTTGGTTTAAATATGACATTCACTTCTGTAGCAGATTTCATTGAATTAGGTTGATCAAGCTCTGTTTCAATTGCAATAATTCGTTCATGGAGTGCTGCTTCCGATTCACCATTGAATCCGAATGCAATGATATGAATCGTTTCTGTTCGATGTTCAAAGACGATAATCGTATCATAAATCATAAAATGAGCATCGGGTATATTCAATTCATCCTCTAATTCTTTTCCAACAGCTACAAATTGGCGGATCATATCGTATGCCACATATCCTACCGCACCACCCGTAAAGGGGAATGGAATCGGTAAATCAAATTTTGGAAATGTTGTTTTTAAATAGTCAAGTGTATTCAATGGAAAAACCGTTTGAGCCATATCGTGTAAATCGAAAACCTCTGTTTCACTTCCATTACCGATAATTTCCTGGATAGGGTTGGCACCAATAAATGAAAATTTCCCCTTTGTTTCGTGTAGTGAAGAACTTTCTAATAAAAATTTTTTCTCACCAGTTAACTTTTGGAAAATACTAATTGGCGTGAGTAAATCAGCGTTTTTACTTAACATTTTATGTTTAGGTGTTAAAGTCATTTTCGTCATCCTCCATTTTTAACAAAAACTTTTCAAATAAAAAAACCCCTACAAACACAATATATGTGTCTGTAGAGGACGATTATCACCGTGGTGCCACCTCTCATTAAAAAGCAATTTTCGTTAATGCTTTTCATCTCTGTTCAGATACGCAGTATTTCTGATATCCTATCCATATAACGGTGGAACCCGTATATTCCTACTGTCCGTTTTTTTGAGAAAACGGTGTTCAGAATATCTCTTGTAAGTCCATTCAACCTTCAACGATATACTAAGATCCCAGCATCCTTAGCTCTCTGTCATATGTTTTATAAGCCTACTCATCTTACGCAACGATTTTGTATTCATTTTTAAAATAAAAAAGCCTCCATCCAATAGAAAGGACGAGGATTTCGCGGTACCACCTTTGTTAGCTACTTATAGCTCACTTCAGTAAACAAATGATGTGATAATCACTTGTTATCCCTGTGTAACGGTAGGGTATACCGTCAAAGCCTACTCCAATCATTGTTTCGGTTTGATGCTCCAAAGTCCATTCATCGATGAAGGATACTAGATTCCAGCAACCTCTAGCTCTCTATAATCCATTTTCAGTCGACTACTATTCTTTTTCAACGCACTATTTATATGATTAGCAAACATAATATCGTATAATTGAAAATATGTCAAGTAGGCATTCTTATTATTGGAAAAATTTAATAAAATGAACAAGGGAATAGGGCTATCTGGTGCAGATTCGGTGATATCCACTTTTTTGATAACATTTTTATTTTGTCAAATTGCTTAAAATCTCGACGTGAATGATTTAAATAAAAGTAAAACCTATCTTGGAAAAAGATAGGTTCAGCATTTAATCTTCATAAGTTATAAATTTATCATCTAATGGGATTCGGTCTTTTATTAATGGTTGTCTTTCAAAGTATCCTAAATGAATAAAACCAACAATTTTCTCTGTATCTTTCACATCCAATATTTCTTTCACTTGTTCATCATAAATATGTGGATTCGTCTTCCAAACAACACCCAACTGTTGTTCCCATGCAAGTAGCCAAAAATTTTGGATCATTGCTGAAGTAGCACCAAAGTTTTCATCCCATTGTTTTTGTAACTCAGGTTCTTCCATGATGACGACTAAAATTGCATTCGGTTCGTTTAAATAATTCTCCCGATCCTCTTGTCGATCATCAGGGTAAGTTTTAGCTACCTTTTTGGCAAATGAAGGCAACTTATCCTTTTCAATAAATATAAACCGCCAAGGTTGTCTCATCCCATGTGTCGGAGCCCAAATGGCATCTTCTAACAAAGAGCGGACGACAGATTCTTCAACCTTTTTATCTGTATAGCCTTTTTTTACGGCTCTGCGCTGCCTAATAATAGTAGCGAGGGAAGAAAGTTCGTTGTTTTTTGTCATGATTGTCAACCCCCAAAAATATGTTAATTAAAATGAACCACTCAAAGTATAGCGAAAAAATCGATGAATAGCAAATGACTGGTAATACGACAAGGCAACTTATAAAACTTTTTAGTGACAAGACAGGTGTAAAATTAGTTGTATATCCAAAATAAAACTGTTACAATTAATCAGTAATTATTTTATTTTTCATAGACTATGTGAAAAGCTTCACATATAAAACGGGAGGAAATCATGGTATCATTTTTAAGCAAAAAGGGAGTTACACTTTCACCAAGGGAATATTTTATTACAGCATTATCATATATGGCATTGGGTCTTTTTTCATCACTTATTATGGGACTGATAATTAAAACAATTGGTCAACAGCTTAACATTGAATCATTTATTGAAATGGGTTCGTTTGCGATGGAACCAAAAATAATGGGAGGGGCGATTGGTGTTGCGATCGCATATGGATTAAAAGCTCCACCGTTAGTATTGTTTTCAGCCTTATTTGCTGGAGCATTTGGTGCTGAATTAGGTGGTCCAGCAGCAAGTTATGTCGCAGTCATATTTGCAACAGAAATAGGAAAGATATTTTACAAGCTTACGAGAGTAGATATCATTGTGACACCTTTTATTACAATTGCTGTCGGATTTTTTACTGGGAAGTTCATCGGGATTCCCATTAATACGATGATGGTTTGGTTTGGTGAAGTTATTAACTGGTCAACCATGCAACGTCCCTTTATTATGGGAATTCTTGTTGCCGTTCTCATGGGATGGGCATTAACAGCCCCGATTTCAAGTGCAGCAATTGCTTTTATGCTGTCATTAGATGGATTAGCTGCCGGAGCTGCTGTCATCGGTTGTTCAGCGCAAATGGTCGGATTTGCAGTGTCAAGTTATCGGGAAAATGGTTTTGGTGGTTTATTAGCCCAAGGAATTGGAACATCAATGCTTCAGGTGCCAAATATAATTAAAAAGCCAATCATTCTGATTCCTCCAACTTTAGCTAGTATCATCATTGCTCCAATCGGGACAGTTTGGCTTCAAATGACGAATAATGAAGCGGGAGCGGGAATGGGAACAAGTGGTTTTGTCGGCCAAATTATGGCCTTTGAAACGATGGGATTCACGATGCCTGTTCTGTGGTCGGTGGTCGCGCTACACATCGTTGCCCCTGCTGTAATTAGCTTAATTTTTTCAGAATTATTTAGAAAAATGAAATGGATTAATCATGGAGATATGACAATCCATTATGAATAATAGCCATACTCCTAATTTTATTATAAACTTTCATTGGTACTTCATAGCGAAATAAGTTAAACTGAAGGTAGTATTTATAGGTAATTTAACAAGAATTTACCTCATAAAAAGATATTATTTTTGGATGAATTATTAAAGAGATAACTAAGTAATTAGGAGGTTTTTTTCATGGATGATTTTATGAAACGGGCTGTTCAAATTGCGGCTGATAATGTGAGAGAGGGTGGCGAACCGTTCGGTGCCGTGTTGGTAAAGGATGGAGAGATTATCGCAGAAGGTGTCAATGAGTTACACAAAAAATACGATGTCAGTGGTCATGCAGAACTAGTTGCGATTAGAAAAGCACAGGAAAAACTACAAACTCATGACTTAACAGGTTTTACAATGTATGCGAGTGGTGAACCGTGTCCAATGTGCTTAACATCAATGTATAACTCGAACATTATGGATGCTTATTATTGTGCCTCTATTGAAGAAACTGCAGAAGCGGGTTTAGGTGCATCGGTTATCATTTATAGTGATTTAAAAAAACCTAACGAGGAAAGAAAATTAGCAATGAAACATATGCCGTTAGAAAAAGGTATGGAAAATCCAATGCAAATGTGGAAAGAACGGAGTTAATATGAGCCATATTGATAAATTGACTCAAATTGCTAAAGTTGCCTCAGAGAACGGAAGAGATTACTCAAAGGTAATTAATGTAAAGCCCATTCAAGGTGGCTCTATTAATGAAGCCTATTATGTTCAAACAGAAGAAGCCGAATACTTTATGAAATTTCACCCAGAATCACCGAAAGGTTTTTTTAAAAGTGAAGCAATTGGTTTAAGAATAATTAAAGAAACTGGAACAATTTCTGTACCAAACTACTTGTCCTATTCGGACCAACCTGGGAATGCATTTTTATTATTAGAGTGGATTAATGGCAAAAAAGTTTCCCAAACAGAAGAGATATTTGGTCAAAAGTTAGCTGAATTGCATCAGACTTTTGGTCCCATGCACGGCTTCAAAGAGGACACTTATATCGGGCTATTGCCACAACCTAATGAATTGAAAGCGAATTGGCTAGAATACTATCGGGATTTTCGTTTACAATCACAACTTAATCAAGGGATTGAAAATGGATTAATTGATGGTCAACGTCGCCAACGAATGGAAACGTTGTTAGGACGACTAGATGAGTGGATACCACGATTTGTCGAACCATCACACTTACACGGAGACTTGTATAACGGGAATTGGATTGTTGGCCCTGGTGGAGCACCGTACTTAGTAGACCCATCATTCTTATTTGGTGACCGCCATTTTGAGATTGCCTTTTCAGAATTATTCGGGGGCTTACCAAAGAAATTTTATGAATCATATCACGAGAGTTTCCCATTAAGAGAAGATTATGAAGACATCAAGGAACTATATCAATTATATTATTTATTAGCTCATTTAAATCTTTTTGGGGAAAGCTATGGAAGTAGTGTCGATCACATATTGGCGAAATATGTCGATTGATGATAATAGTGCCTTATATCACACCTCCAAAAGTTGAATTACGCTATATTAATGTAGTAGACTAATATCAGCTTGGGGGGTTTTTTATGTCTTTTTATCAATTCTTGTTATTTGTGCATATTTTCTCGGCAATTTTAGGACTAGGTCCTGGTTTTGTCATGATCTATATCGTAACGAATGCAAAAACGTTACCGCAATTAAAGCATGCTTATGCTATCCGTAAAAGAATCCATGTGTTTGTAATGGTCGGTGGGACCTTATTGTTAGTGACTGGTATTATGATGGGGTTGTTAAATACGGCTTTATTCAAACAAGGATGGTATATCATCAGCTTCATTCTATACTTAATTGCTTTAGGAGCAGGTCCCGTCATTTTATCACCAAAATCAAAACCAGTAAAACAGTTGTTAGCAAATGCAACAGGGGAGAAAATTCCGCCAGAATATTTTCCTTTAGCAAAGTCAGTCTTTTTTTATGAAAGAATAACAAACGTCATATTTTTAATTATCATCGCTTTAATGATATTGAAACCTTTTTAATTGAAGTTAGGTGAGTGTTGTTGCGAATTAACCATTTTGAAGACTTAACCCAAGCGGAAATGAAAGTATCGATGGGCGGTCAGACAATCATCGTTTCCGTCTATTTAATTGACCGGCTATTAATTGACACTGGACCGATGAGAAAACAAAAGGAATTAATTCCCTTTTTCCAACAATGGGACATGGATTATGCGATCATCACTCATCATCATGAGGAACATAGTGGCTTGGGAAAATGGATTCGGGACAATAAACAAATTCCTATCTATATGCACGAAAAAGGGGTAGAAATTTGTTCGGAAAGATTATCAATTCCCCTTTATCGTCGATTGTTTTGGGGTAAAAGAGACCCCTTTCTTGCTAACACGATTGGAGAAATTTTTCAAACGGAAAAATATACATGGGATGTTATTTTCACTCCTGGTCATGCTGAGGATCATATCGCTTTATACAATCGTGAAAAAGGTTGGATGTTCGGTGGGGATTTATATGTTTATCCACGGCCTAAAAGTATGTATGCATTTGAGTCATTACCAGTGATGGCACAATCGTTGAAAAAAATGTTAGCATATGATTTTTCGACTTATATTTGTATGCATGCTGGTGTGTTAAAGAATGGACGTAAAAAAATTGAAGAAAAACTTCAACATCTTCGGCAAGCAGAACAAAATATAGTAGAGTTATATAAAAAAGGGTACTCGACAAAGGATATAAGGAAGCAATTGTTTCCAAAACGACACATGATGCATTATGTTTCCTTTTTTGAGAGCTCACCAATGCATATGATCAATTCAGTTATTAACAATAATTAACATAAAGGTCGTTGTGAATAATAAGGAACATGTAAATAAATTGAGTGTTAAAATTTGTCATATATTCAGAAGAAAAATAAATGATTTTAAAAAAGTAAATAGAAATAATTGAGAAGACCGCTCACGGCTAGAGAGTCCATTTAAAGAGAAAACAGAAGCCATGAGAAGACCGCCCACGGCTAG
>DAMCTP010000006.1:0-89757 GCA_032113595.1 Pseudogracilibacillus sp.
GGGAACAAATATAATAGAATCAAAGGTTTTTAATTATTCAGTAATCCCTAATTACTTTGAAGAAAACAATGTGAAATTAATTAGTGTTAAAGAAAATTTTGACACTACCACTCCACAAGGAAGATTAATGATGACTGTTTTTCAAGCTTTTAGTCAGTTTGAAAGAGATTTGATAGTTGAACGAACAAAGGAAGGATTAAAAAGTGCTAGAGCTAGAGGAAGAAAAGGAGGACGACCAAGAGTAGGAACTAAAGATATTACAAAAGCCATAAATCTTTATAATACTGAAGAATATAGTGTAAAGGAAATTGTTGAAATGACTGGTATTAGTAGAGCCACTCTTTATCGATATTTAAATAATGATAAAAAATAGAGGAACCTAATGGTACTAGCTTCACTTATTGGAAGGAGCTGTTGTTTAATGAAAAATGAACTTCCACCATTGACTTCCTATTCAGAAGATCAGAGACAAAAGGCTATGAATAAGTACAGGTTAATTGCACCATATCTTAACCACGAGAAAAATTTGAAAACTATTGCTAAAGAATCTGGTGTTTCAAAACGAACACTTCAATATTGGATTGGTAAGTACCAGCAATTTGGATTAATTGGTTTGGTTCGAAAAGGTTGAACAGATTCAGGAATCTTTAAAGTGGAAAAGAAGTACAAGAAGAGATTAAGAATTTATTACTTAGTCACAAAAGAAATTCAGTCACTTCTATTCATAGGAAGATTTGTGAGACATGCAAAAAGAATAACTGGAAGCAACCCAGTTACTATCAGGTTTATACTATCTCAAAGTCTTTATCACCAGGTCTAAAAAAACTAGCCTATGAAAGAAAAAAAGAATATCAAAACACCTATGATTTAATTCACCGACGAGAGGCTAATTACCCTAATGAGATATGGCAAGCTGATCATACCCCATTAGATATAATTGTTTTAAATGAAAAAGGAAAACCAGAAAGACCTTGGCTAACAATTATTTTAGATGATTATAGTCGAGCAGTTGCTGGATATTTTTTAACTTTTCAAGACCCGTCTGCTATACAAACATCTTTGGTCTTACACCAAGCAATATGAAGAAAAAGAAACCCCGATTGGCAAATATGTGGTATCCCTGAAAAGTTTTATACAGATCACGGAAGTGACTTTACCTCCGATCATTTGGAACAAGTAGCTATTGATTTAAAGATTAATCTAGTTTTCTCTACAGTAGGGGTTCCAAGAGGGCGTGGGAAAATAGAAAGATTCTTTTCAACCATTAATCAATTGTTTCTACAAGATTTACCTGGCTATTTCGGAAATCAGAATAGCACTGCACTTCTTACTCTTAAAGAACTTGACGATAAATTATCAAATTTCATCATATATAACTATCATCATAGGGTTCATGGTACAACAAAAAAAGAACCCATTAAAGCCTGGAGTAATTCTGGATTTCTCCCTAATATGCCAGCTAGTTTGGAAAGCCTGGATTTATTATTATTAAATGTAGCAAAACCGAGGAAGATTCATTCGGATGGTATTCACTTCCAAGGGTTAAGGTATATAGATACAAACCTAGCTGCGTATATTGGTGAAACAGTCATTATTCGTTATGATCCAAGGGATATTGCAGAGATTCGAGTGTTCTATCAAGATAAATACTTATGCACTGCTATTTCCCCTGAAATTTCTGATTACCAAGTAGATTTAAAGGATATTGTTTCAGCACGAAATAAAGTACGAAAAAATCTCAGGGAACAAATTGATACTGGAAGAACTGTTGCAGAAGAAATTGCTTTATCACAGCAAAAGAATTTGGAGAACCACTCGAATAAATCTAATTCTAAAAAGTCAAAACTCAAGAGGTATTTCAATGAATAAAACACAGAAGTTTATTGAAACAAAAGAATATAAAAGATTTGCAGAGTTTTGTGATGCTTGTATCAAATATAAATATATAGGGATTTGTTATGGACTACCTGGTGTAGGAAAAACGTTATCTTCTAGATATTATTCAAATTGGGATTATATCGAAAAGCAAATAGATTATAAATATTCAAAGGAAATCGGTAAAAATGCAGATGAAAGGATTCTTGAGGCTCGAACGATATTTTATACAGCTCCAGCTATACGGGCTACTAAAAAATTTAGCTCACATTCTTAAAGAAAATGATATTAAGTTTGTGGCTGTAAACCCACTTCACGTAAAGAAATCTAAGGAATTGGACGATAATTCGCCAACTAAAAATGATGTGAAGGATGCCAAAGTTATTGCACAGTTAGTTAAAGACGGGAGATACGCTGAACCCACAATTCCGCAAGGAGTTTATGCAGAGCTCCGAGTGGCTAAAAAAATTCGTGATCTCCTAACTGAAGATCTTCAAACTGTTCAAGGACAAGTTCACAACTGGATAGATCGTTATTTTCCAGAGTTCCTTACTGTCTTTAAAAAGTGGGAGGGAAAAGCTGCATTACAGTTTTTAAAGCTCTACGCATTACCACATGAGTTAGTGAAGTTCTCTGATCAAGAATTGTTAATTCATTTAAGAAAAACTGTGAAACGCGGTGTTGGTCTTAGTAAGATCCAACAGTTAAAGCAGGCAGCCAGTAAGTCCATTGGACTAAAGCAAGGTGCCAGTATGGCTAAACTAGAGCTTAAAACATTAATTGATAAATATGAATTAATCCAAATGAAATTCGAAGAATTAGATTCTAAAATTGATACATTAATTGATCAGATACCTGGCGTCCAACAAATGTTGGCAATTAAGGGTGTTGGAAGAGATACAGTTGCTGGATTTTTTGCCGAAGTTGGTGATCTGAATGAATATTCCCACCCAAGGCAACTAATTAAGTTAGCTGGATTAAGTCTCAAAGAGAATACCTAAGGAAAGCATAAGGGAAGAACTACTATTTCTAAAAGAGGTAGGAAAAAACTACGAGCTCTTTTGTTTAGAGTTTGTATGATACTAGTTGCAAAAAATACTGCATTTAAGGCTTTACATGCTTATTATACGCAACGACCGGACAATCCTTTGAAGAAAATGCAATCCCTTATTGCTTTGTGTAATAAATTGATTCAAATACTCTTTGCGATAGGGAAGAAGCAATTTGAATTTAGTGAAGAGAAAATGTTACAAGATATTCCTCATATGCGAGATTTGCAGATAGTGAAAGAAGTCGCTTAAGAAGCAATTATTTAGGAGATTACAAGCTTGATATTAGTATTTAGTGTTTATAAAAACTGAAGCACGGATTAGTCAGCAAAGCAACTAAACTTCGGGCATGGACCCTGTGGGGCAGCATGACTGACATCCACCTCATGGTAAGGTTGGACGAAGGAATTTTAGAGCGAAGACTCTGTGAGACATGGGAGGGTTGACCTCCATGAGACGCGTGGAGATCCGCTTGTGCGATCATACTTTAACTTGGTTACCAATTTTTACCTACAATTGGTCTAGTTGAATGTAAGTCTTTTTTGCTCTCTTGGACCAAATTTTACCTTAATAGGTAACATCAACCACTAAACAATAAATTACTAAAATCAAACTGGTATGAAAATCTAATAAAATGAAAGAAATCGGGAGATTTCACTTACTATATTGAGGGAGAATACTTGAAGAAGAGAAATTTAATATTATACTTGACCGTGTACTAAGGTACACGGTTTATTATGTTTATAGGAGTGAATAATATGTGTTACCGAATTAGTGTATTTGCCGAAAAATGCAGTGTAAATAAAGAGACGATTAGATATTACGAACAAAAAGCATTACTAAAAGAGCCTTCCCGAACGAATGTAGGCTATCGGATATATTCAGATGATGATGTTAAGCGTGTAAAATTTATCAAAAGACTGCAAGACCTTGGCTTTTCATTGAGTGAAATATATAAATTACTTGGAGTTGTTGATAATGATGAAGTTCGTTGCAAAAATATATTTGAATTTGTATCAAAAAAAGAATTAGAAATTCAAGAACAAATTGCAGATTTAAAGCGTATTGAGTCAATGTTAAAGGACTTAAAAAGTCGATGTCCAGATCAAAAAGCAATACATCAATGTCCTATAATTGAATCTTTGATTTTTGATTGATTTTATAAATAGAGGAGGAAGAAAAGGTGAAAAAATATCGGATTAAAATCAACGGAATGACCTGTACAGGATGTGAACATCATATTGATGCTGCTTTAACCAATTTAGGTGCTTTAAATATCGAAACCAGTTTTAGACTTGGCGAATCGATATTTGAAATACCAGATGATGTTAATGTTGAAAATGTTAGACAGGCAATTAAACAAGCAAAATACACATCTGAATATGTAGAGGAAATTTCATCCACTAAAAATGTAGTGTTAGATTATAAAGGTGATTATGATTTACTTATTATCGGTTCAGGTGGAGCCGCCTTCTCTGCTGCTATTAAATCAATTGAATATGGGGCGAAGGTTGGTATGATTGAACGTGGAACAGTTGGTGGAACTTGTGTAAATATTGGCTGTGTTCCATCTAAAACGCTTCTTAGAGCTGGTGAAATCAACCAACGGGCGAAAGTAAAACAATTCACAGGTCTACCAACCTATGCTGGAGAAGTTGATTTAGCATCTTTAGTGAATCAAAAGGATGAATTAGTTGACGAACTTAGAAATCAGAAATATATAGATTTAATAGATGAATATGGCATTGATTTAATAAAGGGTGAAGCTAAGTTTGTTGATGAGAATACGGTTGAAGTAAATGGTGAGAAACTTTCTGCCAAACGCTTTTTAATCGCAACAGGTGCTTCGCCATCTATACCAACGATTTCAGGACTTGAAGAAGTAGATTATCTAACAAGTACAACACTACTCGAATTAAAAAAAGTGCCTAAAAGATTAACTGTTATTGGTTCAGGTTACATTGGATTGGAACTTGGGCAACTGTTCCATAATTTTGGTTCAGAAGTAACGCTTATACAAAGAAGTGAGCGTCTTTTAAAAGAATATGACCCAGAGATTTCAGAAGCAGTAGAAAAAGTTTTAACAGAACAAAATATAAACCTTGTGACAGGTGCTACCTATGAGCGTGTAGAACAAGTTGGAGATGTAAAGAAGATTTATATAACGGTAAATGGCAAGAAAAAAGTCGTAGAATCAGAACAATTACTTGTTGCAACAGGAAGAAAACCAAATACAGGTTCTTTAAATTTAAGTGCGGCAGGTGTTGAAGTTGGAAAACGTAATGAAATCATAATCAATGATTTTGGTCAAACAAGAAATGAAAAAATTTATGCAGCAGGAGATGTAATATTAGGACCTCAATTTGTGTATGTAGCAGCATATGAAGGTGGAATTGTTGCTGATAATACAATTGGAGGATTAAATAAGAGATTTGATTTGTCAGTTGTTCCTGGTGTTACGTTTACAAATCCAGGGATCGCAACGGTTGGTTTAACTGAAGAACAAGCAGTAGAGGAAGGCTATGCAATAAAAACATCTGTCCTGCCTTTAGATGCCGTTCCAAGAGCATTAGTAAACCATGAAACGACAGGTGTATTTAAGATTGTTGCCGATGCGAAAACATTAAAAGTATTAGGGGTTCATATAGTAGCTGAGAATGCAGGAGATGTGATTTATGCAGCGACATTAGCCGTTAAATTTGGCTTAACTGTGGGGGATTTAAAAGATACCCTTGCACCATATTTAACAATGGCAGAAGGATTAAGACTAACTGCTCTTACATTTGATAAAGATGTTTCGAAATTATCTTGTTGTGCAGGATAAAGCACCTTATTTATAGGATCTTTATTTACTATGTGAAGTAATACACTTAAACTACATGGTGCTTTAATTGAATAAGCTAATCTAAAAAGTCGAATCCTTAACGTACAGGAATTCGACTTTTTTAGGTTAAATTCACCTAGCCAACAAAATTTCCGGAATGTTAGTGGTACCCCCACATGCAAAATAGCACTTAAAATAAGTGAAAATTATCGGCCAAAGTGACAACTATGATTTTACCAGTCTACTAAACTTGTATCAATAGAGTACACTCTATTGATATATAATTGAACTAGTAAATTGAAAATTTACAGAAAAAGGGATGATACTGATGAAAATTGCGAGAGGTAGAGAATTACTTACACCGGAGCAACGACTGACCATTATGCAAATTCCTGAAGATGAATGGATATTGGGGACTTACTTCACTTTTTCCAAACGGGATTTAGAAATCATAAACAGGCGAAGGAGAGAAGAAAACCGTTTGGGATTTGCAGTTCAATTAGCCGTTCTTCGGTATCCCGGTTGGCCATACACTCATATCAAAAGCATCCCAGATTCAGTCATACATTATATATCGAAACAAATCAGTGCCACTCCATCTTCGCTTAGTCTTTATCCTCAAAGGGAAAATACACTTTGGGATCATTTGAAAGAAATTCGAAGTGAATATGATTTTGTAACTTTTACCCTGAGTGAATATCGAATGACATTTAAGCACCTTCATCAATTGGCTTTGGTAAATGGTGATGCCATTCATCTACTGCATGAATGCATAGATTTTCTAAGAAAAAACAAAATCATACTGCCTGCTATCACTACACTTGAAAGAATGGTGTGGGAAGCAAGGGCAATGGCTGAAAAGAAGCTATTTAATACGGTTAGTAAATCTCTTACAAATGAGCAAAAAGAAAAGCTCGAAGAGATCATTACTTCGCAGCATCCATACGAATCCAATAAAACGATATTGGGTTGGTTAAAGGAACCACCGGGTCATCCTTCTCCCGAAACATTTCTAAAAGTAATAGAACGACTTGAATACATACGAGGAATGGAATTAGAAACGGTACAAATTAGCCATTTGCATCGCAATCGCCTGCTACAGTTGTCTCGCTTAGGTTCTAGATATGAGCCTTATGCATTCCGTGATTTTCAATAAAATAAACGATATTCGATATTAACCGTCTATTTATTACATCTTACTCAGGATTTAACGGATAAGGCGTTTGAAATTCATGATAGGCAAATACTTAGTCTGTTATCAAAAGGTCGTAAGGCTCAAGAGGAAATTCAGAAACAAAACGGTAAAAAGCTAAATGAGAAAGTTATACACTTTACGAACATCGGACAAGCTTTGATCAAAGCAAAACAGGAAAAATTAGACGTTTTTGAGGTTTTAGAATCTGTTATCGAATGGAATTCTTTTGTCTCCTCGGTCGAAGAAGCTCAGGAGCTTGCACGTCCTGCCGATTATGATTATTTAGACTTACTGCAAAAACGGTTTTATTCACTAAGAAAATATACGCCAACGCTATTAAGAGTATTGAATTTCATTCGACAAAGGCAAATGAGCCACTTTTACAGGCTGTTGAGATTATCCGAGGAATGAACGAATCCGGAAAGCGGAAAGTGCCTGATGACTCACCTGTGGATTTTATTTCAAAACGATGGAAAAAGCATTTATACGAGGATGATGGTACAACAATTAATCGTCATTACTATGAGATGGCTGTTTTAACAGAACTTCGGGAGCATGTTCGGGCAGGAGATGTTTCCATTGTTGGCAGCAGACAATATAGGGATTTTGAGGAATATTTGTTTTCGGAAGATACATGGAATCAATCGAAGGGCAATACAAGATTATCAGTTAGTTTATCATTCGAAGATTATATAACGGAGAGAACTAGTAGCCTTAATGAAAGGTTAAAGTGGTTAGCTGCCAATTCCAACAAGATAGATGGGGTTTCTCTTGAAAAAGGAAAACTGTCACTTGCACGCTTAGAAAAAGATGTTCCAGAAGATGCAAAAAAATTTAGCGCAAGCCTTTATCAGATGCTACCAAGAATAAAATTAACTGATTTACTCATGGATGTGGCTCATATAACAGGATTTCATGAGCAATTCACTCATGCTTCCAATAATCGAAAACCAGATAAGGAAGAAACAATCATTATCATGGCTGCCCTTTTAGGAATGGGAATGAATATTGGCTTGAGCAAGATGGCCGAAGCCACACCCGGACTTACATATAAGCAACTAGCCAATGTATCTCAATGGCGCATGTATGAAGATGCAATGAATAAAGCCCAAGCCATTTTAGTAAACTTCCATCATAAATTACAGTTGTCCTCCTATTGGGGCGACGGTACAACATCCTCGTCAGATGGTATGAGAATGCAGCTAGGTGTTTCATCACTGCATGCAGATGCAAACCCACATTACGGGACTGGAAAAGGAACCACCATCTACCGTTTTACTAGTGATCAATTTTCTTCTTACTACACAAAGATTATTCATACAAATTCAAGGGATGCGATTCATGTTTTAGATGGATTGTTGCACCATGAAACGGATCTAAATATAGAAGAGCATTATACAGACACGGCTGGTTACACAGACCAAATATTCGGACTGACTCATTTGCTAGGATTTAAATTTGCTCCAAGAATAAGAGATTTATCAGACTCAAAATTATTTACAATAGATAAAGCAGGTGAAGATCCAAAATTAGAAGCTATTTTACGTGGACAAATAAATACAAAGGTTATTAAAGAAAATTATGAAGATGTTTTGCGATTAGCTCATTCTATAAGGGAAGGAACAGTTTCAGCATCTCTTATTATGGGGAAACTAGGTTCTTATTCAAGACAAAACAGCTTGGCAACAGCCTTACGTGAGATGGGCCGAATAGAAAAAACAATCTTTATTTTGAATTATTTTTCGGATGAATCATTAAGAAGAAAAATACAAAAAGGATTGAACAAAGGAGAAGCCATGAATGGACTGGCAAGAGCTATTTTCTTTGGAAAACAAGGAGAGCTTAGGGAACGAACCATACAGCATCAATTGCAAAGAGCCAGCGCCTTAAACATAATTATCAATGCTATCAGTATCTGGAATACTTTGCATCTAACAAAGGCAGTTGAATATCAAAAACGATCAGGTAGTTTTAATGAAGAATTATTGCACCATATATCACCTTTAGGTTGGGAACATATTAATTTACTAGGAGAATACCATTTCAATTCAGAGAAAATGGTCTCGTTAGATTCTTTAAGACCGCTAAAACATTCTTAACGTTGTTAAAAATGGGGTAATCGTCGGGAAAATGGGCTTAGCGTTGTAAATCCGCATTTTCCTGACGCTACCCCAAGAGCAATTGAAACATGTTTTTCACAACCTGTGCATGTCATTCCTTGAACTAATACTCTAAAAAACGTCATATAAGGCCCTCCTTCATTTATTTAGTTCTTAACGCCTCAATAATAGGACATTCAAATATATCTTTTTCTTCTGGACAACTTTCCTTTAAAGTAATAAGTATTTGTTCAACTTTTTGGAGATCTTGAATTTTACGTTGTATATCTTCTAATTTTGCGACGGTAAAATCATACATATCACGACATTTTGCTTCATCCCGATCTACAACACCTAATAACTTACCAATTTCACTAAGAGTAAAATCCAATTCCTGCATACGTTTAATAAATTTCAATCGGTCAATGACTTGTTCATTATACAATCGATACCCTGATTCTGAACGAATGGGTTTTGGAATTAACCCAATGCGTTCATAGTATCGAATTGTCTCCTTATTAACGCTACACCTTTCTGCCAGTTCTCCAATCTGAAGTTGCATTTGTTTCACCTCATACATAGTATAAACCCTGTACATAGGTACAGGGTCAAATATGATGATTCCTTTAAAATTAAACACTAGCTCTCTATGTTCAAGATTAGAAAATTATCGAAATTGTAATTACTCTACTTTAATTTGTCCCATCATGCCATTATCTTCATGCTCTAAAATATGGCAGTGGTACATAAAGACTCCTTTTTCTTCAAACTTCACTGCAATTTTTGCCTTATCACCTGGATCAAGAGCAATCGTATCTTTATAACCTTGTAAATTTTCAGGTGGCTCTTCCCCATTAATAGAAATCACTTTAAATTGTGTGCCGTGTATGTGGAACGGATGAATCATACCACCCATCATGTCTGGTTTGTTATAAATTTCCCATACTTCCGTTTCTCCCTGTTTCTGCGTAAAATCAATCCGATTCGGGTCGAATTTTTTACCATTAATCGTAACGTGGTGCATCATACCAAATAACACAATTTCTTTACTTACTTCTTTTTGCATTATTTCATCACTAATCGTAATAGGTTTTTCTGGTTTTAGCATTTCTTTTTGTACTTTGCTTTCTTTGTCATTTACCTGAAACGGTAATAGAACCGTTCCATCATCCGTGATTAACTTCACATCTTCATTTTCCTTGATTTTTGAAAAATCAATAACAATCTCTGCTCTCTCTGACGGTGTTAATTGTAGTTCGGTTAATTCTACTGGATCATTTAACAATCCTCCATCTGAAGCGACCTGTTGAAAAGATTGGTTGTTACTAAGTTTAAATGTATAGTTTCTCATGTTCGAACCATTTAATAATCGTAAACGCACTTTTTCTTTATTAACCGTTAAACGGGGGTTTAATGTACCATTTATGAGTAAAGTTTCCCCCATTGTTCCATCTGCATTTTTTACAGCTTCATAATCCAATTGCTTCTGATCATTAAAGGTTCTGTCTTGTATGATTAAAGGAAAGTCATTTTCACCATATACATATGGATCGTCCATGCCATCTTCAATATACATTAATCCAGCAAGCCCTTCGAAAACTTGTTTTGCGGTTTTTCCCTTCGGATGGGGATGGAACCATAATGTTGCTCTTTCTTGCTGTACATCAAAAGTGATTTCCTTTTCTTCTCCAGGTTGAATAACATCATGCGGTCCACCATCCGCATCTCCAGCAATAATGAGACCATGCCAGTGAAAGGTTGTTTCTTCATCTAAGCTATTTATTAATTTTATATGCACAGTTTGTCCCTTTTTTAGTTTCATGACTGGACCTAAAAAAGAGGCATTATATCCTAAGGTTTTGGTTTGAATGCCTTCAAATATTTCCGTCTGGCCTTTTTGAGCTTCAATTGTATAATAGACATCATTTCCTTCTTCTTTATCTTTCTGTAAAACGGAAGGTATTTTTAATTCATTTTCTCCTGTTGAATGTTGTAACGGTACATCACTATGACCATGACCCATCATCATTGATCCTTCAGAACGATCTCCTGAAGAGTCCATCATATCAAATGGATTCATGTTACCAAGATTGTTACTACATGCGCCCAAAACAATAATGAAGGTTAGGCTTAGTATCATTAACATATATCTTTTCATCTAAACACCTTCTAAATTTTTTCTACTTACCAATATGTTAAATCAATATTGTGCAGAAAGTATGTAGAACAATTTACAACTTTTAAAACCTCTACTTTTATTTATTCACCCTTCACCACTTCCAGATGAGTCCTATACAAATTCTATGCATTATAAAATTATGATGTAGTTAAACTAAAATGGAGATGTATTAAATCATAAAAAGTAATTGTAGGAACAATAACAGGAGTAAATCTTTTTAGGGTAGGTGTCAAGTTTTGCAGTTAGGACGATGGATTCATTAATTTTAGAGATACATATGTGGAACAATGCATTCTACATATACATCAGAAGAGCAAGAAATAATGTTATTACCTGTCATGGTAAAGATGGTTTTATACAAAACACTGATGAACAGTGAATAATGCAAAAAAAGAGGTGATACTAATGATGGGTGGCTATGGTTTTGGGATGATGGGCTACGGATTTTTAGGCTGGATCATCAACCTGCTTGTTATTGGAATAGTTGTATATTATTCCACCAAGTTAGCATTAAAAAACCACAACAAAAACTGACTTTATGTTATTTGGAATGACTCCATGAGTCATTCCATTTTAGTTTCCTTGACACTAAAAAATCGCTCTTCCTATATGGAAGGGTTAACCCACTTATATCCTACACCCCATACTGTTTTAAAATAATCATCAATCGGAAAGCCAGCTTGTCGAATTTTGTCTCTCATATTTCTCACATGCGAATCAACCGTTCTTCCTTCCGTTTCTGAATCGAATCCCCAAATCAATTCAATCAATTGTTCCCTAGCAAATACTTGATTTGGATTTTGAATAAAATGTCCAAGCATTATAAATTCTTTAGGAGTTAGCTTAATTGGGTTATTTCTATAAGTTAATTCAAATCGTTCCTTATTCCATAATAAACCATTTATTTCAACATGATTTTTGGGTGGACTTCGTCTTAACAGGGCTTCCATTCTAGCTAGTAATTCACCTTCATTGAAAGGCTTTGTAATGTAATCATCCGCACCTAGCTTCAAACCCTTTATAATGTCATCACGCTGATCACGTGCTGTTACCATGATAATCGGGATATCAGAATATCGTCTAATTTCTTTACATAATTCCCATCCATTCATTTCGGGCATCATGATATCCAACAAAACAATGTCAAACGTTTCATATTCTATATAGGACAACGCTTCACTAGCCCCTTGTGCTTTCTTACATATATAGTCGTGAGGTCGTAAATATAATTCAATTAAATCTAACATTCGTTTTTCATCATCAATGATAAGGGCTTTATACATTACAGTCACCTCTTTAACTTAATGATCACACTTGTACCCATCCCTGGTTGACTTCTAATATCAATGCTACCACCATGTGATTCAATTATTTCCTTCGTAATTGCTAAACCTAACCCTGATCCACCACTTTGTCGTGATCTCGATTTTTCAACACGATATAATCGATCAAATATATATGGCAAATCTTGTCTAGGTATTCTTTCTCCATGATCCGTAATTGTAATATTAAGATACTGGGCAGTCTGATTTACATCTAAGGAAATTTGAGAACTTTCATCAGAATGTTTTATTGCATTATCTAAGATATTTATGAATACTTGTTGGAGCCGTTCTGGATCAACAAATGCCGTTATTTCATTTGGACAATTGACATTAACCAATATATTTTTTTCAGTTAATACTGGTTGTATAAGTTCAACTACATTTTGGATGATTTCACATATTGCTACTTTTTCACGTCTAATTAGAAAGTTATTTTGATCTATTTTAGCTAAATCAAATAAATTCTTAATTAAAACTGTTAATTGCTCTGTTTCTTCACGAATGATATCTGCATATTCTTTTATTTTATTTTCAGATGCATCTTGGCGATTAATGATATCTGCATACCCTTTTATATAGGTTAAAGGAGTCCGAAGCTCATGTGATATACTTGCCAAAAATTCATTCCTTGCCATTTTTAATTCTTTTAAATCCTTTGATAACTTTGTTATGGAATTTGCTAATTCACCTAATTCATCTTTCCGATCCGTATGCAGTTCAACATTGTGTTTTCCTTTACTTAATTGTTCCGTTGCTTCTTTCATTTTTATTAAAGGTTGTGCAACAAACCTTGATAAAATAAAGGTTGTAATAATCGTTAGAGCAATAGTGATAAGGCTTGCCAACATAAACTGATTACTAAGTTGATCAACCGTTCTTTTTACATAATTTGTGTTGGCAAACATAAATACATGACCTTTGTGTGCCCCATTTATTGTTATCGGACTATCTGTAGCAATATACTTTCCTTCATTCCATCTGTCTTCAACAATTTTACCCTCTGTAGGTATTTCATCGTTATTAGTATGATCTACAACATCCATCATTTCGTCTTCTACTGGATCCGATGAAATAATAATATCTCCTTTTTCATCTGTAATGATTACGATAAATTCAGATGCCGATTCCATTATACCCACATGCTCTAATGTAGGTTGATCAAAATGATCTTCCAGTACGTCACGGTGGGTATTCCCGCGCGCTAATAAACTATTCATAACCTCATCAATACGATCATTTGCCAAATTTATATATAAAATAAAAAACAAAATGGACTCGATAATTAGTATAAAAACAAAAAACAATAATCCTATTTTAAATGAAAGTTTATTAAACATGTCACACCTCTAAGCCCAATAAGTGAGTGTATCAAAAAAACCAATAAGTATTAGAAATACACCTGCCAACTTTTGGGTGATAGCTCCTACTTTTCTGCTTCTCTTTAATATTGCACCACTTGCACCAAAATACCAAATCAAAAAGATAACAATTAGAAGCGGAAGTGATGTACCTATTCCGAAGATGGCGGGAAGAACAGCACCATATGAAGTAATCACTACAATCGGCATTAATGTCAATAGGAATAACACAAACATAGTTGGGCAAAATGCTAAGGTAAAGCTTATTCCCATCAAGAAGCTACCTAAATAACTATCCTTAAATACCTTTGTTGGTAAATTGAAAATACGCCATGTTTTCCCCCATTGAAATAACCCAATCATAAATAACCCTATAATGATTAGTAACGGCCCTATTGCTTTACGTATAACTGGCATGATTTGTGACAGTGTACTATATACTTCTTTACCTAGTAGCCAAAATATTATTCCTAGTACAGAATAAACAACAATTTTTCCTAAAACAAATAAAAATACATGTACCCAAGGAACTTTATCAACTAATGATTTATTACCATAAATAGTAATCGCACTTATGTTACTAGTTAGCTGACATGGGGCAACAGCACCAACAACCCCAAGAAAAAAAGCAAATAATAATGGTAAATGTTCAAATCCATTGGCGAGATCCATTATTGGACTTATCAATGTGCTACTAATTTGGTTAAACAATTCAAACATGCAAAATTCAACTCTCTCAAAGTGATTTTCTTACAACACAATTTGCAGAAGCATATATGTTCCTCTGCCTTTCGTATAAATAAGTAAGTATAATAATCGATAATTTTTATTCTTCACTAACCCTCGTCCTATATAACTATTTCGCAAAAGAACACATTGCCTATTTTTATGCAGATTACTTGTTTGGTGAAATTATCAGTTTTCGCATAATTGATGTCATAAGATAATCTTGTTTTTCAATTTTCAATCCAGCATTTTCTATATTTTCAATGGTTTTTCGATTTACATTCGCACCAACAATTCGCACGGTTAAAGGATTAATCAAATCAAGCATTTTTCCAGCAAATCCATTTTCACTACGCATATGTTCAAGCATTACTATTTTTCCATCTGGTTTAACAACTCGACGAATTTCTTGGAAACCCTTCACGGGATCAGGAACTGAGCAAAAAACGCATGTCGAAACAACAGCATCAAAAGTATTATCAGGAAAATCCATATGTTGTATATCCATTTCCTTTAATACAACCTTTGCTTTCACTTTATCAACTTGTTCATACGCTCTTGCTAGCATTTTAGGGCTGAAGTCAATCCCTGTTACATGTACGTTCGTAGAGTAATGGCGAAGATTAGCCCCTGTACCGACACCAACCTCCAGAATGTTTCCTTGTAAATTCGCAAGTAAATTTTTTCTCCACGAATCACGAATCATATGATCCATCACATCAAATAAAGCGGAAATTCGGTCATATCTTTTCTTTATGGTTTCTGTATGCTTGTTCAACTGATCACTACTTTCCGTCATGCTTAATAATTGATTTTAAACGCTGGTATTCTGTTTCATCTATTTCACCTTTAGCCAATCGCTCTTTTATGATTTGTATTGAAGTTTTTGTGTTGCCACCATTAATGAAATTTGTTATTAAATAAATGCCAAAACTAATTAGTCCAATCCAAAAAACTATCATTAAAATCATTGACCAAAATGATCCGTATCCATGCATCATGTGCATAAATAACACCTTCTCTTATTATCATTTTATACTTATTATATCTTTTATTTATCAAGAAAGTTTGCATTTTATAGAATTACACAAAGTATTTTCTCGAAAAAATATGATGAAATAAGATATATACATTAAATAACTGTACTAGAAAACCGATTACTGAACATGGTATTCAGTAATCGGTACTTTTACATGAAATGTAGTTTTGTAATCTTGGTATACAAGATTATGCATAGGAATGTAACCCAGCTATAACTAAATTCACAACAATTAGGTTAAACATAATTATTGCAAATCCTATAACTGCTAACCACGATGATTTTTCACCATGCCAACCTCTTGACAATCTTAAATGTAAGAATGCTGCATAAAAAAACCATGTAATTAGCGCCCACACTTCTTTTGGATCCCATCCCCAAAAACGATCCCACGCAATTTGAGCCCAAATGGAGGCGAAAATTAAACCACCCAATGTGAAAACAGGAAATCCAATTGCAACCGCACGATAGGTTATCTCGTCAACAAGATCTGGATTAATATTTTTCAATAACGGCTGTATTGCTGCACCAATCCTTTTTCTGAAAATAAGTCGTAGTAGTCCATACATGATGAATCCGGTTGTAAAGGACCAAATAAGTGTATTGAATTTTTTGGCAGCATTTCTTCCTTGTAACCAACCTGGCGCCTCAATCAATGCACCATTTGCACCTTCAGTAATTAATTCACCGTCTTGAGGTCCTGCAATGGCTGGCAAATTATATTCGACTGTTAATATTCTATCACCTGATGGATACTCAAAAGTTGCACTATAGTCTAATATATTAAATGTAATTGTCGAAAGAATAAATCCTACACAAGCAATTAATGAAAATAGGACAAGCTCCAACCACATATTCTTTTTACTTCGTTTCTTTTGATCAATTTGTTTAATCAAGTATATAAGACCAGCAACGAAACTGATTCCTAAAATTCCTTGGGATAAGGAAACAGTGGTTACATGGATATATAGCCACGGACTTTGTAATGATGGTACTAATGGGGATAAATCCGTTGGAAACATACTTGCATACGCGATTATAATCAGCGCGATTGGTAATGCAAATAATCCAAGAATATTTAATCGATAGATAAAATAAATAATAATAAACGCTAGCACAATACTCAAACCTAAAAATGTCATGAACTCAAACATATTTCCTACAGGTGCATGTCCACCCGCTATCCATCGCGTTATAAAATATACCAATTGTGCAATTAGCCCAATTATTGTTAAAGAAATTGCAATGGTTCCTGTTCTTCCTTTGTTCTTCCTTTGTTTTTTCTTATCTTTTATTGTTACACCAAACATAATGGTGGCAATAGAATAAAACGCAAATGCCGTGTACAACATTGTACTACTTAAAGTTGCTAAGTTATCCATTATTAACCTCCTTATTTGTAGTGCTTCTCTCCTCTTGCTGATCGACAACCATTTGTATATTCATATCCGAAATTGCCTTTTCAATATCCTTTTTAATACCAAACCAATTTTTATTCGTATGTGCTGCTAACAAAATACCTTGATCCTTAGGATGTATCCAAATTCTTCGATGCTGCCAATACATTCCTTGAACAACACCAATCATGAACACTAAAGCCCCTAATCCGAAGAAAGGCAATGTATAATCCTGACGTAATGTCATCCCACTAACAAAATGTGTTTCAAAGTCGATAATGCCTATTTTGTACTTGTTCTTCCCAGTAGCATCAATATTTTTACCAATTCCAATAAAACTAATTTCAGGACTTTCATTATTTGGTGGGTAAACAAAGATTACAAACGCTGGATTTCTCGGGAATTTAGTCTCTGAACGTGGTTCACCGTCATCAAGAACATAATCTGGATAGTACTTATCAACAACAACACGAAAACCACTTTCAAACTCATAATCTGTTTCTGGTGATGTCAAATCAATCGTAAACGTTTCTAATGCTGCTTGATCTGAGTCATTTGTTTCATGTATTTTAAAGGACATACTTGAAAACTCATTTTGTTGGTATCCTGACTGATATAAAGTATAACCGTCGAATTTAAGTGGATTATTCATAAACACTTTGTCTTCCAAAACTTTTTCAAGTTTCGGCTCTGCACCAGGGAGGTCTGCATCAACATTTTTATAAATGATTACATTCGTTTGATAATTTTTGTGTACTTCCCCACCCCTACTTGCTATAAGTTCTAATGCATCTTTAAATTGCTCATCTTCTTCATCATACTTCTCTAATATAAACTCTTTATTTTTAATAAAGTACTTATTATCAGTTCCCGGAATAACTACTTGTTGTCCCTCTCTAACCCATACATAATCATCTAAAAATAGCCATGGAGTCATCCGTAGTAAAGCTGCAATTAAAATAATTATTAAACCAATATGGTTCACATACGGCCCCCAACGAGAAAACCTTCCTTTTTCGGCCAATATATGTCCGTCCTCACTTTTTACCTTATATCGCAACTTCTTCAAGTTATTAAGCACTTGTTGTTTTTCTTGATTTGAAACATTTGGTGACTCGCTATAGAGTCTTTGTCTATTGATAAATGTTTCATGTCGTTTTGGTTTTTGCATCTTTAAAGCTCGATGTAATGGAACAACCCTATCAATACTACAAACAACTAATGATATACCAATTAAAGCAATTAATATCATATACCACCAAGAACTGTATAAATCATAAAAACCAAGTTGATAATATATCTTTCCAAGAATTCCAAAATGGGCTTCATAATAAATTGCTGGGTCACGTGAAACTGCATCTATTGGTATATACATTGCTTGGGGAAAGATTGTTCCTAACGCGGAAGCAAATAATGCAATGATAATAAGCCAAACTCCAACTTTAACGGATGAAAAGAAACTCCATATTTTATCTATGATTGATCTGTTATACGTTAAAGATCTTCTAGCACTGCCATCATAACGCATATTAATTAATTTTGTTTTGTCGTTCCCGTCAATATGTTGGTTCTCTTCAATCGGTTTACCACATGCTTCACAAAGAACCGTTCCTTCAGGGTTTACATGACCACATTCACATTTGATTTTCTTCATTGGTATCTCTCCATTTAATTAATCATTCATCAGGTAGAATTTGTTTAAAATATCCTTCCAATCGCTCCAACGTCAATGCCCCCTCTACTTTTTCTACAATTTCCCCTTCAGGGTTAATAAAAAAAGTTGATGGGATGGGACCGATTTTGTAAAGATCCATCACTTGATTTCTAGTATCATGTGGAATCGGAAAAGTAAGATTGTATTTGTCAATGAATTGATGAATCACAGGTGCTGTCGCATCTAAACTAACTGCTATAATTTCTATATCTTTATCTTTATACTTAGGATATAACTCTTCCATATAAGGCATCTCTACTTCACATGGTTTACAATAGGTCGCCCAAAAATTTAGCATTACTCCTTTCCCTTTAAAGTCACTAAGTCGAATTGTTTCCAAATCATTGTTTTTATTAATTTGTTGTAGTTGAAAATCAGGGGCTTGATCACCAATTTTATAAATGGTTTTATCTTGGTTTGCACTTGTTATTAACGCAAACACAACTGCTGCCACTAACACTAATAAAATAATCGTTCTAAAAATTAATCGATTCCGTTTTCTGTCTTTTTTCTTTTCTCTTGCCTTTTCTATACGCATACGGATCACTCCCTAAATCATTTTATTTCCCAGATGAAATTTATTTTATTAATCAAAAGCCTGTAAATCCTCCAAATAACGGGATTAACAAAGCAATAATAATTCTCATCCAGTCAAAATATAGAAGAACACCCATGACGATCATTAAGATACCACCAAATACCATAAAACGATTTCCATGTTTCTTTAGGAACGTCATTTTATCAATAAAGAAAGTCATAATTAAGAAGGGAATTGAAAACCCTAATACATAAAATGACATATAAAACAAGCCCATACTTGGATTTGCAACCCCAAGTGCCATTACTCCAGCAAGTATGGGTCCTGTACATGGAGTCCATCCCGCAGCAAATCCTAATCCAATTAATATAGACCCTAAATATCCAGCGGGCCTTTTTTGAAACTGGACCTTTTTATCAGATAGTAAAAAATTGAAACGAAGTATGCCAGTCAGGATTAAACCAAAAAACACTAACAATACTGCACCTAGTTGTCGTAATAATCCTTGGTAGGCGATAAAAAAAGAACCTATAAAGGAAGTTGTTAAACCTAGTGCTAAAAAAATAATAGAAAATCCTACTAAAAATAAGATTGTATGTATAAACGCCTTTTTTCTTAATATACCTCGTTCTTCTTTGAGTTCATTTACTGTCATCCCTGTAAGATAGGAAAGAAAGGCTGGGTACAAAGGCAATGCACAAGGGGATAAAAATGATAGAAAACCTGCACCAAAAGCTAAGAATAGATTAATTTGCTCCAATAATTCTTCACAACCTTTTAATAAAATTAAACACTAATATCATAAAGATAGGATATGATTGTGGAGAAACTATGCAGATGGCTTAGAAATAGTAATAGTTCATAAATAATTCAAAATTGTTAAATTCGCCCCTTATAGTCATCAGATGAATATATTGACGCCAACAAGAGTAATATCAAGAATTAGAATTTATTATTGTGTGAATAATCAAATAATCAACTAAGAAACAAAATCATTTGGATTATTTAAATCAAGTAGTTTTTAAAATCCCTTTCAGATAGGCACAACATGTAAATATTCTGTTATTTAAAACGTAAATTGCAGCCAACTTTGGAAGCTGACTGCAATTTACTTGTTATTTCATAAGAATCATTAATTCTGTTTGTGAAAATGAGATGTACTGCGCCCCGACTACAGGTAAATTACTAAGTATAAGTACTTTGGCTGGAAACCTGTTAACTCTTGCCCTTCCAATGGCCTGCAATAACTGACTTTCTACTAAATAGAATTGAACTTCCTGTAATAAGGAATCTCCACTATATGTAGTAAAATAAAATCGCAAGCCATTTCTTTCTACAGGTATGTAATTCATTCTACTTTCCTCAAGTCCCATGCGATAGCCCAATGCAACGCTTAATAATAAATATGCAATCGGATTAAGGTGTGGAGTACCAATTACAGTAATATTCTCTCCTTTTAGGTTGTCTATTCCTTCCGTATTACCGAAATAAATGTCTTTCCTTTTTTCAAAATTGAAAAAGTCTTTATATGTAATAATTTTACTGTTAGGATTATACTGATTCATAAGATTATCAGCAAGACGAATTAATTCATTTTTATTTTCATTAATCGTAAATCTACTAAAACTTTTAGATGTAATTTGTAGAATATTACCCTTTGGCCTTACGAGGCCCAAATCAACAAATGTAACATCTTCTCCAAACACTAATTTAGATATTTTTTCATTTATGGTAGCACTTAGTATGATGATTTTTTTATTGGAAGGTATTTTATTTTTTTGTATAAAGTAAATGTAGTCTGTATTGTGAATTCTTTTTCTGAGGAAATAATCGCAGTTTAGAAAACCTAAAATATTGGAACTTATTGTTGTTTCCTCAACTATGGTCTGTTCTAGTTCTTTTATAGACGGCAGCAGGAACGAAGATCTTTCTTGAACAATATCAAACGGGGTGTTCAATATCATATTTTGTAATGTAAGAAAGACATCCTTATTCAATTCGTTATCTTGCAGTTTTGTGAAAGCAAAAACTAAATCAGATACTTTCATTTGCGATATTGGAAATAAATTTTGTATTGGATCTTCATCAAAGATAATTGTTGAGTTTGAATCATGGTTTGTAAAAATTGCGCGCTGATGGGTAGTTAGTAATATCTCATTTTTTATAGTCTTCGTTTTTTCTAAATCATTAAGAAATCTTGATACATCTTCACTATTACTCGATATTTGTCTTAAATACTTATTGACTGTCCTAAATGCACCAATATTATATAAATGTTCAATTTTTTCCGCATATCGTTTATCAAGTACAGGTAATTCCGGGACTTTTAAATGTTTTATCTTCTTAGCGTTTAAGCGCTGTGAAACTTGTTCTTTCAATTTATGTGTTGGAAAAGCAATACTAAATTTATTTTTCGCCGCGAAATTAACTATTGCTTCTGTTTTCCCTATTCCAGTGGGGGCTTTTATTACATAGACACCTTGATTAGTACTTTTTAATATATCCCCAAAAACCTTTTCCAACTTATTATATACATCATTAATATCTTGAAATTGTGGTTCTTGTATTACCTGAACACTTCCTCTTGGCAATTTTCCTTGCTCTACCATGTTAAGGGCATGAAAGCATTCATTTGCAAAAGGGCAGTATGTGTCGCACCGTGTTGGTACGTAATTCATTTTCCTAATATAATTCATCATTAGGGACCATTCTTCGTTCTTTGTAAGGTAGTCTTTTCGAGAATTAATAATCTCAACCACCTTCGATCTGCCACCCTCAACATTTAACAGATTAGTCATTAAGCCAAACATTTCATTATGATATAGCCAGTAGTCCCCCGAAATTCCCTCTCGATAAAGTTTACATCTATTTTCTAGATTATCAAAAGGAAAATTCCGAATTTGTTTTACCTCTTGCTCTTCAAATAATTTCAGTTCAGAAGAAGAGTATACATCATGCTGAAATGAATCTTTAGAGAACACTAAATAATAGCATGAATGACTATTTTTTGCACGCGTACTATAGTAATTAATAGGGTTGGTGCGTTCTTTAGTCATTGAGACAAATAAATTATCACTGCTATTAGGAAGTTCATTTTCCGTAACCCACTTATAGTGAGGATATCCTTTATAGAAAGCCAAGCCTGAATCCCGACAGAAATTTCTCATATCTCTTGTCGGATTTGAACCAGTTTTTATTTTTCTAACTACAGCATCTAATATATTCGGTACACTGACAACGGCTTTATTGAAAGACTCAATTTTTTGTCCACCAAACAAAAGTCTGGCTGCATCATTAGCATTTTTGTCTGAAGATGGAAACAATGTTGTTAATGCTATTTGTATTACATTACGTACACGTATATCTTGGATTTCTTCATTCAAAATAAAAACCATTCTAAATTTATGATTTTCGTTTGTGTGACTAAAGGTTGTATAAATAAAAGTGGGTTCCACCCTTAATTTTGTGCCAAGTTTTATTGCCTCTTCAATCCGCAAACCTGAATCAATATCAAGGGCAAATACCTGCTGACTTTTCCAACTTTGGCTTGTCCTTTTATCATCATTGAATACAGCAGGTGTAAACGTTCTAGCATTTGGTATTGTTACATTTCTCATCAAATCATCGATTGATAGATACGTAACCTGTCCCGCTATCCTTCCTGAAATCTTAATTACTTCTCCCTTGTGGGGCTTTTCATTAAACCCCTCATAATCCAAACAAACCTTAATCTTTTCTTCTAAAACATTTTTCTTTTCAACCATTTGTTTCCTCCTTTCAATAAGGAGGAGCATGGTATTTTAATTCGTAGTTTGATTATAATTCTCTAATTGTTATTTTAAATCAACTCCTCGTAAAAACTTTTTCTTAAATGGTTACATCCATATGATAAGTCACTTAAAATAATCTATCAAATTTTCACGGTAAGTATTTTATGATATAAGGTGATATTAAAGCAAAAAAAGAAACTAATCTCCCAAAAGTTTGATCAAAATGCAAAATTAATAAAATCATAAAGATGTGCAAATCTAACCCTTGCTTCCTTCATATTTACATCGAAAAAATATTTAAATTAATACGAGTTAGGGGCCTAATCCCTTCATCTTACGGCAAGGAATTAGACCTTAACACAGCATGCTATTTCTTGGTGGATTAATTTATCGTACCAAAGGGCGATCAGGGTATATGATATAACATCAAAGCTAGTTTCATCTCTTTGTTTTTGTCATCATTTATATGAAATATATAGTTTAACCAAGATTCATCATACATTTTGTCGAACTTCACAAAATTTGGATGTTTCATTACTGATTCCTTTGCGACATTCACCACATTTGTAAAGTCCTTATTAGTTACAAACATTATTACTGCTGTCTTTGAGTCCCGCCATGTTAAATACCCTAAAAGCTGATCGATAGTCTGTAAAAGTGACTTTTCTCCTTTCCAAAATTTACATTCCCCTACAAATACATTGTTTCCATCATGTCTTAGTAAGATGTCAGTCTTACCACTTTTATTAAAGGTCTCTCCAGTTGCACTCCCATTAAAATTCGGTTCCAGCATCATTATAAAATGATCCCTTAAATCCTCTTCTCCCTTATTGGAATATACAGAAGGTTTTCTTTCAAACTCTTTTCCCATATCATTAATAATCTTTAATATATCTTGATAAGTTGTATTATCTAAAGTAGGGTCAGGAGAATAACTTTTAGTTGTTAGTACTGGTTTAACATTAATTTTCTTTTTAATTTTTGGTGATGGAACAGCAAAGGTACTTGATACATTGGCATTCTTTTTTATCGGGACAATTAAAGATGATTGTTGCTCCCTTCTTTTTAACAGCTCATTTTTTCTTGTTATAAAAATAGAAGATATGTATTCCTCTAAATTATCATTAAAGGTTGCTAAATCTTTATTAACATTACTTATCATTCCCTCCAAATCTTTCACGAAAGACTCATACTCTTTATTTAATCTACTAACATCATCATGAAATTGAATAAGTCTTAGAATAATTTCGTTCCCTTTAATATCAGCTCTTGGAGGGGATAACGAATAAGTAGAAGGCCTGTAATTAAAAAAACTAGGGTTCCCTTTAAATGGAACATGAAAATAATACACTAACTTAGGATAACTTTTACCTGGGTACACATGAAAGAGAGAAGGAAATTGCTCAGCTGGAATATTCTCTTCTTTTGATGTTGCATAAGCCTCATGGATATTTAATTCCAAGTAATCTAAGAAATACTCTTGTATCAAATGCAAGATATATCCTTCTTGTCCAACATTTAAAATATAATCATCTTTTTCATTATTAACATTTTCCTTAATCTGGAGTTTTTTAGATTGCAAATAATTAAATAAATCATTATTATTAAAAAGTAAATTAGATCTATAATACAAGTTCCGACAACTCCTTTATTCCCCAACTTCCGTTAAAAACGGGGATTATTCCATTATGTTAAAAATTCAAAAAGTGGTGACTTACAAACAAAGCATTAAACTATTCTTTATTACCAATTCTGTATTGTAAGAAGCGGACAAACACTATAAATCTATTGCAGGTTTTAATCGTATGGCCCTAAAAACCTTACTCCATCAAAATGGATTAAATGCGAGGGTGCATCAGCAACCCATACCTCCGTTTCCCATGCTATATCACTAATATACCTAGCCATTAATTCTCTATCAGGAAATGCAGTGACATAGACAATCCCAACTGTAGAATCCTTAAACAATGTTTGTAATTCCCTATGCCTTTTTCCATCAACAGGTCCATGACTTGTTACCGATTCCGCTAATATCAACCATTCTCTTTCAGGACAGTAAATAATAACGTCTGGCATTTTTCCATATGCATTTACTTTGACACCCAATTCTTTAAGTAAAGATTCATCGAAATAGCCCATTTTTTCACCAGTATCACCAGCATAAATTAAAATACCGCCTGGAATAAAACGTGGTCCAAATTCTTCAACAATTGATTTAATTAGCCTGCTATGCTCCCCTGGAGTAATAAATATTTCTTTGTCCTCAGCAATTTTTACTGGTATTTTATTTTGCTGTCTTTCCTTAGCATATAACTCCACGAGTGTTTTTCGACCTTCAAGGTATTCTACAAGGGCAATATTCCATTCTATCGTTCCATATTTCTTAATAAGCTCCAATGTTTCTCCTTCAATTTGGTAAACTGCCTTTGGGCTGTTAACTGGCCTCGATGGATCATCTGGATTGTATAAAGCAATACCTGCATCAACAAACTGATGCATAGAAAATCTCCTAAAAGTCTCACGTGAATTAGGAGCATACACTTTACCATATTCGTTCCTGCTAAATTCCATTATTGGCGTAATGCCTATCAATCTCTTTTCTGCTTGTTCCCATGTTTCCTCTGCACCCAAACTTAATAATGCCAACAGACAAAGGGCAGATCTTTCATTCTGTTGTGCCCTTGGTAAACCAAGTTGTTTAAGAATATCAATAGCTTGGACAATATTTGAATGCACCTTTTCCACTACAAAACCTCCTCCAACTTTATATCTATATCATCCTGAGAAATATCGCCTTTATATGAAAGGTACCAATCACCGAGAGTTGTTAAAATTTCAATCGAAGGAAAATACATCGCCCTAAGGTCGGTAGCATTTACCTGTGTATGTCCATTAAATAATCTAAAATATTTATCAACTAATGTGGAACTTAAATAAACATATAATCCAAAAGCTAATTCTTTTTGCATGCTGGTCCTATCTCTGTGTAGAACATTCAACCCATTATCAAAGCCAAGAACAGGTGAATTAAACATTTCTGGAATAGTTACACCAGATATTATTCTCTTTTTCTCTTCCTTTGCAGAAAACCTCCTAATTATGGTATAAAATCCATTTGGATAAAGCATTTTTTCGGTTTCTTCATTTCTTACAATAGCATTAGGCTTTTTTGAATCCCTTTTTATCCATTTGACACTACTTTGTTCTATATGGGTTGGATAAAGCATTGGAACAGTTCCGTCTTCTGGCATACTTCTAAGATGTTCCTTCGCTCTGAAACTTACAACTGGTCCAGTTGAAACGCTTATGCCTAAATCCTCTAAAGAATATTTAACAGAAGGGAACAAATCTATAATACTTTCTCCTTGCGATGTGGGAATGTGGAAGAAAGATTCAGAATCTCCTTCCCGAACAATCTGTTCAAAAGGATAAATATTTTCTTCATAATCGGTAAAACTAGCGTCTGTTGAGGTTGATATTTTTACCTTACCTTGCTTTCCGCCACGCTCTAGCATAATAATCACATTTTCCTGTAAAACCTCATCATCCTTAAAGGCTTTATTACGGGACTCAAATAAATGAAGGTGCTTTATTACCGTATCTTTTAAAATCAATTCCCTGAATGACCTATAATATGGTCCATTACAAAAACTACGAGGGATTATTGCAACAATTTGACCTCCATCAGCCAACAACTTTATTGTAAGTGCAACAAATGCAGAATATAAATTAACTGTCTCTATACCTATACTTCTAAGTAACCTCCGATGCAGTGAGTTACTTCTGATTTTCTTGTATGGTGGGTTTAATATAGCATGCGTATATTTTCCAATCTGCTGATGATTAAACAAATTAAGTTGACTGTCTAGTTTGTCTACACCCCAAGCTATAAAATCCTCAGAAATTTTAAGTGATTCAATGTTTAGTTTATCCTTAAATGGTGACAATGTACTTTTTATACGACATCCTAAAATTTCGTCAACTTCCACCAACGTACAATCTATACTAGAAGTCTTTTCGTTTATTAATGTTTCCAATAAGGCTGCCGTTAGCGTTCCTATACCTGCACCAGCATCTAAAATATTTGGATTATCTAACTTATCACTATCAAATAAAGATGCCATGAATCTTGCGACTGTAACGGGTGTTAGATACTGACTATATTCTGACTTGTTGATGAGCATATCATTAAGTTCAATACGCTCTCGGTCTAGCAATTCAATTGTATTATTCAACGACTTCACCTTCTTTAATTTATTCTCAAAATAGAACTTTCCATTTATATTCATTATAACATTTTGTATAAAGTTTGTTTTTGCCTCTCCACTTCTAAGGACTTTAAAAATTCACATAATATGTGTCCTATAATAAAAACGGGTGAACCTTTACTTTAATTATACTTTTATATTCAATTCATTGAGTTATTCCTAAATAGTAAACAATCACAACTAGGACTTTGAATTAACCATACAATCTAATCTACCCATATATAAAGCTGAACTGTTGTCTTACGCTTGTATAACCCATTAATAATTAGGGATAGGTTGCCTTTTAAATCGAAGTTATAGGGGAAGTTATACATATGTACAGTTGAACTAAATTAATGGGTTTTAATAAATTTAATTCTAAATCAAAATATTTCTTTATAGATTTGATTTGTATATCATTTTGTTATATAAATAGATTGTAGGGTATTATCATATCATTTAAAACATTCCATCAAAATACAAATTATAATCTGCCTACCAATATTTGAAGGAGGTAGATGATTATGAAAAATCAAGAAGTAACACAAAAAATGAACAATAGTGAGTGGATGGTGACTTTAGAAAGAGTTCGAGAATTAAAGCAACTTCTTTCAGAGGTTCAGGATGGTACAGTTTTATTTTGGCTAGATGGAAAGTGGGATTATAGAAGCGGTGATGAAAATTATCATGAGGGGATTCCCACATCTCATTTGATTTTATCGGAAACGGATTTAAGAAAAATCAATGTAAATAATGTGGACAATATCATCTTGAATATTATGAAATTGCTGGATTGGTACAAATCGTATATTACATATGACCTTAATGGTCCTAATAGTTTTGAACAATATTTACTCATAGAAAAAAATAGTGATATTTCTACACTTTTACATGTAAAAGTAAAGGACAACCTAAACAACTCATACAACCTTAACGTTTATGATGGGAACATTAAAATCCCTTTCACTTTTAAATGGAATAACAGCGGTAAAAATATCAAAGTAGCGATTGATAATTCTATTTACGGATATACAAACTATCACGATCTTATAATGTTGCTTCTGGAGAAAACAGAGGAAATTACGGAATACAAACTATATACCCAATTCTTTAAGGATATAAGGAAATTCCAAAATTATTATTACCAGACTATTTCAGAGAAAAATGGAGAGTTCTATACTTCAGAAACTGAAGTACGATTACTTAATCCAAAGTTTAGATTAAAATACTTTGATTCAAAAGTTAATTCCTATCCAGTAGACTATAGCGTTAAAGTTGCAGATATCATTGAATACTTTGATATTGATGTCGATGTTTCAGATGAAAAACTTTTAGAAAAAAATATTGATCCAGATGTTCTATACAGAGAATTCGGATACTATGATTTTTTCAATAACATTACTGTTTCAAACGTTAAAGCACTTGTTCTTAGTGCAATGGGAATAGCCTCTCACACAAAGAATGTACTACTAGACACGGAAATTAATCTGGTATCAAAATAAAATAATATGATAGAACATGCCATATCTTTTCTATTAGCCATATTCAAAAACTGCCTTTACACTAGTTGTGAAGGCAGTTTTATATTTTCAAATCGCTAAGCATTTTACTTTTTGCTAAGCTGTACTAAAACACTCATTGTATTAACAATGAATTAAATCATCACTGCTCCCCACTCTCCAAACAAATCAACAGGCAATATGGTAGAATTAACACAGGTACAAAGGCACAGTGCATAAAAGCATTCAAAAAGACAATTACATTAGCAGAAAACAACAATCGATGTACAAAGTGCATTAAGGGACTAGATGAATATTCTAAAGGAGAAAAAGATCCTAAAATAATAAACATGGCAAAGAATAATAGTGCAGCTATGTTTGAAGACAGCCTTTTTAAAGATGTATTTCTAACAGGGTAACGACGGATGAGTATTCCATAAATGAAAACATTTCAGTAATTATTTGGTGCTACGTAACGTATTACTATCACTGATACACCTGATTACGCAAGAATTATATAAGGCATTTAGTCAGTGGTTTATGATCACTTCGTTTCTTTTGACATTTCTGTAAGACTATCAATATTTAGTTATTTTTAAAGAATCTATCCTTTTAAGGGGGACGCATGGATGACATCAGATTTATTTGAGGAAAAGAAAAGGTTAACTGAAATAATATCTTCAATAGATTATGTAGACAGATTTGATAACTTTAAAATAATTGGAATGGAAGGTAAAGAAGTTGTAGGATTTATGGCAGGTAATACCGATGGTACTACCGTTGATAAACACTATGTTTATCAAACTATCTATAAAAGCATTAAACATGTAGATTTTTACATAAAGAAATCCTTGTATGATGCATTGGACATGATTTATATACAAGATTATAAAGATTTCAGTCCGTTTCAAACTCCAAATGAATTTGAAGTTGAGGCCATATATTATGTAGAAAACGCAGTATTTCGAACAGTTATATTATGGGATTTCTTAGCACAGCTATACAATGAATATTTTGAGGTTGGGCTGAAACGAAAAAACGTTTCTTACAAAAGGTTATTTAAATCACACAAGAATGAAGAATTGTCAAATAAAATCCATACTTATTTAGAAATAAATGATGGTGAAATGAAGGGTCATCATAAGTTTGTTTCGGAATATAGAAATAAAATGACGCACAGGAATTCACCAAATATTACGACGCTATCTTCATACGATTTTAATTTGAATTTACCAATGCTTTCTGTTAATTATCATGTAATTAAAGACTATGAGTATGTATCACTATTCATAAAAGAGCTTTTAGATATTATAGAAAGTGGTTAATTGGAGTAGCAAATGTTTAACATAAGTTTTATAGATTAATAAGTAATCAACTTTGATAACATAGGGGGTTCAAATAGCATGGAAGATCCTGTATTATCCATTTTTAAAGAAAGTTTAGTAGAAAAAAATGTCACGTTTCTTCTTGGAGCTGGGGCTTCATCTCCATACTTTTCTTCTTTAGGTAGTTTTGAAGAAATACTATCGAGTGAAGGAGTAGACCAAGACGGGAAAAACTTAATTAAATCTCTTTTTTACCTTCAATCGATTAAAGATAACATTTATATACAACGATTTATGAATGATACTTGCTATTGCCACGATAAAAGTGACACAATGCTATCTATCATAGACGAATATTCTCGATTTCTACATAATGGACTTGAATTTTTAAAGGTGAGAAACAGTAGAATTTCACCCAAAAGAATTAATGTAGTTACGACTAATTATGATTTATTTATAGAGTCTGCAATTGACGGATTGTTAGAAGAAAATCCTAGGATATTCTTTAATGACGGAACAAATGGATATGGAAAAAAACTTATCAGTACGGATAATTTTAATAAAACATTACTCTACGCTGGTATTTTTGACAATTATTCTAATGAAATGCCAGCAATAAATTTAATTAAATGCCATGGATCGGTTAACTGGAAAGAATATACGAGGAAAAATAAACCTTCAAAAATACAAGTAACAACAAATGAAAAGATAATAGCGGATCTAAATAAAGATTTAGACTTAGTTATTCAGGATATAAATCAACACCTAACAGATAATTTTTTTATGTATGATTTTGATTCCCTAGAGGGCCTGATCAATGAAATAAATTCGAATGAGTCAATAGAGCATTTATTTAACCCTCTTAATGAAATCGCTGCCAGTATTAAAGAAAATTTATTGAAATTAACCAAAAAAATCGATAATTTACAAATAGTATTGCCGACAAAAAAGAAGTTTGAAACAACATTAATCCAAGAACATTATTTTAATATGCTTAGACTGCTTAGTTATGAGCTTGAAAAGAAACAATCGTTACTCATTGTATTTGGTTTTTCATTTCAAGATGAACATATAACTGAAATTGTACAAAGATCGTTAAACAATCCATCGCTTTTAGTAATTGTTTTTTGCTTTACTGATCAAGACAAAGTGAAAATTATACAGCAATTTAATTTTTCAATTAATAATGAACCCATTAATTTAAAATTTATAACGCCCGCAACATTCCTTATAGAAGAGATAAAAGAAGACGATATAGAGCCTAATCTTTACTCTCGTTATACGATAGTGAAAAATGAAGGAAAAGTATTTAAATACTCTAATGTGGTTTCTTTATTAGAAAATGAGGAAGCAGGTACTTCCACTCCAATTCTTAATTTTTCTTCAATTAATAAACTTATGGAAATGGATATTGTAAACAAGTATGAGTCTTTTAAAAACGATGAAGTTGAAGAGGTTTTGGAATATGTAGGAGAAATAGAATGAAGAATTTAGAAATAGGTATTGTTGTTGAAGTTAACGGCTTCGTGTCAAAAATCGCAACGTTTGATGATTCTAATCATGCATCATTCATACATAATGGTGATTTAATAAAAAATGTAAGCGTTAATAGCTTTGTAATTATTTCACAAGGATTTACGAAAATTGTCGCTAAAGTAAATTCAGAAACCATTTGGGATAATTTAAACAGTATGAAGGAATACAATTTAGACAATCGTTTTTCCAAGAATAGCATTAAGAGAATAATTGAAATACAAACTATTGGTTATATTAAAGGTGGGAAATTTATAAGTGGTGCCTCGTTTCTACCGATGATTGGAAATGTTTGCAATATACCAACCAATAGCGAAATAAATCAAATTTTTATCAATAATTATACTTCTGAAGACAATAATTTTACAATATCTATAGGGAAAAGTCTAAATGAAAATAATAATATTTCATTGCCAGTAAATTCATTTTTTGCTTCGCATATAGGTGTTTTTGGAAATACAGGAAGTGGAAAGTCAAATACATTACACAAATTGTATTATGAATTATTTTCAAAGAGAAGTGAATTGCCGAAACTGACAAAAAAGAGTTCATTTGTAGTTTTAGATTTTAATGGAGAATACGTACATAAAAAGTCTTTTGGTGTTGAAAATAATAATAATAATGATATAAAAAGTAAAATAACCTATAAATTATCTTCACGAGGAGCATCAGAGGACAAGATTCCAATTAAATACGATACTTTCTTTGAGGACGAAATGCTTTCTGTTTTATTTTCTGCAACTCAACAAACGCAAAAACCTTTCATTTCAAGGTTACTAAAAAGAACCAAAAAATATAAAGATGAAGAACACTCTCTAGCAAATTGGATTATTGCACTTATTCAACGAGTTTATACTGGTGCTCCTAACCAAGATATTCGGGATATGTTGATAGAAATTCTTGAAAATCACATATATGGTATAGAACAATATCTGATTAACATTAAGAACACAAAAGTTTTTAAATCCGATTCACCGTATTTTTATTTTCGGGATTGGTATGGAGAGAATAAATGGTTTAGATTCCAAGGTGACTTCGTTCAAGAATCATACGATGTTCTTCAATTATATGAAATAAGAGATCATATCATGAATACCGATATCAATCTATTTCAGGAATTTGAAATAAGATGTCATTTACAATTAGTTAGTGATCTATTGTACGAAAATGTTGTTCAAGAGCATATACTACCATTACTTAGAAGAATAGAGACTCGACTTAACAAAATAGGTAATTTCATTGAAATAGTGGAGGAACTACCTGTAATACCTTTTTTACAAATTATCTCGCTTCGAGATTTAAATTCTGAGTCAAAAAAGTTTCTCTCTCTAATAGTTTCAAAAATGTATTTCGATGGTCATAAAACAAATAAAGGCAAAGGTAGTTTTCATTTAATAATAGATGAGGCCCATAATATTTTATCGAGCCAGTCATTTAGAGAACAGGATGGTTGGATGGACTATCGGCAAGAACTATTTGAAGAAATAATTAAAGAAGGAAGAAAGTTTGGATTTTTTCTAACACTAGCAAGCCAACGACCAGCAGATATATCACCAACCATACTATCGCAAGTCCATAATTTTTTTCTACATAAATTAGTTAATGAAAAAGATTTACAGATTATAGATAATTCAATTTCAACTTTAGATAGGATTTCCAAATCAATGCTTCCTGTTCTTGCACAAGGAGTATGTATTATATCTGGAACAGCCTTAACTATGCCGATAACTATTGTCGTGGATTTTATTGAGAATATTAACTTAAGACCACAAAGTGATACTATCACATTAACTGATATATGGAAATGAGCGTAAATAGTACAAATAGTGTAATTGATATAACCTTTGAGTAGAAAATAATGAATCTAAACTTGGTTGTTGAAACATCAACTTAATCAACAAAATTTAATTGATAATAAATCTTCCCTTGAATGAAATATATGGCCTGTTTCCTTGGAGGGATTTTCAGGGGGATTTTGGTGGAGTACTACCTGAAATTAGATAACACCACCTAACACAAGGTATAAAGTTTAAACCCTTCACATCAACATTTAACGGACTAACTGAACCTACTTAACACTATATAAAACTACCTAAAAAACAGAAGGTCTTCTTTGACAGAGAAACTATCTTTTCATAGAGATCTATACCCTTTTTAAATATATTAAACGTAATGATATTCTCATTTATTTTTTCTTCGGTAATAATTTTAACTTATATATTACATCCTCTGGTAAAAGTTCATGTAATTTTCCATATATTTAAAAAGGCTTATTGTCAGGTAGGATTATTGTAATGATTGTGCAGAAATTGATACTACAATAATAATATATATAGAACTAATTAGAATTAATAAGGACAGGGGAATAACAATATATTTCCCCTGCAGGTTTTTATTTTAAACTATACTAATTTATTTAGCCATTTTTTGTTAACCACAACTTCCACACTTTGTTTTACCACTATTTGTGATACGGTTCTCTCCTCTGGATCTTAAACGCCCGATACACTTGCTCTAACAAAATCACCTTCATCAATTGATGTGGGAAGGTGAGTTTCGAAAAGGATATTTTCTCATTAGCTCTTTCTAAAAGCTCCCTGCTTAATCCATTCGATCCTCCGATGACGAATGCTAAATGACTTTTTCCTTTAAAATTAATTTCCTGGATTTTATCTGCAAATTCCTCAGAGGACATTGTCTTTCCACCTATATCCAAAGCAACGACATAATAGTCAGCTTTAATCCTGCCTAAAAGTCGTTCGCCTTCTTTATTTTTCACTAGTTCTAATTGCCTTTCACTTAACTGTTCCGGTGCTTTTTCATCCATTACTTCAGATAGCTTCAATGAACAGTATGGTTGCAACCGTTTCTGAAATTCCTCAATACCTAATTGAATATATTTTTCTTTGATTTTTCCTACGGATATAATGTGAATGTTCATGACTTGTCCTCACTTTTCTACGAATAGTATTAACATATTATACTTCCCCATCACTAGTTAAGGAATTCTAGTGAAACTTGCTAATGAAGCGATAAAATATGGTGTACTGAATATGTCAGTTACACGGGTAATCCTATCTGCCCGGTCTCCATTTAATAGCCTTATGACTCATATACTATGAACTGATAAAAGTATTTGATGTAATGATTGACTAACTTAAATTAAAAAATGTCATAAATTTGTTAAAAAGATTTTTTTTACACTTCCATTAAATTAAAAATTAAATTATAATAGGAAATACCTATACATTTTGTTAGAATATGCTAAATGTTATACATAAATGACTAATTCTTTTTTCTTGTTTTATATTAGTCTGGCATCTTTTACACCTATATTGGGGTCGGATCATAGTCGGACAATTACTTTACTAAAAATAGCGCCCACATAGAACTATTCAGGGCCAAAAACTTTGCCGTTTGTTCGGTATGAAGGGGGATAAAAGGATGAATGGCCCAGTGAGGGACAAGCAAGTTATACATAAAGATACTTCAACTGAACGTGAAAATGGAACAAAGACAAACGGGCAAAAGCCTAAAAAGGGTACTTTTTTAAATAATATTAGTATAGGTGGTAAGTACTTATTAGTCTTTACGTTTTCGGTATTATTGTTTATCTTTGCTATCGTTCTCGTATACATACAGTTTAGTAGGGCATCGGATAATGTCACGGATATTATTGAGAAAAATAATTTGACGAATGACATGTCCAGAATTGCTTTATTAATTGAACAGCAACATTCTATCATTTCGGACTATGTTAGTTCAACTAACCGACAAAGGTTAGAGGATTTTGATGAGGTAACAGGGGAACTCCTTTCATTGCTTGATAAATTAGACACACATTTTGAAGGTGATGAAGAAAATCAAGTATTTTTCCAAAGAATGAAGGACATGGTAGGAAAAACAGAGGATGTATTTTTAAATAAAATTGCTGGTGAAAATGTTGATGCTAAGGATATGGTTTATGCAAAAATAAATATTAGTTCACAAAAAAATGCGACAATTACATCTGTTAATAGGTTAGTAGAAAAGGCATTTGATGAACAAGAGGTTTCGGTTCAAAAGGTTGAAGAAAGTATGTTTCATAGCATCATTATATTACTAGTTGCAGGAAGTATTAGTGTATTGCTCGGATATTTCAATATAATCCTCATAAGTCGAATGACATCCCGTAACTTGAAAACGGTTGTGACCACGACATCTGAGCTTGCAAAGGGTAACCTTAATGTTGATAGAATGGATTATCGTGGTAGGGATGAAATTGGTCAAATAGCCGATTCGGTTAATTTACTAAGGGAAAATATGAATGGTATAATTAGCGAAGTAATACGGGCTTCTCATTCATTAGGATTAAGTAGTGAAATGCTTACTAGGTCATCGAATGAAGTGAAAGTAAGTAGTAATCAAATGGTAAAAACGATGGAAGAATTAGCTGAAGGGGCGGAAACTCAAGCAAATAGTGCTACAGAGTTATCTGAAGAAATGAGTCAGTTCCTTGAGTCTGTACTAGTATCACAAAAAGAGGGACAAGCAATTGTTAGCTCAACGGAAGATGTTCGTCGTGTGACAAAAAATGGCGAAGAATTAATGAGCCAATCAGTTGAGCAGATGAATCGTATCGATAAAATTATGGCTAATGCAGTTGACCAGGTGAAAGGTTTAGATGAACAATCAGAGGAAATTTCAACGCTCGTTCAAGTGGTAAAAGATATTGCTGATCAAACTAATTTGCTTGCACTTAATGCAGCTATTGAAGCGGCACGGGCTGGAGAACATGGGAAAGGTTTTGCAGTTGTTGCTGATGAAGTAAGAAAACTAGCTGAACAAGTAACACAGTCTGTTGCACAAATCACGCACATTGTATCGAATATACAAAGTGAAACTGATGAGGTGGTTGCTTCTCTTGGAAAAGGCTATGAAGAAGTGAAGGAAGGCACATTACAAATTGATAAAACGGGAGATAGTTTTAATGAAATTAATTTATCAATAGGTAATATGGTAGAAGGCATTTCAAATATGGCTAATCAATTGCAAGAGATTGCGGAAAATAGTGAGAAAATGAACGGCCTAATTAGTGATATTGCCGCTGTTTCTGAGGAAGCTGCCGCGGGAATTGAGGAGTCGACCGCTTCAACTCAGGAGGCATCAAGTTCAATGGATAAAATAGCTGATAATGCAAGTGAATTAGATGTACTCGCGAAAGTATTGAACGATCAAGTAGCCGTCTTTACCCTAAGGGATACTGAGTTAAATTTAGAAGAAACTGCAAGGGACAAAGAAGTGATGGGACAGGAAGAAGAAACGGGTTTTGATGATGGGCCAGAAATTGAAGATGAATATACGGATTCACTTGATGAGGAACTTAAAGATATCGAGTTTGACACAGGGGTTTCACATGAAAAAGGAGAAGAAGTTTTAGAGTGGGTCGAAGGTAATGATGAGTCTGAAGTGGCAGCATCTGATGAACCAAGTGTTGATGAGGACAACCTTAATGGTGATGAAAATGTAGAACAAAAATAAAATAACAAATTAAAAATTCCCTTTAAGTTAGTTGTCACAAGACATCAATTCATTAAAGGGAGTTTTACTGTTTTTCTGACTGGATTTGTCTATCAATTTTCAAAAAAGGGAAATTGACCAACTTAGTAGAGAAGTCAAGGACCGAATGCAATCATCCAATCCTATTTTACTTCAATAACAAAGGCGTAAAATGCATCTCCCAACGATACTTGATGATCGTCCTCATCCATCCACCAAACGGCATAATCATAATAATAGATGCCTTTTTCCGCGGGTACATTAAATTGGTTGTCAATTAACTCCACGTTATCAATTTCTTCTTGTTCAGTTGTTTTGGCTAGTTCGATTTTGTCAGGTAATGGTGTGTAGTCCATCATGATCGTAACTTCCTCATTAGGTGTTACTTGAATAGGGGTTTCATCTGCTAATAACCCAACTGGACCGGCAGTATCAGCACATTCATGATATCCGTCTCCATTTGGCCCCCAACAATAGGTCCCCAATATCGTGTCGTATTCCTGACCATCAATTTCAATTTTTACTGACGGTGGTTGATTACCGGGTAATCCCTTATGTTCAGTTGTTGGGCCACCACACCCCGTCAATATCACCATGACAAATAAAATAGATACTACAGATAAGGTTATTATCAGCCTTTGTCTAGGTCCCACTCGCAATCATCCTTCCCAATGTATGTTAACTTAAGTGCCATTAATAAACGTAATACCTAATTCTTCTCTTGTTGTTGCATAAACTGGTCGTTTGCTTGAACGGAGTTCATTGTTTTTGTTACGATAAACAAAAGATAAATATTCATGTTTAAATTGCAATAACAGACGATCGACATCTGCTATTGTAGACACATTTTCATCATTAATTTTAACGATGGTATCCCCAATTTTGAGACCTGCCTTTTCAGCTAGTGAATGTTTTTCAACCCAAAAAACGGTAGGTTCATTGTTCATTTCGAAAAAATAAGGGTCTGCTCGTAATTCTTTATTTACTGATCTGAACTGTATCATTAATCGTAAAACTATCGCAATTAATACGACAAATGGCAGTATCATCGGATAAAAATGGCTGACGAATGTCATGGCAACAATGAATATACCTAGTAGAAAAATGTGTCTTGATAATTTTTGTAATAACATCTTAGGTAATTGTTGTTTTGCTAGAAAGCTAAATCCCAATACAACGGGGAAAATGGTTAAACTATACCGTTCATCTCCGACACTAAATAAAGGATAGATAGCAAATAAATTTCCGTCGGGAACAAATAGGAAAACGGGGAAAATCGCCATTTTTTCCAAGAAAAACTGTCCAAATAATTTCCCACGGGGGCTTTTCCGTTGTTCAATATAATAGTGGTGTTTTTTTGTAGTAGCTAGTAATAATGCTTCAATCATCATAAAAATACCAATTAGTAAAGAAACAGAAAGTAAAATGGCCTTACTTTGCTCATATAAATGGTTTGTTGATAAATAAAGGATGAAAAAAGTGGCCCCTAATGTATAAGCAATGGATAGAAACACTTGTTGGTAAATGATGGACAAAATTAACGTAATGACAGTGGCGACGATAATAATTTCGTAGCTGACAACAAGCCCGAAATAAATAGCGAGAATAGAAATGATTACTGAACTAACTATGCCGATGAATGTTAGATTGAAAATGGAGGGAATTAGAGAGTGAATTTTTTTCCCGAATTGTTTTATTTCTAGTTTTTGACGTTGGCGACCTAAAATGATCATAAGTACAATAATCCAATAGGTAATTGGATTTTTGATTAACTCTATTAGCGCCAATTTAAATTCAAACACCCATAAACCTAACATAACCTTTCACCAACTTAAAAATGATAACAAATCTCTTGTATGTTGTAGTATAATTTATATTAACATAGGTCAGATCATTAAAGTGATTTCTGATACATTATTATATTATTAAATGATTAATATAGGAAGTGTGAAGATGACAAAGGAAATAACGATTAGTGAAATAATAGATAGACTTCAATTAGAAGTATTGGCAGGTAAAGAGGCATTAAATCGGGTAGTCACGAAAGCAAAAGCAAGGCGCCCGGGATTGGAGTTTATTGATCATATTCCTTTTTTCCCAACTGGCCATGTCCAAGTATTGGGTGAAGATGAAATTAATTATTTACGTTCATTGTTTGAGGATGAACGAAGTGTTCGTATTGGTAATTTAGTTCAATACGATCCTCCCTGTATTATCGTGACAGATGGTAACAAAGGATTAAAATATTTACGCAAATATTGTGAAGAACGGCATATTCCGTTACTCAGTACTGATGAATCAAATTATGAATTTAATGGGCGTATTGATGCTTATTTAATCCGACAATTAGCGGAAGAAATCGCAATTCACGGTGTTTGTGTCAATGTCTTAGGGCTTGGTATTTTATTACGCGGTGATTCTGGGGTTGGAAAGAGTGAAATCGCTCATTCTTTACTTGGTCGTGGGCATCGTTTAGTAGCGGATGATATTGTTGTGCTGAAAAAGCTAAGTCCTGAAACGATTATCGGAACACATAATGAAACGAATAAGGAGTTACTGTCACTTCGTAGTATTGGTTTACTGAATGTTGTAAGAATGTATGGAAGACAGGCATTTCAGGCAGAGACGAGAATAGGACTTGATATTGAATTGACGAAATGGGAAGGATCGTCTTTATACAATGATTTAGAAGTGGCATCAAAATATACATCCTATATGGATGTTGAAATACCTTATTTACAAATTCAGTTAAAACCCGGACGTGATGTTGTAGGGTTAATTGAGGCTGCAGTTAATAACTGGCATTTAAAACAACAAGGATATCAAGCTGTCGATGAATTTATGAAACGAATTGAAGAGATGTCTGATTAAGCTTGGAGAAATAATGGATGGAATCTATGATAATGAAAGAAATTCTCAAGGTGGCTGTTAGTTCAATTAATGCTGAAAATACGTTATAATAAGTAAGAAATAATGGAAGGATGTACATGATGAGTTATCAAGCATTGTATCGTACTTGGCGTCCTAGGTTGTTTGCTGATGTCATCGGGCAATTACATATAACGAAAACATTACAAAATGCTATTGTCGAAGAGAAGCTTTCGCATGCCTATCTTTTTACCGGTCCTAGGGGGACGGGGAAAACGAGTGCTGCGAAAATTTTTGCGCAAACGATTAACTGTGAAAAGATGCCATCACGTGAACCATGCAATGAATGTGATGCTTGTCGTGGGATCTTGGATGGATCAATTACTGATGTGATTGAAATGGATGGGGCTTCAAATACGGGTGTTGACCACATAAGGGAAATTCGTGAGCAAGTTAATTATGCAACAGGTGTTGTCCCCTACAAAGTATACATCATTGATGAAGTTCATATGATTACACCAAGTGCTTTTAATGCGTTATTAAAAACGTTAGAAGAGCCTCCAGAGCATGTTGTGTTTATTTTAGCGACAACAGAACCACATAAGATTCCGTTAACCGTTATTTCACGATGTCAGCGGTTTGATTTTAAACCAATTAACAATCGTATGATTGTTGAAAGAATGACATATATTACAGATCATGACAACATTGGGGTTTTGCCCGATGCCCTTGATGCGATCGCATTGGCGGCAGATGGCGGAATGAGAGATGCCTTAAGTATGTTAGATCAGGCGATTGCTTATAGTGAAGATGATGTCACGGTAGAGGATGTATTGGCGATTACTGGTGGAGTTTCTCAGGAAATTTTAACCGCTATGCTCCAAGCAATGTATGAGCAAAATATTGCCGAAACATTACAATTATTTGATCAAATGGTACAAACGGGGAAAGACCCAGGCCGGTTTGTCTTTGATTTCATTTACTTTTTACGTGATGTATTATTTTATAAATCAACTTCACAATTGGAACCTTACCTAGAAAGGGCAGTTGTCAACGATACTTTTAAGACAATGACAGAACTCGTGGATGAAGATTGGATTCAATATGCATTGTTACAGTTCACTCGCTGTGAACAAAATATTAAGTGGACGAACAATCCGAAAGTTTTTGTTGAAATAACTGTTTTATCTGTGACGAAGCGATATGAAATATCACTGTCGGAAGTATCTAGCGAAGGCGAAGCAGCTTCCGAAATAGTGGAAGCATTAGCGGAAAGAATGTCTAAGTTAGAAAATCGCTTGAAAGAATTAGCATCTAAGCCGAGCCAAGCAGTGGCACAGGAACAACCTAGAAGACCTGTAAGGCAATCTACGAAATCTTCACAAGTTTTTCGTGTTAATGCTAATGACATAAAGCATGTATTGGATGAAGCTGAAAAAGAATCAATCGAACAAATACGGACAAATTGGGAATCTTTCTTAGAGCAATTAAGAAGATCTACACCTGTTGTTCATGCAATGTTGAAGGCCGCAAAGCCTGTTGCAGCTTCAAAGGATGCAGCTGTCATCGCATTTACACATGACATACACTGCAAATTAATCCAAGATCATCTAGAAGTGGTGGGATCTACTTTATCTACAGTGCAAGGGAAGCCATATCATATTATTGTCATACCGGAAGACCAGTGGCAAGATGAACGAGAAGCATATTTGAAGAATCAACAAAAAGGTCAGGAGGTTTCTACACAATCTAAAGAAGAACATTCAGAAGTAGTGGAAGAAGCTCATAAATTATTTGGGAAAGACATTGTTGAAGTAAAAGAATAATAACAAAAAAATCAAAAATATCTATTAGGTAAGCATTTTAAGGAGGCAATATAAGTGAAAGGCAATATGGGAAATATGATGAAGCAAATGCAACAAATGCAGAAGAAAATGATGAAGGCACAAGATGAGTTAATGGCAATGGAGTTTGAAGCATCTTCAGGTGGTGGCATGGTAACCGTAACAGCCAATGGCAGTAAAGAAATATTAGACGTACAAATTAATGAAGAAGTGGTTGACCCCGAAGAAATTGACATGCTACAAGATTTAGTGTTAACCGCGACAAATGATGTGCTAAAACAAATCGATAATAAAACAAATGAAACGATGGGGCAATTTACAAAAGGATTAAATATGCCTCCAGGGATGTTTTAATTTGGGAAAATGGGATTCTCAATGTCGTGTCAGATGCAAAAAGTTTCTTTTAGGGGAATAAATGATGTATTATCCAGAACCAATTTCAAAATTAATTGATAGTTTTACAAAATTGCCAGGCATTGGTCCTAAAACAGCCGTGAGACTGGCTTTTTTTGTGATTGATATGAATGACGATGATGTGGTTGATTTTGCGAAAGCATTAGTAAGTGTGAAACGAGAATTAACCCATTGTTCAATTTGTGGGCATATTTCTGATCAGGAAAAATGTTCAATTTGTCAGGATGGATCACGGAATGAAACAGTCATATGTGTTGTTGAGGATTCAAGGGATGTCATTGCGATGGAAAAAATGAAGGAGTTTAATGGGAGATATCATGTGTTACAGGGGTCTATTTCCCCAATGGATGGCATTGGTCCAGAGGACATTAATATTCCAAAGTTGATTCAACGATTGAAAGAAAATGATGTAGAGGAACTTATTTTGGCAACGAATCCTAATATTGAAGGGGAGGCTACAGCGATGTATATTTCGCGTTTAGTAAAGCCCTCCGGAATTAAAACGACTCGAATTGCACATGGAATGCCCGTTGGTGGGGATTTGGAATATGTAGATGAAGTGACATTAGCTAAATCGTTAGAAGGCCGACGGGAATTATAATAATTAGTAAACTGGTGAAAAAATGAAGAAAAAGAAAAAAGTGCAACGATATGATCAAGAAGTGCTTGATGCCTATTTTCATCTTGAAAAGGAATGGAAAACGTTACGTTCATTGGTTGATAAAAGTGTTGATCCTTTACAGTACACAGAATATCAACTTAAATTGGCGCAAGCGAAATATATGTTTTTGTTAAAAGAAATTAAACATCGTAATATTACTTTTTTAAAAGATAACTTCTAATATTACTGAAGAGCACCAGATAGATGTCATTTTTTCCTATTACTTTTCATATACGTATGGTAGATGAGGAGTTGAGGAAATGAATTCAATAGTGATCATTGCAGGATTAGTTTGTTTAATCATTCTGTTGTTTCTAATTGGGGCACCGATGACTTTTATTCGTTTATTAGGAAAAGTGATGTTTAAAATAACAGTCGGTATTTTATTTTTATTTATTTTTAATGTATTTGCAGGATATATTGGATTACATCTTCCGATTAATATTTTTACAGTGATTGTTAGTAGTTTGTTGGGGATTCTTGGAGTTATTTCTCTATTAGGTTTGCAAATATTATTTCTTTCTTAATCATGAAATGCTATAATTCGCAAAAAAATTAAGGGGAAATTCCCATTTCAAGTATATAACTAATATGTTTAGGAGACACTTCTATTAAACTGATGGAGGTGATTTCCTTGTGGAAATGTTCAATTTGTGATGATGAACAATTAGAGGGAATTTTTATTCGGACGGTATTTATTTGTACTGCTTGTGAGCATAATATGATTCATACGGAACCGCGGGAAGAAAAATATCGTTATTATGTGCAAAAATTAAAAAATAGAAATGGTTTGTTTGCACCGTTTTCGTAAGAACGAATAAGGTCTCGTCAAATGACGGGCTTTTTTTGTGTCTATTTATATGGTCCTATTAAGGCCATATCTCAAATACGTAAAAAAGTATGTGACTTTTATAGAACGGCAAAGAACGGCCACTTCCCGGGATTGTGTATAAATAGTCGTCCCTCTGAAATCATTAGGGAGCGGCACCGACTCAAAGATGTCGCATTTGTACCTGAGGTGAGTGTGGGTGCTTTTATCAACTACAATATTTACGAGTGAAATATTGCTGGATTTACACCATCAAATAATTTACTATGATAAAGTTTTTTACAGTTAAATTTAAGTGTAAATCATGGTACAATAAAGGTAATTATATCAGTATATGTAAAATGTTTACGGGGTTATCATTTAGGGACCCTGACAATAGGATAAATGGGAAAAGAACCCCCACCTAAGTTAGTAGTCTTAAGGGGAGAAAAATCCAAGCAAGGGCTCTGAAGAATAATCATACCAATAACTTACCAATATTTATACAAATAAAATAATTATAAATTGCTAACAATGGTCCATACATGTATGATATAAAGAATACATTTAATAGTAAAATTGAATTTATAGTAGGTCATTCTACAAATAAAATACAAATTAAAGCATTTATCATATAAAGTTGTAGAAGGAGAGGCAGCTGTGTCGGGGATGTTTATAACGGTTGAAGGTGGCGAAGGGGCTGGTAAGACAACAACCATTAAACAATTATACAAGGAATTAACTTTAAGAGGTTATGATGTTTTATTAACGAGAGAACCAGGCGGAATAACGATTTCCGAAAAGATTAGAGAAATAATTTTAGATAATTCGCATACTAATATGGAAAAGAGAACGGAAGCGTTATTATATGCTGCTGCTAGACGACAACATCTCATTGAAAAAGTATTACCAGCATTAAAATCTGGTAAACTCGTATTGTGTGACCGATTTATTGATAGTAGCTTAGCCTATCAAGGGCATGCTCGTGGAATAGGGATTGAAGAAGTGTTGATGATTAATGAATTTGCGATCGATTCATGTATGCCTAATTTGACATTATATTTTGATATCACTCCCGAAGAAGGCTTAAGTAGAATTGCTAGTAATAAAAATCGGGAAATGAACCGTTTGGATAATGAAAAGAAGTTATTTCACGAAAAAGTCTACGAAGGATATCAATTATTGTTGAAACAGTTTCCACAACGAATAAAAAGAATTGATGCTTCCCAGTCGGAAAAGGCCGTTTTTTTACAAGCTTTAAGTGTGATTGATCAATTTATTAAAAATGAGGAGGATGTTAAATGAAGCTTATTATTGCTGTTGTACAGGATAAAGATTCAAACCGTCTCATTACTGCATTAAGTAAGGAAAATTTTCAAACGACCAAATTAGCAACAACTGGAGGTTTTTTGAAAGAAGGTAATACGACGTTAATGATTGGTTGTGAAGATGAGCACATAGATGAGGCGTTAAAAATCATTAAAGAAAATTGTTCTCAAAGAGAACAAATGGTAGCCCCTATTTCACCGATGGGTGGTAATGCTGATTCGTATATCCCGAAGCCTGTGAAAGTAGAGGTTGGTGGGGCTACAGTCTTTATTCTTCCTATTGAATCATTTTATCGTTTCTAACTATCATCGGGGAGGTTTGCTATATGAAAATAGAACAAGAAACACGTTCAAGGATTGAACAAAAACGATATAGTAAACGCCAGAAGGATAGTAAAAAGTTTACGAAGATGGTTCAATCACAATATGATAAACTAAAACATGAAGAACTAGACTCGTTAATGAAAAGTATTACTGACCAAGGTGAAAAACTTGCCAAGCACCGAACTTTTCGTGATCTAGCAATATTTAAAAGAATGATTAAGCAGTTTTTGGAGAAAACTGTCACAAGTGGATTAGAACTTTCGAAATCCCATCATTTTAGTTCCAACCATACATTAAAGACAGTGAAAGAAATAGATGCAAGACTAATACAGCTGACGAATGATTTAATGGAGCAAGAAAAAACGACTGTCGATTTACTCGCCTTAATTGGCGAAATCAACGGTCTATTAGTAAATCTTTATACTTAAGACTACGAACAAGCAATATGTTGAGGGATGATGTAAGATGTTGACATGGGAAAAAATGAGCGAAATTCAGCCTGTTGCGTGTAAAATTTTCACCAATAGTATACGGGCAAATCGTATGTCACATGCGTACATTCTCCATGGGATGTCAGGCAGTGGAAAAAGCGAGTTAACAGAGTTATTAGCAATGAGTCTATTTTGCGAAGAGACTAATGGTGTTGAACCATGCCAAGAGTGTCATGGTTGCAAACGAGTCATTTCGGGTAATCACCCGGATATTCACCGTTTAAAACGGGAAACACAAACGATTCGAACAGAGGAAGTAAGAGATATTATTCGTGAATTTTCAATGACGGGGTATGAATCAAATCAAAAGATGTTCATTATACCAGATGCTGAGCTCTTAAATATTCATGCAGCTAATCGGTTATTGAAATTTATTGAGGAACCGAATGAAGGGACGATGATTATCCTATCAACGAATAATGTCAATGCTCTTTTGCCGACGATTCAATCTCGTTGTCAAATTATCGATTTACTACCGTTGGATAACAATCAACTTAAGCAAAAACTAGTGCAAGCGGAAATTAGTGAAAATGATGCACAATTAATAAGTGCCTTAACGAATAATCTTGATGAGGGAATGGCTCTTCATGAGGAAAAAAAGATATATAAAATCAGAGATTTAATGAAGGATTTAATAGAAGTTGTCATGAAGCAAAATGATGAACGTTTTCTTTTTTTACATCTAGATATATTGACCGAATTAAAAGAAAAGGCAGAGTTAGAAATGGCTCTCGATATCATGTTTTTAGCTGTTCAAGACATGGCAAATTTACAAATGCAGCGGCATCATCCCCCCCATGTTTTCATTGAAAATGATGTTTTAGTAGAACAAGCGATAAACTACTTTTCAACGAAAAAATTAATAAAGATGATGACAAGTTTGCTAGAAGCAAAACGTAAATTAAATCAAAATATTCAGTCAACGTTAGTAATGGAAGATTTAGTATTACAACTCTAGAGGTGAAACAGTGTGATCCAAGTAATTGGTGTTCGGTTTAAAAAAGTCGGCAAAATTTATTATTTTGATCCGAATGATATAGATGCCCAACAATTCGATGATGTGATTGTTGAAACAGCCCGTGGTATTGAATTGGGCGAAGTTGCCATTGAAAAAAGAATGGTAGATAAAGAAGATGTTGTCTTACCATTAAAAAGAATTCAGCGGGTGGCGACAGAAAAGGACAAAGAAAACATTCTGGAAAATAAACGATTGGCTCAAAATGCATTAAAAACATGTCATAATAAAATAAAAGAACATAATTTGGATATGGAAGTTATTGATTCAGAATATACATTTGATAGGAATAAAGTTATTTTCTACTTTACAGCAGAAGGAAGAATTGATTTCCGTAACTTGGTAAAGGATTTGGCTACTTTATTTAAGACGAGGATTGAATTAAGACAAATTGGTGTCCGCGACGAGGCGAAGCTATTAGGTGGTATAGGACCTTGTGGACGAATGCTTTGTTGCTCAACATTTCTCGGAGACTTTGAACCTGTCTCAATTAAAATGGCCAAAGACCAAAACTTATCATTAAATCCGACAAAGATTTCCGGTCTATGTGGACGTTTAATGTGTTGCCTGAAATATGAAAATGATACTTATGAGGAAGCGAAGAGACAATTGCCAGATATCGGCGAAGAAATAAAAACACCTTATGGAAAGGGTAAAGTAGTTCATTTAAACATGCTAGAAAAAGAGGTATCGATTGAATTGTATAAAGAAGGAAATGTGATTGAATATACGCTAGATGAAATGATTGAAGAAGAAATGATTTTGGCACCTGTAACAGAGTAAAGAGGTGGAATTGATTGAGAAAAAAAGAGATATTTGACGAAGTGTCTCAAATCGAAGCACAAATGGCTTTTTTAAACGAACAATTTCTTGATTTAAAAAGCCATTTAACGAAGGTAGTAGAGGAAAACCATCGTTTATATATTGAAAATGAACATTTAAAGGCTATTTTAAAGGATGAACAAATAAGGACTGTTAATCAATCGGGAAATGGGGTAGAAGCGGTTAAAAAGCCAAACAAGGCGATGGAAAATTTGGAGAAAATTTACCGCGATGGTTTCCATATTTGTCATTTAGAGTTTGGTAGCCCCCGTGAGGAAGAAGGGAATTGTTTATTTTGTATGTCTTTATTAAATCGCTCATAATGAATGTTAGCTGTCTTCCTGCGAGACGGCTTTTTATTTGGGTAAGCTAGAATGAGAGGTAACGAAAATGGTGAAGTTAATAGATGATGAACGTTTAGATTATATCGTCGCAGATGAAAATCTTCGAATTATTCAAAGCCCAACGATATTTTCCTATTCACTTGATGCACTGCTGTTAGCTGATTATTCCTCTATCCCGATAGCAAAGGGGAATATATTAGATTTATGTAGTGGAAATGGTGTTATCCCATTATTGCTTTCATATCGAACAAAGGCAAAAATTAAGGGACTTGAAATACAAAAGCGACTTATCAGTATGGCCCAACGAAGTATTGAATTAAATAAATTAGAGCACCGTATAGAAATTTTTGAAGGGGACTTAAGAGACCGTCATCCTTTATTACATCAAAGTTTTTATGATACAGTTACGTGCAACCCACCATATTTTAAATCATCGGAAACGTCACACCAAAATGAAAGTAACTATATGACGATTGCCCGACACGAAATTTGTTGTACATTAGAAGAGGTTATTAAGGCATGTAAATTGTATGTTAGACCTGGTGGCAAGGTCGCTATCGTTCATCGCCCAGAACGACTTGTTGATTTAATCACATTATGCCGAGCATATCAATTAGAACCGAAACGTATTCAGTTTGTTTATCCAAAACGAGGGAAAGAGGCTAATACCATTTTATTTGAAGCGATAAGAGACGGTAAATCAGGGCTAAAAATCTTACCCCCATTATTTATCTATGAGGATGACAACACTTATACCAATGAGGCAAGGAAGATTATTTATGGGAAATAAGCATGTCGTTTATATATTGCAATGTGGTGATGATACATTATATACCGGATATACGAATGACTTAGCACATCGATTACAAATGCATCGTGAAGGGAAAGGGGCAAAATATACCCGTGGACGAGGACCTTTACAATTAGTTTATGAAGAATCGTACACAAATAAATCAGATGCTTTGGCTAGGGAATATGAAATTAAACAGTATCGTAGGGTAAAAAAATGTGAATTAATTAACCAACAACGATTAAAAAAGGGACAGATATTCAATGAAGATAAAGAAAAGCTTTAAAAATGAGGACCGTGGAAAATTATATGTTGTGCCAACCCCCATTGGTAATATGGAGGATATGACGTTTAGGGCAATTAATGTTTTAAATACGGTTAATTTAATTGCTGCTGAAGACACAAGGCATACAAAAAAACTTCTGAATCATTTTCAAATTAACACACCACTCGTTAGTTACTATCAACATAACGAAATCTCACGTACAAAGGGATTGATAGAACAATTAGTAAATGGAGAAAATATTGCTCTTGTCAGTGATGCCGGAATGCCTGTTGTGTCTGATCCTGGTCATTATTTAATAAGTGAGGCAATTGAAAACCAAATCGCTGTCATCGTTTTACCTGGTGCCAATGCTGCATTATGTGCATTGGTCGGTTCAGGTCTACCTACTAAAAACTTTTTATTCTACGGATTTTTGCCAAAGAAAAAGTCTTTATTACACATAGAGTTGGAAGGGCTTAAAAATGCTAAGCCTACGATAGTCTTTTATGAATCTCCATTTCGTGTAAGGCAAACATTAGAAGCAATGGAAAAGTATTTTGCTCATCGAAATGTGGTAATTGCCCGGGAAATATCAAAATTACATGAGGAGTATGTTCGTGGGACTGTAACTGAAATAGTGACCTGGTTACGGGAACACAGTTTAAAGGGAGAAATATGTATTGTTTTGGAAGGGTATACGGGAACTAAACATGGTATAGAAAATAGTTGGTGGAATGATTATCAAATAGATGAACATGTGGCCTATTATGAAAGGGAAAAACACCTTTCACATAAAGAGGCATTAAAGCAAGTAGCTGTAGACCGCGATATACCGAAAAAAGAAGTATATGCATCTATCCATGTGAAAAACAAATAACCTTGCTCTATTAAAAGTAGACTAAATAGTATTTGCATCGATTGTATTTACTTTTACCAGTAACATTGGACGGAAGAAAACAAAAAAAATCTTGCACAACTAATGCAAGGTCAAGTGTGAATTAAGAAATTGCAATTGATAGAGAATTAATAGCGGTTTTTTTATATTTGTTCACTATTAGTTGGGTACTGTTTAAGAAAATGCCTTATTAATTTCTGCTATTAAAGTTTTCGCACCCTCTGGACTTAACACGATTTTCCCATTTGCTAATGCAACATTATCATCCGTGCTTTCACCGGTAATTTGACATGCCATATTAGGAACGTACTTTTTAAGAATAATTTTATCTCCATCAATATAAATCTCGATGGCATCTTTTTCCTTGATGTCCAATGAACGTCTTAATTCGATTGGTAAAACAACTCTACCAAGTTCATCGACTTTTCTAACCATTCCCGTCGACTTCATTAAATGATTTGCCCCCTTTCAAGCTGTAAGTATAATTGATTTGGCAATAAGTGTTAGTATGGGCATGGTATACCAAATCATTTAGTGAATTTCATCTACTGTTTTCCCGAATTCAATAGCTATTATAACATAATGGAAAATAATATACTATCATTCTATTAATAGTTAAATTAGGAAGGTTTGTACTGTTAGTGGTACAAATTGAAAAAAATTTAACACTATTTAAACTTTATCGTCCATGTATGAAGTGCTAGGATAAATGTACATATTGGAAATGAAAAAGAAAAGCAGATACAATAGACATAGTTTTAGATTGATTTTGAAGGAGAATGGGTCATGTCAGAGCAAAAAACATTTTATATTACAACGCCAATTTATTATCCGAGTGGTAATTTGCATATTGGCCACGCTTATTCAACTGTAGCAGGGGATGCTACGGCACGATATAAACGAATGCGTGGCTATGATGTTAGATACTTAACAGGGACCGATGAACATGGGCAAAAAATCCAAAAAGCTGCTGAGGAACAAGGTTTAGCCCCACAGCAATATTTAGATGACATTGTTGGTGGGATTCAGGAGCTATGGAAGAAGTTAAAAATTTCTAATGATGATTTTATTCGTACAACAGAAGAACGACATAAAAAGATTGTTGCGCAAATTTTTTCAAAACTAGTCGATAAAGGTGATATTTACTTAGATGAATATGAGGGTTGGTATTGTATTTCTTGTGAATCCTTTTTTACTGATTTGCAATTAAATGATGGACATTGTCCAGACTGTGGTAAACAAGTGGAAAAGGTGAAGGAAGCGTCCTATTTTTTCAAAATGAGTAAATATGCTGATCGGTTGTTAACCTACTATAAGGAGAATCCTGGGTTTATTCAACCGGAAAGTCGTAAAAATGAAATGATTAACAATTTCATTAAGCCTGGCTTGGAGGATTTAGCGGTATCTAGAACGACGTTCGACTGGGGAATTAAAGTACCAGGTGATCCTAAACACGTCATTTACGTATGGATTGATGCTTTAACGAACTATATTACGGCATTAGGATATGACACAGATCATGATGACATGTTTAAAAAATATTGGCCTGCTGATGTCCATTTAATGGCGAAGGAAATTGTCCGTTTCCATACGATTTATTGGCCAATCATTTTAATGGCATTGGATTTACCCTTGCCAAAGAAAGTATTTGCCCATGGTTGGATTCTAATGAAGGACGGGAAAATGTCTAAATCGAAAGGGAATGTGATTGATCCTAATTCGTTAATCGATCGTTACGGCCTAGATGCCCTTAGATATTATTTGTTAAGGGAAGTTCCATTTGGATCTGATGGGGTCTTTACTCCAGAAGGTTTTGTAGAAAGAATTAATTACGATTTAGCAAATGATTTAGGTAACTTGTTAAGTCGAACAGTAGCGATGATTGAAAAATACTTTCAAGGTGACATCAAACAATATCAATCCTCTGAAACAGCAGAAGATAATCAACTTGAAAAATTGATGGATGAAACAATTATTAATGTGGAAAAGGCATTGGATGACATGCAATTTTCAGTGGCACTTTCATCAATATGGCAATTAATCCGTCGTTCTAATAAATATATCGATGAAACAGAACCATGGAAATTAGCAAAAGAGAAAAGTGAACAACAACGATTAGGTAATGTATTGGCACACTTAGTTGAATCGCTTCGGATGATAGCTGTGATGTTAAAACCATTTTTGACTGAGTCGCCGTCTGAAATTTTAAAACAGTTGGGTATTCTAGATGATGAACGATTACAAACTTGGGAAAGCTTATCTGAGCATGGACAAGTAGTAGAAGGCACAAAGGTAGCCAAAGGTGCAGCGTTATTTCCACGGTTAGATATGGAAGAGGAAATCGAAACGATTAAGGTAATGATGCAACCACCACAGAAAGTAGCAGAACAACAAGGAAAAGCAGAAATCTTGTATGATGATTTTATGAAATTAGATTTACGTGTTGGTGAAATTATCCGTGCTGAGAAAATGAAAAATGCGGATAAGCTCCTAAAATTACAAGTCGATCTTGGGGAAGTGAAAAAACAAATTATTTCAGGTATTGCCGAGTATTATTCTCCTGAATCGTTAATCGGAAAACAGGTTATTTGTGTCATGAATTTGAAACCGACGAAGTTAAGAGGAGAAATGTCGGAAGGAATGATATTATCTGGTGAAGGACCAGATGGTCAATTATCATTAGCGACTGTAGCTGATGATTTACCAAATGGGTCTATTGTGGAATAATGAACAGCAAGGGATCAATTTCTTTCGTATGAAAAGGGGTTGATCTTTTTTGTTTGGGGGAAATTCATCGTTGGTATAAAGGGGAGTTTTAGTCAATGTTATTTGATACACATGTTCATTTAAATGCAAGACAGTTTATTGAAGACCGAGAAGAGGTAATTACCCGAGCCCGGGAAAATGGTGTAAGTAAAATGATAGTTGTTGGTTTTAATGCAGAAACGATTCCTTTAGCGATAGAAATTGCTGAAATGTATGAGGGAATATATGCTGCTGTCGGTTGGCATCCTGTTGATGCAATCGATTACGAAGAAGGACATTTAAGTTGGCTAGAATCGTTGACAAGTCATCCAAAAGTAGTGGCGCTAGGGGAGATGGGGCTTGATTACTATTGGGATATGTCACCGAAAGCTGTGCAGGAAAAGGTTTTCCGCCAACAAATTAGATTAGCGAAACGTCTAAATATGCCAATCATTATTCATAATCGAGAGGCAACAAGTGATATTATTCGAATTTTGCAAGAGGAAGAAGCCGAATCAATCGGAGGTATTATGCATTGCTTCAGTGGAACAGTACAGGATGTTCAACCTTGTTTGGACATGAATTTTTATATTTCTATTGGTGGACCTGTAACATTTAAAAATGCACATGAAATAAAAGAAGTAGCAAAGATTGTTCCGTTGGATCGTTTGTTAATTGAAACAGATGCCCCTTATTTAGCACCACTTCCATATCGTGGTAAAAGAAATGAACCAGCTTATGTTACGTTAATTGCGGAAGAGATTGCGGAGCTAAGAAATATTGATTATGCCCGATTATGTCAGGTAACGACGACTAATGCCCTTCGATTTTTTAATATTAAGTAAATCTAGTAAAAGTAATGTATAAAAAATAAATATGAGGAAATAATGGTAGAGAACATTGCCATTATAGACTTATAGAATTTTCTGAAAATACTCTTTCCATGTAATGGTAATGTAATATACTCGTAACCGTATTGATTTTGACTTGCATAGAGACACTTACTATAATAATAGTCGTGTTAAGGAGGCAATACAATGCGAAAAATGATAAGGCCATTACAAGAAAATAAACAAATTACTAGTTTTACATTATTTTCTTTCGTAGTGGTTGCCCTATTTGCAGTGTGGACAATACATGAGGCATCTAAAGCCGAGGTTGTCTTTGCAGAAGATGGTGAGGAGCAAACAGTCAAAACAAATAATGAAACTGTTGGTGAATTACTTGAAGAATTAGGGATTAACGTAGGCGAGAATGATCAATTATCACATTCTATACATGCCAAAATTATCGACGGAATGGAAATAAACTTTGATAAAGCATATACAATCACAATGAATGTAGATGGAGAGGTAAGTGAATATATAACGATTGCAGCAACAGTCGGTCAATTTTTTGAAGAAGCTGGCTTTGAATTTTCAAAACATGATAAAGTGTCAGCAAGTAAAATTGAATTTATTCGAAAAGACCGAGAAATTGATGTCGAAACTGCATTTCAAGTTGAATTAGTTGATGGTGACAAGAAGGCGAAAAAAGTTTGGACGACAGCTAGTACCGTTGAGGAATTTCTAGAAGAAAACGAAATAAAAATGACGGAACATGATAAGGTCAAACCTGAACTAGAGGAAACTATTGAAGAAGATTCAAAAATTGAACTGACACGTATCGAAGAGGAAATGGAAGAAGTAGAAGAAGCTATTTCATTTAAGGTAAAAGAAAAGACAGATTCTTCATTAGAAAAAGGTAAATCATATGTGGAAACAGAAGGTAAAAAAGGTAAGGTACTTAGAACATACAAAGTAACCTATGAAAATGGTGAAGAATCAGAGCGAGAAGTCATTGAAGAAGAAGTGTTAGAAAAAAGTAAAAACCAAGTCGTTGTTGTTGGTACTAAACCATTACCAAAACCAAAGCCATTGTCTTCAGGGAAAACATATATCATGCAATCAACTGCCTATGGCCCTGATTGTAATGGTTGTTCAGGGACATCAGCCTACGGGATAAATTTAAGGGCAAAACCAACTCCAAAGGTGATTGCTGTAGATCCTAAAGTCATTCCGCTTGGCACAAGAGTCTGGGTAGAGGGATATGGTGAAGCAATTGCTGGGGATACTGGTGGCGCAATTAAAGGAAATCGAATTGATGTCTTATTACCATCAGAAAAGTACGCAGCAAGTAATTGGGGAAGAAGAACAGTTAAAGTAAAAATTTTAAAGTAGTGAAGTAATGAATCGAATGCTCTTGTCAACAATACGTGGCAAGGGCATTTCTTTTTGTTAAAATAAATGTAACATGGATTTTTAGGAGATTTGTGAAAATGAAAATAAATGAGGTCATTGTAGTAGAAGGAAAAAGTGATACCGAAAAAATAAAACGGGCGGTTGAGGCTGATACAATTGAAACGAATGGTTCAGCGATTTCAACATCCACTTTACACTTAATTGCTCATGCCAATGAAAAAAGAGGCGTTATTATATTTACTGATCCGGATTATCCTGGAAATCGAATAAGAAGGATTATTACCGAGCATGTGTCAGGATGTAAACATGCCTTTTTAGCAAAAGAAGAGGCAGTAGCTTCGACACCTAATAAAAGTGTTGGCATCGAACATGCCTCTATAGAGGCAATTCAAAAGGCATTAAAAAATGTTCATACAAATGGTGTGAGTGACGGGAACAAAAGCGATATTGTGAAGATAGATTTGATTCATTATGGATTAATTGGCCATCCACATGCACAAAAAAGAAGGGAACTGCTAGGAAAACGGCTCCATATTGGCATGACAAATGGTAAACAATTATTAAAACGGCTTTATATGTTTCAAATTACAAAACATGAATTAGATTTAGCCATGAAGCATATACTAATAAAAGGGGAAGAACGGAATGAATGAATCGTACATAGCAACACCAAAACGGACAAGTGAAATCATTAAACATCACCAATTTTCATTTAAAAAAAGCTTGGGGCAAAATTTTCTAATCGATGTTAATATTTTAAGAAAAATAATTGCCTTTACCGGCATTAACAAGGATTCAGGTGTCATTGAGATTGGACCTGGAATTGGCTCATTAACTGAACAATTAGCGATTCATGCTGGAAAGGTAATCGCTTATGAACTCGATGGGAGACTGTTGCCAATCTTAAATGAAACGTTAAAAAAATATGATAATGTCGACATTGTCCATTTGGATTTTTTAAAAGTAGATTTACAAAAGGTGAAAGCAACAGATTTTGCTGATTACAAAAAGGTACATATCATTGCCAACTTACCTTATTACGTGACCACGCCTATATTATTTCATATCCTTGAACAATATACCTTCATAGAAAATATTACCGTCATGCTACAAAAAGAAGTTGCAACAAGAATTGCTGCACAACCAAATACGAAGGAATATGGGTCATTGTCGATTGCTGTACAATATTATGCTCACGCAAAACTTCTAATGGATGTTCCCAAAACAGTTTTTATTCCCCAACCAAATGTTACATCATCTATCTTACAGTTAGAAATTCGAAACCAACCCCTAGTAAATGTAAAAGATGAATCATTATTTTTTCGAATTGTACAAGCGAGTTTTTCCCATCGTCGTAAAACTATTTTAAACAATTTACATAAAAACTTTAACGGGAATTACACAAAAGAAGAAATAGACCAATTGCTGCATTGTGTACATATTAATAGTACACGGAGGGGTGAATCACTTTCAATTGAGGAATTTGCATCTTTAGCAAATGTGATGGTTGAAAAAAAAATGGATATCAATAAATTGTCATAAATATGTTAATTCAATACAATCCTTAATATATAAAGGGTTTGTTAATTCATATAAGGATACTGTAATTTAAGTGAGTGATAAAAGTAGTTGACAAACAATGAGTAATATTGGTATAATGTTTATTTTTTGACTAGTGAACAAGCGTCGTGTATAATAGATGTTAGTGAGGTGGGGTACTAGTGAAAACGTTAAAGGAAATCAAGAAGGGGCTTGAAAGTCAAATTGGTAAAAGGCTAAGATTAACTGCTAATGGAGGCCGAAGAAAGACGATCATCCGATCCGGCGTTTTGTCAGAAATATACCCAGCAGTATTCGTCGTTGAATTAGATAAAGACGAAAATGCATTTGAGCGAGTATCTTACAGTTATGCGGATGTATTAACAGAAGCAGTAGAAATTAGCTTTTTAGATGAACAAGGAAAGGCAGTAGCTGAATAAATATAGCACTTTCAAAAAAACGGTAAACAAAGGTTTACTGTTTTTATTTTGGCCAACAGAATATTGGACACACAGGCGATGCTACAAATTATTTCAGTGGGAAGAACGGTAGTGGCAGTCCCAGGAAGTGGCGATTTGAGCCTGTGTCCTTATTAAATGGTATATACAGTAGGTTATGAAGTTTATTTGAAATTATACTGGTTGATTTAAGCAGTGTATTTTTTATAAATCGACATAAACTAATGGTGTCGTAATCGTTCTTAACAGAAAGGAGTTGTTCTTTCATGTCAAGACGCAGAGGTATTATGTCTGATCGTATGAAAGAAGAGATTGCCAAGGAGTTAGGTTTTTACGACACTGTACAAAAAGAGGGCTGGGGTGGTATTAAGGCCCGAGATGCAGGAAATATGGTGAAACGAGCCATAGAAATTGCTGAAGAAAGCATGCAAGGAAAAGGCAAACCTTAATTGGTTTGCTTTTTTATTTATCTATACGACCAATATTTGATATGATACTCCTATAGGAGGAATCGAGTTGAATCAAAAAAGTAATTTTTCAAAAAATCAAGCTGAACGGTTGGCAAAATGGTCTAAAATGATGGGGTGGATTCTCGGTATCATTGTCGCAATCATCGTTATTGGCTTTGTCATTGTCCATTTTGTCACTGACTATATTTGGATGGATTCTTTAAGTTATGGAGAAGTCTACACAAAAATATTGTTTAGTAAGGTGACCTTGGCTTTTTCAGGTTTTGTCATGTTCTTTTTACTAACTTTACTGACACTTTATTGGACTAGAAAAAATTACCTACATCATTTTCTCCCACAACAATTACCTATCATTGTTTCAGACAAAAAATATGCGTGGTTATCAATGATATCGATCTCGATTGTTGTAGGAATTTTTGGTAGCTCCATCATCCAGGGATTAGGCTGGGAGCCTGCTTTAAAGTTTTTAAATCGAACATCTTTTCAACAAGTAGACCCGTATTTTGGATTAGATATTGGTTTTTATATATTTAGCTTACCTTTTATCCAATTCATTCTTTATGTATTATTTAATTTATTGTTATTTTTATTGATTATTCAAGTTGTTGCTTATTCAGTTTTTAACATGTATCGGTTAAGTAAAAAAGCACAAATTCAAATGTCAATCTATTTAATAGTAATGAGCGTTGTTTTGGCGGGAATTCATTATGTTGGGAAATATAATACGTTATTAACAAATCAAGTGAATGCCTTTCAAAAAAGTGTTGTACACGGATTAAGTTATACAGATAAAATGATTAACATTCCAAAGGCCTATGTTCTTGCAATAGCAGTAATTATTGTTGCTATATGGCTTACTGTAGTGTTGTTTCGCAAAAACATTCGTGCTGCCATTACACCTATCATCGTTTATGTCGTATTGCTAATAGGAAGTCAGGTAGCCTCTGTCATTGTGCAAAATTTTATCGTATCACCAAACGAATTTTCCCGAGAAAAGCCATATTTGGAACATAATTTAAACTTTACACGAGCGGCTTACGATTTAGATAAAATTGAACATAAAGAACATCCGGGGAATGCGACTTTAGATGAAGAAATGATTAACAGAAATACATTAACAATGGATAATGTCCGATTGAATGATTCACGCCCATTGTTAGATATTTATAATCAACTGCAAACTTTTAGAACGTATTATCAGTTCAATGATATTGATATTGACCGTTATTATATTGATGGAAAATATGAACAAGTATTTATTGGTACAAGGGAATTAAGTACTCGTGATCTGCCGGAACAGGCACAAACATGGGTGAATAAAAATTTGCGATACACTCATGGCTATGGTGTTGCGATGAGTCAAGTAAATAAGGTAACAAGTCAGGGACAACCAGAATATATGTTGAAAAATATCCCTGTTGATGGCGATATTGAAGTAACGAGACCACAAGTTTATTTCGGAGAAGAAGAATATCCGAATGTTATCGTTAACTCAAAAAAAGACGAATTTGATTATCCAACAGGGGAAGAAAATTCAACGAATCGTTTTTCGGAAAAAACAGGCATCTCTTTAAGCGGTATTAATCGCTTACTATTTGCCATTAAAGAAGGTTCTGTTAGAATGTTTGTTTCTGATCAATTGACGCCAGAAAGTCAATTGTTAATGACGAGAAACGTTAAAGAGCGAATCGAAAATATTGCGCCCTTTTTAACGTATGATAATGATCCATATATTTTTGTACGCGATGATGGGACATTGTCTTGGATTATTGATGCTTATGTGACGGCAAACGGTTATCCATATTCGGAGGAGTTTAATGAGACAGACAACTATGTAAGAAATTCTGTTAAAGTAGTCATTGATGCTTATACAGGGGAAGTAAATTTCTATGTCGTTGATGAAGAAGATCCAATTTTAAAAACGTATAAGAAGATTTTCCCGTCTTTATTTTCCAGTGATATTCCTGAAGATGTGTTTGCTCATTTCCGTTATCCAGTTGATTTATTTAAAATTCAAGCAAAAATGTATGGCACCTATCACATGTCAAATTTAGAAGTGTTTTATAACCGGGAAGATTTTTGGCAATTTCCAACGGAAAAATACTTTAATCAAGATACGGAAATGGAACCTTATTATATCACGATGAAATTACCAGAGAATGATGAAGAAGAGTTTATTTTAATGCTTCCATATACACCGAAAAATCGACAGAACATGATTTCGTGGATGGGAGTTAGGAATGATGGTGAACATTATGGTGAAATATTTGTTTATCGATTCCCTAAACAAAAAAACGTATATGGACCCCAACAAATAGAAAACAGAATTAACCAAGATAGTGTTATTTCTCAACAATTAAACTTGTGGTCACAAGGTGGATCTGAAGTAATCCGGGGTAATTTGCTCGTTATCCCAATTGAGGATACAGTACTTTATGTTGAGCCAATTTACATTGAATCATCAAATGAATCCTCCCTTCCGGAGGTTAAACAAGTCGTGATGGCTTATGAAGATTATATTGTCATGGAAGAAACATATGAAAAGGCACTGGAAAAAATCTTAAGCTTTATTGACCCGACAGTGGAAGATCCAGAAACACCAAATGTGCCAGATGAGCCAGAAATGGACGATGATGAGGAACAAATTCCTGAAGAGAATTTACCACCAATTCTCGATTCGGAAGAATTATTGCATGAAATCGGAAGGCTATTTGATGAATATAATGAAGAAGCATCACAAGGAAATTGGTCAAATGCTGGTGCCATCATGGAGGAAATTGAGAGGCTATTAGAGACTGTTAAATAACAAAAAGGAACCTTCAAAGTGATTATCGCTTTGAGGGTTTTGTTTTATTAGGATGATTTTACAGATACCTTCCGTAAAGAGAAATTGTTCATATAGTGATGGATTTTACAGTTTTCGACAAGATTTTCATACAAAAGTATAGAAGTTCAACGATTTGTTTTAAAAAATTTGAATTTTAAGAAGGATTTTAATTCTAAAAGTTGAATTATTATAGTATAGAAAGAGATAAAATAAGGTGGTGAATTACGTGGAAGTAACAGATGTCCGATTACGTCGAGTTAGTACAGAAGGGAAAATGCGGGCAATTGCATCAATTACCTTTGATGATGAGTTTGTTGTTCATGATGTAAGGATTATTGATGGGAATAATGGGCTCTTTGTCGCTATGCCATCTAAACGAACGGCAGATGGTGAATTTAAAGATATAGCACATCCTATTAACTCAATGACGCGTGAAAAAATTCAAAAAGCAGTTTTACAGGAGTATGAGTCACGGGAAGAAGTGGAATCGAAATTGTTGCACTACGGTGCAAGTATATCTTGAATATGGGCGGATTAAAAGGGCTAATGATGAATTAGTCTTTTTATTCTTTTATGGCTCTATTTGATGTTGTTATTGATAAAAAACACGTGTCACCATTAAGGGAACAATTACGGCATATCTTCAATGGTCAAGGTTTCAGGATACGACGGTTTTCAACTACCAATAGGTCTCGTGTTTTTTATCGATTATTTTGCTTTTCAAGATTAACTTTTATTAGGTAAATGGGAATACAAATTTAAAGCTAAGTCGATTTTTATCGGCTTTTTTGCTATGTAAAATGACCTCTTTAAATGTAGGTAACTGAAGAATGAACAAATGAATATTCTTTACTAACCCGTAGCCTGTAAAAAGGCTTACTAATTGAATTCGAGGTGTGTTTCAGTTATTATTTTATAATGGGTATAAAAGATGGGAGGGAATGACAAAGTGAAAAAGCGATTTGCGATTATACTCGCGGCAGGTAAAGGTATGAGAATGAAGTCAACAATAGCAAAAGTGTTACATCCCATATTAGGACTCCCAATGATTGACTATATATTACAAGGATTACAACACAATGAAATAGATGTAAAAGTATCGGTAGTTGGACATGGTAAAGACCAAGTGATGGCAGCTATTGGCCAACAAACCGAATTTGTCACACAAAAAGAACAATTAGGCACAGCCCATGCTGTTATGGAAACAAGGGATATTTTAAATGACAAAGAAGGAACTACAATTATTGTCTGTGGGGACACCCCTTTAATCAAACCGGGAACTATTGAGAAATTGTTTGAATTTCATGAAACAAGTAACTCCAAGGCAACTATTTTGACATCAGACATGCAAAATCCATTCGGTTACGGCAGGATTGTTCGAGATGACAATGGGGAAGTGGCACGAATCGTTGAACAAAAAGATGCCAATGACACCGAGAAAAATATTACAGAAATAAATACAGGGACATATTGTTTTGATAATCAAGCATTATTTACGGCATTGGAAAATGTAACTAACGATAATGCTCAAGGTGAATATTATTTGACGGATGTTATAGAAATATTACGGCGAAAATCGGAAAAAGTTAGTGCCTTTTTATGTGCAGATGCAAAGGAAACAATGGGGATTAATGATCGGGTTGCCTTAGCGGAAGCAGAAAAGGAAATGAAGCGACGTGTGAATGAAACCCATTTATTAAATGGTGTATCCATTGTTGACCCAGATCATACATATATTGGACCAGGGGTGACGATTGAACAAGATGTGGTAATATTACCTGGTACAGTCATTCAAGGTCAAACACATATTGAAACAGGGTCAACAATAGGACCGAATAGTGAAATTGATGATAGTACCATTGGTCAATATAGTGTCATTAGACAAAGTGTAGTAAAAAATAGTAAAATAGGGAATAAGGTAAACATTGGCCCATATGCCCATATTCGACCAGAAAGTATCGTAAATGATGATGTGAAAATTGGGAATTTTGTGGAAGTGAAAAAGTCCACAATTGGTAATAAATCAAAAGTTTCACACTTAAGTTATATTGGGGATACAGAAATGGGTAAGGATGTCAATATTGGTTGTGGAACGATTACTGTCAATTATGATGGTGTCAATAAACATAAAACCATCATTGAGGATCATTCTTTCATCGGATGTAATGCTAATTTAATTGCACCTGTTACCATCGGTAAAGGTTCTTTTGTGGCGGCAGGTTCTACGGTTAATCGTGATGTTCCACAGGATGCCTTAGCAATAGGTAGATCTAAACAATTGAATAAAGACGGGTATGCTACTAGGATGCAAAGGGAAAAAAACAAATAACAGGAGGCTTTACAACCATGTCATCGGGCAACAGTAATGGGGACCAGTTGCAGTTATTCACATTAAATTCAAACAGGGCATTAGCAGAGGAAATTGCGAATCACATAGGGATTCCATTGGGGAAGTGTACTGTCACTAAATTTAGTGATGGCGAGACACAAATAAATATTGAAGAGAGTGTGCGCGGATGCGCTGTTTACATTATTCAATCTACTTCAGAACCAGTAAATGAAAATTTAATGGAATTATTAATTCTCATTGATGCCTTAAAACGTGCCTCAGCATCTACTATTAATGTAGTCATGCCATATTACGGTTATGCAAGACAGGATCGTAAAGCACGTTCACGGGAACCTATTACAGCAAAACTAGTGGCAAACTTATTAGAAACTGCAGGAGCGGATCGAATTGTTACATTAGATTTACATGCGCCACAAATACAAGGATTTTTCGATGTGCCAATAGACCATTTGCAGGGTGTTCCATTACTAACCGAATATATAAAAGGAAAAGAATTAGAGGATTTAGTTATCGTATCTCCGGACCACGGAGGAGTGATTCGTGCCCGCAGAATGGCAGATAGATTAAAAGCACCAATCGGTATAATTGATAAACGGCGTCCTAAACCAAATGTGGCCGAGGTAATGAATATTATTGGAGATATAAAGGGAAGAACAGCGATAATTATAGATGATATCATTGATACTGCAGGTACCATGCAACTGGCAGCTGATGCTTTAATTGAAAATGGAGCAAAAGAAGTATATGCTTGTTGCACACACCCTGTTTTATCTGGACCAGCCATTAACAGAATTGAACAATCAAAAATAAAAGAATTAGTTGTGACAAATACAATTGAGTTACCGGGTGAAAAGCAAATTAATAAAATTACCCAGTTATCTATTGCACCACTTATTGGGGAAGCAATTATGAGAATATATGAAAATAAATCAATTAGTGTTGTCTTTGATTAATAAGAAAATGTGGAGGAAATAAGATGAGTATTACATTAAAAGCAAAATCACGTAACAAATTAACAAGTGCAGCAACGAAACAATGGAGAAAAGATGGATTTATCCCTTCTGTTGTTTATGGAAAAGAAAAGGATACTGTGGCCGTTAGTGTCCCCAATATGGAATTATTAAAAACTGTGCGTGACGAAGGAAGAAATGCAATTATCACCTTAGACGTAGAAGGTGGGTCTAAAGTTGATGTCATGCTACATGAATACCAAACAGACCCAGTAAAAGGTGATGTCATTCATGCAGACTTTTACATTGTTGATATGTCCGAAGAGATGGATGTTATGGTAACACTACAATTAGAAGGTGAACCTAAAGGATCAAGAGATGGTGGAATTTTGCAACAACCATTATTTGAATTGCAAGTTCGTGCAAAACCACGTGATATTCCGGAATCCATTATTGTCGACGTCTCTGAATTAGAAATCGGCGATAGCTTATCTGTCGCAGATATTCCTGATTCTGATGCATATGAAATTTTGGATGATGCGGAAATGGCGATAGCAGTCATTTCAGCCCCTGAAGCTGAGGAAGAAGAAACGGAAAGTGATGTTGACTTAACTGCTGAACCAGAATTAGTCGGCTCCGAAGATGATGAGGAAGAAGAAACGGAATAAATAATATATAAGCCCTTCTAAACTAAGTGTGCTAATATCCACTTGCCTTTAGAAGGGATTGTTATATTACTTTGTAAGTAGAAGAGTATAAAAAGGGAAGAATAGCGATGAAATGTATCGTAGGTTTAGGAAATCCAGGTAAAAAGTATGAAAAAACACGACATAATATTGGTTTTCAAGTGATTGATGAGTTATTGAAGCGTCATTCAGTTGTCATGAAAAGTAAGTATAATTGTGATCACGGATTATTACGTCATGGTAAAGAAAGTGTAATGTTCGTAAAGCCACAAACTTTTATGAATTTGTCGGGTGAAGGAATTCAGCCACTAATGAATTTTTTTAAGATTGAATTAAAAGATTTATTAGTTATTTATGATGATTTGGATTTGCCGACAGGGAAAATAAGGTTACGTGAAAAAGGTGGCCATGGTGGTCATAACGGGATTCGTTCGATTATTCAACATACTGGTTCAAAAGAATTTAAAAGGCTGCGTATAGGTGTAGGAAGACCAACGGATGATATGGCCGTAGTTAATTATGTTTTACAACCTTTTTCTAAGGCAGAAAACTTACTTGTTGAGCAGGCGATACTCTATGCTTCTGATGCTTGTGATGCATGGATAGAACAGCCATTTATCGAAGTGATGAATTCTTACAATCAAAAAAATTGAACAGGAGATTTTTACTAAATAATCTGAGCCTATGACATCGTATAAATGATTACATATTGGATAAACTTAATGATACTTGATGAATTAAGGGGAGTTTTTTCAACTATGGCGATCATTTATAAATGCAGACATTGTCATCACGAGATTGGGAAAATTACGAATCAAATTGTTTCCAGTTCGATGCTAGGATTGGACCAATTATCGAATGAAGAGAAACAGAAAATGGTGCAATTTAAAGCAAATGGGGATATGCACATACTTTCTATTTGTGAAAATTGTGAAACCTCATTATCTTTACATCCTAACTATTATGAATTAGAGTTTTTTATTCATTAACGATGTAGTGATGTGTGATAAAAATGGTGGTTATCGTATGATGACTTAACCCCTTAAATTTTTATGGAAAAATAGATGAATTTAATGGATATAATTAAGGATAAAGAGATGTTAGATAAGGTAGAAGTATAACTAAACGGCAGAAATTGCTTTGGTGAAATAGATCCCAAAGCATTTTTGCACGTATAATTTTATATGAGTATAAATACAATCTAATGAAGGTCAGGCAAAAGATACATAAATAGAAGTGGGAAAAAAGTAGAAATAATTGATAAAGAAAAAAAATATTCTTCGAAGCAAGAGAATTTGGACTAAAGCCTGATTGGTATAGTGATCCTCTATATCAAATTAAGGAACCATACATAATGAATCAATACCGATGATAAGAATGAATATATACTAAAACAATGTGGATGCAAAAGGAAGAGGATTTAAAATTACGGAGGTTTTCCCTAACATGCTAATGTTAAAAGAAGTATTTAAACATAAAGAACATCTGCAATCTATTAATGATGGTTTGGATGTCGGTCTAAAGGAGCAGCTGTTAACAGGCTTAACGGGTTCGGCAAAGCATTTGTTTTTAACCTCTTTACTAGATGAACAGGAAAGAAAAACAATCATCGTTACCCATAAATTAATGCATGCTCAACAAATTTATGATGATATGAGTGAATTAGCTGGCAGGGAGGATATTTATTTATACCCAGTAAATGAATTGATTGCCTCGGAAATGGCTATTTCAAGTCCGGAACTGATGGCAGAAAGAATTTATGGTTTAACGTCATGGTTACATGCAGAACAAGGCGTCTTGATTGTTCCGATTGCTGCGTTAAAAAGAAAGCTACCCCCACTTGATTATTGGGAAAAATCTCATCTTACTATTCATGTCGATTCTACGATAGATGTCAAAGATGTTTTGCTAACATTTGTTAATATGGGATATGAACGAACCGATATGGTGACCTCCCCCGGGGAATTTAGTGTGCGTGGTGGGATAATCGATATACACACAATGACGGAGCAGCATCCAATTAGGATTGAGTTATTTGATGATGAAGTCGAGTCAATTCGTGTATTTGATGCTGACTCTCAACGATCTTTATATGAAATAACATCAGTGCAAATTGTGCCTGCAACAGAATTATTACTAACGAAAGATGATTATTTGCATGCAGCAAATCGTTTGGAACACATAGTATCTGATACGATGAAAAAGTTAACTTCAACGGAAGAAAAGGAAAAGTTATGGCATGAAATAAACGAGGATATTGAATGTTTAAAACAAGGAAATATGTTTCCCGGAATTTATAAATACAATGACCTTTTCTATGAACAACCTAATAGTTTATTAGATTATATTCCTTCAGATGGCTTGGTCATTCTAGATGAATTTAGCAGGATTCAAGAAACGGCTAAATTTTTAGATCAGGAAGAGGGAGAGTTGCTACAATCATTATTAGAAAAAAGCCACATAGTTCCCCAATTATCATTATCCTATGACTGGTTAATGGTTAAAGAAAAAATGACACAACAAAAAATTTATATGTCCTTATTTTTAAAACACATCCCGGGCACCCAACCAGAAAATGTTGTCAATGTGTCAAGCCATCAAATGCAGGATTTTCATGGTCAAATGAAGTTATTTAAAAATGAGCTTAATCGTTGGGTCAATGCTAATTACTCCGTCATTATTTTAACTAGAAACAAGAGCCGTTTAAAAAAGGTTCGTGAAATTTTAAATGAATATGGGATTGAATCTAGTATTGATAGTAATGTTAACCTACCGTTTAAAAGACCATTAGTAATTGTCGGCAACTTAAGTAGTGGGATTGAATTGCCTACTTATAAGGTAGTAATGATTACTGAAAATGAATTATTTAAAAAACAAACTACCCGTGTGAGGAAAAACACGAGGATATCAAATGCTGAACGAATTAAGCATTATCAAGAATTAAATGTTGGTGATTATGTCGTTCATCGAAACCACGGAATTGGTAAGTATACGGGTATCGAGTCACTAGATGTGAACGGTCTACAAAAAGATTACTTGCTCATTAAATATTCGGGTGATGACAAATTATATGTGCCTGTTGACCAAATTAATTTAATTCAGAAATATGTCGGTTCAGAGGGGAAGGAACCACGTTTATTTAAATTAGGTGGAACGGAATGGACAAAAGTAAAACGTAAAGTCCAATCCTCTGTTGAAGACATTGCTGATGAATTAATTAAATTATACGCCGAAAGACAGGCAAAAAAAGGCTATGCATTTTCAAAAGACAATGAATTACAAGCGGATTTTGAACAAGCTTTTACCTATCAGGAAACACCAGACCAATTAAGAAGTGTGGAAGAAATTAAAGCCGACATGGAAAAGTCAAATCCGATGGATCGGCTATTATGTGGTGATGTTGGTTATGGTAAAACAGAAGTAGCTATTAGGGCAATGTTTAAGGCAGTTTTAGAAGGTAAACAAGTAGCAGTTTTAGTACCTACAACTATTTTGGCACAACAACATTTTCAAACAATGAAAGAACGTTTTCAAGAGTATCCGATCCAAATTGGGTTATTGAGCCGTTTTCGTACGAAAAAGCAACAAGCAGAAACATTAGATGGATTAAAAAAAGGGATAATTGATATTGTCATTGGTACCCATAGAATACTTTCAAAGGATATTCATTTCAGTGATTTAGGTTTATTAGTTGTCGATGAAGAACAACGATTTGGTGTAAAACATAAAGAAAGAATCAAGCAATTAAAAACAAACGTCGATGTATTGACGCTAACGGCAACACCAATTCCACGGACTCTTCACATGTCAATGTTAGGGATAAGGGATTTATCTGTCATTGAAACTCCACCAGAAAATCGTTTTCCAATTCAAACATATGTGATGGAACAAAATAGGACTTTTATTAAGGAAGCTATCGAAAGAGAAGTTTATCGGGGTGGACAAGTATACTTGCTTTATAACCGGATACAAAATATTGAAAAGATTGCCCGTGATATAAGTGATTTAGTGGAGGATGTAAGGGTATCTGTCGCCCATGGTCGAATGAATGAAACGGAGCTAGAAAATGTTATGTTTAGTTTTCTAGAAGGAGAAAGTGATGTACTAGTTAGTACAACCATTATTGAAACAGGTGTTGATATACCTAATGTCAATACACTTATTGTATATGATGCCGACCGAATGGGATTAAGCCAGCTATATCAATTACGTGGTCGTGTCGGCAGGTCAAATCGTATTGCTTATGCTTATTTTATGTACCAAAAGGATAAAATCCTGACAGAAGTTGCTGAAAAACGATTGCAAGCCATTAAAGAGTTTACGGAACTTGGTTCAGGTTTTAAAATTGCAATGAGGGATTTAACGATTCGCGGTGCTGGTAATTTACTTGGGGCAGAACAGCATGGTTTCATTGATTCTGTTGGATTTGATTTGTATTCACAAATGCTTAAGGAAGCGATTGAAGCGAGGAAAACTGGGCAACCAATTGAGTCTGTCCAACCTTTTAACCCGGAAATGATGATTTCTATTAATGCTTACATTCCAGAAGAATATATTGCTGATAAACAACAAAAAATTGATATGTATAAACGATTACAAAATTTCGACAATGAAAATGAAATTGACGATGTAAAAAATGAATTAATCGATCGGTTTGGGGAATATCCTGAGGAAGTCAATAATTTATTACTTGTAGCGCAACTGAAAATGGATGCGACAAATCAAAGAATAGAATCAATCAAAGAAGCAGGGAAAAAGATAGTGATAACGATTGAAGAGGCCAGAAGCTATCAAATAGATGGAGCTAAATTATTTATGATGGCTAATACGTATGGTAAGTTAATCCAACTTGGAACTAAAAATAATCAATTAAGAGTAACATTTAATTTTAATAAAGAATCGTTACAGGAAAAGCTAGCCATTGTAGGTGAATTTATTAAAAAATTAGCCAAAGTAACTATCTCCCATGAAAAAGTTGAAACTGATGTATAGATATAGAAAGATGTATCATACTAAGACAACACATTGGTGTTAATTTCACATATAGTTAAATTAAAACAATGTTAATCCAACTTGATTGTTGTGATATTGTATAACAATATAGAATGTGAGGTTTTAGGCATATGAAAGCAACGGGAATTGTCCGACGTATCGATGATTTAGGTAGGGTTGTTATTCCGAAGGAAATTAGACGTACATTGCGAATTCGCGAAGGGGATCCGTTAGAAATATTCGTTGCAAGAGAAGGAGAAGTTATTTTAAAAAAGTATTCACCTATAAATGAATTAGGCCATTTTGCTATCGAATATGCTGAGGCTTTATATGATGCTATCCATTATCCGATTTTTATTTGTGATCGTGATGAAATTATCGCTGTTAGTGGTGTCTCTAAAAAGGAGTATGCCAATAGACAACATGGAATACATGTAGAAGATGCCATTGAAAATCGTTTAAATAAGCTTGAAACTGAAAAGTCTACCCTAGAAATAGTAAGAGGAAAAGAGGAAGAAGTACAATCGTATATTATGTCAACGATTGTAGCGAATGGGGACCCCATCGGTTGTATTGTTATTATTTCTAAAACAGACGAGGTGTTAACAGAGATTGAAAGCAAGGTAGCGGAAACAGCGGCGAATTTTCTCGGGAAACAAATGGAATAAAAGGATGAAGAACTCTGAAAAGAGACAAAAGTATGTTTTAAAGAATTTGCTCTTTGGTGTATGAAAAATTCAATTAATAATATAATTGGCGGACTAAATCACAAGCGATTTTAGTCCGGTTTTTTTAATCACGTATCCCAACGTTTAAGGAACTTATTAAACGTCTTGACGATACTGCTGCCATTCCATTGAAGCCACACATTTTGAATTCCATCCCATGATAAAGCACTGGCTAAGATAGAGCGGGCTCCATCCAATCCGAAGAAACGTGGTGGAAAACCGATGAACGAATAAACAATTTAATATACGAAATGAAAATCGTAGATAACCACAGATAATATATAAACAATTAAAATGGTTTTTAAGTTATCCAGGCTCCTTTTTAATATTATTGTGGTGTAAATTAAAATAATAATATCTCAATCATTAGATTGATATTTCCCATTCATTTTTGTGTCTTGTGCTTCAAACTAAACTTGTTATCGTGTATTTCCCCGTTCTTATTTGGTGTCGCGACCTCCAATCAGTTATAATAAGAATATCTTTAATATGGAAGTTAGGTCGGTAAAATCATGACATCGATTAAATTGAATCAATTCATAAGGGGTGCCTTTTTATTAACGATTATAGGGATAATCAGTAAAATATTAAGTGCTTTTTATCGAATTCCGATACAAAACGTAACAGGAGACATTGGTTTTTATACGTACCAGCAAGTTTATCCATTTATTGCTACAGTCATGATTTTATCACTATATAGTTTCCCCTCCGCTATATCAACAATAGGGGCAGGACTTAAAGAAAAACATAGGAACTTTAAGCGATTCGTTTTACCGAACTTTATTATTCTATTTTTAATGAATAGTCTATTATTCCTAATTGTTTTTATGCTTGCTCCTGTAATTGCCGTAATTTCTGGTAACCCTGCACTACAATCTGCCTATGAAACAATTGCCTTTGCATTTCTTATCATTCCATTTCTCGCTATTAGTAGAGGTTATTTTCAATCTAAAGGTGAAATGCATCAGACGGCTTATTCACAGTTACTCGAGCAAATTGTTCGAGTAAGTATCATCATTTTTGGTTGTTTTGCTATTTATACATATCGATTAGACGTTTTTACCATTGGCTATTATGGTAGTATTGCTTCTATTATAAGCATGTTGGTAGCGGCGATTTTTTTGTTACGGTATTTTAGACATAAAAGTAACTTGTTTTTAAAAAGTGATGTTCCTGTTCAGTGGAAATCGTATATAAAGACGATTTTTTTATTTGGATTTATTTTTGCTTTGAATCATATGATGTTTATCCTTATTCAATTTGCCGATGTATTTACATTAATTCCCTCCTTGGTGAAATACGGACTATCGAGTGAACTGGCGATGACAACAAAAGGTATCTATGACCGAGCAATTCCGTTAATTCAATTAGGTGTCGTGATCGGCTCATCATTCGCTATTGCATTGATTCCGATGATGGCAAATAATAAATCTGAAGGAGAAAAAGTAACCACAATCCAACATGCATTATCATTATGTATTTATCTTTCTGCAAGTGCAACCATCGGGCTTATTGTCCTCTTTCCAGAAATTAATTTATTGTTATTTAAAAGCATTGATGAAACGGGTAGTTTACGGATATTTTCAATAACAGCTTTGTTATTATCAATTGCATTGACGTTAAGCCCGATATTACAAATAGTTGGCAAGTATTGGCAAACTATCTTATATATTATCATTAGTTTTATTGTAAAAATAGCACTTAACATGCTACTAGTTCCCATGTTAGGCTTAATGGGGGCCTCATATGCTACAATCATTAGTATCAGTTTTCTAACCATTATTGTCTATGTACAATTAAAAGGTGTTTTCCCAAAAGCATCTTTATTAAAACATGTAAAATGGAAAGCATTCAGTTTAGCCATCATGAGTATGGTAGGCTATTTATATGTTTGGAAGTATTTTGTTTCATTTAGTTATCTATCAAGATCATGGCTCTTAGGTTATGTGATGTTTTTAGTGATCACGGGGGCTGGCCTTTTCTTTGTTATTTTATTACGATTTAGAGCATTTTCCGAAAAGCAATTACGTACGTTACCATTTTCTAGTCACATGTTGAAATATGCCAAAAAATCATGAATAAGGCTGTAACGGGGAGTGATTAATATATACACAATTGAAGTAATTGGCTTAGGGGCAGGGGAAATAGAACAATTACCACTTGGAATTTATCGAAAATTGACTAAGACCGAACGGATTGTTTATGCACGAACGATGGAACATCCTGTAATAACATCTCTAAAAGAAGAAGGAATGAAATTTCGATATTTTGATCATATATATGAACAATATGACGATTTTTCATCTGTTTATAAAAGAATTGTGAAGGAATTGTTAGAAGCAGCGAAAAAACAACCAATTATATATGCTGTCCCAGGTCATCCAATGATGGCGGAAAAAACAGTACAACTTTTACTTGAACAACAAAATGTTCCTATTGAGATTGCCGGGGGACAAAGTTTTTTAGATGATATGTTTACAGCGTTAAAGATTGATCCAATCGAAGGGTTGCAACTAATTGATGGAACAAATTTTACCAGGGAAAATATCTGTTACAGGCAACATATTATTATTGGTCAAATTTACGATCAATTTGTTGCCTCGGAAGTAAAATTGACGCTACTAGAAGATTTACCGGAGGATTATGTAGTGACATTAGTGTATGATGCAGGGTCATCCCATGCTAAGGTAGAAAAAACGCCATTATATAAATTGGATCGACGGTCGTTCATGAATAATCGGTTAAGTGTATATGTACCCCCGGTTTCTTTACCACTACTGAATCATACCTTTACTCGTTTGCGAGAAATTATTGCCACCTTAAGGGGTGAAAATGGTTGTCCATGGGACAGAAAACAAACCCATGAATCATTGCGTCCATATTTAGTTGAAGAAACGTATGAATTAATCGATGCGATAAATGAGCAAGACGATGAAGCCATTGTGGAAGAACTAGGGGACGTATTGTTACAAGTAATGTTGCATAGTCAAATCGGGGAAGATAGTGGCTATTTTACCGTGAATGATGTTATTAAAGGTATTACAGAAAAAATGATTCATCGTCATCCACAAGTTTTTTCTAATCGTAAGGAAATTAAAACGTGGGAACAATTGAAGGCAGAGGAAAAGGCTAGAGACGTGAAAGGCTCATTATTAGATCACATTGAAAAAAGCCCTTCTTCATTGCATGTCGCTTATAACATCCAAAAAGAGGTTACCAAAGTTGGATTTGATTGGGATGATGTGAATGGAATATGGGAGAAATTTGGTGAGGAAGTAAAGGAATTAAAAGATGCCGTTCATCAAAAGGATGACAGGGCAATTGAAGAGGAATTAGGTGATGTGTTTTTTATCTTAACTAATATTGCAAAATGGTATCGCATAAATCCTGAAATAGCATTACGAAAAACGATAACAAAATTCACCTCTAGATTTCGTTATGTAGAAGAAAAAGTGAAACAATCGGGTAAAGACTTTTCAGATTTTAAGTTAGAACAACTGGATGTGTTTTGGGATGAAAAGAAAAAGATGGAGAGATGATACATGAGATTAGATAAATTTTTGAAAGTGTCACGTTTAATTAAAAGACGACCGGTTGCAAAAGAGCTTGCTGAACAACAACGTATTAAAATAAATGGGGTTGTTGCAAAGCCATCAGTCAATGTTGAGGTGAACGATGAAATTGAAATAATATTTGGTCAAACAATCGTGACGGTTAAAGTGAATCTTATAAAAGAGCATGTTAAAAAGGATGAGGCCCCTTTATTATATAAAGTCATTAATCAAGAGAAAAGGGAAATCGAATAGTTCTATACTCGTCCATTTCTTCATATAGTAATATGGAGGAAGGTGACGAAAATGAATTATTATGATCGTACGGAAACTATTTCGACAACACCGAAACAACATAGTATTCACATCAATAATCGGAAAGAAATTGATATTACAGGTGTCAAAGATGTGGACAGTTTTGATAATGAAGAGTTCCTAATTGAAACAGTAATGGGGTATTTGTTAGTACGAGGCCAGCAACTACAATTGAAAAACTTGAATGTAGAAGAAACGACTATCCAAATTAAAGGAAAAGTGTCGGAGTTGGCCTATGTGGACGAACAACAAGCGGGAAGAGCTAAAGGACTGATTAGCAAGTTGTTTAAATGACTTTAAACATTCAATTAATGACGATGGGATCGATGATTCTGGGTGGTATATATTTAGGGATGGCTTTTGATACATATCGTAGATTGTTAGTATGGCAGAATCATCCAGTGGTTAAGTTCTTTAGTGATTTGCTATTTTCACTTGTTCAAACCGCGATATTATTTTATATTTTATACAAGGTAAATGATGGACAACTTCGGATATATGTGTTTTTAGCATGTTTATTAGGCTTTAGTATGTACGTTGTGTTGTTAAAGAGAGGCTATATATGGCTATTAAATAAACTAATTCATTTAATAGCCTCCATCATTCGTGGAGTTTTTGCCCTTATTAATTTAGTACTTATCAACCCGATATTAATATTAATTAACTTTATTTATAGATGTTTATTTATGATTGTAAAAGGGTTGGTCATTGTTTTGAATTATATTTTATTTAGACCATTAAAAAAAGTCATTTTGTTTTGTTATTCATTAATCCCTACTAAATGGCAAAATAGTGGCTCGCAAATGAAGAAAAAGTATAGTATAATAAAAAATAACTTTATTTTCAGGTGGAAACAATGGATAGGAAAAGGAGGTAATGACTAGTGGCCAAGCAAAGTAAAAGGGTTAAACGAATCCAATCACATTTCGTAGACCATTATGATGAGACGACAGAAATGAAAAGACAACAAAAGAAACGGTTGAGAAAGCGCCTTATCTTTTTTGGGTTGGTCATCACCGTTACCTTTATGTTCTTATTATCATATCATATAAAACAGCGTGATTTGTATGTACAGAAAAAGGGAGAGTTAGACCAACTAACAGAACAAATGAAGCAATTAACAAGTAAGGAACAGGAATTAAAAGAAGAGCTCGATTTATTAAATGATGATGAGTATATTTTGGATTTGGCAAGATCAAATTACTTTTTATCTAAAAAAGGTGAGTTAATCTTCCAAATAATTGATGAATAGGCTTAACTAATTGACATAACGAGCGATAGTTCGTATACTAGAGTAGGAAAATTGTATTATTTAAATTTTAAGGAGGAGCATTTTTTTTATGTCAATCGAAGTAGGCAGCAAATTGCAAGGAAAGGTAACGGGTATTACTAATTTTGGCGCGTTTGTCGAGTTAGAAAAAGGAGAAACTGGTCTCGTCCATATTAGTGAAGTTGCTGATAATTATGTGAAGGACATTAATGAACATTTAACAGTAGGAGACGAAATTAAAGTCAAAGTCATTAATGTTGAAAGTGATGGAAAAATTGGATTATCGATTAAGAAAGCAAAGGATAAGCCAGCTCGACAAAGAAATTTTCGGGAGCCAAGTGAAAATTTCGAAGCTAAAATGAACCGCTTCTTGAAAGATTCTGAAGATCGTTTAGCCTCATTAAAAAAACATACTGAATCAAGACGTGGTGGAAGAGGTGCTAAACGGGGATAGCAATTGCTGTGAAAAATGAATGCTCTATATAAATATAATAATAAACAGATGTTACTAGCAAAAGTAATATCTGTTTTTTGGTTTGTTTATATACGAATAAATGGGAAAACCTTTTCCGAGAAAAAAATACTATGTCAAGTTTGATATTGACGTAGTATAAAGATAGCGGCGGAGGGAATTGAACCCCCAACCTTACGGGTATGAACCGTACGCTCTCGCCAGTTGAGCTACACCGCCATATAAAAAATAAAATTGGCAGACGATACTGCCAAGAAATATCTTACAATACAACAGGGATGAAGTCAATAAATTTATAGATTCATGGATGCTAAGCATATTCTTAAAATTGTTGACATAAAAATTCAAATAAGTCTGTTGTTGGCTATCATTTACTGTCGTGAATTGGTGATGAAAAGAAAATAACTAAATTTATAAATGAATTGATGTAATAAGAAATGAATTATCGTTGTAATTCGTCGAAGAACTTTTTTTAAAAAACTGCTCTTTATGACAAAAATTAAATTACTTTTATGATTTAATCTACTTACTCAACCGTTTTAAAAAAAAATAATTGAACTGGTAAATTGAAACAAGAGGAGGAGTAGAGGATGAATTTAGCAACGAACGTTGATAGAACAATGAAAAATAAACGGTTTCGTCATCATTGGTATATTTCAATAAAAGAATGGTTTATTGCAAGTAGAATGGTGTATTTTATTATTGGATTACTTTTGGGACGGGCAGTAATCTTGTATAATATATCCCCTTTTGCCATCGCTTTTTTGGCAACTGTTTGGACGGCTTATGAGAGAAGACTTAGTTTAACTATATTATTTATTTGGATAGGGGCTTGGACTTTTTCTACTGAACATGCTGTCTTTATAATGTTAAGTACAGTAATCTTTTTAATGATGTCAATGTTTTTAAAAGATAGAACACAATTAAAATGGGCGATTGTTTTTGTGTTTTTTTCTACGGTAATGACAAGAGTGTTTTTATACTCCTTACCAAGTGTAATTTCCTTTTATGAGTCACTCCATTTAATTTTAGAGGGAATTTTAGGTGTTATTTTATATATCATATTTATGCAAGTCATTCCATTTTTAGTACAAGGCCATGAAAAAAGAACATTAAAAAATGAAGACCTCATTTGTTTTGTTATTTTAATCGGTTCCATGCTGACAGGATTTATGGGGTGGGAAATTTACTCCTTATCAATCGAGCATATTTTATCACGTTTAATTGTATTAATATTTGCCTTTATTGGCGGGGCAACCATTGGTTCAACAGTCGGTGTTGTAGCAGGATTAATATTGTCTTTAGCAAATGTCATGAATTTGTATCAAATGAGTTTGTTAGCATTTTCCGGATTGCTAGGTGGCATGTTAAAAGAGGGAAAAAAACATGGGGCAGTATTAGGTTTGTTTATTGGGACGATTTTGCTAGGGATGTATGGTGGTATTGAGTCTCTATTTGCAACAATGGTAGAATCGGTTATTGCGATAGCACTTTTTTATTTAATCCCATACTCATTGTTACAACAGCTATCACGTTATATACCTGGTACAACAGAGCATTCCCATGAAGAAAGAAAGTATTTACAAAAGATTAGAGATGTGACAGCAAAACGGGTCGAACAATTTTCCGATGTTTTTGCCGCTTTATCCAATAGTTTTGTTCATTCGACAACAAAACAGGCGAATGGGGAGAATGTGAATGAAACAGATTACTTTTTAAGTGTTATTACAGAAAAAACATGTCAACAATGTTTTATGAAAGATCGTTGTTGGCAGCGGCGGTTTGATGAAACATATCAGCTAATGGTTAATATGAAAAATAATTTATTAATGATGGATGATATTCAGCCGAAGTTAAAAAAGCAATTTGAAAATCATTGTGTCAAATCTAAGCAAGTGTTGGCGATTATGAGGCAGGAAATGAACATGTTGGAAGTAAATCAACGTTTAAAAAGACAAGTGTCAGAAAGCAAAAAAATTGTCGCAGATCAGTTAAAAGGAGTATCCGATATTATGGATAACTTCGCTAAAGAAATGGTTGAGGAAAGAGAGCAACATGATCAGCAAGAAATAGCCATTATAAAAGCAATGAAACAAATGGATATTCAGATAGAAAGCATCGATATTTATAATTTAGAAAAAGGAAATATAGATATTGAAATGGCGGTTATATTTTATGAATATTTAGGTGAAGGGGAAAAACTTATTGCACCAATTTTAACAGATGTTCTAGATGAAACAATTGTCGTAAAAAAAGAAAATATCTCCCCTTTTCCACATGGGATAAGTCTATTAACGTTTGGTTCTGCAAGAAAATATACGGTTGAAACAGGGGTAGCCACTGCGGCAAAAGGTGGTGGTTTCGTTTCTGGAGACAGTTATACAATGATGGAGATTGGTAATGGGAAATATACGGTAGCGATTAGTGATGGCATGGGGAATGGTATCCGTGCTAACGAAGAAAGTTCGGAAACATTAAGGTTATTAAATCAAATCTTACAGACAGGAATATCTGAAAAAGTCGCTATACAATCGATTAATTCAATATTAGCCTTACGTACGACAGATGAAGTTTTTGCAACGTTAGATTTAATGATTATTAATTTACATAGTGCAGCAACGAGATTTTTAAAAATTAGTTCGACACCAAGTTTTATCAAAAGAGGCAATGAGGTAATTAAGATTGAAGCAAATAATTTACCTATTGGGATGATAGAGCATGTTGATTTGGATACAGTTAGTAAGGTGTTAAAGCAGGAGGACATCATCATTATGATGAGTGATGGTGTGTTTGATGCATCTAAACAAATTAAAAATAACGATGTTTGGATGCGAAGAAAAATTAAACAATTAACCACATCAGACCCTCAAGAAATTGCAGATCTGTTATTAGAGGAAGTCATTCGTGAGGAACAAGGTAATATTCGTGATGATATGACAATTGTAGTCAGTAAGGTTAAAAAGCATATGCCACAATGGTCATCTATTCCACTTTCCTCAAGCTAACATGTTCATTTCGGTTTCCACTAATGTTCACGTTGGTGGTGTGTCATCGAATTTTCCAATAAGCGATTTAATAGGATGGTCTATCGTAACAATGTATAATGTATAAATAATCATCAACTTGTTTGTAACATATGAAAGGGAAGGTTTTCATGGAGGGTACGATTGCACAATTTTTAAGCAAACATCATATTCAATTTACAGGGCAAACATTTTTGGTGGGTGTTTCAGGTGGTCCAGATTCCCTCGCATTGTTACATCTATTCTCCAATTTTGCCAAGTTTGATCATTTAAATGTAGCAGCAATTGTGGTTGATCATCAATTAAGAGAAGAATCTAAAGACGATGTGATGTACGTTAAGGAAATATGTAAGGATTGGGACATACCGATCACTTCAGTACAAGTGGATGTGGGTACCTATGCTAAAAGTAACAAAAAGAGCATTCAGGTTGCTGCACGTGAATTAAGATATGAGGCTTATGAGGAAACAATGGAAGCGATTAAAGCCGATTATTTAGTACTCGGTCATCATGGCGATGATCAAGTGGAAACGTTGGTGATGAATGTTGCTAGGGCAGCAAACTCATCTAGTCTATTAGGAATTCCCTTCCAGCGCCCTTTTGGTCGTGGGACGATTATTCGGCCACTTTTATCCGTCTCAAAGGTTGACATTTATGATTATTGTTCACGACATCATTTGCATCCTCGGATAGATGCATCAAATGAAGATACTTCGTATACTCGGAATAATATTCGAAAAAATGTGATACCATTGTTGAAGGAAAGAAATAACTTGTTACATTTAACAGGACAGTATTTAAATGAGACATTAATAGAAGATGAACAATACCTTAACATTTTAGCTAAAAATGTCTTTGATAAAGTGGTGACTATTGATGAGCCATTAAATCGGGTATATATTGATATTGTCAAGTTAATAATTTATGAAAAACCTTTACAAAGACGTGTGTTTCGTCTAACATTAGACTATCTATACCAAACTAATTTGCCAAAATCGCTTTCATACAAACATGAAGAGTCGTTTCTAATCATGCTTGAAAGTCAACATAATAAACGTGTCTATTTTCCCCGAAATTTAATGTTGGAAAAATCTTATGATCAAATACATTTTTATTTTTACCACCATAAAAAAACAGCCCATTTTCGTCAAGAGATAAATCAAATACCTACAACTGTCTTATTGCCCAATGGGGATCAATTAGAAGTGTCTATTGTAGAAGAATTTCCAGCAAGCGCAAATAACTCATTCGTTTATGCAACCGATGAAGTGGTTTTTCCTTTTATTATTCGACAACGCGAAATAGGGGATCGGATGAGTTATAAAGGGCTTCATGGTACAAAAAAACTAAAGGATATATTGATAGATGAAAAGATTCCACGTCACCAACGTGAGCAGACATATGTATTAACAGATTATCAAAATGAAATTTTATGGCTAATCGGAATGAGAAAAATAGATACACCCTTTAAAACGAGTGAGAAACGTTCATATTTATTATTCACTTATATACATCAAGCGAAAACGAGAGGGGAACCAAATGCATAACGACATAGAAAGAATTATTATCACTACAGATGAAATTGCTGCAAAATGTGATGAATTGGGGAAACAATTAGCGGCTGAATATGCCGGTTTGAACCCCCTTTTAATCGGTGTTTTAAAAGGGGCAACTCCATTCATGGCGGATTTATCCCGTAAAATGGATATTTTTGTTGAAATGGATTTTATGGACGTATCAAGCTATGGTAGTGGTACCCGCTCATCTGGCGAGGTTAAAATTGTAAAAGATTTAGATGCTAAAGTGGAAGGTCGCCATGTATTAATTGTAGAAGATATTATTGATAGTGGCTTGACGCTGAGTTATTTAGTTGATTTATTTAAATATCGTAAGGCGGCAACAGTTAAAATTGTTACTTTGTTGGATAAACCTGAAGGAAGAACTGCAAGTATTAAAGCAGATATTGTTGGTTTTCAAGTACCAAATGAGTTTGTTGTCGGCTATGGGTTAGATTATAATGAGAAATATCGTAACCTGCCATATATAGGTGTTTTAAAACCAGAAGTATATGAGTTATAAAATGTTAGTTAAAAGAGCAAATAACATTATTGTTTTATTTCTAAATGAATTACATAGTAATGATAAGGGGATGGAATTTCCCCATTTTTTCATGTAAATGGGTAAAGATGTTTTCTTTATATTAGTATGTTTTTTTGTTAAAATAGGTTATCATATATTAATGTGAGTAAATAAATTGTAATCATTCCTAATTATGATACGATGTATTATAGTTTTCCTGCTTGGAGGAGGTTTATTAATGGATCGGTTATTCCGAAATGTACTTTTTTATGCACTAATTTTCCTCGTACTTATTTTTGTTTTCGGTCTGTTTAAAGGACAAGGCGAGCAATCTGAAGAACTTAGTGTTAATGAATTTTTACAAGTACTAGAAAATGGTGACATTAAAGAAATGACAATGGAACCAAAAAATAAAATTATGCGAATAACAGGTGAATTGGCACAAGGCGGTAAAGAATTTGTGGCTCAAGTACCTGATAATACTGAAATAGTGGCAACGATAACTAACATAGCTCGCGAACAAAGTATTATGGAAATGAAACAGGAAGAGCAACCAAGTGCATTTCTGAATTTCCTGACGATGATGATACCTTTTCTTCTTATAGGATTAATTTTCTTTTTTATCTTTACGAGAGCTCAAGGCGGTGGCGGCGGTGGCCGTGTCATGAACTTCGGGAAAAGTAAGGCGAAGCTCTATAATGAAGAAAAGGCAAAAGTTCGTTTTACTGATGTGGCTGGTGCTGATGAAGAAAAGCAAGAGCTCGTAGAAGTAGTAGAATTTTTGAAGGATCCACGGAAATTTACAAAAGTTGGTGCAAGAATTCCGAAAGGGGTTTTATTAGTTGGTCCACCAGGGACTGGTAAAACATTACTCGCTAGGGCTGTAGCCGGTGAAGCGGGGACTCCGTTCTTTTCAATCAGTGGGTCAGATTTTGTTGAAATGTTTGTTGGGGTGGGTGCTTCAAGAGTTCGTGATTTATTCGAAAATGCGAAGAAAAATGCACCATGTATTATTTTCATCGATGAGATTGATGCAGTTGGTAGACAACGTGGCGCTGGGCTCGGTGGTGGACATGATGAGCGAGAGCAAACGTTGAATCAATTGTTAGTTGAAATGGATGGATTTGATGGCAATGAAGGTATCATTATGATTGCTGCGACAAACCGCCCAGATATTTTAGATCCTGCATTATTACGTCCTGGTCGTTTTGACAGACAAATTCCTGTGAATAGACCAGATGTGAAAGGTAGAGAAGCTGTTTTAGGTGTTCATGCACGTAATAAACCATTAGCAGAAGATGTTGATTTGAAGGTAATTGCTATGCGGACCCCTGGATTTTCAGGTGCTGATTTAGAAAACTTACTTAATGAAGCGGCATTAGTGACTGCAAGACATAATAAAAAGCGTATTACAATGGAAGAAATCGATGAAGCGATTGATCGTGTTATTGCAGGTCCTGCGAAAAAAAGCCGGGTCATTTCTGAAAAAGAAAGAAAAATTGTTGCTTATCATGAAAGTGGTCATACAGTAATTGGAATGGTGTTAGATGATGCTGACACAGTGCATAAAGTAACGATTGTTCCCCGTGGGCAAGCGGGTGGATATGCGGTCATGCTTCCGAAGGAAGACCGATATATCGTTACGAGACCTGAGTTATTTGATAGAATTACTGGTCTATTAGGAGGACGTGTAGCAGAAGAAATTATTTTTGGTAAGGAACATGTGAGTACAGGAGCCTCAAATGACTTCCAACGTGCTACTGCTATTGCCAACAAAATGATTACAGAATACGGTATGAGTGAAAAAATTGGTCCAACACAATTTAATGGATCAGGTAGTGATGAAGTGTTTTTAGGTAGAGACCTTCACAATGAGAAAAATTACAGTGATGCTATTGCTCACGAAATTGATGTTGAAACGCAAAATTTTGTAAATATTTCTTATGAAAGAGCACGAGAAATTTTAACGGAAAACCGTGATAAATTAGAATTAATAGCTGAGAAATTGCTCGAAGTAGAGACACTCGATGCAGAGCAAATTAAGTCATTGTTTGAGACTGGTAAGATGCCGGAAAAAGCAGTTGTTCATGAAGACGAAGAATCCTCCGATAAAGAAAAAGTTGAAGATGGATTGTCTACTGATCAAGTGTCATCAGATGTAAAGGTAACAATTAAAGGTCAAGATGATAAAAATGATGCAGCATCAAGCTATGATGACATAAAGGAAAAAATGTCTGAGGATGAAGTTGCCGATTCAAACAATGGGTCTCAAACAAATGATGTGACTAGTAGTTCAGATCAAAAAGATAGTTCAGATGAAAACAAAGAGTAAAGTATTGACACAATCAGCCTTTCATACCCATTATGGGGAGGCTGATTTTCTTTAATACTGGACAAGCATAGATTGAATTTACGGAGGAGTTAATATTGATCTTTGTACTTGACATCGGCAATACAAATACTGTGTTAGGGGTTTTTCGGGAAAATCAACTTCAATATGAGTGGCGGATTAAAACGGACCGATTTAAAACAGAGGACGAATTTGGTATGTTAATTAAGTCGTTGTTCGATCATAAAGGACTAAAATTTGGAGATATTACTGGTATTATCATTTCATCCGTTGTACCTCCTATTATGAGGGCACTTGAAAAAATGTGTTCGATTTATTTCAATATTATGCCGTTAATTATTGGTAGCAAAGATGTCCGATCATTTTTAAATATGAATTATCCTTATCCTAATGAAATTGGTGCTGATCGGATCGTAAATGCAGTGGGTGCAATTGAACTTTATCGTGCTCCTTTTATCATCATAGACTTTGGCACAGCGACGACATTTTGTTATATTGATGAACAAGAAGCATATTATGGGGGGATCATTGCCCCAGGGATTAAAATTTCGATGGATGCCCTTTATCATCATGCCTCGAAATTACCTAAAATAGAAATTGCAAAACCAACAAATATTATTGGCCGAACAACAGTTGAGGGAATGCAATCAGGTGTATATTATGGATACGTCAGTCAGGTTGACGGTATTGTGAAGCGAATGAAGCAACAAATGGGAGAGGCTTCGACAGTAATTGCAACAGGTGGTCTTGCATCACTAATTGCTCGGGATTCGGAAATGATTCAACATGTTGAACCACATTTAACCTTAAAAGGGTTATACACCATTTATCAAAAGAATATGGCAAGTAAAAAGAAAGGTCTGTAAATATGAAAGATAATTTAGTAAAAGCAACAGTATTTGAAGGAATGGTTCGTGCCTATGTTGCTACGACGACAGAAATGGTTGAGGAGGCTAGGGTCAGACAAGACTCATGGGCGACGGCCTCTGCAGCTCTAGGTAGATCATTAACAATCACGGGATTAATGGGTGCGATGTTAAAAGGTAATGATACAATTACTACGAAAATCGAGGGTAACGGTCCAATTGGGGCAATTATTTGTGATAGTAATGCAAAAGGGGAAACACGAGGGTACATTTTAAACCCCCATGTTGATATTCCCTTAAATGAGCAAGGGAAGTTAGATGTGAAAGGGGCCGTTGGTACGGTTGGAACAGTAAGTGTCGTAAAGGATCTTGGATTAAAAGACTATTTTACTGGACAGGTACCCATTGTTTCCGGAGAAATTGGCGATGATTTTACCTATTATTTTGCTAACTCAGAACAAACACCTTCAGCTGTTGGTGCAGGGGTATTGGTAAATCCAGATCATTCTATTTTAGCCGCGGGGGGCTTTATCATTCAATTATTACCCGGAGCAACTGATGAGATTATTTCGAATATAGAACAATCCCTTAAGAAACTACCAACCATCTCAACACTGATTCATAAAGGGAAAAATGCAAGGGAAATTTTACATGAATTATTTAAAGGGGAAAAGGTTACTATTTTAGAGGAACAAAAAGTTTTCTTTCAATGTAAATGTTCCAAGGAACGGATATTAAATGCCATTAAAGGACTGGGGGAAGAAGAAATTCGCAATATGATTGAACAAGACCATGGGGCAGAAACGACATGTCATTTTTGTAATAATGTCTATCATATAACTGAGGAACAGTTACAGAATTTGTTGTAAATGAATTTTTGGGCTTTATCAAATATGATTTACCTATAAAAGCGTTGTTACCGTCTATTAGAAGTGGCAAGGCTTTTTTATTTACTGAAAAGTTGTTTTTGGGCGCATGATTTTGGTAATAATAGTGGCAATTGAAGAAATTTATGTTGACAAAAAATTAATTCAATATTATCATAGTATATAAATCATATAAAAATAGTATGAATTGGAGTGTTTTTAATGGAAGTAGTTGATAATATAACGAAGTTAATTGGGAAAACACCAATTGTTAAGTTAAATCAGCTGATTGATAAAGATAGTGCAGAAGTTTATGTGAAGCTAGAATCATTTAATCCGGGTAGTTCAGTGAAGGATCGTATTGCATTATCGATGGTTGAAAAAGCCGAGAAAGATGGTTTAATAAAACCTGGTGATACGATTATTGAACCAACTAGTGGGAATACTGGGATTGGTTTGGCTTTAGTTGCTGCAGCAAAAGGGTATAAATTAGTTGTTGTCATGCCTGATACAATGAGTGTAGAGAGACGTAATATGTTAAGGGCATATGGTGCCGAACTATATTTAACGCCCGGTGCCGACGGGATGAAAGGTGCTATTGCAAAAGCAACCGAACTGAAAGAGGCTAACGGCTATTTTATGCCACAACAATTTGAAAATGAAGCAAATCCGGAAGTCCACGCACTAACAACCGGTAAAGAAATTTTGGAACAAATGCCTAATGGGGTTGATGCCTTTATTTCAGGAATAGGAACTGGAGGTACCTTAACTGGGGCAGGTCGAGTGCTAAAAGAAAGCGATTCAGATGTGTTATTATATGCTGTAGAACCCGTTGATTCACCAGTTTTATCAGGTGGCTCACCGGGGCCTCATAAAATTCAAGGCATTGGTGCTGGTTTCGTTCCGAAAGTACTTGATACGGATTTATACGATGAAGTGATTCAAATAACAAATGAAGATGCATTTGATACTGCTAGAAAATCTGCTAGTAAAGAAGGGTTATTAGTAGGTATTTCATCGGGCGCGGCGATTGCTGCAGCAGTTAAAGTGGCGAAAAAGCTTGGAAAAGGTAAAAAGGTATTAGCGATTTTGCCGGATAGTGGTGAAAGGTATTTGTCAACAGCATTGTTTCAGTTTGATGAATAGTATAAATTAGAAATATTAATATAGGTTGACTATAAAGGGATGAGGGATGTAGATGTTACATCTCTTTTTTTATTGTTAAAATACTTAATGAAATATTGAACAAATAAGCAATTTTAGTTTATGGGGGTATTTTTAAGAAGTATATTTTTTATACAATGTGTTACTTTGTGTTATGATATTGTTAGTAAAATGGTTATAGCTTTTAATAGATGGTAATGATGGATGAAGGACTGTGGTTGATGGGATTGAAAATAGGTAATAGTCATTTTATTTGGGAAGAAAAAACATATATAATGGGGATTTTAAATGTCACTCCAGACTCTTTTTCAGACGGTGGTCAGTTTAATACGATAGAAAAAGCAGTCAATCAAGCAATTCAACTGGAAAATGCTGGTGCAGATATTATTGATATTGGTGGAGAATCCACGCGTCCAGATCATCTTCCTATTTCTGTGGCAGAGGAAATAGAAAGAGTACTTCCGATAATACGTGCAGTGAAAGACCATGTAAACATTCCAATTTCAATTGATACGTATAAAGCAGAAACCGCCGAGGCGGCTTTACAAGCTGGAGCACATATGATTAATGATATTTGGGGTGCAAGAAAAGACCTTAGGATGGCAAACATTGCTAAGGCATATCAAGTGCCAATCATATTAATGCATAATCGAGATGATAAACGATATCATGATCTGATTGGGGAAATTATTTCGGATTTACATGAAAGTTTAGCCATTGTAAAAAAAGCTGGTATTAATGATTCCCAAATTATTTTAGATCCCGGAATTGGTTTTGGTAAAACGTTAGACCATAATTTTCACGTAATGAATCACCTTGATGACATTATTGGGCAATTAGACTATCCATTTTTACTTGGTGCTTCACGTAAATCTTTTATAAACAAGGTGCTAAATATCCCTGCCGAAAAACGGGATAATGCGACGGGAGCAACGACCTGCTTAGGTATCGCTAAAGGGGTTAACATCGTCCGAGTACACGATGTGGAAAAGACATTGGAATTAACTAAAATGATGGATGCCATGTTGCTTAAAGGGGTTGATGCAAAATGAAGCGTGATCAAATATCATTAAAACAGATGCAATTTTATGGATATCACGGTTTATTTGCTGAAGAGAAAAAATTAGGCCAACATTTTATTGTCAATGTAGATATTTTTGCCTCCTTAAAAAAAGCAGGTATAACAGATGACATGGGGGCTTCAATTGATTATAGTGACGTTTTTCAAAAGGTTGCTAATATTGTTGAGGGTGAATCAAAGAATCTTATCGAAGCCCTTGCTGAAGATATCGCAACGACTTTACTAGACAGTTTTCAGAAAATTGAAGCATGTCAGGTAGAAGTAGTAAAACCCAATCCGCCAATAAACGGCCATTATGAAGCTGTATCCGTACAAATTTATAGGGAGAGAAAGTGATGAATAAGGTATATATTGGTTTAGGTTCTAATGTTGAAGATAGAGAGAAATACTTATTAGATGCAATTGAATTATTAGAGAAAAATGAAAGCATTCAGGTGGTAAAAAAATCTTTCATCTATGAAACACCACCCGTAGGTTATCATGATCAGGATGATTTTTTAAACATGGTAATCAAAGTAATGACTAGTTTAACTAGTATTGAATTGTTAAATGTATGTCAGGATATTGAGCAACAATTAGGTCGAGAAAGAACGGTTGAAAATGGTCCAAGGACTGTTGATTTGGATATTTTGTTATTTAATAAGGAAAATCGTGATTTGGATCGATTAAGAATCCCACATCCCCGATTACAAAAACGGGCTTTTGTACTTATTCCTCTATATGATATTGCTCCAAATTTAGTCATGCCTGATTCTGGAAAGCATATTGAAGATTTGATTAATAATATTTCAAATAAGGAATTAAAAGGTGTTGTGAAATGGGAAAAATCAAAGTAAATTTTCGTATAAAAATAAGTTAATGGAGTGATTAAGGTTGTCGGAAGAATTAACAGATCAATTGCAAGTGCGTCGGGAAAAGTTACAATCGTATATTGAAAATGGTATCGACCCCTTCGGCGGAAAATATGTGCGTACACATAAGGCTAAGGAGTTGCATGAACAATATGGTAACTTTTCAAAAGGGGCATTAGCTGAGAAAACCGTTCAAGTGACAGTTGCCGGAAGAGTAATGACAAAACGCGGGAAAGGAAAGGTAAGTTTTTCCCATATACAAGATGTTAGTGAGCAAATTCAATTGTACATTCGTAAAGATGAAATAGGCGAACAGTCATATGATTTGTTTAAGACTGTTGATATAGGAGATATTATTGGGGTAACTGGAATTGTCTTTAAAACGAATGTCGGGGAACTGTCGGTTCAGGCAACTTCTTTTACTTTATTAACAAAGGCATTAAGACCTTTACCTGATAAGTATCATGGCTTACAAGATATTGAACTCCGTTATCGTAAAAGATATTTAGATTTGATTACTAATATCGAAAGCAGAGAAACGTTCATTTTACGTAGTAAAATTATCCAATCAATGAGACATTATTTAGATAATCTTGGATTTTTAGAAGTAGAAACCCCGATGTTACACACGATACCGGGGGGAGCAACTGCCAGACCTTTTCAAACACATCATAATGCACTAGACATAGAATTGTATATTAGGATTGCTATTGAACTTCATTTGAAACGATTGATTGTTGGTGGCCTAGAGAAGGTTTATGAAATTGGACGGGTTTTTAGAAATGAGGGCGTCTCAACACGTCATAATCCGGAATTTACAATGATTGAATTATATGAGGCATATGCTGATTTTGAAGATATTATGGAATTAACTGAGAATATGATTGCTACTATTGCAAAAGACATTTTTGGAAAAACAACAATAACCTATGGTGAACAAGAAATCAATTTGCAACCAAAATGGGAAAGACTCCATATGGTTGATGCTATTAAGGATTACGCAGGGGTAGACTTATGGGGGAAACTCTCTGATGAAGAGGCTAGAAGTTTAGCAAAAAAACATCATGTTGAAATTACTGACCATATGACATATGGACATATCGTTAACGAATTTTTTGAGCAAAAGGTTGAAGATAAGTTAATCCAACCAACGTTTATTTATGGACAACCTGTTGAAGTATCACCTTTGGCAAAGAAAAACAAGGATGATGGGCGATTTACAGATCGTTTTGAACTGTTTATTGTTGGCCGCGAACACGCGAATGCATTTTCTGAATTAAATGATCCTATTGATCAACGTGCTCGATTTGAAGCACAAGTTGCAGAAAGAAAAGAAGGAAATGATGAGGCACATTTAATGGATGAGGACTTTTTAGAGGCGCTAGAGTATGGAATGCCGCCTACGGGTGGTCTAGGAATTGGTGTGGACAGACTTGTCATGTTATTAACAAATTCGCCATCAATTAGAGATGTGCTTTTATTCCCGCAAATGCGTCAAAAGTAAATTTATTTTTTCAAGTAAAAAAATCCAATGAACACTTGTGCCAGCATGTATTGCTGTGTTTAAGGCCACAAGTGTTCATTTTGAAATGAATAAAAATGGATATCTTTTCTATTGGACAAATTTATTTTTTATGGTATATTAATTCATGGTCTTAATATGCTAAAAACAGTCAATAAATTTGTTTATAAATCCAATAAATCTATTGACACATTAGCAGTTTATGTGGTATATTAATAAAGTCGCTGTTTTCCGAAGCGGCGTTATTATTTGCTCCTTGAAAA